>CAJUJP010000022.1 GCA_910586615.1 uncultured Lachnospiraceae bacterium
GTGACAAAAAGAATCCCGTATTCATGCGGGTTCTGGCGTTTCGCAAACGCCTATTAAATTTAGGATGAAAGGAGGCCGACAGATACAGCGACCAGAATTTTTTCACAAAAACTGATTAAAGAATTTTTTTTGGGGAAACCTGCGTATAGGGGAATTGCAGTTTATCCGGAGTTGATTTATGAAATATTATATTTTTCATAGTGTCAATGATGATTAAGGAGGAAATGATTTTATGCAGCAGGTGAATGTCAAGTTTAATAATGTTAATCAGATTAGACAGTTTGTGGATATAATTGATAAATTTGATTCGACCTTTGATCTGGGTGCCGGCCAGAGAGTTGTCGATGCTAAATCCATACTGGGTGTGATGGCATTGGATCTGACAGGACCGGTTCGACTCAGATATGATTCCGAAGATGAGACGATCCGCGAGAAGATCGCACCGTTTATTTATTGAAAAATTTTGACGGAGGCAGAATGTGAATGTCTCCGTCTTTTTTGTTTCCATCCTGTACTTCTCTTAAACAGAAACAATCATTTATGTTGTTCTCCTCTTTTTCATGCCAAAGCGTCACATATATTCTTCGTTTTGTCGATATACCGCTTCGATTTCTTCCCGCGTTGCCAGTAATTCGGAAAATGCACTGGCGCTTCCCGCTGCAAGCCCCATGGCAAAGGCATACCGGTAGTCCTTCCGGTCCAGCCATCCGGCGATAAATCCTGCAACCATGGAATCTCCGGCTCCCACACCGTTGACCAGCCTTCCTTCCGGCGCAGGTGCGGCATGAATTTTTCCATCCGCCGCCGCCAGCACAGCGCCCTCACCTGCCATGGAAACCAGCACATTGACCGCACCCATACTCTGCAGCTTTTTCGCATAGGGAACGACCTCTTCTCTTGTCTTAAGCTCTACGCCAAAGATTTCCCCAAGCTCATGATGATTCGGTTTTACGAGAAAAGGATGATATTCCAAAACATTGACAAGCAGGTCACGGGTTGCATCTACGATAATTGTCACGTCTTTTCCTTCAAGCCTCTGCATAACCCTTCTGTACATATCATCCGGCATGGAGCCCGGTATGCTTCCGGCCAGCACCAGTACATCTCCCCGTTCCAGAGAGTCCAGTCTGTCCATAAGTTTCTTTACATTTTCTTCACCAATCTGCGGACCGCATCCGTTGATCTCCGTCCCTTCAATGGATTTCAGTTTCAAATTAATTCTTGAAATGCCTCCGCCCACAGGAATAAGATCCGACCTCACACCCATCTCTTCAATCCGGCGTACAATTTCCTCTCCGGTAAATCCTGCCACAAATCCCAATGCCGTACTGGCGATTCCCAGATTGCCGAGTACCATCGACACGTTAAGACCTTTTCCCCCCGGAAGAATCAATTCCGAACTCGTCCGGTTTGTAAAACCCGGTTTAAAATCTTCTACCGAGACAATGTAATCCAGTGACGGATTAAATGTAACTGTATAGATCATCTCTTCTCCTTCTGGTGTGCTGACATGTTCATGATTTCCCCAATATCATCTACCGGGCCATCATCCCCGCAATCCACTTCATCCAGCCTGCAAAAATGCGGAAACGGCCGGGTACATTTGCATCGATGGCATTAATCATCGCCTGATAGTCAAAACTGCCGTCCGCCGCCTGAACTTCTTCATAGATACTGCCCACCGCTTCACTGAATCCAAGCGCTATATTTCCATGCGCCACATCACCTATGGCAACCTGCTGGCCCACCGCAAACGCTCCGAAGCTGAACTGGCCCACCGCCACAGCGCCCGCGGTAAAGACTCCCACACTTATCGCGCCTCCGGCGATCACACCCACCGCAAGGGAACCCAGCGCCACACCGCCTGTAACACAAACCCCGATGGCCAGAAGAAGCCCCACCCCTACCGGCGCCAGCGCGATCACACCTACTCCCGCTATACCGATGGCGATAATGCCCTGTGCCACATTGCCGATGGCAATTACGCCTTTTGCACGCACCGGCCTTAAACCTATGTTCACATGTACCAGGGGAAGCCCCAGAAATGTTCTTTCACTCTTATATTCATAGCGAAATAAGGATTTCTGTATGATTACACGGGAATTATATTCATTCCTGCTCTCTGAGAAATTCTCTTCTGTGCCGCCATCGGATCCACTCCGAAGCTTTTCCTGCCTCTCAGCGCTCTCCTTGAGCAGATAATCCGTGCTGACCATAAACAGTTCACTGATGGCCACGATCTTATCCAGTTCAGGCACTGACTGGTCAGTCTCCCATTTTGACACAGACTGTCTGGACACGCCCAGCATCTCTCCGAAAGTTTCCTGAGACATTCCCTTTTCTGACCTCATTCTGTAAATTTTTTCTCCAAGTGTCATATCTAACCATTCCTTTCCATAATCTTTAAATTGGCGCCTATGGCTCAAACCGACGGCAGATAACACGCAGATACAGATCTCGCGATAATCCTGTATGTGTTAAAATATTACCCGCTGCCGACATATTCAGATCATAAAGTAAAACCTTAAAAATGACCAGAAAGAGCACTTGGAGATTTGTCAACCGACAGTTGCAGACCGCTTTTCATGCGGGTTTCACAAACTCAATGGCATCCGCCCCCGCAGCGCGTGCAGTCTCCGCCGCACTGTATGGATCTGCCCGCCTTTTTATCTTTGATGATACTTCTGACCGCAAGGACTGCGGCGCCTGCCACAATGGCTGATACGATAATCGTTCCCATATTTTCCGCTCCTGCCTACTCAAAATAATTTCATAACAAACTCACTGTCTCCGGTTCCCCACCGGATCTTTATGTTTCCGCATTAACAGTATAACCTATTTCACTGCTTTTGCAAGCCTGCCTCCATCCATATTCAGGGAATCCGTTGCCTGATACGGTCTGAACAACAGGTACAAAAATCCTATTACCAATAAAACCGCCACAACGGTTCCGACTCCGAATCCACCGCCTGTAAAAAAAGTTCCCAGCTGATAAATACACATCGCAGTCACATAGGCGAGCAGCGTCTGATAACCGATGGCAAACCAGAACCATCCGATATGATTCATTTCCCTTTTGATCGCTCCCATAGCTGCAAAACAGGGAGCACACAACAGATTAAATGCAAGAAAACCAAATGCTGCCACAGGGGTCATCACAGCCGCCAGACTGCCCCATACTTCTATGCCGTCTTCTGCCACTTCCGCAAAACCAAACAGCATACCAAATGTCGCCACGACGTTCTCCTTGGCAATCAGCCCGGTAACCACCGCAACTGCCATTTTCCAGCCCTCACCTGCCTGTGTCCATCCAAGAGGTGTAAAGATCCATGCCGCTGCACCGCCGATCTTTGCCAGAATACTGGAATCAAGCTGATCTGCCTCCAACATGCTGAAACTGTCTTCTATCCAGCCGAAACTCATGAAAAACCAGAGTACGATGGTGGACAGCAAAATAATCGTTCCCGCTTTTTTTATAAAAGACCATCCCCGCTCCCACATGCTCCTTAAGACTGCCCCGGCGGCAGGCATATGATATGCAGGAAGTTCCATCACAAAAGGCGCCGGGTCACCTGCAAACATCTTTGTTTTCTTTAAGATAATGCCAGAGCTTACGATGGCTGCAATACCGATCATCCATGCGCCCCACGCCACCGCGCCGGAATGATTGAAAAATGCACCCGCAATCAACGCAATAATGGGCAGCTTTGCACCACAAGGTATAAAGGTGGTGGTCATGATAGTCATTTTGCGGTCCCTGTCATTCTCAATGGTACGGGATGCCATAATACCCGGAACACCGCAGCCCGTACCGATCAGAATGGGAATAAAAGACTTCCCCGACAGGCCGAATTTACGGAAAATGCGGTCCATGATAAATGCAACCCGCGCCATATATCCACAGGATTCCAGAAATGCCAGAAAGATAAACAGCACCAGCATCTGCGGCACAAATCCCAGCACTGCGCCCACACCGGCCACGATACCGTCCAGAATCAGACCTTGCAGCCAGTCCGCACATCCCATGCTTTCAAGCAGATTTTCCACCGCAGGCGGTATGATCTCTCCAAACAGCACATCATTCGTCCAGTCAGTCAGAAAACCGCCCACTGTGGTTACGGACACATAATATATCAGAAACATGACAAGTGCAAAAATCGGAAGGGCCAGCCATCTGTTTGTCACAACTTTATCGATCCTGTCAGAAGTTGTCACCGTCCTTTTTTTATTTTTGACCACACAGTCTTTTATTATGGAAGCAATATAGACATATCTTTCGTTTGTGATAATACTTTCCGTGTCATCCTCAAATATTTCTTCCAGATGCCCGATCTCCCGGCTTACATCCGGCAGACTGCTCATATGCTCCCTGATCCTGGAATCCTGTTCTAATAATTTCACGGCAAAAAATCTCTTCTGTTCTTCCGGCACATCTTTTAACATTGCAGACACGGACGTTATGGCTTTTTCCACTTCCGTGTCAAATTTATGTACTACAGGCCGTACCTTTTTGCCGGCGGCAGCCACCGCCCTGTCAGCCGCCTGCTGTATGCCCGTGCCCTTCAGTGCAGAAATCTCCACTACCTCACAGCCCAGCGCCGCACTCAGTTTCTCCATTGATATCTTATCCCCGTTTTTATTGACAAGATCCATCATGTTGACAGCTATTATGACCGGAATCCCAAGTTCGATCAACTGTGTGGACAGATACAGATTACGCTCGATATTCGTTCCGTCCACAATATTAATAATCGCATCCGGGCTTTCATTGATCAGAAAATTCCTTGCCACTACCTCTTCCAGTGTATAGGGAGACAGGGAGTAGATTCCCGGCAGATCTACAACAGTCACATCATGATTTCCCCTTAATTTTCCTTCTTTCTTCTCCACTGTAACGCCCGGCCAGTTTCCGACAAACTGATTGGAACCGGTCAGTCCATTAAAAAGTGTTGTCTTTCCACAGTTAGGGTTACCCGCAAGTGCAATTTTTACCGTCATTCTCATAACCATACCTTTCCGTAACCTGCGAATCCCGGCCGCAGGCACATATTTATGTGTGAAAAATTTCTCCTCTTTCTTTCAGTTACTCCGCACTGACCTGGATCATGGCCGCATCCGCTTTGCGAAGCGATAATTCATACCCGCGCACGGTAACTTCCACCGGATCACCCAGTGGCGCTACTTTACGGACATATACCGAAACTCCTTTGGTAATTCCCATATCCATGATCCGGCGCTTCACCGGACCTTCTCCCCATAGCTTCTCTACCGTTACGGTCTCACCACAGGAAACCTCTTTCAATGTTTTCATGCATTTTTCCTCCCTTTATTCCTGCTCAGACAATGATCCGGCACGCCATGTCTTTACCGATGGCAATTCTGGAATCCTTAACATTAACGATCAGATTACCCTCTGTTGCAGAGACCACCGTTACGGATGCTCCTGTCACAAATCCCAGCTTCGCGAGAAACTGCCTGATATCCTCTTTTCCACCCACCTTCCTGACAGACGCGGGTTCTCCTTCTTTTAATAACGTCAATGGCATAATATATTACTCCTTTTTCATATTTGAATTGTATGTATGTCGACATGTAGTTAGCAATAACTAACTATCTTTCAAACTTAGGTTAGCATTAACTAACTCAAAAGTCAATACCTTTTTAAAAAGAAAACCGGCAAAAGAAAAAGACATATATCCACGCCATAGATTTTAAAATCTTAACGTGCGATATATGTCTTTCCTCTTATATACTATTACAAAATCCTACAGTCTCTTCAGCAGTTCTTCTCTCTGTGCCTCATAACCCGGCTTGCCGAGAAGTGCAAACATATTTTTCTTATAGCTCTCAACGCCCGGCTGGTTAAACGGATTCACGCCAAGGAGATATCCGCTGACACCGCAGGCAAACTCAAAGAAATAGAACAATTCGCCCAGATAGAACTCATTTACTTCGGGAATCGTGATCATAAAGTTCGGAACCTGTCCGTCCGTATGTGCCAGAATTGTTCCATTCATAGCGCTCTTATTGACAAAATCCACGTTTTTGCCCGCCAGATAATTCAAGCCGTCCAGATCTACCGGCTCTTCACCGATGATGATCTCTTCTCTGCTTGTCTCAATATTGATCACAGTCTCAAACATGTTTCTGGAACCGTCCTGAATAAACTGTCCCATGGAATGTAAATCCGTTGTAAGATCAACGCTTGCCGGGAAGATACCCTTCTGGTCTTTGCCTTCAGACTCGCCGTAAAGCTGTTTCCACCACTCGGACACATAGTGTACGCTGGGTTCATAGTTGGCAAGGATCTCGATCGCTTTTCCTTTTCTCAATAAGATATTACGAAGCGCCGCATACTTCACTGCGTCATTCTCCTCAAAAGGAGCGTTAAGCGCCATCTTTCTTCCTTCTGCCGCGCCTTCCATCAATTTATCAATATCTGCGCCGGACACTGCGATGGGCAGAAGACCTACCGCTGTCAATACGGAGAATCGTCCGCCTACGTCGTCGGGAACAACAAAGCTTTCATAGCCTTCTTCGTTTGCAAGATTCTTCAAAGAGCCTCTTGCCTTGTCGGTGGTGGCATAAATTCTCTTTGCTGCGCCTTCTTTGCCGTATTTCTTCTCGGCCATCTCTTTAAATACACGGAATGCAATAGCCGGCTCCGTAGTTGTGCCGGACTTGGAGATCATATTAATGGAGAAATCCCTGTCCCCGATCACATCAATCAGATGTTTGATATAGGTAGAACTGATAGAATTTCCAACAAAATAGATTTCCGGTGTTTTTCTGACAGATTTGTCCACTACATTATAAAAACTGTGACGTAAGAACTCGATCGCAGCCCTTGCACCCAGATAAGAACCGCCGATACCGATTACAACGAGCACTTCGGAATCACTCTGGATTCTGGCTGCCGCCTGTTTGATTCTGGCAAATTCTTCCTTATCATAGTCAACCGGCAGATCGATCCACCCCAGGAAATCATTGCCTGCTCCCGTCTTGCTCACAAGTACCTCTTTCGCATCCAGCGCCAGCTTCTTCATGGACTCTACTTCATTGTCACCGATAAAAGGTGCCGCCTTTGAATAGTCAAATGTAACTTTGCTCATTTTGTCCTCCATTCTGAATGGTTCGACTATCCGGCCAAAGCCGCCGTCAAACGGTTCATTTTTCTATCTGCTATACACATAAGTGTAGCATTGCATATTTTGTTTTTCAAGATTTTTCCACATCGCAGAATGTATCATCGTATCAGTTCAGCCTGGCACTATTCCGCGAGTAAAATCGCTCTGTATGCGATTTTGCGAGTTATGCAAGCGCCAAAATGCGACTTTGGAGCATTTTGTGTGCATCAGACGTGACAGTGAAGCCGAAGGCTGAACTGTTACGTATCATCACGGTATATGCTGTGCCCGCACTGCGTTTATTTCCCGTTCACCGCATTCTCAATCAGCCCGATAATGGTTCCGATGGCATCTCTCTGGTTGCTCTTGGTCATCGCATCAATATAAGTGAATCTGTTAAAATACAACTCCTGAATTTTTTCCAGCAGAAGCTTATTGGTCAGGTCATCTTCGTCAATCACAATGCTGAATCCCTGTGATTCAAAAGATTTGGCATTGAGAATCTGATCTCCTCTGCTGCTGGTGGCAGGAAGGGGAATGAGAATATTCGGTTTCTTCAGCGCCAGCAGTTCACTGATTGCATTGGCGCCCGCTCTGGAAATCACGATATCCGCCATGGCAAAAAGGTCTTTCATCTCGGAACGGACATATTCAAACTGCTTGTAACCGGCTGTGGTGAGCAAAAGATTATCCATCTTTTCCTTACCGCACAGATGGACTACCTGAAAATCTTTCAAAAGTTCCGGCAGCACATCCCTGACTGCCTGGTTGATGGCTGCGGATCCAAGGCTGCCTCCCACCACCATGATAACAGGCTTGGAGGCATCAAAGCCGCAGAATCTGAACCCGGCCTCCTTATTTCCCATAGCCAGTTCTTTTCTGATCGGAGAACCGGTCAACACAGCTTTACTCGTCGGAAGCATACTGAATGTCTCCGGAAAATTACAGCACACCTTCTTAGCCACCGGGATACAAAGCTTATTGGCAAGACCCGGTGTCATGTCCGATTCATGTATGATACAGGGAATACCAAGCGTATAGGCCGCACGCACCACCGGCACACTCACAAATCCGCCTTTGGAAAATACCACATCGGGCCTGATCTCTTTCAGATATTTTCTGGCCTCCCGCATCCCTTTGATCACCCGGAAGGGATCAGAAAAATTTTTGGGATCAAAATATCTTCTGAATTTACCCGTAGCAATGCCGTAATATGGAATATTAAAATCCTCCATCAGCTTTTTTTCGATTCCATCGTAAGAACCCATATAGGCTATCTCATATTCCAGTTCCCGAAGCTTCGGAATGAGCGCCATATTCGGTGTCACATGCCCGGCAGTCCCGCCGCCCGTAAGTACGATCTTTTTGCTCATGATAGAAGAAACCTCCTAATTATCCAAGACTTCCTGTAAAGCACATGCCAGCTGATCAGGGCAGGATGTATTCTTAAACCCGCACTTGATCCCCCGCAGCTTACCGATCGCATCCTCGATCCGCATACCGGCAACCAGACTTGATATTCCCTGCAGATTCCCGTTACAGCCTCCTGTAAATTCGACAGATTTGATAATGCCGTCTTCTACTTCCAGATCGATCGTTTTTGAACATACTCCTTTTGGATGATAAACCATTCCTATTCCCTCCAGTTTACGATATTATATTTTCCCGAATAAGTCCTTTTTACACAAAATCAGTACATCAGCATGATTTTTCAATCTGATGTATATTGTAACATACTTTACCAGCACTTTCCAGATATGTGAAATATATCGTTACTGTTCACACCCGCACCAGTTTGTGTTACAGGCTGGAAACAATCTGGAAGACCGGGTCACAATTTGACGATGCCTTACAGCTTTTTCACATGGTTTTTTCTCAATATAATAAAGATACGCAAATGACATTATCAAATTTCAGGAAGGGTGTAACGAATCATGCTTGCTATTTTTTTTCAGCATAAAAATTTCATGACAGGAATTATGACATTGCTTATCTGTAGTATCATATGCCAGATCGTAATGGGAGTGATATATCACCGCCTGATCTGGGAGACAGAACACATGTCCACCACTACGAACAAATCGCTGCAACAGCTTAAACTCAAATTTTCAGGCTGCCGTAAAATCAACGAACGGGTATCAAACGTACCGGTTTTTGTGGACAGGTTTATGAGCCATATCAAGGTCGGCGGCATTCCTTTGTCTATTCTGAAACACCTGTCCGGACAGCTTATGCTGCTCTCTGTCCTGGTAGCCGGCATCGGCGCCTGCCTGGCTATCATACATAACGAAAGCTTTTTCCAGATCGCTCCCTTTTATGTGATCAGTTTTCTGGGATTATACTGCTATTTCGCAGTTTCCTCCCTCATTGATATACCCGGCAAGATCAATATTCTGCGCATCAATCTGGTGGACTATCTGGAAAACCATCTGGCAAACCGTCTGGAACAGACAGAGCTGGACATGCAGTTGATCAGCCCGGAAGAAAAAAAGCCGGCCGGGCAGAAATTCGAACAAAAAACAGAAGCCGGATGTCCTGTCGGCACAGACAAAGACACTGCTCCTGTTTTCTCCGGTGCGGAGGCCGAGGAACTGGAACTTCTGCTCCAGGAATTCCTGCTCTAAACCTCCCCTATTTTTCGTCCCCCAAAAAGATCAGTCCCACTGCACCCGGTCCTGAGTGTGCCCCGATACTCGGACCGATGGGTCTGATCACGATATCCGTATAACCGAATCTTTCCGTAATCATATTGGCCACATATCTGGCATCCATCTCGCAGTCCCCGTGAACGACACCAATGAACACCTGCTTATCCTTATATTCGCCAAGCTTTTCTGCCATATTATTCACCAGCGTGGTAAGTGACTTTTTCCGGCCCCGTACTTTGTCAAGAGCAACCAGTTTTCCTTCCCTGTCAAAATAAAGAATGGGCTTGATGTTGATCACCGTTCCAAGAATGGCAGAGGATCTGGACAGACGGCCGCCGCGGTACAAAAAATTAAGATCATCCACCGTAAACTGAATATTCAGATGAGGACAGTTCTCCCGCGCCCATGCGGCTGCCTCTTCTATGGTTTTCCCCTCTTCTTTCATCTGCACTGCCTTGCGGATAACAATACCTTCCCCCAAAGATGCAGACAACGTATCAATCACGATGATTTTCATCTCCGGGTATTCTTCCATGATCTCATTTGCACCGTTTACGATATTCTCATAACCGCTGCTGAGTGCGGAGGAAAAGCTGATATGCAGAATATCCTTTCCCTGTTTTGCATATTCCTCAAACCGTTCCCTGATCACAGCCGGATTGCTGGCCATGGTGGCCGCTTTTTTGCCTGCCCGCATTGCATCATAAAATTCTTTTACCGTCAGTTCCTTGCCGTCGCCGTACATTTCATCTTCTATCGTATAATAGTGAGGAATAACGCCCACACCGTGTTCCGCCAGATATGCCGTATCCATATCAGAGTTACTTTCCGTTGTTATCACAAATTCCCGCATTGGCTTCACCTTTTCCTCCATTCAAATTTCTGTTATATATTTTCTGACTACCTGTTCAGTCTACCACAAAATTATTTCCGTGAACAGCCGCGGCGGAGAATTACTATCTTCCGTACACCGCAATCCCCGGACCGGCATAATATTCCTTAGGGCTGCAACGGAACAGATCCAGATAGCCGATCCGGTACTTCCACTCTTTCCCGTATGTAATACCGTCATAGTTTTGTAAAAGCGTATACTTCCCGATTTTCTCATCATAGGCGGCTTTCAGGTCAGGATACATATATCCCCCCTGTTTCACCAGATAGTCTTTGCGCTGGTTAAAATATCCGGTGGCATATTCCACATCCACATAATATTCCTGCTCCCCCAGCGTATCCGGCAGCCGGCTGATATCCTCACCGATCTCAATCACTTCATAGCGCTCCCTGTCTATGACCGGTGCAAAAGAAGTGCAGTAAATCACCGCCCCCTGAGGAATTTTTTCTTCAAGATACTGCGCCGCGCGGGTATAGGACAGTTCATATCGATAGCCGTTGACCACCGCCGCCACGTTACACAAAACCATCAGCGCCGTTACCAGGGGCAGAATCCATTTCCGGTCAAGATTCCTTTTCTTTAACAGCCGGCGTATCTCCGCCAGTCCGTACACCATAAAAAGAAAGACAAAGGGCATAACCAGGGATAAATTTCTCCCCAGCAGAATCTTATACCTGGACAAAAACAGGATCAGAATCACCGGCATAATCAGAAATACCACTGCCTGCTGCCGCTCCTTTTTCCGGATCAGATGAAAAATACCAAAGCCAAACAGTACACAGCCTGCGATCCCGTAGCCGGTCAACAGATACGCCTGAAGATATCCCAGCAGCGGCAGATTGTGTTCGATTCCCGGATGTCCCCATGCATAATGATTTAAATTATACAGATTATCCCAGACAAAAGTCTTAAAGTGAAAGAACATCGAATAATTGCACAGGCAGAATACCAGCGCCAGTACAATACAGTTTAAGAAAAACAGATAATTATACCGGTAATTTTTCCAGAATTTCTTCTTAATGTGAAGCGCCAGCCAGAAGATTCCGAACAGGATCCCATGGTACTTTGCGGCCGCGGCAAGCCCGATGCAGACCGCCAGCAGCGGATACCACAAATAGACCACCCGGTCTTCCCGCACATCCTGCCAGATCAGACAGCCCAGCAGCAAAATCACATTAGCCACAGCATAGATCATCGTATCCGGTCCCGTATAGTATAAATAAGCATATCCGTACAGAGAAAAAACCGAAAAAACCAGACCGGCAATCCCAAGCAGCCGCTCTCCCGTCATTTTTTTTACAGCAAAATAAACGCATACATTGGTAAGAAGGGCCGTGCCGCATACCACATAGCGAAGCAGTATGACCGTTTCCGTTCCTGCCATAAATTTCCCCAGAGTACGGACACCGGCAAGAGCATAATAGAAAGTAAGATGAGGATACCGGAAGAAATTCAACACATAAATATCTCCAGTATAAATATGCTGATCTAACAGGCTGTAAATACAGTCCAGAGACAACTGCTCATCCACATTCGGATAAAGCGGCAGTTCAAACTGCCAGTGTCTGTAAAATACAAGCAGTCCCGCGATCAGTACTGCAGTCACCGCCGCGGCCGTTCCTGCCTTTTCTTTTGTTATGATGCCCGTTTTTCTCAAATTTTTCATGATATGCAGCCGTATTTCCTCTTTTTTCAGCAGTCAGCACACAGACATCCATAACCTCATAAAATCTGTCGAATGTCTGATTCGCCGCCCTCTTGATCTATATGTTTATCCTGAAAAGAATTTTCGCTCTTATTTATCCTTTACCTCACAGCAATTTCATATCTTCCGTCTGATCTCTGTACCGCCTCCAGAACAACCGTCGGGTCAGATAAAACACGTTTTGACGAAACCTCCACAGGATCTTGATAATAACTGATATCATTGTCCGGAACGAACGTGATTCCGGCACAAGTCAATTTTACCTTCAGATATTGCAGATAATACTGGTGATCCGATACCTCGCTCAGATCACGAATTTGAACGCTGTTTACGCCATTCAGTTCCTGCGTGTCAAACGCAAACACAGCAGCCATTTTCAGCCCCGGTATCATATCGGAAGGATAGTTGCCGCGATAACCGATACAGGCCCAGTTTACTTTCATATCATCAACCCGGTCCGCCACGATTTTGACATTGGAGAAAAGAAGAACCGCGGCTGCGCATAGCGCCAGTTTTCCCCCGACATCATGGCATTGTCTCAATTGCAACATGGGAAAACATAAAAAAGTATACCAGTACGGCGATATATAATACAAAAGTTTGCCGCCGCTCCAGGATTTCCCACATACGCAAAACAGCAGCACCATCGTAATGCCGGCCAGACACATTACCCATAAAGTCCATGCCTCACCGTTCCATTTAGCAATAAACGGCCGCACAATACACCAAAAAATCAATCCGGCAACCAATGCCATAACCCCCGTCAGAATTATTGCCGTCATGCCATAGTATCTATCATAGTTGACCGTCATATTATACAGCCCCGAAATCGACAATATATGGTTTATCACCTTGCTGACCGGACCTGTAATCCTTCCTTCATCAATACCATGTCTTCCAAGCCACCATGCATTAAAATAACTAGCCCATGACTGCCGTTCATCGCTGACAGATGAAGTGATTTGTGCATGTAAAAAATTGATAATTCTATAATTGACCGATACAAATAAGGTGATTGACAATATCGGAATTCCCGCGAGGCGTACCATGCACTTACCGTCAATTTTCTTTCTTTTCTTTATCAGCAAAAATATACCCGTTACCATATACAGCGCTCCGTGTACCAGTGCACTTTCCAGATAAAGCGCAAGCGCCGCTGCTGCCAGTAAAATCATAAGCAGATATCGTCCTCTATCCTCCGGTCTTTTTTCTCCCCCGTCTGTAATTCCTGTGGCATACTGAAAAAATACCGCCGTCAAAGCTGTCAAAACAGCTATAGAAGAGACTTGAGATACTGCATCTATATCATACTGAATTTGTCCCCAAAAACCGATACAGTATAGAGCCGCCGCCACAGCCCAGACTATATTCCGCCCTATGGAGTTTCCTTTCTCTTTTACCGTTACAACGCCAAACAGATAGACCAGTGAAATCATAATCATTGCCTGCACAAACATTCTATACAGGTAAACTACCCAATAAATCTCCCCGTCAGGGTTCCCGCGAAGCACTGCAATCATCAGTCCGGCAGATGGTCTGTCCCTGACTGCCCATTGATATCCGCGCAGCAGCACATCACTGACCAGACCGATTTCTTCCTTGCTCCGGCTCTCATACCATCCTATCGGATGCATAGACAGCGCCACCGTTTCCTCCACGTAAGTCTGCATATCAGTCGCGTTGCCACGATACACATAATACTGGTCTCTTCCGATCAATCCCGGTATCAGAATCAACAGCCATAGAAGCAGCACGGCACATAAAGCACCCAGACTGTATCTGCTAATACTTCGCCGCCGGATTCCATCCACTAATGCGGCAACTCCTAATATAAGCCATATAGCCCGTATTGTCTCCACGGGCATTCTGCACATAAAATAGAAAAAAGTTGACAGAAGCGTCATTTCAGAAAAGCCGATTACCAGAGAAAGAAGCTCGATGTGCCTGTTCTCGTTCTGCCCTCTCAAAAATAATCTATATCCTGTCCATTGGCCTATTACATAAATGACACCAATATACAATAACGCCATACCAAAATCTAATGCCAATTTTTCTATCCTCCTTATAAAGTTCACCAGATGAAGATAATGTTTTTACGCCATCCAGTCCTTAATGTGATAACTCTTTGTGCAGACTGCATCAAACACGATGTCCTGTTCCTCTATATACTGCTTATAGACGGACAGCTTCTCCTCCTGTCCTTCCAGTTCCGGCGACACAAAACACAGTTTGTAACCAAGCTCCTTCAACTCCCGATAGCTGTCTTTGTCCAGAGGAATCCGGGTGAAGCAGTCCACCCACACCCACTCGGCCTTTCCCGCCATATTCCGGATCGTATCCAGCCCTTCCAGTTCACTGAACCGGAGCGCCACATCCTTTATCCCCAGATCCGTGAGAAGCTTGATCATGGGAAAAGAAGAATCCAGGAAAAAGTATTTCCCGATCTGATATTTCTCCATGTATTCCAGTACTTTATGCTCGATGCGCTCGCTCTTGATATTCAGAATCATCGTACCGTGATGATATTCTTTGCAATAATCCTCAAAATCCTCCCCCGCCTCAAAAGGATTGTGGGATATATAGATTCTGCCGTTCAGATCGTCTCTCAGATCCAGTTCCACGCCATATTCCTCAGGCAGCTTGCGCAGTTCTTCCAGTGTATTGACTCTGTGTGCTATATATTCCATGTTTTTCGTTCCTTTCTGATGTCACAAATTCCCATTCTTTTTGAGGTTAACACTGAATGCAACGGTTCTCTTAATAAACTTCCATTTTGCCTTCAGACCGGTATTCCATTTGGATTCCCCGTAAATTCTTTCCGGAAACAGCACCGGAAACCGGACCACCTTCAGATTCCTCTTACGGGCCATATACAGGGCATACAGATCCAGTGAAAAATCATAGGGCGGATTCTCCCAGCTGTCAAAAAATATCTTCGGAAAGATATTAGGCTGGGCATTGATATCATAAAGTTTCTTACCCAGATAACAGGTCTCGAAGAGGCTCATTCCCGCGGTAAAAAATACATCAAAAAGCGGCCTGCCTTTCCGGTTTCCCTTGACAAACACCAGCCCCTTCTCTTCATCTATGATTGCCAGCGCCTTCAAAATATCTGCCGGATCAGTCTGCATATCCGCATGGGTCCAGCCTATGTATTCTCCCTTGCACTCGCCAAGTCCCTGTAAAATACCGTAGCCGTAGCCCTGATTGACCTCTACCTTCGTGCTTCGCGCAAAAGAATATCCGGGCAGAAGCTCTGCAAGCACCCGGGCGCTGTCATCCGTAGAACCGTTATCAACCAGAATGACCTCGATATCATCCCTTTCTATGACCTCCCTGAAACGGTTCAGAATCAGAGGAATATTCTGTTCTTCATTATAGCACGGCACTACAATGGAAAGTTTTATTTTCTTCTCTTTTTCAATCATATCTTAAATTTTATCTCCTTTTTTATAAAGACAGTCCTCCGGCCTCTGACACCACCTTCGCAAACTGCTCCCGGCTTGGTTTTTCGGGATCATAGGGAAATACATGCATCCCCGCCGCCCTGGGGCCTTCCACGTCTTTTTCCAGGCTGTCCCCCACAAAAAGCACTTCCTCCGGCAAAAGACCCAGCTTTTTCAGACACAGTTCAAAAATCTCCGGCGCCGGCTTCTCTCTACCCGCCTCCTCGCTGGTCACCAGACAGGAAATATCTTTCCCGATCCCCAACGCTTCGATCTTACGGTGCTGGATATGAGCCGTCAGATCGGTACAGATCATCACACTGATCCCCAGTTCGTGCATCCGGTCCAGAAATTCCCGGACACCTTCGCGCAAAGTCATTTTTTCCAGAAAAGTACCCCAATAGGTCTCATACATCTGCAGCGAAAGAGGTACAGGATTCACGCCCAGATATTCCAGTGTCTTCTGACTGTACAACAATCTGTTGTGGGAAGCTCCCACATCCCCCAGCTGCCGTTTCGTCTCTTCTCTGCCAAAAAGATAAGCCTCATCATACTGCTGCTCTGTGATCCCCAGTTCCCCGCAGGCAAGCCGCCGTACTCTCTCCCGTGCTTCCCGGTCCAGCGGCGCATAAGCATAGAGTGTTTCATCCAGATCACATATTACTGCCTTGATCATCTTCGTTTCCTTTCATTCCAGTCTGCAAAGTTTCATCTCAATCCCGCTTCATGATTTCACTGATCACAACTAAAAGCATCATCTGCACTACGCCGCCTGCACCGTCTTCCCATGTGATATGTGTGCCTGTCAGATCTTCTATCTGGGGAATCGCCGCATGGGCAATTTTTTCCCACACCTCTTTATCCACTTTCAGATCATCACCCGTAAACAGAATCCTCTGGTGCAGCAGGTCATTGTCATAGGACAGGCATCCGCGCACGCCCTGCTCCTGCAGAAGTGCCAGCACCGGCTCCGCATTGATACCCACATCCATCAGAAATTCCACACCCAGATTTGATTCATAGCCGGAATCCACTTTTCCCAGGTCTTCCGGCAGCCCGTCATCAAAATAACGGATCACCAGATCACCGTACTGCCGCTGTGGATAAATATATTTCTGCGCATCTTCCCGCCGCTTTTCAATCTGAGCCATCACCTCGGCGGCGCTGTGCCCTCTGTCTCCCAGATCACGTCCAAACTTCCAGTAACACCGCAGCGCCTCATCCGTATCCAGAAAGATCTTCAAGTCCAGCACCTGTCTCATCTGCGGCAGATACAGCGAATGCAGGCCGCACATAACGATATAAGGTCTGGGAGCCATCTTTCTCTTACCGGTAAAAGTACCCGTATTATGGTCGTAATCCACTCTTTTTACGGAATTATTGCCCCGCAGAACCCGCAGATCCTCCGCCTGTCTGTAGAGATAATTGGCCAGAGGGTTCAAATGTGTCATCTCATTCCACTTATCGCTTCCGCGCTCCCATTTATGGTCTCCGTCCCCCTCAATATTCAATATATTTTCTTCGGAAAGGAGTTCCCCCAGCATCAAAAGCAGCCTGCTCTTGCCCGCCCCGCTGTCCCCCGCGATGCCAATGGTAAAAGGACGATTGCGTCTCCGGTAATAAGAATTGCTGTTTACGCCATACAGATACATGGACAGCACCAGAATCAGAAACAAACCGACCATCAGCGTAAATACGATATTTTTCACCTCAGGATCGGTAACCTTAAGCCACACAAGGTCCCAGCCCAGAAAAGACAGATCCGTAAAACGGGTGGCATGAAAACACAAATAATACAACAGATACAACAGATTAAAAAAACCATATACCATGACCATCTTGCCTCTGTTTACAGACAGTCCGGCCAGATAGAGCATAAAAAAGGGCACCACCCAGATAAACCACGCCGGCATGGCAGGCACAAAGGCCAGAAATACCGAAAATAGCAGTCCCGTCATGCTGATCAACAGATCTCTGTTCATCTGGTTGATATGAAAAGCCTGAAAATAAATGAACAGCAGCACCAGCACACACAACAGCAAACGGGCACTTCCGTACTCGATATAAACATTGTCAATCACACTCTGCTCTTTGTTAAAAATTACCATATTCACAAAGCCGCTGCCCCAGAAAGGCGCTGCCAGCAAAGCCGTAAACAATACCGGAAGTCCGGTCATTATGATCGCCTTCCTGCGCCCTTTTTTCTTGTAAAGATAAAGGAAAAACAACGGCAGCACTACCGCAATGTGAAATTTTGAAGCCAGGGAAAAGGTCAAAAACGCCACAAACTTCCATTCGCTCCAAATGGTCTGCTCCGACGTCAGTCCCGTCTGTGTCAGATAGTAAATAGCTCCCACCAGAAAGACCGTGGGGATGATATCAAGCTGTCCGTGCATATAAGAAGAATACAGAACAATGGGCGACATGAAATACAGCACCAGTATATATTTTCTCCTGGATCTGGAAATATGCATCAGATAATACAGGCCCAGCAGATCCATCATAAGCAGTGGAAGCTTAAATAACAGATTCTGTAAAAAAACCGGAAGTGTTCCGCAAAAGTGCAGGAAAACACCGCCCGTACATTCTATGAAAAGCATCACCGGCGGATAGGGAAAAGAAGAAAGAAGCTGATGATCATAATAATACTGATACGGATTTTCGCCGCCCAGAAAACATTTCACAAAAGGTATGAACATCAGATCCTGGTAATCAGACGAAAAAAATCCCATCAAAAGCAGCTTAAACAGGACTGTCAATATAATGACCGCCCGCAGGATCTTCTCGTAATTCTTTTCCAAATCCAATGTATCTAACTTCCGCAACATGAAACTGCCATGCCTCTCTCACACATTTTCTGATGGAACCCAAAATATATGATACTCTGCATTCCCTCTATTATCCGCCTCTTTACAGCGCGGTCATAATTTCCGTCAATTCCTTAAAATACTGCCACGTCTTCTGATACCCTTCGTAATCTGCCGGCGTACCCCAGCCCACATAGCGGCGGATATCAAAAATCTTCCCACGATAACCAAGTTCCAGCACATGTTTAGCCGTCTGATCCACATAAAATTCACCATTGATCCGGTCATCCTCTGCGATCATCTTTCTTGTAGCCTCCAAAAATACCTTTGCCTTCTTAAACCAGAAGGTAGCCACCACAGCCGGATCTTCCATAGGTGTATCGGAGATCGCTTTTTTAATGGAAGTATCTGTGATATTTCCTTCATCGTCAGTAATCATCCAACCGTATGCATCGGGATTGGCCAGTACGGCTTCATTATGCCTGTAAGTAAAAACAATACAATCGCACTCTTCTGTCAGCCGGTCAAAAACCTCCCTGTCAATATCCATTCCATTGTCGCAGCCCGCGATCAGCAGCGGCTCTTCCGGATCCAGCAGATCCTCCGCCAGCATACAGGTGCAGGCCTGCCCCTCCGTCAGATGGTCCACCGTAATAAAAGATGCCTGAGGATAATAACCGCGGATCGCGTCCTCCACGCCGTCTTCCTTATGAAAAGTCCTGTCCACATAGATTACATTGCTGCCGTCCGCCGCCACACCCGGCAGATCCGCGGTAGCGCATACTACCATGGGCTTCTCCTGTCCGGTATTTCTGTCTATGGTCATAATAGCCGGCTTATGTACCCGATAACCCGCATCCGCAAACCGCTGTCCGGCGCCTGCCATGGGAATCAAGATCTTACCGGCTTCCTTATGAGATCCCGTCTGTCCATCGCTGCACTTATCCTCTTTTGCACCCCTTGCCAGGAATAAATCCGTCCAGTAGACAAACTCCTTCATATCCTCCGGCGTGCCCCACTGACAGAAATATTTCACATCCGCAGGCACCCAGACTTTCAACCCGTCACGCACCATGAAATTATAGGGAAGAGAAGCATAAAATTCTCCGTTGATGGCACACTCTTCATGCTCCGTCAGGATCTGACAGTATTTTTCCATGACATCGCCGTTCTTAAAATAATAAACGCCAGGAGAATGTTTCGCTTTCGTCTTGTCCTTTTCAAAAGAATATTTTTCCCGAATCTCAACGAGATCATCCTGTTCGTCCGTCAGGCAGGAAGCATAATAATTTTTCTCCGGCAGGAGATTGGGATGAAATCCCGTATAACAGGGAACTGCACCGTCACAATTCCTCCGCTTCGCTTCTCCAGCAAACGCATTATAATCCCAATCCATATAAAAATCACAGTAATTAATGATACATCCGTCCTGCGTATCCACTTCATTTTGCCCGCACAGCATCCGGTAGGCCCGGAGCACATCATACACCGGTCCTTTTTTCACCCAGTCCTCAATAGACACCACTTTCGCCCCCGGTGCCAGATCAAGAAGCCTGCCCTGCATGGAAGGATCCTTTCGCAGATGTTCCCCGCGGCAGACAAAGATAAACTGTACGTCCGCGGGATACATGCCCTTTACAATCCATTCTATGATCGGTCTGCCCATTACCCTGATAAAAGGTTTTAAGTCCTGATAACCTGCTGCCACAAAGCGGGATCCATATCCCGTCATCGGAATGATCACGTTCATATCTTTTTTATCCTTTCCATTTTGAATTGTTAAGCCTTCTGCCTGCGGTACCTCTCTGCATCCCAGTTGAGCAGTTCTTCTTTCTGGGCATCGTTTAAAAGATTCATTTTGTGCCCCTCATTGCCGCACTGTACCCTGGCCGCAAAACTCATCACATTCTCAATCTCCTGTGCCTTCTTAACGCTCTCCGCCAGAATATAAAAATTCCCCTCATGATACACCAGTGCAGGAATCCCGTACTGTTCTATAAAATCCAAAATATCCTGCTGCGTATATTCCTTCTTTAACCACAGTAATTTCTTATTGGCGTAAACCACACAATCCGGACAGAAAGCATGTTCCCACAATCCCTTTTCCACCAGTTTACTGCCGGCATATTCCCGGGACAGATACTTATTCTCGGACAGATAAACAAGATTACCCCGAAGCAGTTCGATCTGCTGTATGGTCTGATCCAGCATCGTGGCCTGACGGTATGCGCTGTCATCCATTCCCAGATACCGGGCAATGGTCTCCAAAACCTGTTCCGTCTTCCGAATCACTTCGTCGCCGTCATCACCGCTCACCACCAGACCGTGATTGGAAAGAAAAATCACCGAACCCTCCGCACCTTTAGCCTGCTGCTCCCGGAACAGTTTATAATATGTCTCCGCCAGCGCCGCACCCGGCTTCCGGTATGGAACAAACACAGCCTTCGGAAAAAGAGTCCTGAGAGTTTCCGTTCCCTCCTCTCTGGCTGTCAGAATATTTACCAGTGCAGGATGAGAATGCAGCGTGTATCTTCCTGTGACCGCATGTAAAAAAGTCTCAATGGAGGCCCGGCCGCCCTCGATCTGTGCATCTTTCAAAAGCTCTTTGCCGATTTCTTCTGTAAAAACGTCTTCTTTTGCAGGCTCCACATGCTCTTTGAAATAATCCACAATTTTTCTGTAATCAACTTTAGAATATCCGCTCTGCTCCTTCACGTCCGCAAGCTGAACGCCGGAGCTTTTCACCAGCATAATATGATCATCCAGCTTTACAGAAGTATTGCCGCCGCCTGCCTGCGCCAGATCATTACGCATCCCTGCATATCTCGAAATTTTGATAAAATCCTGCATGATACAATATCCTTTCCAACTACAATTCACGGTTATACCCCAGCCGCCATATTCCGGGCCGTTTCCATGTAAACCAGGAAACACTTTTTGCTTAATGAATACTTAATTTTTGTGGTTTCGTCTATTCTATCATATTTCTGTATATATTTCTATTTATTAAAATAAAAACGGTATGTGGTGATCCCCAAAGACCACCAAAAAAGACATCTCCCACAACAGACTGTATCTGATGTGCCGAGATGTCTCTCTATCTTATGTAAGAATTTTATAATTCAATCACTGCCGGCCTGTGTTATTCTTTCTTCTTCCGCCGGCTCACAGCAAAACCACCGCCGCAGACAACCACTGCCACAATGACAATGACCAGAACTGTCCTGTTATATCCGCCGCTGTTATCTTCTGTTTCCTGCACCCCTTCTCCTGCCTGCTCCACATCTGCAGCTTTTTCGGATTCTGCCCCCTGAGAACTTTCTTTTACCAGTGCCATGGCGGAAACCGGCGCTACCGTCAGGCTGCCTCCCGACACTGTTTCCAGTACTTCCGTACCCGCTTTTTCTCCATTGATGCAGACATTCCAGCTTCCCTCAGGAAGAGTCACAGTGGTTTCGCTCTCATTTGCATTGAAAACAAGGAACAATTCATCTGCCGTTTCATTTTCCTGACCGCCCTTGATATCAAAGGCAAGTACATTTGCATCCAGCCCGTCCACAGGAGTCACATATACCGCCACGTCTTCCGCTTTGCTCAGACGAAGCGCACCGTGGGCTTTCCGGAACGCAATCAGACCTTTATAATACTCAAACACCTGTGCATAAGCCTCATCTTCCAAATCGCTCCATTTCAGGCAGTTGATCTGATCGCCGGAAGAGTAACTGTTGGAATCAAAGGTTCCGTCCTCTCTCTGCTTTGTGCGCAGCATCTCTTCTCCCGCCTGCAGAAAAGGCGTTCCCTGTGCAGTCATATAAACCGCCGCGGCAAGATTGTTCATTTTCACCAGATCCTCTCTGGATGCCTCCGGCCTTGCAGTCTGTAAATGATCGAATAAGGTCAGATTATCGTGACAGGACGCGTAGTTGATCGTCTGGGATGGACTGCTGCACCATTTATCCGCACCCAGATAGCAGTCTGTGATGGTTTCTTCCATTCCTGTCTTGCCGGACGCAAAGCCTTTATCCAGATCATCAAAAACGCTCCCTTTCAAACCGTCCCGGATGGTATCGTTAAAATATGCAAATTCCGGCGTGTAAGAGGAATTCACCTGGGTCGCCAGCGTATATCCTTCCTTCGTGACCGCCGTCTCCATGGTCCAGCCTTCCCCGTAAAAGATCACATTGGGATGATCTTTGTGCACTTCCGTTACAATCTCGTTTACAGTATCCGTATCCAGAAGCCCCACCAGGTCAAAACGGAATCCGTCAATATGGTATTCATCCGCCCAATAAGAAACGGAATCCACGATATATTTTTTCACCATGGAACGCTCTGACGCGGTATCATTTCCACAGCCGGAACCGTTGGAATAACCGCCGCTTGCATCAATTCTTGAAAAATAATCAGGCACAATCTTATTAAAACAGAAAGAGGAGGCATTATACACATGATTGTAGACCACATCCATCACCACGCTGATGTCATTGTCATGAAGCGCCTTCACCGCCTGCTTCAACTCTTTCACACGCACTTCACCGTTATACGGATCAGTGGAATAAGAGCCTTCAGGAACATTGTAATTCACCGGATCATAACCCCAGTTAAAAAGACTCTCCACTGTATGAGTCTCATCCACAGAACCGAAATCATAGATGGGCAGCAGATGCAGATGGGTTACGCCCAGTTCCTTGATGTGATCCAGTCCGGTTGCGATACCGGAGGCCGTCTTTGTCCCGGTTTCCGTAAGTCCCAGGAATTTTCCCTTATTCTCAATACCGGAATCTGCACCCACAGAAAGATCCCGTACATGAAGTTCATAAATCACCGCGTCGTTGATCTTGTTTCCGGCATGTGGATCAACGTCATTTTCCCAACCTTCCGGGTCTGTTCCGTCCAGATCAATAACCATGGCGCGCTCACCGTTAACGCCTGTGGTACGCGCATAGGGATCACATGCTTCCCTCTCCACACCGTCTATCACAACAGAATACGTATAATAAACGCCGTTTAAGTCGCCATCCTTCGATAGGGTCCAGGTTCCCTTTACATCCGGTGTCATTTCGAGGGATTCCATCAGATCTTTCACATATCCTTTACCCGACTCATACAGATTCACTTTCACTGATTCCGCCGTAGGTGCCCAGACACGGAAGGTCGTTGCGTTTTTGCTCCATACTGCGCCAAGATCATCCTCCGTATAAGTATATTCCGCCTCAAACTCCGGCGTAGAATAAACGCTTGGTATATAAATGTCATAAGCTGTCCCTTCAAAAGTCACCGTGTAACTTTTAGAAGCATCCAGTTCTTCCGCCAGCACCAGTGTATAGGCAAAATCCTTTTCCGCCTCCACACTCGTAACTTCCACTTTGCCTTCCTTGTCCGCAACGGTAAATACTCCCTCAGGACTGCCCTCAAGTTCTCCCGTCATTGTGACTGTGACGGTGCTGTCATTGTTGTAAGTGGCAGTTTTAAGCCTGACACCTGTCACCACATCATCGGCATACTCTGTCGTATAACCTTCCTGACCGGATTCTACATAAATATGTACCGTACCGGAAATTACCTCCGACACATCAATGAACTGATCCCCGTCAAAATCTTTTGTCCAGTCCGCCGTGCGGATGATAAATCCGATCCTCGTGATGCCGGGCGTAACCTCCTTCGTGGCCACCATTTCCCCGTCCTCTTCCGCAAAAGGGAAACCGCCGCCCTCTCCGCCTTCTTCCCACATCCAGACATCCCAGCCGCTGTAGTTGTCATCTCCTCTGTGGTAATGCAGCTTGATCGTAATACCCTCTGCCGCATGTACCGTTATTGCATCCAGCATCATGCTCACAAAAGGTACGGCAAACAGCATCACTGCCATCATAAACGCACTGATCCTTCTTCTCATTTTCATCCTCCTTCTGCATGTTATACACTGTTATTGTATATTTCGTATTTATATGTTATTAATATATTTACGAAACTATACGAAATTATTTGTATTATAGCATGTCAAAAGTGATATGAGAAGAAGAAATATTGAAAAAGGACACCTGTTTTCAGGCATCCTTCTCAAACATATAACGATAAGCACAACACTCTCCCATCTCCACTGGCATGGGAATCCCCGCATTCATCAATGCAGAACCGGCATAACAGCGTCCGTTCTCAGACTCCCGGTACACACCCTCCGGCAGAAGTCCCTTCAATTTCACATAGTTTACAGTCATATTTCCATGGTTTTCGGTCATCACCACATGAAGCAGCGCCTTTTCCCTGTTTTCCGACACATACATCCATGCCGTATACTCATCCTGAAAAGGACTGGACAGCCTGTAATAATCTCCCTTGCGGATCAATTCCTCATACTTCCGGTACTCGCCGATCTGTTTTCTGACCTCTTCTTTTTCCTCCTCTGTCAGCTTCTGCAGAGAAAGTTCATATCCAAAGGCTCCCGTAGATGCCACAATTCCTCTGGTACGCAGGCTGATGCTGCGTCCTGTCTGATGATTGGGCACTGCCGATACATGGGCGCTGACCGTAGTCATCGGATAGAAAAAGGAGGTGCCGTACTGAATCCGCAGCCTGTCCAGAGCATCCGTGTTGTCACTGCACCAGATCTGAGGCGTGTAATACATCATACCCGCGTCAAACCTTCCGCCGCCCCCGCTGCATCCTTCCAGCAGGATATCGGGATACTTCGCTGTCAGCTTTTCCAGAAAATCATATACACCCAGCACATACTCGTGGGCGACCCTTCCCTGTCTGCCTGAAATAGAATAAACATCTGCAATGCTCCTGTTCATATCCCATTTCACATATTCTATATTTCCCTGATCCAGAACCTTGCATATCTCATCAAAAATATAATCCCTTACTTCCGCTCTGGAAAAATCAAGGGTAAGCTGGTTTCTTCCCCTCACCGGATTCCTGCCCGGAATCTGAAACGCCCAGTCAGGATGTGCACGATACAGATCACTGTCCTCCGATATCATCTCCGGCTCAATCCAGATACCGAATTTCACACCCATATCATTGACCTTCTGCACCAGTTGGCTAAGCGTGCATCCAAGCTTTTTCTCATTCACCTGCCAGTCACCCAGCCCGGTATTATCATCTTCCCGCTTACCAAACCAGCCGTCGTCCATGACAACCATATCAATCCCCAGTTCCGCAGCATCTTTCGCCAGCTGGCAGATCGTTTCGCCATTGAAGTGAAAATATGCCGCCTCCCAGCTGTTTACCAGAACCGGCCTGGGAGCATGGCTGTACTTCCCTCTGCAGATATGATCCCTGATACAGCGGTGATATCTCACGGACAATTCCCCGAATCCCTGATCGGAATAACACAGAATCGTCTCAGGAACGATCAGTTCTTCTTCCGGCAGCAAGGAAAAATGGAACTGATCGCTCTGCATACCCATCAATATCCTCGTCTGTCCATACTGATCTTTCTCCGCTTCACACAGGAAATTCCCGCTGTAAACAAAAACCATTCCAAAACAGCTTCCATGATCCTCTGTCGTATTTTTGTCGGAAACAATCACTGCCGGATTATACTGATGACTGGAAGTTCCTCTGCGGCTTCCCACAGACTGGCTGCCATGAACGACAGCGGCACGCTGGAAATTGCGCTCCATCGCATGTCTTCCATAAAAACTGATCAGATCATACTCTCCGCTTACAAAATCGAGACAGGCCGAAGCCGCTTTTTCCACTGTAACTTCTTCCCCGCCGCGGTTGATGATCCGCACGCTTCTTGTAATGATATCTTCCTCTTCCAGTACACCGTACAATAACTTCACCTGGATCTTACTGATCCGGTCTTCCAGCAGTATTTCCAGTGTCTGCGCCTCTTCCTTCTCTGCAAAAACCGCCGGAAGCCCCGGCAGAGCATATTTTCCGCTGCAAATCTCATGGCTGGTATAACGCAGGTCACAGCATTCCGATCCGTCAGCGCCCTGGATCACAAGCGCACTGTTTCTGTAATCTCCGGTTCCCGCCGCCGGATACTCCTGTGGCAGCGCGTCCATCGAATATGTTCTGTCCTCTCCCGCATCATGGGGATTGCCGGAGAAACCTCTGTCATAATAAGTAAGCAGATAATCCATATTTCCCTCTGTCCTGCTGCCGTAATACAAATGCAGAAGAAATCCGAAATCATCCACCTTCATTTGATAAGTAGAATGCCTTGTCTGTAAGGTAAAAATTTTATCATTAACTCCATAATAAACCGCCATAAACACTGCCCGCCCTTCCGCTTTTTTTGTATGATCCGCTTAAATTCCGACGCTTTGCAAAACCGGATTTTCATTGAATATAAGTTTTCGGCTGATCACATAGAGAATCATAATCTATTCAGATGCGGATGGCAATAACTTTCCGTATTTTACTCCAATATACCCTTTTCCAGCACATAAAGCGCCCGCTCATTCTCTTCCTGGCAGTAAGCGATGATCTCATCCTCGCCTTTATCCGCAACGACTGTGGTATCTGCACCAAGCTGTACGAAACAGACGTAATTTTCTATTGTTTCCATGCGGGATGCCTGCGCCTTGCACAGATTCTGGGGATGCTCTTTATTTTCTTCGATCAAATTTGAACGGTACCGTTCCAGCGCCTGCTCCACCGCGCCCACCTGAGCCTCCTTGGCCTGTATGATAATCATTGTATCAATATGGGAATCCAGCACCTGCCTTTCCGCCAGGAAATCCACATACATATCTTCCGTGATACCTGTTTTTGCCTCCAGTTCTTCCCCGGTCAGATCCACCTCCGGCCAGTACTGATCACCCATCAACTCTTTCACGCCATCCTTAAGTTCCGTCAGCGTTACAAACTTTTCCTTATTCTGAAAGGGAAAGCTGCTTGCTTCCAGATCTTCATCAATTTTCTGCATTTCAAAAGCCTGCCCGTTATTAACCAGTTCTTCTTCCGGCAGTTCATTTCCACATGCTGTCAGTAAGACCGATCCCCCGATCATGATAAGTGCAATTGTTTTTCTCATGGCTGATTCTCTTTACCTCCATTTCAAAATGTTTCATATGGATTCCCATGCATGGGAATTAGTGTTATAATCCTTCATAAAAGGTTACACTGAGATTAATACTAGTTTCTGCCTTTATTAGAAAAATATGTATGCAGGAAGGAATTCCGTTATAATATGCTTTTTAATTCTTACATTTTTATTTTCATATTTTTACCGTTGACTCTGCTTGGCTGGTACGTCCTGAACCGGCAGAAGATGTACAAATACGCAAACATTTTTCTGGCCGGTATGTCCCTGTGGTTTTACGGCTATTTCAACGCATATTATCTGACCGTTATTCTGGTCAGCATCAGCCTGAATTACGGATTGAGTTTTCTGCTTACCCGCATTTCCCCGGAATCTTCCCGTGCAAAACTTTGGAACCGGACCGGTCTGTTTGCCGGCATCCTGCTGAATCTGGGTATTTTATTTTATTTTAAGTACTATGACTTTTTCATTGAAAATATTAATCTTGTTTTTCAGACGGACTTTACTTTGAAAAAAATACTGCTGCCGCTGGGAATCAGCTTTTTCACCTTCCAGCAGCTTTCTTTTGTGATTGACAGATGTCTTGGTAAATGTGAGCATTACTCTTTCATTAACTATGTCACCTTCGTCACCTTTTTTCCCCAGTTGATTGCAGGCCCTATCGTCCTGTACAAAGAAATGATTCCTCAGTTTGAAGATACCGGAAAGCGCTCTTTTGATGCCTCCTCTTTTTCCAGGGGCATCTATCTGTTTGTGCTCGGCCTGGCCAAAAAAGTACTGCTGGCGGATACCTTTGCATTAATGGCAAATTACGGTTTCGCGCAGACCTTTTCCCTGGACAGTATTTCCACAATAGCGGTGATCCTTTCCTATACCTTTGAACTGTATTTTGATTTCAGCGGATATTCCGATATGGCCATGGGACTGGGTAAAATGTTTAACATTGATCTTCCCGTTAACTTTAATTCTCCCTACCGCTCATGCAGCATCAAAGAATTCTGGCAGAGATGGCATATTACACTGTCCCGGTTTTTTATCACATATGTCTATATTCCTCTGGGCGGCAGCAGAAAAGGCTATCTGCGGATGCTGCTCAACACCTTCATCGTCTTTCTGCTCAGCGGCCTCTGGCACGGGGCGGCATGGACTTATGTGGCCTGGGGGGCCATGCACGGCGTAATGGTCGTATGGGACAGCCTTGGAATCATCGGCGTGGAAGGACGGGATGAAAAAAGACCCTGCCGGTTCCATATTCCGGCATGGCTGGGCTGGCTTTTTACCTTCAGCCTCTTTAACCTGTCTCTCTTCTTCTTCAGAAGCCAGAGTATGGCCGGCGCTTTGCAGCTTTTCAAAAATCTTTTTTCCGGAAAATTCACCGGAAAGATTTATGAAGTTGCGGCACAATTGGATATTTCAGAAATCTATGTAATCAGACAGGCCATAGATATGGTTTTGCCGGATATGATAAACTACCTGTATCTTATTTTTATGTTCCTGCTCTTTGCACTGGCCTTTTATCTGGTTTTCAGACCCAATGCCTATGAGCGTGCCATGCGTGGAGAACTGACTTCACGAAGATGCTGGATCATCAGTATTCTGCTGATCTGGTGCATCGTTTCGTTGTCACAGGTAAGTACTTTTCTGTATTTTAATTTTTGACATCAATGGAGAAAAACATGAACACAGATCAAAAATTCATCAGATCATTTTTCATACGAACCCTTATTCTGCTTGCGGCCGTCATCACCACAGTGATAGTTTTTGACCCTTTTTATCAATATCATAAACCTCTTCCGGGTTTGAAGGCGGTACTGACGGACAAGGAATATCAATGTATCGGGACACTGCGCACTTTTGATTATGACGCACTGATCGTAGGTTCATCAGTCTGCGAAAATTACAACAATAAGTGGTTTGACGATGCTTTCGGCTGTACTGCGATCAAAGCGATCCGGTCTTACGGAGCCACTGCAGATCTCAGTTATTTTCTGGACAATGCCTATGCCGAACGGGAGATCCAGTATGTTTTCTACAACATCGATCCATCCTCCCTGTCGGCAAGTACGGAACCGACCTTTGTCTCCACGGGCTGTCCCATGTATCTCTACGATAAGAACCGGCTCAACGATTATCCTTATGTGCTCAACAAAGATGTGCTTATGGAAAAAATCCCTTATATGCTGGCCTTTTCTTTTATCGGGGATTATGACGAAGGCAATTCCTATAACTGGGCACAATGGAAATATTTCGGACAGGACATGGCCATGGGCATGTATACCCGCCTTCCTTCTGTAAAAAAAATGCAGCCGGAAACCGCCAATTCTGCAAACCTTGCAGGTAATATTGCATTGCTGACAGCCCAGGTGGAGGCGCATCCGGAAACTACTTTCAAATTTTTCTTTTCACCCTATTCTATGCTCTGGTGGGATAATGCCTTCCGCACGGGAGAACGGGATGCGGTGATCTATAATGAGAAGCAGGCCGTAAAAGCGCTTCTGCAGTATGACAACGCGGAAATTTATTTTTATCAGGATGACCGGGAGATCATCACAAATCTGGATCTCTATATGGATATGGTGCATTTCTCCAAGGATATCAACTACTATGTTTTTGATAAACTGGCTAAAGGAGAAGACAGGCTGACGGAGGACAATTATATCCAGCGGATCGACGGAATGTATGAGCTTTCGGAAGAAATTGTTGAGAAACTGATAAAAGAATATTATTGAGCAGGAATGGAGGATCATATCGCAAACAAGCTTGCGATATGCATAAGGTATTATGAAATTTATATCATGGAATGTAAACGGGCTGCGGGCCTGTGTGGGTAAGGGATTTCTGGAATTTGTACAGGCGGAGGATGCGGATTTCTTCTGTCTGCAGGAGACAAAGCTGCAGGCGGGGCAGATTGATCTGGATCTTGCGGGATATCATCAGTATTGGAATTATGCGGAGAAGAAAGGCTATTCGGGAACTGCTGTTTTTTCGAAAGAAGAAGCTCTTTCCGTTTCCTGTGGCATGGGCATTGAAGAACATGACCATGAGGGACGTGTCATTACATTAGAATATCCTGATTTCTATTTTATTACCGTGTACACTCCCAATTCCCAACGTGAACTGACCAGACTGGAATACCGCATGAAATGGGAAGAAGATTTTCTGTCCTATCTGAAAAAGCTGGAAGAAAAGAAGCCTGTGATTTTTTGCGGCGATCTGAATGTGGCGCATAAGGAAATTGATTTGAAAAATCCGAAGACAAACCGCAAAAATGCCGGTTTTACAGATGAAGAAAGGGCCAGATTTACGGCATTGACAGAAGCCGGATTTATTGATACTTTCCGCTATTTTTATCCGAATCTGGAAGGCGCCTACTCCTGGTGGTCATACCAGTTCAGCGCCAGAGCAAAGAATGCAGGATGGCGTATCGACTATTTCCTTGTATCGGAATGTCTGAAAGACCGTCTGCAGGACGCAATAATCTATAAAGATGTGATGGGTTCGGATCATTGTCCGGTGGGATTGTTGATCAAATAAATTACAGAAAATCCACTGAAACCACCTTGTCCGACTTCATCAGAATGTCATAAATTGCCGTCCGTTCCATGGACTTTTTCACATAGAGAACCATATGCACGGAAATCTCTTCTCCCGCATCCCTGGATTCACTCATTTCCATGGAATCAATGACAATCCCGGCTTCTTTGAGATCCTGTATAACAATATGAAGATCCCGGCTTTTTTCAACATCCATAAACACATTACAATAGCGTGAATGTCTGGTGGCAAAACGCTCCACAAATGGAAGCACATGCAGAGAAACAAGCATCATCACCGTAATCAGAATTCCTCCCTCGATAAATCCGATACCCACCGCGAGGCCTACACATGCGCTTGCCCAGAGAGTTGCGGCGGTGGTCAGCCCTCTGACGCGGTGCTTGGAAATAATAATCGTTCCAACACCGATAAAACCTACGCCGCTGATCACCTGTGCCGCCAGACGGTTCATATTGGCCAGTCCCGGAAAATTAATCTGGATATACTGTTCTGTCAGCATTACCAGCGTTGCGCCCAGACAGACCACCGTAATTGTCTTGGTACCCGCACCACGATGCTTCATACCCCGGTCAAGTCCGATGATACCGCCCAGGATCGCCGCCACAACAACACGTATTATAATATTCTGTATATTCCATGCTGCAAAATCACCTAGAATCATTACCACATTTTCTCCTGCCCAGTATTCGTACCCTGTGAAATAACTTTCCATATAGATTTATACTTTATTATAATACAAATGTATTGCTGAATCAATCATCCGTATCTTCTTCAAATCCAATTATTTTACACCTATTATTGCAATATAATAATTATTTATTGATATTCGATAAATTTTTATTGACTTTCATTTTAATGCGTGATAAATTATGGTTACAACAAAACGATCAAAGCAAGAAAGGACTATTACATTATGAAAGACAAACTGACCTTATTTACGAAATATCTTCTGGATCTTATGTTCTTTTCAGGAATTGTTGTGATTGTAACTCTTCCAATCAGTTTTAAAATCTACGGAAGATACAATACATACTTTGAAGATAACTACTATTCTCTATGTGTGATCTTCATTATATCGGGAATTTTTGCAATCCTGATCATACAGCAGCTTCGCAAAATGTTTCTGACTGTCATTCATGACGACTGTTTTGTCCGGGATAATGTAGTACGTCTTCAAAAAATGAGTATTTACAGCTTTTTCATTGCAGTGATCACAGCCTGCCGGCTCTTCATATATCTCACACCGGCAGTTCTTATCATCATATTGGTGTTCGTGATTGCCGGACTGTTCAGCAAAGTACTGGCAGGCGTCTTTGACAAAGCAGTCACTTATAAAATAGAAAACGACCTGACGATATAATCAGATCATTTTTTGATAAACATGAACCAAATTCTGTTGATCGCAGAGCAGAATCTGAAATTCTGCCCGCGGCCTCAGCATAAAGCACTTTGGAATGGAGGTAAATATGGCAATCATTATTAATCTGGATGTAATGATGGCAATGCGCAAGAAAGGACTGACCGAACTGGCAGGCGAAATTGACATTACCCTTGCAAATCTGTCCATCTTAAAAAATAACAAGGCAAAAGCAATCCGTCTTTCCACGCTGAATGAAATCTGCAAGGCACTGGAATGTCAGCCTGGCGATCTTTTACAGTATGTGGAGGACGAGGATACCCCGGAAAACGGATCTGACTCAATCAATGAAGGGAGAGAACAATTATGACACAAAATAATCTATACAGAAATGATCCGGATTTGGCAAATCAGGATCAGGCGGGATCCAATACCGGCATTAACAATCCCTATGCCACACAAATCCACTACTCTGCAAAACCAAAAGAAGAGGATACTGCTTATACCAAAAGTATGAAGAAACATTTTTCCTTTTTCGGCATCGGGAGTTTCCTCTATGCAATTTTTTATACTTTCTGCCTGTACAAAAATGCTTCCGGAATTACTTACCCTTTTTTCGTCGCAGGAACCCTTTACTATTTCTTCTTCTCTATGCAAAAGTTAGGGGTTCCCTGCAAAAAAGACAGCATTTTCTACATCGTTAGCATAGTCCTGTTGGGAATTTCCAACTGTTTTACGAATTCAGCACCGCTTCTCTTTATGAACAAATGTGGTATCTTCGTACTTTCCTTTGTACTGATGATTCACACAATGTATCAGAACAAAAGCTGGAACTTTCCGAAATACTTTATTGCATTCTGTCAGATGACCGGAACATTTTTTGTCAATATGTACCGTCCTGTCAGCGACATGGTATTCTATTTTAATGTGGAAAAAAAGGAACAAGACGGTAAAAAAAGCTATTTTCTTCCCGTTTTAATCGGAATAACCATTACCATACCTGTCTTTACATTTATGACTTTATTGCTTGCCAGCGCAGATGCCGTATTTTCAAATATATTGTCTGACATGTTTTCTTCTTTTCATTTCAGCACTATTTTTGAAATTCTGATTATAGTCATCATGATATTTTTTTGTTCTTATTCTGTCTATGCCACACTCTGCATGAAAAATGTAGATGAAGAAGTAAAGCATTACGGGATCTTTGATCCGATTATTGCCATTATCGTTACAGCCGCACTTTCCATGCTCTATCTGATATTCAGCGTGATACAGATCCTGTATCTTTTTATCGGAAATATGCAGCTTCCCGATGGATATACTTATTCAGGCTACGCCAGAGAAGGATTCTTCCAGCTGCTGGCAGTGTGTATCTTAAATCTGATGATTGTGCTGGTCTGCCTGTATTTTTTCCGTGAAAACAAGGTATTGAAAGCAATATTAACCATCATCAGCGGATGTACATTTATCATGATCCTTTCAAGCGCACTGCGCATGTTTATGTATATCGACCGTTACAATCTGACTTTCCTGCGGATATTTGTCCTCTGGTCACTGGCAGTTATATTCCTCCTGATGACAGGCGTTACAATCTTTATCTACAAAAGCAGATTTCCGCTTTTTACTTACAGCATGGTTATTGTCACTGTATTTTACATCTGTCTTTCTTTTGCCCACCCGGACTACTGGATTGCCAGATACAATCTGAATCCGGCACATATAGAATATTTGAATAAATATGATGTTGCCGACAGCAAAAGATATTTGAGCGGCCTGTCCGCAGACGCGGCTCCGGTTCTTCTTGATCAGGAGAAAAACCCTTATCTTGAGACAGATCCCGCCGTTTTTGCCGATACTGATGAATCCTCAGAATATTTAAACGACAGGACAGAATACACAATGACAGAAAACAGTGGTATTAATGAAATATCAATATCATGGCTGAAAAAATATTACGACCGCATTGATGAACTTTCACAAAATACACGTATCCGTAATTTCAATTTTTCTGTATACCGTGCGGGAAAATATTTATGAAGAACAATCACTTTCCTTCATCTCTCTGATCACGCTCATCCCGATGGGAATGGAAATTGTCAGCGCAAACACATCAGACACTGCCTGGCATATTTCCACTCCCGTTCGTCCGAAGAAATACGGAAGAATCATAATAAGTGGCAGGAAAAAGATTCCCTGTCTGGCGGAAGATACAATAGAAGCCTTTATGCCTTTTCCGATAGACTGCAGCATCATATTACACATAATAATCCATGAACTTAATGGAAATGCAAGGACAGAATAGCGCAAGGCTGCAGTCCCCACCTCAATAACATCCGGGTCACCCTTCCGGAAAACCGTTACAAGCTGAGGCGCCGTCAAATACACCACCACTGCCATTCCCACAAGTACAAAAAATGAAAATTTCACACAAAACCAATAGGCATCCAGCACTCTTTTATATTTTCCCGCTCCGTAATTGAATCCGCAGACAGGCTGAAATCCCTGTCCAAATCCAATCAAAGCAGAATTGGCAAACATCATGATACGGGAAACAATAGACATTCCTGCAATAGCTGCATCACCGTATACGCTGGCAGCATGATTCAGACAGATGGTAGCCACACTTGCAAGCCCCTGTCTGAACAGAGCCGGGATTCCACCTCTTATAATTTCCTGATAAAAATGCAGGCTGGGTTTAAAATTACTCAAACGAATCTGTATATTTCCGCCTTTCCTGACCATGATCAGGAGCAGGACGAAACTGAGACACTGACTTAAAGTAGTTGCAAGCGCCGCTCCTGCGATTCCCATACCACACACAAAAATCAGAATCGGATCCAGTACAATATTAATCACGGCACCTGACACAATACCGATCATTGCATAAAAAGCGCTTCCCTGAAAACGCATCTGATTGTTCAGCACAAGGGATGCTGTCATGGCCGGAGCACCGAATAAAATGATCCTCAGATAAGCTACCGTAAAAGGCAGAATCGTAGGTGTAGAACCAAGGGCGTAGGAAAGAGGTTCAATAAAGAAAATACACCCCATCATAATCACAACTCCTGCAAAAAAAGACGTAAAAAATCCTACGGAGGACATTTTCTCCGCCTCTTCCACATTTCCCGCACCTAACTGTCTGGAAATATAATTGCCTGATCCATGGCCGAACAGAAATCCCACTGCCTGAATAATTGCCATCAGTGAAAAAGCCACACCCACTGCCGCCGTAGACTGGGTATTGAGTTTCCCTACAAAAAAGGTATCCGCCATATTATAAAAAGACGTTACCAGCATACTTAATATAGTAGGAACAGCAAGTGTACATACAAGTTTTTTGACGGGCTGCTCTGTCATATAGATTCTTTTTTCTTCTGCGTCTGCAAATTTAATAAAAATCGCCCCCTCTATGGCAAAATAGCAAAACAAGAATACATATTTTATAATATTCTGCACATATTAATTTCAATGCATAACGAAACCTCTTTACAGAAAGGAATCTCCCATGAATCCAAAAGCTTTATTTCAATTATCTTATGGTCTATATGTGGTTTCCACAAAATACGACAAAAAAATGAATGGTTGCATCATCAATACAGTCACACAGGTTACTGACAATCCCAAACAGATCGTTGTCGCCATCAATAAAGAAAACCTGACTTGTGAACTCATCCGGAAATCGGAAAAACTGTCGGTTTCCGTCTTGTCAGAGACAGCTCCTTTTTCACTTTTTCAACATTTCGGATTCCAGAGCGGCAGAACTGTCGATAAATTCGTTAATTATCCCTTTTCCATGACGGCACAGGAACTTCCCTATTTGACTGATCATACCACCGCTTATCTGGATTGTAAAGTTGTTAACAGTTTTGATTTCGGAACCCACATGCTTTTTCTGGCTGTTGTATCAGATTGTGAAGTTCTCTCCGGTGAAAAGGCCATGACGTACTCTTTTTATCATGAATATGTCAAACCGCAGCCCCAGGCATCTTCTGCCAAAGGCTGGCGCTGTGTCGTCTGCGGTTATGTTTATGAAGGGGAAGAATTACCGCCGGACTTTATCTGTCCATGGTGTAAACACGGTGTAGAAGACTTTGAAAAGATTACGTAATGTGATCTGAAATCTTTTGAAATTCAGAAATCTACTGTTTCATCTTATTTCTGAATATCCCGTTATTCGAAAATAATACCCTCTTCCTCCGCCCGAAGCTTACAGCCATTTTCATAAGAACCAATCTCACATATTTCCGCTTTCTTCTGGCTGATACAGTAATCACAGGAAGGACAAGGCTTCTTTTCCCCGGCAAAGTCACGGGGAACAGCCTTTCCCTTCCCGTTATGGCTGCATGTGCTGCACCAGCAGGAAGAACATTCCTTATAATATGAAATTAATATATCTTGATCCTGAACAATTTCTACATTACTGTTTTCTTCTTCTTCTGATATATATTCAAATAAATTAATCTGACCATCTATCTGTTTTTTCATCTTTTTTCCGTTTCTACAAAATAACCTGTTTATGTCGATTATTATAATATATCACTTGCCATATTATGAAACAAGAGAATTTTCTGTTTGCCGGATCCATCAGATCCATGCTAACCTCCATGATTCCGCTGTGCGGAATCTCAAATCCAAAGACAAGCAGGCTTATCTGGGAGAATGCCCTGTTCTTAGGCATTCTCCTGCGCGAGACTTAGAACTTCTTCGCGAAGCAGCCTTTGCTGCGAGTGATTAGAAGTTCTTCTCACGCTATTCAAATGATCAAAAACCTCGTATTTAAGCCATTGCAACTCAAAATTTACATCAAAAAAGTTAAAAGCAACATAAAATTGATAGAATTAACATGTGTTTTTTTCTAAAATACAGAATAGTTACTGGCAGCGCTTCGTGAACTCGAGTAAGCGGAGAAATTTCTTATTCAAAACATCAAAAAGGAGAAGACAAAATGAGTTTAGGAGAAAATCTTCAATATTTAAGGAAAAAAGATAATATAACGCAGGAACAACTGGCAGAGCAGCTGGACGTTTCCAGGCAATCCGTATCAAAATGGGAATCTGACACCACTTATCCTGAAATGGATAAACTGCTTCAGCTTTGCCGGCTCTTTCATTGTAATATGGATGAACTTGTACAGGGAAATATCCGTGAAATTAATCTGGAAGGAAAAGAAGAATATGATAAACATATGAATCAATTCAGCATATTTATCGCACTGGGAACAGGAATCATCATATTTGGAATCGCAGTTATGTTCCTGTTCTACGGTTTGAATTATTTTGTGGGAGAAAATACCGAAATTTTCAAAGAGGATCTCACTACACTGATATTTTTCATTTTTCTTACAATAGGTGTGGCAATACTGATCCTTATGGGAATGCAGCATTCCAATTATGTCAAAAAAAATCCAGTCATAGATTTTTTCTATACACAGAAGGAAATAGATGAATTTGACAGAAAATTTTCAATTTTTATTGTTACAGGCGTATTACTTATCTTAATCGGAATCATGTTAATGTTAGGCATTGAATCCATTTATCCGGAAATCGATTCCAATGAATATTTAGAATCATTACTTTCCTGTGTATTTATGATATTCATTACAATTGCTGTTATGATCTTCATATATGCCAGCATCCGGAAAAGTAAATATGATATTAAAGAATACAATGAATCCAATGATAAAGAATCTGATCTGTACAAGAAAAACAATCTCACAAGCACAGTATGTTCCTGTATTATAATGATTGCAACAATTGTTTTTCTGATTGCAGGACTGGGATTCGGTGAATGGGGAATGTCCGCTCCTGTCTGCTATTCTGTAGGCGGTATTGCCTGTGGAATCGCTTCCATTATAATTCACCATAGAAAGTAAAAAGCATTGTCACCGGATAAATTCCCGATATGCCATTTCCCAGTATTTCTCCGGAATATCCGGCCATATCACAATTGTCTCTGCCTCCTCGCAAAGCTTGATTGCCAGCTGGAGGCAGGGACTGAAATAATCATCACCGGTATATAAAGTATGAAGCGCCAGCCTGGCCCAATAATGTGCCTTCTGCATAATACCGGATGTTTCAAATTCTTTTTTAACACGATCTACATCATATGTAAGCTGAAAAAATTCTTCCTCCCACCCCTTTTGTGTTCCGTGCAGTATCATATACTGTGTCTTGCCTTCATAATACCAGGGAAGGCCTACAGATCCGGGATGAATCAGTCTCTTATTTCCAAATCTGACGGTTTCCTGAATATGTGTATGTCCGCTGATCAACAGATTTACATCCAGATCTGACATGATTTTATCTAAATTTTCATTTTCCGGCAATAATAATTCGTTAGAAGACATCAAAGATCCATGACAATAACGAAAAGACGGATAACCTTCTTTCTCATAAATTCCCTGAATATCAATCCTTTCATAAAAATCCAGATCACGCTCTGTCAGATTTTCATAAGTGTACAACAAATTACCACTTGCTGACGAATATGTCCATCGTTCCTCAGGATGTTTTCTGTGATTCAGCATATAATCTTCTCTGTTGCCACGGATAAAACGGCAGCAGTATTTCTCTTCCATCTCATAGACAACCTTCATTGTCTTATCCGGATAAGGACAATCGCTGATATAGTCTCCGAGAAAGAGAAATTCATCTACACCCTGATCCATTGCATGATGAATACAGGTTTCAAGAGCAATGTGATTGGAATGGATATCTCCGAAAACTGCAATCTTCATTTTTTGAGCCTTCCTGTTTTAAAACTTATTCCGAATCAACATCTTCCTTTGGAAGATTAACCTCCTTACCGTCATCTACAGACTCCGGAAGATTATATTTTTCTTCTTCCGGTATATCTTCCATAGCGTCTTCAATGTTCTCAAATTCCTGGTTACCGTCGCTCAATTTTTCCCGTACTTTTGCGATCCTTGCAACTTTTACATTGTCATCCAGATTAATCATCTTAACGCCGGAAGTAATTCTTCCGAGAGTGGAAATATCCTCCATACGGAGCTGTATGATAATACCCTCCGTAGTGATCATCATGATCTCATGATCATCATTGACTGCTTTTACTCCCACTACATCGCCTGTTTTTTCTGTGATCTTATAACACTTTATACCCTTACCACCACGCTTTTGAACTGTAAATTCATTTAGATAAGTTCGTTTTCCCATACCATTTTCAGATACGATCAAAAGAGAATCTCCCTGATGGTCAAGCTGCATTCCCACGATTTCGTCCTGATCCGACAGATTCATACCAATCACACCCATAGATGATCTTCCTGTATGACGCACATCTGTCTCTTTAAACCGGATACACATTCCCAGCTTTGTCACCAGGAATATTTCTGTTTCCATGGATGTTGTCTTAACTTCGATCAATTCATCATCTTCACGAAGATTCATTGCCATCAGACCATTTTTTCTCACATTACTGAACTCCATAACAGAAGTTTTCTTAACAATACCCTTCTTTGTGACCATGAAAAGATTTTTATTCTCTTCATACTCTTTGAGAGGAATCATGGCAGATATCTTTTCTCCCGGATTTAACTGAAGGATATTGACGATGGCAATTCCTCTGGAAGTACGGCTTGATTCCGGTATCTCATAGGCTTTCAACCGGTAAACGCGTCCCAGGTTCGTAAAAAACATCAGATAATGATGAGTCGTCGTCATAAGAAGATCCTCGATATAATCTTCTTCGATAGTCTGCATCCCTTTGATTCCTTTACCGCCCCGGTTCTGAGCCTTAAAATTATCTACAGTCATCCGTTTCACATAACCTAAACTGGTCATGGCAATCACTGTATTTTCCTTTGGAATAAGATCTTCCATATTGATATCATAGATATCAAAACCAATCTGACTTCTTCTGTCATCACCGTATTTTTCAGCCGTAATCAGCATTTCTTCTTTAATTACGCCGAGCAGTAATTTCTCATCTGCAAGAATCGCTTTTAACTCTGCGATTTTTGCCATCAATTCTTTATGTTCGTTCTCAAGCTTTTCTCTTTCCAGACCTGTCAGAGCACGCAGACGCATATCCACGATGGCCTGTGCCTGCACATCAGAAAATTCAAATCTTTCAATCAGCCTCTCTTTGGCAATCTGAGTTGTCTGGCTGCTTCTGATAATCTGAATCACTTCATCAATATGATCCAGCGCAATCAGCAAACCCTGTAAAATATGATCTCTTTCCTCTGCTTTGTTAAGATCATATTTTGTCCTTCTTGTGACTACTTCTTCCTGATGCTTCAGATAATGACCAAGCATATCAAGAAGATTCATAACTTTAGGCTCATTATTCACAAGCGCCAGCATGATAATACCGAAAGAATCCTGCAGCTGCGTATGCTTATATAACTGATTTAAAATAACATTGGCATTGGCATCTTTACGAAGCTCTATCACGATTCTCATACCTTCACGGTTTGTCTCATCCCGAAGGTCTGTGATACCGTCTATTTTCTTTAACTTCACAAGATCGGCAATCTTAAGAATCAGATTTGCTTTATTTACCATATAAGGAAGTTCCGTAACAATAATACGGCTCTTACCATTGGGCATTGTCTCAATATCAGTCACGGCCCGAACTCTTACTTTACCCCGTCCGGTGCGGTATGCTTCTTCTGCTCCTCTTGTTCCCAGAATGATGCCGCCTGTAGGAAAATCAGGCGCCTTGACAATACTTAAAATTTCTTCTATTTCGGTCTGTCTGTCTTCCTGAATCCGATTATCAATGATCTTGACAACCGCATTTACAACCTCCCTCAAATTGTGAGGAGGAATATTTGTAGCCATACCTACAGCAATACCGGAAGTACCGTTTACGAGCAGATTAGGATAACGGCTGGGAAGGACGCTCGGTTCTTTTTCCGTATCATCAAAGTTCGGAACAAAATCCACTGTATCTTTGTTGATATCGGCAAGCAGTTCCATAGAGATCTTACTGAGTCTTGCCTCCGTGTAACGCATAGCGGCAGCCCCGTCACCATCCACAGAGCCAAAATTACCATGACCATCCACAAGCGGATAACGGGTTGACCATTCCTGCGCCATATTGACCAGAGCACCGTAAATAGAACTGTCTCCGTGAGGATGGTATTTACCCATCGTATCACCGACAATACGTGCACTCTTCCTGTGAGGCTTATCCGGACCGTTATTTAATTCGATCATGGAATACAGAACACGCCGCTGTACAGGCTTAAGTCCGTCTCTTACATCGGGAAGCGCACGAGCCGCAATAACACTCATGGCATAATCAATATAAGAATCTTCCATTTTCTTCTTAAGGTCAACTTCCTCAATCTTATCAAAAATTCGATCGTCCATTCTGTAACCGTGTACCTTTCTTAAATTAACGATATCTGTATCAAATGTAATACAAATTCGATAAATCACAGATTTTCTGAATATGCACCTTTATTTTGCATAAAATGATATATCTGTATTTCAATACAATCTGTGACATTTCCGGTTAAATAGGTCAAATATCAAGATTCTTAACAAATCTCGCATTTTCCTCGATAAAGATCCGGCGTGGTTCCACCTTATCTCCCATCAGCGTATTAAATGTAAGGTCAACTTCAGATTCTTCCTCTTCATCAATATTTACACGGAGTAAAACCCTTCTCTCAGGATCCATGGTCGTTTCCCATAACTGATCCGCATCCATCTCTCCCAGACCTTTATAACGCTGTATTTTATTATTCTGATCACGTCCTACTTCAGCCAGGATCTTATCAAGCTCTTCATCACTGTATGCATACCAGACCTGTCTGTTTTTTTCAAGTTTATACAGAGGCGGCTTGGCAAGATAAACATGGCCCTGTTTAATAAGTTCCGGCATAAACCGGTAAATAAACGTAAGCATTAAAGTAGCAATATGTGCGCCGTCCACGTCGGCATCAGTCATGATAATAATCTTATCATACCGCAGCTTGCTGATATCGAAATCTTCATGAATGCCTGTTCCGAAGGCTGTGATCATTGCCTTGATTTCTGCATTGGCATAAATCTTGTCCAGCCTTGCCTTCTCCACATTAAGGATCTTACCGCGAAGCGGAAGAATCGCCTGTGTGGCACGGCTTCTTGCAGTTTTGGCAGAACCTCCTGCAGAATCTCCCTCCACGATATAAATCTCGCAATTTTTAGGATCCTTATCGGAACAATCTGCAAGCTTACCCGGAAGAGTACTTCCTTCCAATGCCGTCTTACGACGGGTCAGGTCTCTCGCTTTTCTGGCTGCCTCCCTCGCACGCTGGGCAAGAATAGATTTCTCACAGATGGTCTTTGCAACAGACGGATTCTGCTCAAGAAAATAAGTGAGCTGTTCGCTTACCACATTATCAACAGCGCCTCTTGCTTCCGAGTTGCCCAGTTTCTGCTTCGTCTGTCCTTCAAACTGCGGATCTTCAATTTTTACACTGATGATAGCCGTAAGTCCTTCTCTGATATCCTCTCCGGAAAGATTAGATTCATTATCTTTTAACAGCTTATTATTACGCGCATAATCATTAAAAGTTTTGGTCAGTGCATTTCTGAAACCTACCAGATGCGTACCGCCTTCCGGTGTATTGATATTGTTAACGAAAGTATATACACTCTCATTATAAGAATCATTGTGCTGCAATGCCACTTCCACATAAACACCGTTCTTAGTGCCTTCAAAGTACATCACGTCATTGTATAATGATTCTTTACTCTTATTCAGGTATGTAACAAATTCCTTGATACCGCCTTCATAATGAAATTCTTTTTTCTGTTCTTTTCCTTCCCTTGCATCAATGAGAATGATTTTAAGACCTTTTGTTAAAAAAGCAGTCTCCCGAAGCCTTGTTTTTAGTGTATCATAATCAAAAACAGTCTCTTCAAAAATCGTGGCATCCGGCATAAAACGAACTGTCGTGCCGGTTTTGCTCTCATCACAGTCTCCTTTTACTTTCAGAGGATAACATACATGCCCTCTTTCATATCTCTGCAGATATACTTTTCCCTCAGAGAAGATTTCTACTTCCAGCCAGTCTGAAAGAGCATTCACAACCGAAGCTCCCACTCCATGAAGACCGCCGGAAACCTTATATCCTCCACCGCCGAATTTGCCGCCGGCATGAAGAATCGTAAATACAACTTCCACGGCCGTAATACCTGCCTTATGATTGATTCCCACAGGAATACCTCTTCCGTTATCTTCAACGGTAATGGAATTATCCTGATTGATGGTCACACAGATCGTATTACAGAAACCTGCAAGCGCTTCATCTACAGAATTATCTACGATCTCATACACAAGATGATGAAGTCCCCTCACCGAAGTGCTGCCTATATACATACCCGGTCTTTTTCTGACTGCCTCAAGACCTTCTAATATCTGTATCTGATCCGCACCGTATTCATTAGCCATTTACTCACCATGCCCTTCTTTCACCTGAAAAATACTATAAAAACTCATCTCTTTAATTGTTATTAGGAATAATTTTACCGTTTTCAATATGAAAAACCCTGTCGATCTCGAACCGGTTATTCACAAATTCATCCAGACCCGTACAGGTTATAATCGTCTGAATATCTCCGATCGTGCTCAATAAATAATTTTGTCTGTTGCTGTCAAGTTCCGATAATACATCATCAAGAAGCAAAACCGGATTGTCCTTCGTCATTTTCTTAACCAGTTCAATTTCAGATAATTTGAGAGATAAGGCTGCTGTCCTCTGCTGCCCCTGAGATCCGAATTTGCGAATATCAATATCTCCTACTATAAAAGAAAAATCATCTCTATGAGGACCCGTACCGGTCTGTTTTAACTTAATATCCCTTTCCTGTCCCGCCATAAGAGATTTCTCATAATCTTCTATCATAACATCAGGCTCATATTTAATAAGCAGTTCTTCTCTGCCGCCTGACAATTTCTTATGTATATCATAGATAATATCATTTAACTGCTCCACAAAAAGCTTTCTTCTCTCTATGATTTTACTTCCGAAAGAAATAAGTTGAGAATCCCATATATTCAAAGTATCTCTGAGAGAAGAATTAAAATACATATCTTTCAGGAGCTTGTTGCGTTGATTTACAATTTTATTGTAATGGTTCAGATTATAGAGATAAAACTGATCTAACTGACACAATTCCATATCTACAAATCTTCTTCTCTCCGCAGGACCGTTCTTAATAATACTCAAATCTTCCGGTGAAAAGAAAACTACATTCAATAAACCGAGCAGTTCCGCCGCCTTTTTTATCTTCTGTCCGTCTATGGCGATTCCTTTTGACTTATTCTTACGAAGATGCATATCTACCCTGATCTCGATATCTTCTTTTTCAAGATAAGTTCTGATATGTGATTCATCTTTATAAAAATTGATAACATCTCTATCCTTACTTCCCTTATGGGATTTGGTTGTAGCAGACAAATAAATTGCTTCTAAAATATTAGTTTTACCCTGTGCATTATCACCGTACAAAATATTCGTGCCGCTGCTGAAATCAATATGTAAGGAATCGTAATTTCTGAAATCTGCCAATTCCAATGATTTTATAATCATCAGTTTTCTACCCTAACCTGTTGTCCGTCAAATTCTATCACATCACCCGGATAGATCTTCCTGCCGCGTCTTAATTCCTGCTCACCGTTTACCTTAACGAATCCTTCCTGGATTTCCATCTTGGCATCCACGCCGGAATCAACCAGTCCTGCCAGTTTCATTGCCTGTCCGAGTTTGATAAAATCGTCTCTGATTTTTATTGTTTCCATATTTTTTTATTTTATACCTGTTATTTTTTCTGTCAAAAAATTAATGAACTGTCGTAAAGTTTACCGGAAGAATCACATAAATGTAAGATTCCTCGGCATTTCTGATAAAACAGGGAGCCTTCGGATTCACCATATACAGGTCAACTTCCTCATCCTCTATGACACGAAGAGAATCAATCAGAAATTTAGGATTAAATCCGATCATAAGATCCTTTCCTTCTTTCGTAATATCGATCTGCTCATCCATGCTTCCTACAGTGGAATTCATTTTAAGTTCCATAGATACATCAGAAATACTTATGATAACAGGCTTCTTGTCTCCTTCTTTTACAAGAAGTGTAGCTCTGTCTATACAATCCAGTAATTCTTTTTTATTTATTCTGACCTTCGTCTCATAATCACTTGACAACATCTGATCGATCTTAAAATATTCCCCTTCAATCAGTCTGGAAACCACAATGGTATTGTCAAATTCAAATAAAATGTGCTTGTCCGTAAAATATATATTGACATCTTTATCCATATCGCCGGAAAGAATCTTGCTGATCTCATTCAAAGTCTTACCCGGAACAATGACCTTCTTACTGTCATAAGAATTTTTCAATGCGATCTTCCTGATAGAAATTCTGTGACCGTCAAGCGTAACTACTTTCAAAGTATCCTGATTGATCTCAAACAATTCACCTGTCATAACCCTGTTATTATCATTATCAGCTATGGAAAAAATTGTCTGCCTGATAATTTCTTTCAAAGTAAACTGTGATAAGATAACACTGTCATTTCGTTCAATATCAGGAAGGAATGAAAAATCATCTCCTGATTTTCCTATAATATTGAATTTTGCTTTTTCACATGTAATAGTAGTCTTAAAAGAATCATTTGTCTCAATGGTGATATCACTATCCGGAAGCTTTCTTACGATCTCAAGGAATATCTTGGCATCAAGAGCAATCATTCCTTTGTCAAGAATCTCACCGTCTATTACCGTCTCTATACCCAGTTCCATATCGTTGGCAGTCAGTTTGATCACACCGTTTCTTGTGTCTACCAGAATACATTGCAGAATAGACATGGTTGTTTTACTTGGAACAGCTTTAGAAACTGTCTGGACACCACTTAAGAGATTTGATTTTGTACATATAATTTTCATCTGTGTATAAATTCCTTTCTTAACATGTGAACAAAATTTGCGGCTGCCTTAAGATATTTATTTATAAAGTATTTCGTAATCTTAGTAATAAAGGGTGTTGATAAGTGTATAACCTTGTTTATTATACTATTTATCGGGGCAAAAGGAAATGTCTGGCCTGTTAAAAACTTTGGATAACCTGAGAATAATTTGTAAGTTATTAACATTGCCTTCTTTTTGATCCTGTGCTTTGTTGTAATAATTTTTTATCTGTTAACAGTCTTTCTACATAGTTTCTACATTGTCTGTGGAAAGATATGTTGATATTTTTATGACTGATATCAGGTGTTTCAGGAAGGATTTATTTTTTTCCTGATCACATCGATTTTGTTTCTGAGTTCTTCGTTGGTGCTTATTTCTTCTGTTATTTTCTTAACGCCATGTATGATAGTTGTGTGATCTTTCTTTCCGAGTATTTTTCCTATATTAATATAGGAAGTTTCAGTCAGATCCCTGCAAAGATACATGACGATCTGTCTTGGAAGTACAAATTCGGAATTACGCTTCTTGGAAGTGATATCTTCGGGATTGATTCCAAAATGTTCCGCTACCACGTCAATGATAAGAGAAGGTGTCACTTCTTTAGGGTTGTCCGGGTAGATCACGTCTTTCAAGGCTTCTTCCGCATAGGCAAGATTGATATCTACTTTATTTAATTTTGAAAAGGCTATGATCTTGTTGAAAGCGCCTTCCAGTTCTCTGATATTCGACATGATATTGGTTGCAATATATTTCAACACTTCGTCGTCTATCTCTTTATGATAGATTTCAGCGTTCTTTTTCAGAATGGCCAGTCTTGTCTCGTAGTCAGGAGCCTGGATATCCGCAATCAGACCCCATTCAAATCTGGAACGGAATCTTTCTTCGAGAGTTTCCATTTCTTTCGGCGGTTTGTCGGAAGAAAGGATGATCTGTTTACCGGAAGAATGCAGTGTATTAAAAGTATGGAAAAATTCTTCCTGGGTACTTTCCTTGCCGATGATAAACTGGATATCATCGATGAGAATAACATCAACTGTCCTGTATTTTTCTCTTAAATTATTCATTTTCTTGGCATCACCGCTTCTGATACTTTCTACGACGTCATTGGTAAAAACTTCAGAGGTAACGTACAGAACCTTCATATCAGGATTCTGTTCCAGAATAAACCTCCCGATGGAATGCATCAGGTGAGTTTTTCCAAGGCCGGCTTTGCCATATATGTAAAGAGGATTGTATACTTCTCCCGGTGACTCTGCTACAGCCAGAGAGGCAGAGTGAGCCAGTTTGTTGTTATTTCCCACAACAAAAGTGTCGAAAGTATATTTGGGATTCAGGTTTGCATTCTCAAATTTCATATTGAGAATAGGATTGGATCCATTGGAAAGATTGGCAGCTTCATTCTCTGCATCTTTTTCCAGTACAAAAGTAACATCATAATTGTGATCCATCATCTCCGAGATCGTAACCTGAAAAAAGCTCTTGTATTTGGAAGAGATGTAATTGAGCGCATGAGCCTGGTCAGAAGGAATCGTGATGATGACAACATCGTCCTTCACTTGATAGCAATCAAGCGGAATGACCCAGGTTCTATAGGAAACGTCAGATATTTCGTATTCTTTTCTAAGCGTCTCTTTGATTAAGTTCCAGTTTTCTTTGATAGGATCCATGCTTTCTTAAACCTCATTTCATCGAAATTACCCTAATATATATAATAATATAAATATTCCAAAAATTCAAATGATAAGTTTTCCACATTGCGATAAAAATATTTATGAACAGGTTAACATATTATATTGAAATTTTATTTGAATGTGTATAATGTCACGGGATGATCCAGTATGATATATATGGGCATGAAGTGTGTTATGAACAAGTTATTATGAAGTTATTCACATGTTATACACATTATGTGGATACATTTATGTAAAGTGGATAAAAAATATCATGTACAACATATAGTATTGGTTATGACAATTATATAACAATATATAGAATTATAAAAAAATATGATTTTTACGCGCTTTTTTATAGTTTTTTCACATAAAATTTGAACGGATTTACTTGACGTTTCTTCATTAATTATATATAATCAACATGTTGTTTTTCCAATTAATGTTTAAAATATGACTGCCTTATATAAATATTAAGGTTTACGAGAAGGAGGTGCATCAATATGAAAATGACTTATCAGCCTAAGAAGAGACAGAGATCCAAAGTTCACGGATTCAGAAAGAGAATGAGTACTCCGGGCGGAAGAAAAGTTATCGCAGCAAGACGTGCAAAAGGAAGAAAGAAATTATCAGCATAGGCCGCAGCAATGTGGCCTTTTTTTCTCTCATTTTAGGATAAAAGAAAATGGAAGAGAGGAAAGTTCAGACAGAATGGTATTTTCAGAATCCTTAAAAAAGAATCATGATTTCCAGAATGTTTACAGAAACGGCAAGAGCTATGCCAACAAATATTTGGTAATGTATGTATTGGAAAACAACACAGAGAAGAACAGACTGGGAATATCCGCCAGTAAGAAGGTAGGAAACAGTGTCGTAAGGCATCGTTTTGCCAGACTGGTGAGAGAGAGTTACCGGCTACACGAAAATATATTTAATAGTGGTTTAGATATAGTAGTCGTTGCAAGAAAAAGTGCGGCTTCGGTCGGGTATGCAGAGATCGAAAGCGCGTTATTACATCTTTCAAAGCTTCATCATATTATTAAAATCTATTTTTATGATGAAGAGAATTTGACTGACAAAATTGTTAAAAAATGATATGAAAAGTTTATTTATCTGTCTTATTAAATTCTATAGAAAATATATCTCTCCTATGAAAAGTACGAAATGTCCTTATATTCCTACCTGTTCCGAATACGGACTGGAGGCTGTAGAGAAATACGGCGCTTTTAAGGGAGGACTTATGGCGCTCTGGAGGATATGCAGATGTAATCCTTTTTCAAAAGGTGGTTATGATCCTGTTCCGTAAGGTAACAGAAAAACAAGATTAGGGAGGTAATCGGTTAGTGTCAGGTATTTTATTAACTCAGGATTCCGGTAAGATTATTGGTCCGATCGCTAAACTCTTAGGCTATATCATGGAAGGTATTTTCTTTGTACTGGACAAGATTGGTATTCCAAACATTGGACTTTCCATTATATTATTTACGATCGTGATTTATCTTTTACTTCTGCCTCTTACGATCAAACAGCAGAAGTTTTCCAAATTATCTGCCAAGATTAATCCTGAGATTCAGGCAATTCAGGCTAAGTATAAAGGAAAAAATGACAACAATTCCGTGATGGCAATGAACATGGAGACAAAAGCCGTATATGCAAAATATGGTGTTTCTCCTTCCGGCAGTTGTATACAGATGTTGATACAGCTTCCTATTTTATGGGCTTTGTATCGTGTAATCGGAAATATGCCGGCTTATGTTGGTAAAATCAAGGATGCTTTTTTTCCTTTAGTAGACAAGCTCATTGATCAGGCCGGAAGTACGGAGCTTATTCAGACTTTTTCACAGGCAGGCATGTATGGCAAACAGTTTGCAAATGAGTCTTTTACAGGCGGCGTTGTTTCTTATGTACAGAATACTTTTATTGATGTTTTGTATAAGGCCTCTACTGCAGAATGGATCAGCATCAAGGATGCATTTCCGACTCTGACCGGTGATGTGGATCAGACGCTGAGTCTTTTGAATCAGTACAATAACTTTTTAGGTTTGAACATTGCCAATTCTCCTTCTTTTATTATGAGGGACGCAATAGCATCCAGATCTTTCATTATGGTGATTGCAGCTTTGTCTATTCCTGTATTGTCTGCAGTAACCCAGTGGATCAATATTAAATTGATGCCTCAGCAGAGTACACCGCAGGATAACAAGAATGGTAATGATCAGCAGAATGTAATGATGCAGTCTATGAAAACCATGAATCTGATGATGCCGATCATGTCAGTAGTGATTTGCTATACACTGCCTGCCGGCCTGGGACTTTACTGGGTAGCCGGTGCTGTTGTAAGAAGTATTCAGCAGGTTGTAATCAACAAACATATTGATAAGATGGATTTTGACGAAGTCATTAAGAAGAATGAAGAAAAGGCCAAGAAAAAAATGGAGAAGGCCGGTGTGAGAGCAGAGCAGATGGCTGCCTATGCCAGCATGAATACCAAAAATGTTAATGCTCCTAAGAAACAATCCAATACTCCTGTTATGACACAGGAAGAAAAAGAAGCGGCAATCAAAAAATCCACGGAATATTATAATAACAATGCGAAACCGGGCAGTATGATGTCTAAGGCAAATATGGTAAAGCAGTATAACGAAAAGAATAATAAACAGTAGGATGGGGGATTGATGAATTATGGAATTTATTGAAGTATCTGCAAAGACTGTAAATGACGCCATCACAGAGGCATGTCAGAAATTGACCGTAACAAGTGATAAGTTGGAGTATGAAGTAGTGGAAGAAGGTTCTTCAGGTTTTCTGGGGATCGGTTCCAAGCCTGCAGTGATCAAGGCAAGAGTAAAATCTTCTATAGAAGATACAGCTAAAGATTTTCTGAAAGATGTTTTTGAAGCCATGAATCTGACAGTTGTTGTAGATGTCAAATATGATGAAGCTAATAATTCTATGGATATTGATTTGAATGGCGATGAGATGGGTGTCCTGATCGGAAAAAGAGGACAGACACTGGATTCTTTACAGTATCTTGTATCTCTGGTAGTAAATAAAGATGTGGAGAATTACATCAGAGTTAAAGTAGATACAGAGAATTATCGTCAGAGAAGAAAAGAGACTCTTGAGAATCTGGCAAAGAATATTTCTTATAAGGTTAAAAGAACAAAACGCCCTGTATCTTTGGAGCCTATGAATCCTTATGAAAGAAGGATTATCCATTCTGCACTTCAAAATGATAAGTATGTGACGACTCACAGCGAAGGTGATGAGCCATTCAGACACGTAGTAGTTGTTTTGAAGAGATATGAGAGAAACAATTAATTTGTGAAGGCTGGTATCAACAAAAAGACTAATAAGAAAAATATAAAAAACAGCGGGAATGAAAAGTTCTTGCTGTTTTTTATAGTATTAGGAAATTTCTGTTCGCGAAGCAAATTACTTTTTTTGTCTGATTATGATGGAATTTTATCAGAAATAATTGTAATATAGTATGTGAATTATATGGAGGTTTTTGTATATGAAAACAGATACCATTACAGCAATTGCTACGGCTTTGTCTGATTCAGGAATCGGTATTATACGTATAAGCGGCGATGATGCAGTTTTAATTGCAGATAAAATATATCGTAATGCAAAAAATGAAAAAGTTTTATCAGAATATGATTCTCATACGATTCATTATGGATTTATTGTAGATCAGGATCAGAATATTGTAGATGAAGTAATGATTTCCGTGATGAAAGCACCCAGAAGTTATACTGCAGAAGATACAGTTGAAATCAATTGTCACGGCGGTATTTTTATGATGCGGAAGATTCTTGAACTTGCGATATGGGCGGGAGCAAGACTTGCAGAACCGGGAGAATTTACAAAACGTGCTTTTTTAAATGGAAGGATTGATCTTTCTAAAGCGGAAGCAGTAATGGATATCATACATGCAAAAAATGAATTTGCCTTGAAGTCTTCCGTGAAACAGTTAAAAGGTTCTGTTTCCGGTTTCATAAAGGAAATGAGGGCGGAAATTATTCATGAAATTGCTTTTATTGAGTCTGCTTTGGATGATCCTGAGCATTTTGATCTGGAATCTGAAGGATATGGTGAAAAGATTCTTTCTATGATAAATAGAATAGAAGAACGTATAAAAGATCTCATCCGTTCTGCAGATGACGGAAGAATTTTGAAAGAAGGTATTCAGACTGTTATTGTAGGAAAACCCAATGCAGGCAAATCTTCTTTGTTAAATGTGCTTGTGGGGGAAGAAAGAGCAATTGTTACAGATATAGCGGGAACGACGAGAGATATTCTGGAAGAAACCATTTCCATTGATGGTATTGTATTTCGTATGCTTGATACGGCAGGTATCCGCTCTACTGAAGACGTGGTAGAAAAAATCGGTGTTGATAAAGCTAAAAATGCTGTAGAGGAAGCTGATCTTGTTCTTTATGTAATAGATGCTTCTGTTCCTCTGGATGAAAATGATGCTTCTGTCTTTAAAATGATAAAGGATAAGAATACCATTATTTTATTAAATAAATCTGATCTGGATACTGCTGTGACGGAAGAAAATATTTATGAATTTGAACAGAATGATCGTGAAGACAGTTGCCAAAATGGAATTAAAAACAAGATCATAAGAACGTCTATGAAAGAAAAAGACGGAATTGAACTTTTTCTGCAGACTGTAAAAGAAATGTTTTTTCATGGTGATATTGTCCATAACGATGAAGTGTATATTACCAGTATGCGTCATAAGGAAGCGTTAATGGATGCCTGTAACAGTCTTGTCCAGGTTAAGACAAGTATAGAGAATCATATGCCGGAGGATTTTTATACCATTGATTTGATGAACGCTTATGAAAAGCTGGGATTGATCACAGGTGAGGCTGTGGAAGATGATCTGGTAAATGAAATATTCAGTAAATTTTGTATGGGGAAGTAGGCATGATCTTTGGAAAGTGTTTTTTATATCTGAATGCTGAAAAGAAAAATTTAAGAAGACCAAAATAATATGGAGAATAGTGTGAAAAATAGATTTTTCACACGGCGATTTGTGTCTGCGCGTTGCTTGCTACAAAGTCGCTTATGCGCAAAAAGCAGCGCAGAAATGGGGATTAGTATGTCTGTAGAAAATAAAAATCAGATAAGAGAAAAATATGATGTCTGTATCGTGGGTGCCGGACATGCCGGATGTGAAGCGGCTCTTGCCTGTGCAAGACTTGGTATGGAAACAATTATTTTTACGGTCAGTGTGGACAGCATTGCACTGATGCCTTGTAATCCGAATATAGGCGGTACATCCAAAGGTCATCTGGTTCGTGAAATTGATGCTTTGGGTGGAGAAATGGGAAAAAATATAGATAAAACTTTTATTCAGTCTAAGATGCTGAATCAATCAAAAGGTCCTGCAGTGCATTCTCTTCGTGCTCAGGCGGATAAAGCGGATTATACCCGTGAGATGCGCAGAGTTTTGGAAAATCAGGAGCATCTTACGATCAAGCAGGCGGAGGTCTGTGAACTTCTGACAGAAAGTCATGATAATATGGTTGAATCTGATGATCGTACTGCTGCAAAAAAAATTACAGGTGTTAAAACTTTTACAGGTGCTGTATATGAGTGTAAGGCTGTTATTTTATGTACAGGAACATATCTGAAGGCAAGATGTCTCTGTGGGGAGGCTATTACATATACAGGTCCCAATGGATTGCAGCCGGCCAATTATCTGACGGATTCCCTGAAAAAGCTTGGTGTGGAAATGCGCAGGTTTAAGACAGGAACGCCGGCCAGAATGGATGGACGGACAATTGATTACAGTAAGATGGAAGAACAGTTGGGAGATGAAAGAGTAATTCCTTTTTCTTTTTCTACTGATCCTGAGGATGTACAAATTGATCAGGTTTCCTGCTGGCTGACTTATACGAATGAGAAGACACATGAAATTATTAAAGCTAATCTTGACCGTTCACCGATTTATGCCGGTATTATTGAAGGAACCGGTCCAAGATACTGTCCTTCTATTGAGGATAAAGTAGTCAAGTTTGCAGACAAAGAGAGGCATCAGGTTTTTATTGAGCCAGAAGGTATTCATACCAATGAAATGTATGTGGGCGGTATGTCTTCTTCTTTGCCGGAGGATGTTCAGCTTGCCATGTACAGGACAGTTCCCGGACTTGAAAATTGTAAAATTGTCAGAAATGCCTATGCCATTGAATATGACTGTATTGATCCGAGACAGTTATATCCTACCCTGGAATTTAAAGATATCAAAGGACTTTTCAGCGGTGGACAGTTTAATGGGAGCAGCGGTTATGAAGAGGCGGCGGCACAGGGTCTGATTGCAGGAATTAACGCTTCGTTAACTATTCTGGGAAAAGATCCTGTTGTGCTGGATCGTTCCCAGGCTTATATAGGGGTACTGATCGACGATCTTGTAACAAAGGAAAATACAGAACCTTACAGGATGATGACTTCCAGGGCAGAGTACCGTCTTTTGCTCCGGCAGGATAATGCTGATTTAAGACTACGTGAAATCGGGTATGAAGTAGGACTGGTTTCAAAAGAAGTTTATGAGAAGACACTTTCTAAAAAGAGATTGATTGATGAAGAAATTATCCGTTTAAAAAATACAGTAATCGGGGCTGCGAAAGAAAATCAGGAGTTTCTGTCGGCTCACGGAAGTTCTTCCCTTAAAACGGCAGCTACCCTGGCAGAGTTAATGTGTCGTCCTGAATTAACTTATGAAATATTAGCTGAAATTGATCCGAAACGTATTTCTCTTCCGGCAGATGTGGTGGAACAGGTAGAGATTGAGATTAAATATGAAGGATATATAGAAAGACAGCTTCGTCAGGTAGAGCAGTATAAAAAAATGGAGAAAAAGAAGATTCCGCCGGATTTGGATTATAATGATGTCAGTTCCCTTCGATTGGAGGCGCGGCAAAAACTGATTGCTTATAAACCTGTCTCTGTAGGGCAGGCTTCGAGGATATCCGGTGTTTCACCGGCAGATATTTCAGTGCTTTTGGTTTATCTTGAACATTTTTATCGCAGGAATACTTGAGAAGCGAAGGAAATTCATCGAGTTATTATTTATTTTGGAGAATGACATTGAAAAATTTATCAAAAAGTTATAATCTGGAACAGTTTTATAAGGATTTAAATGAGCTTCATATTGTTTTATCGGATGTCCAGGTAGAACAGTTTCTCCTTTATTATGAAATGCTTGTTGAGAAAAATAAAGTAATGAATTTGACGGCCATTACGGAATTTGATGAAGTAATGAAAAAGCATTTCATTGACAGTCTTTCTCTTGTGAAGGCTTTTGACTTACAGGGAACTCTTTCTGTGATTGATATCGGAACCGGCGCCGGTTTTCCGGGTATTCCTTTGAAGATTGCTTTTCCTGAGCTTAAAGTTACTCTTATGGATTCTTTAAATAAGCGTGTTGATTTTTTAAATGATATTATCAATACTTTGGAACTAAAGGAAATTGAAGCAATTCATGGACGTGCAGAAGATTTTGCAAAACCGGATCTGTTAAGAGAAAAATTTGATCTGTGTGTTTCCAGAGCAGTTGCGAACCTTTCTACTCTTTCGGAATACTGTCTTCCTTATGTGAAACAGGGGGGAAGGTTTATTTCTTATAAATCTGAGAAGGTTTCTGAAGAAATGAAAGATGCGGAATATGCTATTCATATTCTGGGCGGGGAAGTAGAGGAACAGATTGCATTTTATCTTCCTGATTCAGAATTTTACCGTAATCTTTTTGTAGTAAAAAAGTGTCATGAGACTCCTGTCAAATATCCAAGAAAAGCGGGAACTGCTGCTAAGAAGCCTTTGAAAAGATAGGAACATTTTGAAGATGAATATTTTACTTGTGGCGGTTAACGCAAAATATATACATTCTAATCCTGCTGTTTATTCCTTAAGAGCCTGTGCAGGTGAATACCAGCCGTATGTTTCAATTCTGGAATTTACGATTAATCAGCAGCCATCTTATCTTCTTCATGAGATTTATAAGAAGAAGCCTGATGTGGTTGCTTTTTCCTGTTATATATGGAATCGTGAGATAATCGGCAATCTTATTTCTGATCTTAATAAGATTCTGCCGGATACAGATATCTGGGCCGGAGGGCCGGAAGTTTCTTATAATGCTTCTGCGGTAATAGATGAGTGGAAACTTCGTGGTGTTATGACAGGTCCGGGAGAAGGAGTTTTTTATCAGCTGGTATCTGCCTATGTGGAAAATAGAGCTTCTGAATTACCTGATCTTCTTGACGGAAATCTTTTAAACAGGATGACTTTGGATGAAATCCCTTTCTGGTATGAGAATCTTACAGATTTTGAGCATCGTATCATTTATTATGAAAGCAGCCGGGGATGTCCTTTTTCCTGCAGTTACTGTCTTTCATCCATTGATAAAGTTATGGATTTCAGATCTGTGAGCCGTGTCTGTCATGAGTTGGATTTCTTTCTGGAACGAAAAGTACATCAGGTTAAATTTGTTGACCGGACATTTAATTGTAAGAAAGATCATGCACTTCCTGTTTTAAAACATATTCTGAAGCATGATAATGGTGTGACTAATTTTCATTTTGAAATTGCAGCGGATCTTCTGGATGATGATTATTTTGATCTTCTTGAAAAAATGCGTCCCGGTGCGGTTCAACTGGAAATCGGAGTACAGTCTACCTGCCCGGATACGATCAGAGAAATCAACCGTAAAATGGATTTTCATAAGGTTGCTGATGTTGTCAGGAAAATTTCGTCCTGGAATAATATTCATATCCATCTGGATCTGATTGCGGGTCTGCCTTTTGAAGATTTTCATACCTTCCGAAAATCTTTTAATGATGTATATTGTCTGCATCCGGAACAATTGCAACTTGGTTTTCTTAAAGTGTTAAAGGGTTCCCAGATGGAGTATTCTGCTCCTCAGTATCATTTGATATATACAAGTCTGCCTCCTTATGAGGTTTTATCAACCAGATGGCTTTCTTATGATGATATTTGTCATTTAAAACAGATGGAAGAGGTTCTTGAAATTTATTATAACAGTGGTCAGTTTCAGCATACGTTGAATTTTTTATGTGATTTTTTTGCTGATCCTTTTGAAATGTATGAGCTTCTTGCATCCTGGTATGAACAGCATGATCTTTTTGGGATACAGTCTTCCCGTGTTCGGAAGTATGAAATTCTTTTAGAATTTGGCATCAATTATTTTAATGAATATATCAGGCCGGAAGCCGGATTACTGGAAAATGATCATACAGTTCATTTTGTTTCTCTGTTGAAAGAGTACCTTGCTTATGATCTGTATTTACGTGAAAATATGAAAAATCGTCCGACCTTTCTTTTTTCTGTTGAATCATGGAAAAATAATGTGCATGAGCTATTATATAAGGAATCAGAGACGCATAAGATGTTTCCTGAATTATCAGACTGTTCTTATCGTGAATTGACTAAGATTTTACATGTGGAGTTTTTCCGGTATATTTTTAATAAACCTACTATTATAATTTTTTATTATGGAAAGCGTGATCCTGTTACGAATAATTGTATTGAAAAAGCAGTGGTATTAGAATCCGTCTGCCATCAAACAAATTTATGACGCTCTGGCACAAATTTGTTTGTAAAAAATTAGCACATCAGTGTTTTTTTCACACTATACTTTGTTTTGAGTGATTGTTGTTTTATTATTTGAATAAATATCCTGCTGCAATTCCAAGTACGCCCGATAAGACAATAATAAAAATCGGGTGTATTTTTTTAAAGACTATGATGAGCATTCCTCCAAAAATTATGGCAGAAATAAAAAAATCGAGTGTTAAAAAGGAAGATAAAGATATACCATTCTGGAAAAAAACAGTTTTTCCGGTAGAAATAACAGTAGCGCTGATCAGGCCAACCGTAGAAGGTTTTAATCCTGTCATACATCCTTTTATTATTTTGTTTTCTTGAAAGTAATCAAAACATTTTATAATTATTAGTATGATGATAAAAGATGGGAGTACTACTCCAAATGTAGCACAAAAAGCACCGGGTAATCCGCCTGTTTCCATTCCTACATAGGTAGATATATTAATGGCAAACGGTCCAGGAGTACTTTCGCTGACGGCAATAAAATTGATCAGTTCTTCTTTTGTAAGCCATTTATGCATTATAACTTGTTCCTGAATCAATGGCAGCATGGCATAGCCGCCTCCAAAAGTACAGGCTCCTATTTTAAGGAAGTTGATGAACAGTTTTAAATATATCATATCAATTTTTTTCCTTTCTTTCTGCCATAATTGAATATGCCAATCCAATTATGGCGCAGATGATAATTATAATTAAAACATTTATTTCTAAAAATGTGACACAAATCAATGCAAAGGCAGCTATGATATAAGAAATCTTATTCCGGGGACATTGTTTATACATAGAAACAAGAGCTTTTATAATTAAAGCAAGAACACCGGCTCGAATACCTTCAAATGCAAATTTCACGGCTTTCATATTTTCAAATTGCCGAAGAACAAGTGATATTGTTGCAATGATTAAAAAAGAAGGGAGTACGACACCTATTGTTGCTACTAATGCCCCTGGGAATCCTGCTGTTTTATATCCGATAAAAGTTGCCGCATTTACTGCGATCGGACCGGGTGTACTTTCTGCAATGACAATAATGTCAAGTATTTCTTTATTTGTAATCCATTTTCTTTTTTCGACAACTTCTTTTTCTATCAGTGGAATCATAGCATAGCCACCGCCAAATGTAAAAATTCCAATTTTGATAAAAGAAAAAAATAAAAGCATGATTGTCTTTCTATTTTGTCTGATCATGTGTTTTCTCCTGTTGATCATATAAAATCTCAGTAAATATTTTTTCTTTATTGTATTATATTTGTGTAATTGACAGCGATCAATTCAAATATTAATATGAAATACATAAGTATTTTCTTATATACTGGAGAAAAATTATGACATTACGGCATTTAAGAATATTTAAGAATGTTTGTGAATTGGGAAGCATAACGGCGGCAGCTGATAAATTGAATATGTCACAGCCTGCAGTCAGTATTACAATTAGTGAATTGGAATCATTTTATGATACGAAGCTGTTTGAGCGTATGAACAGGAAGATCTATATTACTGAAACAGGAAAACTGCTCCGTCAGTATGCAGATACTATCCTTGTACAATTTGATGAATCCATAGATTCTATTCGTAATAATGATGCATCTATGACCTGTCGCATAGGCGTAAATGTGACTTGTGCTGAAACATATTTTTCTACATGGGTTCTCAGAATAAAGTCGGAAATAGATGGAATTATGCTGAAGATCCATGTCAGCAATGCCAGTGAAATAGAAAGAATGATTATAGATAATGAGATTGATATTGCTATTGTAGATAGCATTTCCAGACAGACAAAATTTAAAAGCAGGCTTTTATATTCGGAAAAAATGTGTGTTGTCTGTTCATCTGATCTGTATGTAGATAGAATGACAATTTCTGATTTGTATACAAAACCACTTTTGTTGCGAGAAAAAGGAAGCGGTGCAAGAAACAGTGTAGATGCTGCTTTTTTCAGGCATGGATTAATCCCTGCTCCTTACATGGAGAGCATTAGTACGTTATCACTGATTCATATGGTCAAAAGCGGGCTTGGTTATGCGATATTACCAAGAGAAACTGTTAAAGAAGAATTAAATAACCATGCCCTTAGTGAAATCATTATTAAAGATGAGAGCTTTGACCGTTATTATTATCTGGTTTATCATAATAACAAATATCTCACCGGTATAATGAAAAAGGTAATAAAACTTTTATTATAGTTTAATATTTATTTGTTATACAAAAATATTTTGATCTGTTCGATAATCTCATCAGGTGCTTCCAGATGGGGAAGATGTTTCGTATCTGGAATATAGACCTCTTCAATTGCAGCGTTATAATATTGATAGTTTTCAATAGTAGTCTTAATATTTTCTTCCTGTTCTCCGCCGATCATCAGTATGCTGTTATTGATCTCTTTTAATTCATGGAGAATATTCATATTCATATATTTGCCTACATAACTTGCAAAAGTATATTTGGAATTATAACCGCCTGCATGTGCTGCCTCAAGATAGTTAAAAATATATTTCTCTTTGATTTCTCCCGGATCACAAAAATATTGTTCGCTGAAAAGTTTTTGCATCATATGCTTATTGGTAAGCACATGATATGTAAATGTTCCAAGTACAGGTACTTCTAAGAATAATTTCATCATCTTTGTCTGTTTCGACGGAATCTGATTTTGCAGATAAAGATTCTGCGGATTGATACAGATGAGTTTGTTTATAATTTCCGGGTTGTTATGGCAGGCCAGAATAACAAAGGGAACAGATTCTCCGGAAACAATTACTGAGGTTTTTTTGCCGATTATATTTTTAATGAAATCTGTAATCAGTTGTTCATAGAGATTATTGGTATATGTCATGGAAGGTTTGTCAGATAAGCCATAACCTAATAAGTCTATAGAATATATTTCATGTTTTTCAGTCAGATTGTTAATGAGTCTGTGATATTCATAATTTGAACTGCCGATGGTCAGATCATGTATAAAAAGCAATGGGGTTCCGCTTCCTTTTTTTTGATATCTGATTTTTCCGAAACGCCATTCATAATAACGATTTTCAAAATTTTTTAATAAGCTTTTGGATGTACATAGTGAAGTATGAACGCGATTAATTACATGCATTGCTGCAATGGATGATCCTGATAAAAGGATAGCTGTTGTGGCGAGTTTTTTATTCATTTTCTTCCTCCGTTCCGAAATGTTTTATATTGAAGAGTGAGAGAAGAATATGGATTTTTAAGTAATTTTTATTCTCCTCTATAATCAAAAAGTCGTATTTATATTTCTTTTTATTATACTTTATAAATTGTCATATTACAAATAAATTTGCGGTTTGTATTTCTTTCCTACGCTGTTTTCTATTTTTGTAGAAAAGAATATTGTGGAATTCTTCCATTTCACGAGTTGTCAAAGAATCAATTTTATCTTTATCAATATCTCTGTTTGCAAGATTATTATTCAATGATGGAATCAAGCTTGCCTGAATATAGCTTTCACCAGATAAAATTATATCATTCAAATATATCTTGTATAGGTGTGTAGAGTTTTTACAGATAAAGATTCTGCGGATTGATACAGATGAGTTTGTTTATAAATTGAAAAGATATATTTATGATCAAAGTACTATTCTTAATTAGACACTGCATTGATTTATATGGTATAATTTGTATGTCATAAAATTTATTCTATTCTTCAAGGTTTTGTTCCCGGTTTTACTTTGCGTATATAATAATTTTGATATTTTGGTTTATAGTTTTAAAAATAATCATAAGACTGTTATTTAATATAGAAATAGAGTGGAAGTTATAAAATCCGACTTGAAATTTCAGATTAATCTTTATTTGGAGATATTTTATGGAATCGGCTAATTTTGATATTATACAGGATATGTATCATGAATTGAAAAATGAGCAGGCAGAGAAGCTGACATTATTAAAAGAAAAGAAAAACAGAATTGCTGAAATTGATGCTTATCTTAACAGTCTTCTCAGTAAAGAAGAAAGTGACCTGCGTGTTTTTCTTCCAAGAAAAGTGGAGGATGTGTACCGGGATGTTATTGAGAAGAACAGACAGGAGAAGGAGAAACTTCTTTTTGAATGTGATGATATACATAAACAGATCCATATAGAAAATAAAAGAATTGATCAGTTGGAAAAGATATTATCAGATTCTTCTATGTTACACGTGAAACAACTTTCTATTGTTGATGCCCAGGAAAAAGAGAGGCAGCGTATTGCAAGAGATTTACATGATACTTCTCTGCAGAATCTTACACATCTTATCCATAAAATTGAATTAACTTCTCTTTATATGGATCAGGACTCTGTTAAAGCAAAGCTCGAACTGGCTACTGTTGAAAAAGGGATTCGAAAAGTTATTGAAGATATCAGAAACAGTATATTTGATCTGCGTCCGATGCTGGTTGATGATTTGGGATTAAAAGATACAATAGAAAAAATGATTGCTGTTGTGAATCACGAAAGAAAATTTCAAGTTTCAACAGATGTGGATGATATAATGATCAATAAGACAGATTCATCTTTGTATGTATTATTTATCTCTATTTATCGAATTATTAAAGAGTGTGTCCAGAATGCATTGAATCATTCCGGTGGTGATCAGATTAAAGTGGAACTTAAAGATATAGAAGATACATACCGGATCATGATAGAGGATAATGGAACTGGTTTTGATATGGATGAAGCATTGAGAAAAGATAAACATTTTGGTTTATCTATTATTCAGGAAAGAGTTATGTTTCTTGGGGGAAAGATTGATTTTGATACTCAGAAGGGTACTTGTATTAAAATTACAATTCCAAAATAAATTGGTTTATGTTTAAGTAATGAATATTTTGAAAATTATGCATCTGTTGGTTATTAATGTCTATAGAAAGTAGTTACTTGCTATTTAAGCAGTATTGTAAGCAGGCATATGCATGGAATTAGTATTTATGGAAAAGCAGGAAGAGGTAAAGATCAAAAATAAATTTCGCGTTATAGATTATCCGTTCTATTTCAAATTTTATGGGAAAATTCTATTTTAAAAATATTTAAGCTAGGTATAAAGATTGAAAATTAATATTTTTAATTTAAAGAGTTTGTGTCTGCGCAACATCCACAAACTCTGTCATGCACTTAAAAGCAGCGAAGAAGTGAGGAAAATATGAAAACGAAAGTAATGATTGCAGATGATCATAATCTGATCAGAGAGGGAATTAAACAGTTATTAGAATTTGATGGAAGTATGGAAATTGTGGCTGAGGCATCCAACGGGATAGATTGTCTTGAAAAGATAGAGACTGTTGATGTGGAAATTTTATTATTGGATATCAATATGCCTGAAATGAATGGACTTGAAGTTTTAGAAGAAATAAAAAACAGAAAAATTGATATTAAAGTTTTGATTCTTACTGTACATAATGAGTTGGAGTATTTGATCAAGGCAGTTGATATCGGAGCAGATGGATATATTTTAAAAGATTCTGAGTCAACGGAATTGAAAAGAGCGATTCATTCTGTTTTGTCCGGTGAGAACTATATTCAGGCAAGTTTGATTCCGGCACTGAATAATCGTCTTGCAAACAGAGATATTGATAAAGATAAAATTGATTCTTTGACAACTCGTGAGATGGAAGTATTGATTCAGGTAGCCAATGGAATGTCAAATAAAGAAATTGCAACTAATTTGAATATCAGTGAGAGGACAGTTAAAAATCATATTTCTAATATCTTTAAGAAAACAGATGTATCTGACCGTACTCAGGCAGCAGTGTTTGCAATTAAAAATAATATTATTACATTGTTTTAGTGAATATCCCTTTGTGACAGTAATTTATAATAATATTGAAAATAAAATATCCAAAATGGGCAGTCACGTGTTGATGGATGACTGCCCGATAAATTGGAATTGAACAAAATCGCTGCGCGATGGCCTGCCAAGGCTGTGGCATAGCGATTTTCTGTTTTCTATAACAAAAGCAGTGGAAAGCAAGTCCTAAAAGTAGTATTGTTAAGTCACCACAACGAAACAATCAAACAGGATCGACCTTCCCACTGCCTATGAAAAGAATACCATCCTTCCGCTTGGTTGGCAAGCGGTTTTATGACCCAAATGCGCCTCCGTGTAAAGTAGTGTTTTTGATTACTACTGATTTTACATGGAGGATTTTATTATGTACGAAAAATATTTAGAACAGCTTGAGGAAGCCGGAAAAATCCGTAACCTCAAAGAACATTCCATTACCTGCTATAAAAACTACGTCTCTTATTTCCTGAAATATCAGGGTAAGAATCCAGAACAACTTACCTGTCAGGATGTCAGGGCTTTTCTTCTTGCGAAAAAGGACGAAGGGCTGAAAGCCACCACCCTGAACCTTTATAATTCTGCCATCCGCTTTTTTCTATCGGAATGTCCTGCACATCCTTTGGGATGACATATAGATGTAAATTCCCATTCCCTACAAATATTTTATAAGATACTCTACCTTTACTGTTCTCTATCTCATAAATACCACATGATTTTTTTGTTGTATAGTCGGCTGTTCTTAAATAAAGTTTTGCAATTTCCAATTACTTAAAAGGAAAATTCCACCTTTGTAATCCTCTGTTTGGGTCATGTTCAATACAAATACAACGCCCACAAGTTCCACAAATATATTGTGTGTGGTTTTCTAAGCAGTCCAGGGGATTTAGTAATGGAGTTATTCTATTTTCGCCAGAGTAACATTCTTCACACATTTTTCTTTTTGTCCCTAATCAATCCTTATTTGTCGTGTCGATTATAGCACATGGGCCCTGTTAATCAATGCGCTTTTGCAAAGATCGCCGAAGTTATATTCCAGCAACATTTTTCTTATAAGGGACGCGGATAGAAATACCTGATTGCTATGAAGAAAGCTTTGAACTTACATACCATGAAGAATTTATTTTAAAAGTACTGTTTACCCGTGACAGTTGGAATGGAAGAATGAAAGCATGTTGTGGGATCGGAGGTTTGCTTTCTGAAAGAGAGATCTCGATGTGGGAACAAGAACATAAAAAACTTCTTGAACAAATTGCTCCTAACGAATTTAATATATTACATTATGGTGCTATTTCTGAATTAAAGAGACGTTAATCATGTTTAAAGATTTGCATTCGGACATGTTTCACGTGAAACATTTTCCTTAATTTGGATTATGGACACAAGATAATGTTTCACGTGAAACAAATTAACCCAAGATCTTGTAAAAATGTCTGTGAAACATCTAAAAAATACAAAAATGTGCCGTGAAACATTTAAATAAATCATATTTTTACATCTTTATATATCATTTATTATTTTAACTCATATATCATATTTCCTAGATCAATCAATAGTCTAAATCTTTTTAAAGCATCTATCCAATTGGATGCCTCAGCCACAATTTCCATATTTCAATCAAATTCTAAAATAAATTTTTTCTTATCACTCCAATCTCTAATAACGGTTTAATTTCCTCTCTGATCAAAGTTTGATATTTCTTTTTCCGTAAGTACTGATTTCCAGTGGATTCATTAAAATGATTAGGGTGTCAAAAGGTACTCTGTCAACTTTGCATAGGAAGAATATGTTCGTGAAGCTGTTTTACTCAGGAGATTGAGATTTTCTTAATATTCCGTTCAGCATGTAGCAATTTGCGGGC
>CAJUJP010000023.1:0-13492 GCA_910586615.1 uncultured Lachnospiraceae bacterium
AAAAAAGTAATTTGCTTCGCAAATAACTTTGCGAGATTCGCTTCGCGAACTCGAAAAAAAGAAAAGTAATTTGTTTCGCAAATAACTTTGCGAGATTCGCTTCGCGAACTCGAAAAAAAGAAGAGAACGGGCAGAGACTACTTCATTCATCTCTGCCCGTTCAGTGTAAAAAGGGAATTTTACTATGCTTAAACACAACACGGCAGAATAATCTGCCATTGCGCTGTCGCTTCGTCGTCCATCCTGTCCGACAATGTCAGTTTATCAGATAATGGTGCGATAATCAAGTCGTATCCTTGGATTTCACTTGTCACTTGTCGCGCTTTTCTACATGTTTATACATCCTTATACATTAAAACCCATTAGTGCCAGCTTCGACAGAATCAGCTCCTGTATGATCATGCCGCACTTTTTCTTCTGTGCCAGATTCATCTGCACCAGTTCGTCCAGTTTCATCACTTTATTTTCATATCCCGTTTTCTCTTTACCGAAAAGTGATTTTTTTTGTACCATGACGCAGACCTTGACTTTCGCTTTCAGCTGTATATAAGTTTTATAGGAAAACTGATCCGGCGTCATATAATATAACTGGCTCTCAAGTGTCGTCTCCGGCGCTGTATCTTTCAAAATATAGTGTTCCACAATACTCTTGTATTTGAAAGAGACCATCTCCTGTTCCATAATCTCCGCATAGCTGAATCTTGCACCCAGATAAAGGGAACCCGTATCCTGCATAAAATATTTGAAATCATTATCCTGTCGTTCCACTTTCTCTTCTCTCCGCGCCTTTCCTTTACTGAATCTGCCAGCCGCCGGAAACCTCCTCAGATACCAGTCCCTCTGCCTGCTCCGGCTGTAACTCCGTATCTTCTTTTCAAGACAGATTTCCGCCTGCCAGATCCTCAATCCTGCCGCCGCTCATCCTGACGGCATCCTCAATGGCTTTCCTGCTGATTCCGGATTCTGTCATCACTTCCTCCACCGTCACCTTCCTGTGCATTTCCTCCGCCAGTTCTCTTGCCGCGTCTGCCACCTTGTTGACTTTGTCTGCGATCTTCTGATCCTTCTTTGCCTCACTGGCGTTCTCCGCAATGTACTCTTCCATGGCGTCCATAATCAATTTGCCCAGCATCCCCTGAGCCTCGGAAGCATGTTCCAACGCCCCCAGCATGGTAACGCCCATGGCCACCGCCACATTGCCCTCTCCAATCAGATCCTCCAGATAAACACCCTGTCCGGCATAGAGCTTTGCGATCTGCACCACTTCCCCAAGGTAGATCTCCGTCAGTCTTTTCTGTGCATCCCCGTCCCCCGCCATAGCGGACAGTGTGACTGCTTCTTTTTCACCTTCCGAGACCTCCGGCAGTTCCCGCAGTTCTTCCAGATAAGTTTCCAGATAATCCTTCTCTTCCTCCGCCAGATATTCGTCCGGATCCACAGGTTCTCCGATACCGATCTTATGCTGGTGCAGATAATCATACACCATATCCATCTGCTCCTGCCCCAGTCCAAGCGGCGCAAAAGCTGCATCCACCTGTTCGCCTGAAATACAGTTCCCCTGTTCTTTGGCTGTCTTCTTCACCTGTTCCAGCGTCTTCGCAAACAGAACCTCTCTATCCATATACACTCTGCACTTTCCGGAGCAATGTTCCGTGATCTGTCCACCCGGAATATTGCTCACATTTTACTTTCTTCCAAACCAATACCCTGTCTATACCTGTCTTATGCACGCCAGTCCTATGATTTTCTGACGTGGGTATGGGTGTACAGATGTTCCTCACAATACTCATAATTACCGTCACATTTGGAACAGAATCTGAACTGTAACTGGGGACTGTCCACTTCCGTCCTGCCGCAGATCGCGCACTTGTGCTTGGTAATCCCCGTGTTTCTGCGCACATCCCGTTTGAACTCCTGCCTTCTGTGGATCTGCTTCGGATTCAGGTGCATCATATTGCGCGATGTGACAAAGAAAACGACGAAATTGAGTAAGGATGCGGCGATTGCAAACTTACCGTCTACACTCGACTGGAAAAAGTCAAATAGCAGCATCACCGCATAGATCACTCCCAGCCATTTCACCTTGATCGGAATGATGAACATAAGCAACACCTGCACATCCGGGAACGTAGCCGCAAAAGCAAGGAAAATCGACATATTCACATAGTAGGTACTGAAAAACAGCGACGAGATCAGAAAATAATATTCCGGCCCCGACATGGCGATTCCTTCCCTGTTAAAAATATACTGAAAAGCCATCAGCAGGAAGCTGCCCGCAATGGTAAAAAGCATACCCTGAAAGAGATATACATTATACCGGTAGGTTCCCCAGGTTCTCTCAAGCGTCGTGCCGATGGAGCAGTAAAAATACATCATCAGCAGCATAAAGAAAATATTACCGCTGGGCGGCGGAATCAGGATCCATGTCACCAGCCTCCACACCTGTCCGTGCAGAATCGCATAGGGATCCAGCGTCAAATAAAAAATCAGCGTATTGCTCCTGTCCATCATCTGAAGCAGATACCCCACCGCATAGCAGATCACCAGTACAAAGGACAGGTTTCTGATCGCATATTTTCCAAACTTTCGTTCGAAAGGACTCATTTTTCAATCTCCTCTTTCATTACAATGTATTTTCGGATACAAAACTGAATACATTTTAACATTCCTTTTTTTAAAAGTAAACGCTGCCCGTTTCAAAAATACATAAGTAATAGAAATTTAATAAATAAAGCCTAAAATCTTTATACTTTTCCAACAATTAGCCGATTGCTTTTTGCAAAACCCTGTCGTATAATGACATGGTCTGTCAAGTAGCATTTAATAGGTACAAAGACAGTGCGCAACATAACATGAACAAGATAAGGAGTGATATCCGAAATGAGTGAAATGCAATATACCCTCGGCATCGACATCGGTTCCACCACTGTCAAGATCGCCATACTGGACGAAAAACAGCAGATACTCTTTTCCGACTATCAAAGACACTTTGCAAATATAAGAGAAACCCTGTCCGATCTGCTGCAGAAAGCTTATGCCGGCCTGGGCAATCTGACAGTACATCCGATGATCACCGGTTCCGGCGGTCTGACCCTTGCAAACCATCTGCAGGTTCCTTTTGTGCAGGAAGTCATTGCAGTTTCCACCTCTCTGCAGACTCTGGCTCCGGCAACTGACGTGGCCATTGAGCTGGGCGGCGAGGATGCCAAGATCATTTACTTTGAGGGCGGTAACGTAGAACAGCGTATGAACGGGATCTGTGCCGGCGGAACAGGCTCTTTTATCGACCAGATGGCCTCTCTCCTGCAGACCGATGCGACAGGTTTAAACGAATACGCCAAAAATTATCATTCCCTTTACACCATCGCGGCACGATGCGGCGTATTTGCCAAGTCCGACATCCAGCCGCTGATCAATGAAGGCGCTACGAAAGAAGACCTTTCCGCCTCCATTTTCCAGGCGGTGGTCAATCAGACCATCAGCGGCCTCGCCTGCGGCAAACCAATCCGCGGGCACGTGGCGTTTCTGGGCGGCCCGCTGCATTTTTTGTCAGAGTTAAAGCAGTCTTTCATCCGCACATTGAAACTGGACGATGAACATATTATTGACACGGACAACTCTCATCTTTTTGCCGCCATCGGTTCTGCACTGAATGCCAGAGAAGAATCTTTTTTCACGATAGAGGATATGGTGGGCAAGCTCTCCTCCGACATCAGGATGGAATTCGAAGTGGAGCGTATGGAACCTTTGTTTGCTTCCAAAAAAGAGTACGAAGCCTTCTGCAGCAGACATGATGCCCATCATGTCTCCACCTCAGACCTGTCTACCTATAAAGGCAAATGTTTTCTGGGTATTGACGCCGGCTCCACCACCACGAAGGTAGCACTGGTAGGTGAAGACGGGTCTTTGCTCTATTCTTTTTACAGCAGCAACGACGGAAGTCCGTTAAAAACAGCGATCCGTTCCCTCAAAGAGATTTATTCTCTGCTTCCCGGAGACGTGCAGATCGTCCGCTCCTGTTCCACCGGCTACGGCGAAGCGCTTATGAAGGCGGCTTTTCTGCTGGATGACGGCGAAGTAGAGACCGTGGCGCACTATAATGCCGCAGCATTTTTCAATCCGGAAGTAGACTGTATTCTCGACATCGGCGGTCAGGATATGAAATGCATCAAGATCAAAAACCAGACGGTAGACAGCGTACAGCTCAATGAAGCCTGCTCTTCCGGCTGCGGTTCTTTTATTGAAACTTTTGCAAAATCCCTGAATTACAGCGTGGATAATTTTGCGAAAGCGGCGCTGTTCGCAGAACATCCCATTGATCTGGGCACACGCTGTACCGTATTCATGAATTCCAAAGTAAAACAGGCGCAGAAAGAAGGCGCTTCTGTCTCCGATATTTCTGCCGGACTGGCCTACTCTGTCATCAAAAACGCTCTTTTTAAGGTTATCAAGGTTTCGGACGCTTCAGAACTGGGCAAACACATCGTGGTACAGGGCGGCACATTCTATAATGACGCGGTACTGCGAAGCTTCGAGAAAATTGCAGACTGTCAGGCGATCCGTCCCGACATTGCCGGTATTATGGGCGCTTTCGGCGCCGCTCTCATTGCCAGAAACCATTATGAAGAGGGCTACCGCTCTTCCATGCTGAATCTGGAACAGATCACAAACCTGCAATTTGAGACCAGCATGGCAAAATGCAAAGGCTGCACCAACAGCTGCCGTCTCACCATTAACAAATTCACGGGCGGACGTCAATACATTTCCGGCAACCGCTGCGAAAGAGGTCTTGGCAAGGCGAAAAATGAGAACGGTATGCCCAATCTTTATGACTATAAGCTGAAAAGACTCTTTTCCTACGAACCGCTGTCCGCTGACAAGGCTGTCCGGGGTACGGTAGGTATTCCAAGAGTCCTCAATATGTACGAAAATTATCCGTTCTGGTTCACATTTTTTACAAAACTGGGATATCAGGTTGTACTCTCGCCCAACTCCAACCGTAAAATCTATGAACTGGGCATCGAGTCCATTCCCAGCGAATCAGAATGTTATCCGGCAAAACTGGCTCACGGCCACGTGGCATGGCTCATCAGCCAGAAAGTAAATTTCATCTTCTATCCGGCACTGTTTTATGAGCGGGACGAGTTCCATGAGGCAAACAACCACTACAACTGCCCCATTGTCACCTCCTACTCCGAAAACATCAAGAATAATGTGGAGGAAATCGGCCGGGGTGAAGTAGTATTCCGCAATCCCTTTATGTCTTTCCGCGATCTGCAGACAATCACTTCCGCCCTCACCAGGGAATTCAGCGAACTGCCTGTCACGGAAGTGATGAACGCGGCCAGAGACGCCTGGGACGAACTGGCCAGGGCTCGGCAGGATATGCGTGACAAAGGAGAAGAAGTACTCCGCTTTATGGAACAAAATCACAAACGGGGCATTGTGCTGGCCGGCAGACCTTACCACATTGACCCTGAAATCAACCACGGCATACCGGAACTGATTAACTCCTATGACATCGCAGTGCTGACGGAAGATTCCGTTTCCCATCTGGCAAAACCCGAACGGCCGCTGATCGTATCCGACCAATGGATGTACCATTCCAGACTGTATGCCGCCGCAAGCTATGTGAAGACCAGAGATGATCTGGATCTGATCCAGTTAAACTCTTTCGGCTGCGGGCTGGATGCCGTCACCACCGATCAGGTAAACGACATCCTTTCCGGTTCAGACAAGATCTACACCTGTCTGAAAATTGACGAAGTCAATAATCTGGGTGCGGCAAGAATCCGTATCCGTTCTCTGCTGTCCGCTATCAAAGTCAGAGAGCAGAAACACAAACAGCGCACGATCCGTTCCAGCGCCATCAGCAAAGTGCCTTTCACAGAAGAGATGCGCAAAGACTACACGATCCTGTGCCCGCAGATGTCTCCGATCCACTTCGAGATTATGCAGGCCGGTTTCGAAGCCTGCGGCTACCATTTTGAAGTGCTCGGCAACGACAACCGTCATGCTGTGGATGTGGGACTGAAATATGTTAACAATGACGCGTGTTATCCTTCCCTTATCGTGGTGGGACAGATCATGGATGCCTTGCTTTCCGGCAAATATGACCTGCAGAAAGTGGCCATTATCATGACCCAGACAGGCGGCGGCTGCCGTGCCACCAACTATGTGGGATTCATCCGGCGCGCGCTGGAAAAGGCTGGCATGGAACAGATTCCCGTTATCTCCCTGAATCTGGCCGGTATCGAGAGCAATCCCGGCTTCCATCTGAATGCCGAACTGCTCATGCGCGTCTCATACAGCGCTCTGTTCGGGGATATCTTTATGCGCTGTGTCTACCGGATGCGCCCTTATGAGAAAGAACCCGGCTCGGTGGATGCCCTCCATGCAAAATGGGCGAAAAAATGCCGCGAATTTGTGTCGCACAAACATATAAACTACTTTACATTCGGTAAAATGTGCCGCCAGATTATCCGGGAATTCGATGCCATACCGATCCATGAGGATCTGCGAAAGCCACGGGTCGGCATTGTAGGCGAGATCCTTGTAAAATTTGCCCCTGCCGCCAACAATCATCTGGTAGAACTGCTGGAATCCGAAGGTGCAGAGGCAGTGGTTCCCGACTTGCTGGACTTTATGCTCTACTGCTTTTACAACCAGATCTACAAGGCTGACTATCTGGGTACTTCCCGCAAAGCCTCTTCCCTGTCCCGTCTGGGAATCTGGGCATTGGAAAAACTGCGCGGTCCTGCCGCCGGAGAATTTGCAAAAAGCCGGCACTTTACGCCGCCGGTAAGCATCTATAAGCTGGTGGAATACGCAGCACCCATCGTCAACATCGGCAACCAGACCGGCGAAGGCTGGTTCCTTACCGGAGAGATGGTGGAACTGATCCACAGCGGTGTCAACAATATCGTCTGTACCCAGCCCTTTGGCTGTCTGCCTAACCACGTGGTAGGCAAAGGCGTAATCAAGGAACTTCGCAGGCGGTTCCCGCTCTCCAATATCGTGGCCATTGACTACGATCCGGGAGCAAGCGAAGTCAATCAGCTCAACCGGATCAAGCTGATGCTGTCTACCGCTCAGAAAAATCTGAAAAAAGAAGCATAAAAATTTCCTATACCATAAGAAAGCAGATGCTGGAAATTATTTCCTACATCTGCTTTCTTACAATCAAGTATTCATTGTCTAACTGGTAGAAAGAGCACTCAAAACTGCCTCCTCTCAAAAACCGGCTCATGTCGTCCTCATCCAGATCCACCATGCATACATAACACTCGTAATCTTCATCGTACTGATAATTGCTGCATGTATCGCAATTACTCATCTTTTTACCTCTTCTCTCTGCGAAATGCCGTAAAAGTCACCTTCTTCGCCTGTTGCGACTCTCGTAAAATCCACTTCTCCACCTACCGTGTCTCTCGTAAAATACAGTTTTTCCACAAATTCCTGCCACTATGGATAACAACCGATATTGCTATTGTATCGTCCTTTGCCCTGCTTTGCCTAATAAAATGTCTTCTCTACTTTACGGTTCACAAACCGTATCTTCCCCTTCACTTCTTCCGCCAAATCATGAATCGCATCGTCGGCAATCTCCTTCTGAAGCTGATTCACGCAAAAGATACAATTTCCAAACTTATCACTGGAAAAGAATTTCGGTTTCTCCCATTTCACGAAATAAGACACTCTGTTCTTAAGCAATACCTTTTCAATCTTCTCCTTCGTCTCCAAATCTGACACCTGGCACCATTCCAGTTCATTATGCACTTTCACTTTCTGATAAGCAGTTTCCATGTCATCCCCCTCTGTCAAACCCTTTAGCTGCATCTCCGCCGGTTCCGTGCCTCCCGTATCGTCCGGAACAGACGCATCATACGTTTACAAATGTACTGTCTGCCCCGTTACCCGCGGAAATAAAGCTGAACTGTAATAATTATAGCGTATTTTGTACAATTGTGCAATTATTGCAAGACTGCTTTTTTTATGTTAATCTATATTATAAATTGTTTGGCGCTGTTCAGACCTGCTCAGAATGCAAAAACTTGGTCAGGGCACCGGACAGCACAGGAAAGTTGAGGAACCATATGCCTATTAAAATAGCTGATTCATTACCGGCGACTACTACGCTGGAAAATGAGAACATCTTCGTCATGACAGAATACCGCGCCATTCATCAGGATATCCGTCCGCTTAACGTACTGATCTTGAATCTGATGCCTACAAAAATCGTAACGGAAACCCAGCTTCTGCGCAAGCTGTCCAACACACCTCTTCAGGTTAACGTAGAATTCCTGCAGACTGCCAGCTATACCCCGCAGCACACGGATTCTAACCATATGGAGTCCTTCTACACCACTTTTGACCAGGTCAAAGACCGGAAATACGACGGAATGATCATTACCGGCGCTCCTCTTGACTATGTCAGATTCGAGGATGTGACCTATTGGAAGGAACTCTGTACCATTATGGAATGGGGAAAAACCCACGTCCACTGTACGCTCCATCTTTGCTGGGGTGCCTACGCCGGCCTGTATTATCTTTACGGACTGGACCGCTACGACATGGAAACCAAACTGTCCGGTGTCTACGCACACAGGGTTCTTAAGAAAAAATCCCCACTGTTCCGTGGATTTGACGACATCTTCTATGCCCCCCAGTCCCGTGCTATGGGCATCACCGCCGAGAAGATCGCTTCCGTGCCGGAACTGGAACTGATGGCAGTCTCCGATGAAGCCGGCGTCACCATCGTCAAGACCACCGACAGCCGGCATTTCTTCGTTACCTGTCATCCCGAATACGATGCGGATACGTTGTCAAAAGAATATTTCAGAGATCTGGATAAAGGAATGAACCCGGCCGTACCGGCAAATTATTTTCCCGATGACAATCCGGAGAATCCTCCTGTTGTCAACTGGCGCTCCACGGGGCAGCTTCTGTATTCTAACTGGCTCAATTATTACGTGTATCAGACGACACCGTATGATGTGCGGGAAATACTGTAAAAATGAAACCGCCATCCAATCGTTAGATTTTTGGTCTAACTTTTGGAAGGCGGTTCAAAATGTCTGCATCGGAAGAAAAGATTTTACAGATACTGTTCCATAAAGTCTTCTTCTGACAAAACAGGTATCCCAAGTTCTCTGGCTTTCTTGTTCTTGGAAGATAGCGAAGCAGTATCGTTATTAATCAGACAGGTAGTCTTACCGGTAACGCTGCCTGTCACTTTTCCGCCCTTCGACTCGATCTGTTCTTTTAACGCATTACGGTTCTCATAATGTTCCAGAGTGCCCGTGATAACGAAACTCATGCCTGCCAGTGTCTGCGGGCCTTCTTCCTCCACCGGCTCATCGGCAATGTTAACTTCCCGCAGCAGATGTTCCAGCTGCTCTATTCGTTCTTCATTATGAAAATACTCATAAATGCTGCCTGCGATCACTTCTCCGATTCCGTCAATCGCGCTTAGCTCTTCCACATCTGCCTGCCGCAGTGCATCGATGGAGAAGCGGAAATGCCGGCAAAGCAGTTTGGCGTTCGCCACACCCACATTTTCGATGCCCAGGCCGTAAATCACTCTGGGAAGAGTTGTATTTCTGGCTCTTTCTATGCTCTCAATCAGATTTCCGTAGGATTTCTCACCGAATCCCTCCATCTGTGTGATCTCCTGCTCATATTGTTCCAAATGGAAAATATCTGCAAATTCATGCAGGAAACCTTTTGCAAGGAATTTTTCCAGTGTAGATTCCGACAAGCCGTCCACATTCAAGGCATCTCTGCTGACAAAGAGCGTAAATGCCTTAACCTTCTTCGCATCGCAGGAAGGATTATTGCAGTACAGCGACTGTACATCATTGACCTGCCGGATCTGGGCAGGCTGTCCGCACACAGGGCATATCTCAGGAATTTCCAGAGTGTCGCTCTGTGTCAGGTTCTCCGCAATCTGAGGAATGATCATATTTGCCTTGTAGACCGCAATGTGATCACCGATCCCCAGCTTTAATCCGCGCACGATACTGATATTATGCACGGAAGCACGGCTGACAGTAGTACCTTCCAGCTCTACCGGTTCAAAAATCGCAACCGGATTGATCAAACCGGTACGGCTGGCGCTCCACTCCATCTCGGTAAGCACCGTCTCACGCAGTTCATCCGCCCATTTAAAGGCTATGGCATCCCGCGGGAATTTTGCCGTCCGTCCCAGCGACTCCCCATAAGCAATATCCTCATAAATAAGCACAAGTCCGTCTGAAGGTATATCATTGGTCTGTATCTTATTTTCAAAGTAGTCGATTGCATCCAGAATCGTATCTGGATTCACCATCTTATACTCCACAATGTCAAATCCCTGTTCTGCAAGAAATGCAAACTGCGCGGCTCTGGAATTATGAAATTCCGCCTCATCCGCCTTCACCAGACTGAATGCGTACAGATTGACATTGCGCGCGGCGGTAACTTCATTGTTAAGCTGTCTGACAGATCCGCTGCAAAGATTCCTCGGATTCTTATACTTGGCCTCTGCTTCCTCGATCCGGCTGTTGATCTTCTCAAATTCGCTGTAGCTGATCACAGCCTCGCCCCGCACCACAAGTTCTCCCTGATAAGGAATCGTCATCGGTACATTCTGAAACACCCGTACATTGTTGGTGACAACCTCTCCAACCTCACCGTTTCCTCTGGTAACAGCCTTGACAAGTTTTCCGCCCGCGTAAGTCAACACAACGGTTAATCCATCCAGCTTCCAGGACAAAAGCGCTTCCCGGCCGTCCAGCCATTCCTGCAGTTCTTCCCGGCTCTTCGTCTTGGCCAGAGAAAGCATAGGAACCTCATGCCTTTCCTTCGGCAATTCCTCCACTGCCTCATACCCAACATGCACAGTCGGACTGTTGGCAAGTATCACACCTGTTATTTCTTCCAGTTTTACCAGTTCATCATACAGCCGGTCATATTCGTAGTTACTCATGATCTCTGTATTCTGCGCATAATAAGCCTTAGAGGCTTTTCCAAGGAGCAAAACCAGTTCTTTCATGCGGTTAACATTTTTTTCTTTTCCATCCATTTCTTTGATTCCCATTTCCTATGATCTATATTTCTTTGATTCCATATTTTCTCTATAACTATTTTTTCCGGCTATGTTATTCTATCTATGTCTTTTCTATCTGTACTTTATGTTTTTCCCGGATGATTATCATTTGTTTCAAATTATATCTTTTGTCACTTTCCGCTTTTACCCATTCCCTTTTCCCGCAGATTCTCAGTTCTTATGCTTTCTCTGTTTTGTATACTTCTGATTTCTATGAACAGAGCCCACATTGTTTATAAAGGTTGTGTACCTCTTCCTTTGACAGTTCTCTATATTCTCCCGGTTTCAATCCCGATAGTCCGACATTCATAACACGTGTTCTCTTAAGTGCAGCCACATGATATCCCTGGGTGCTACACATACGGCGAATCTGCCTGTTCAATCCCTGGGTCAACACCATTCGTATGGTCTTAAACCCCATCCGCTCAATTTCACAGGGACGTGTGGTAACCTCCAGTTCTTCCAGATATACACCCTGACGCATATGCTCCAAAGCTTCTTCAGTCCACTCTTTATCCACCTTCACAATATACTCTTTTTCATGATGATTTGCCCCGCGCATCATAGCGTCGATAAGACCTCCGTCATTGGTCATCAGCAGAAGTCCCTCCGAATCCTTGTCAAGCCTGCCTGCATATGTGACACGAATCGGATATTTCAACTCCTCTATCACGATCTTCTCCGCGTGAACGTCCCGTTCTGTACAGACAACGCCGGCCGGTTTATAATATGCTAGAACCACTTTACGATCCGGTCCGGCCACCTTCCTGCCGTGGACACATACTTCATCCTTATCCGTCACCTTCATGCCCTGTTCGGCCGGACTGCCGTTAACCGTAACTGCCCCTTGCCCGATCAGCCCGTCTGCATCCCTCCTGGAACAAATGCCGCAGGATGCAAGATATTTATTTAAGCGAATCTCTTCTCCCATAAATTGTATTTCTCCTTCCAGCCATTATAAACACTTATCCGGATATATTGGTTCCTCCCGGTGTTCTGTCTCAAGCTGCCGTACCTTTTCCAGTAACTGTTTTTCATCCGGCTGTTGTGCCTTTTCCTGTGTCTGTTTTTCATCCGGCTGTTGTGCCTTTTCCTGTGTCTGTTTTTCCTCAGGCTGTTGTGCTTTTTCCTGTGTCTGTTTTTCCTCAGGCTGCTGTGCCTTTTCCGATGCCTGATTCTGTCCTGCCTTCGCTTCTACCGCATGTTCCAGAAGAAATTCACGCCATAGATCATAATGCTGCGCGTAAAGGTGCACGCCATCAAAGGTCAGTTCCGCATTTAAGAAACCTTCCCCGTCGGTAAACAGCGGATTTGCATCCAGATAAAATACATCTGTTCCGTTTGCCAGCAAAGCTGCCGCTGCATTTTTGTCATTAATATTAATATTATTAAATTCCGACTCCATATTATTCTTTTCTCTGCTCACATGCAAATTAGCCATAACATAAATAATCGCATTCGGCTGCCATTCCCGGATCTGATCCACCACCTTGCGGTACTGTTCCAAATATGTGTCTGTATTGCCGTAACCCAATTCATTCATACCCAGCATGATATAAATCTTACCATACTGCTCCGCCTGCAGCACCTGTGTCAAGTCAACCTTGTCACCTGTCTTTTGATAAGTGACCTCCTCCTCCAACAGCTTAAAGATCGTCATACCACTGTCACAATAGAAATCTGCTTCCTCAAAACCTGCATAATCAGAAATACCAAGTGTTCTTGAATCGCCCAAAAAAGCTGCATCGTTAAAATAACTGATGTTTTCTTGGGTATAATGATACTCCGTTGTCAATGCAACTTTTCCTGCATCCGAATAATATCTTGACTCTATCTTCTGCGGATCATAATATTCAAACCGTGTGATACCCTTTTCATTTTCAGCTATTTTTTCTGAATTTTCCGCATCATTCCCATCACTCAAAACATTGTTATCCGGGTTTTTCTCACCAGAATCAGGCTTGCATTCTCCTGCATTTTGATTTATATTTGCATCATCCGCTCCTGCGCTTTCCATATTTTGAGAATTTTCTCCATTTTCAGGATCAGAAGCATTCTTCCCCTCTTCAGAATCTGTAGAATTTTCTTTTACAAAAGTCCCACTGCCCATTGTCTGCTGTACCACGGCTTTCGTTTCAGCGGCAATTGCACGAATTCCAATCTCTTCAGAGCAGATCATTACCACAAAAGAAGTTGCCAGCACAACAATTAAATAAGGGCAGTTATATAACACCTCTCTCCACGTTTCCTTTTTCTGCCTTCTGTCTCTTTCCTGTTTTTTTGTTATTTTGTCTCTGACAGACCGACCCCCGCCGGACTTTATGCTCCAGTCATCCTTGTCTGCTCCTTCGTCCAAAACAGAGGGAGCGATTTTCTTTTGTCCATTGTCCAAAGCAGACAGAT
>CAJUJP010000023.1:13592-64049 GCA_910586615.1 uncultured Lachnospiraceae bacterium
CGGCTTTCTTCTGGCCATTCTCAACAGCAGACAGATCGGCTTTCTTCTGGCCATTCTCAACAGCAGACAGATCGGCTTTCTTCTGGCCATTGTCCAAAGTAGACAAATGTGTTTTCCTTTGCCCGTTTACTGATACCGGCTCAACACTTTTCTTTTTTCCGCCGTGTGGCACAGTCTGGCCGGCAACCGGCGGCTTATCTTTTCTTTTCTGCCCTTTAGCCGCTACTATCTTGCTATTTCTATTCTGTCCATCTACCGCTGCCGGCTTACTATTTCTATTCTGCTCAGCTACCGCTGCCGGCTTACTATTTCTATTCTGCTCAGCTACCGCTACTGCCTTGCTATTTCTATTCTGCTCATGAACTGCCGAGGGCTTATTTACCTTCTTAGATCCATTCATATTTACGGTGGTATTGTTCTTTTTACGTTTATTACTTTTCGTCTGTTTCTTTTTCTTCATCTGTACCATTCCTAACATCAATAAAATAAACTATTCCGCCAGTAACAGGAAAAATACACTTTATAACATAGCTTTCATATAACAGTCTTCTGTCAGACGCCGCTTTTGCTTTTTATACGTAACTGCATAATCACACGTCTGGTTCCTAAATATCAGCCATACATGCCTGAAAAGCCAAACCTTACAATGACTAGCAACGATACATTATCGCAACAGAAAAATCAACATTTAACCTGTTACACTAAAATCTGAAATACAGGAAGGGATTGTTGCTTCCTACCATGATCTCATACACCGAAAACCAGAAAATAAAAAGCAGCACCACAACGGCAAACCACCTGTCTCTATACTTGTGATAAAGCTTCCCCGGAAAAGGCGTTGCAAACAAAACACATGCTATTAATAACACCCAGTATTCCTGCAGATAACGGGTAAGCTGCTGTCCGCCAACCATGACCGATGCCCTGTGTATTCCGCACATATTTCCGAGATACGCGGCAAGCTTTCTGATATCGGTGATGGCAAATATGACCCATGTGACCGGAATGACCGCCAGTGTATAAATATGCCCTACAACCCTGGTCTTTTCCATCCATTTCCCGTAACTGTTCTTCTCAACTACAAGAAGCACGAAAAACACAATGCCCCACAACAGAAAATTCCAGTCCGCCCCATGCCACAATCCTGTAAAAGACCATACAATAAAAAGGTTGCACACCGTCCTCAGCTTACCCTTCCGACTGCCCCCTAAAGGAAAATAGACATATTCACGAAACCAGCTTCCCAAAGTCATATGCCATCTGCGCCAGAATTCTGAAATCGATCTGGAAACATATGGATTGTCAAAATTACGGGGAATCCTGAATCCGAGCATTTTACCAAGCCCCATAGCCATCACGGAATAACCCCAGAAATCAAAATAGATCTGAAAAGAATAGGCCAGCGCACCAAGCCATGCCACACTCATATGTAAATTGCCGGCTCCCGCCGTCATGATCGTATTCCACAACGTACCGATCTGATTTGCCAGCAGTACCTTCAACCCCAATCCCACCGTAAAAAGTTTCAAACCGTTTTCCAGATTACGGATACGAATCCTGCGGCTCTCCATTCTGTCCGCAATCTCCTCATAACGCACGATAGGTCCGGCAATCAATTGCGGAAACATGCTCACATATGCGGCAAATGAAACAAAATCCGCCGGTTTCTTCACTGTACCACGATAGCAGTCCACCTGATAGGACACCATCTGAAAAGTATAAAAGCTGATGCCCAGCGGAAGTGCCAGCCCCAGAATCGGCACCGCCTCCTGCCCGGCCAGACCGTTTACAGTTGCTGCTGTAAAGTCCCAATATTTAAATACGAACAGAAATCCAAAATCAACAACCAGAGACGCCGCCAGCGCCGCTTTACGCCGCTTGGCCCGTCTGTCGGCGCGGTTTTTTAACGGAGTGCGTGGTTCCCAGAACATATATCTGCTGAAACCATAATTTGCCAGCACAGAAAAAACAAGCAGCAGAACAAAGTACGGTTCTCCCACTCCATAAAAAACAAGACTGCCCGCCAGTAGCACAACATTGCGATATCTGGCGGGTGCGATAAGATATATTAACATAAAAACCGGCAGAAACCGGAATAAAAATCCCACACTGGAAAAAAGCATAGACAGCGCTCCCAAACACAAATTAGGGTGCTTTGCACGAAACGAGAACCCTACATTTAGTATATTCCAGCAGGAACTATTTTACAAGAGGCTAATTATAGAATAGATGTTTGTCCCGTTTCTATTTTTTTAACTTCATCAACGGAAAGCCCTACAAATTCATTTCTCATATCTTCCAAAATACGGCACATCCCACTCACTTCCTTCGGATTCTCTTTCAGATAACGTACTCTGTCTGCCATAAGTTCATTTATAGCAGACTAATCCTCTTCAAAATCCACATAAATATCCCGAATGTTCTTTTCTATATTTACTCCATGTATATAGCCGAAGTTTATTTTTCGCTCACGTATTACATTCATGAATTGATGGTATTTTGAATGGCTGATCGTATCCGTAAAGAAATAGACATAATCCGCTTTATCAACAATCGAAACATCTGTCGATCCACCGGCCTTTGGATCAACAAATAACCAGTCCGGGAACTCTTTCTTCATCTTCGATAACCAATTCGAATGTCCGCCCACTATAACGATCCGGTAACCGGCAATCTTTTCCTTCATACTTTCAATCGGCTTATTTGTTATGGAATTATCACTTTCTGTCAAATGATACACATAATTTCTAAGCACTGCCAGTTCACGATTCGACGCCTCCAGCTGTTTTCTGATATCTTTCGCTTCCTCTTCAAGCCTTCTTTTCTCAACCAGACTGGCACGCAGACTGCTGTTATCCGATTCAAGTTTGCGGACTTTACGGCGTAATTTATCCACCTCTTCAATGATCTCAGTCTCATCACGCCCGCATCCATCTGCACCGGCATGTTCCGTAGAATCCTTTACCCGCCTTTCTGTCTTAACATTCCCTGACCTGACAGTCTTGACCTGTACATCTTCCGGATGAAACATCGGCGGAAATTCATCATAATAAAATGTTCCGGATTCTCCATAAGCCAATGTCCTAAGTACTTCGGCCAGCCATGACGAATTACATGTCATTGCACTTGCACAATGAAGGATCATTCCATAAAGCGTAAGCTCCTCTGCGGAATATTCTTTATTACTTTTGGGAAAAGTCTTCTTCAATATAGACAACACAATGGCAAGGCGTTCTTCCAGACCTCTGTCGTTTTCATCACACCAATCTGCATATTCAGGACTGTACCCCAGCCATCGAAATACATTCCCAAGGAATTTCGACAACTTTGTATCAAGGGAATATAATGTCTGCTGATCGAAACACTCATCTATTTCCTTCCGGCAATCCTTAAAGCTGTCACCTGCAGCCTCATCAAACGAATATACGCTGCCTGAACCAAATTGATTGCTGAATTCATTTAAGATTCCGTACACAGCATTGCATTCCCCGCCAAGCCTGATGCCATATATTGGCGCTATACATAGAATCCTTGACAGATTTGCATAGTAAGGATATTTTATTTCTTCCGGCTTTGCCAGTGCCAGCAGTTCGCTGAGTGACATCGTACTGAATCTTTTCAGCGTCCGATATTCTTTCTTGTAATACGTTTTATGTAAATACAAAAACAATGCTTTCGTATATTCGCTTCCACTATTAACCGCATTCATCATCAGACTAAGCGTAAATCGGTTAAACATCAGTTCCGGCCAGTCTTCACCAGCCTGAATATCAAAATACTCTACATCCTGATGTTTTGGGATGTTTGCAAATTCATGAGCATAAAAATCCCTTGCAATCAGCGGAAAATCTCCCCTCATCTCATCATTTATAAAAAAATCAACAAAAAGACGTTCACACCCATATGTATCCGGTGTCATTTCACTAAAATCCGACATTAAATTTATACCATCATGGATTTTCGTCATATAATTGATAAAACTTCCACCTGATTCCATCATGTTCTGAAGCAGGTTATTTAATTCATCTATACCTTGCAGCCCGCCAAGCGGGAAATTAATATTCTTCATGTATGTTGAACCTTTCGATATTCCATATAGCAGCTTTCATAGCATCCCTGCCTCTATTGTTTCATAATTATTTTTACAGGAGAAGCTTCACCTTTTATAAAAAACCCATCCACTGAATAATCCAAATACTTCTTCTGATTTCCTGGTCAGCAATTCTGCCTGCATCAGCTATTTCATTGTACAGAACGGTTTCCTGCACCCCATTTTCGGCTTGAAGCCATTCATGCCGTAGTCAAAATCTTTGTCAGCTGATTCTCACCGTTGGGATTAAATGGCATGGCTGAATTTTTTCAAGTACAACCATACCGTCTGCCAACATTCACTTTGCAGAATTGCTGGCGATTTCACCATTTTTATCCGCTTTAAGTCTATTGATCTTACTGCTTCCAGCATTGTTTCATTTTCTCCTCAGCTTCCGCTTCATCCAAAGAAAAAATATCCCGGATACTGTCTTCTATTTTCTGGCGACTCTGGCCGGACAAGCCGTGTTTTTCAATTGACTTTCGGATTGCGCTCTCATGTCGTGCTCGGATCATATCTGCTCTCTCAGTCTGTGTCATCACAATCGGTCTCATAATCCCATGCACTTCCTTCTTCAATTCCGGCTCGTTTCTCAACAGGTGGCCACAGGTAATACTGTTCGATAATTCCCGGTGTCATTTCCTCCGGTATTTTTTCGGGGATGGCGCCATAATATCTGACATCCTCTGTTATGCAATCTTGCTTCTCCCTGTTGCCGCTCGTTTTCTCTGCTATTCTTTCTATCGACATTGATCTCCTTTCATGCCCTCAGCTATGAAAGAAGTATAACAGAAACAACTGCAGATACGCTTTCATCACTTACGGCTCTGTTAAAATAAAGTGTTGAAATTCTCCGGCGATAAGCCATGAATTCGCTACATTCCCGAAAAACGGGATATTAGAAATGTGTTATCAGAAATAAGAAATGATATAACACATCTGTGATTGTATTTATCTTAACAGAGGTTCTGGATTTATGCAAGTGATTTTCCGGGAAATGTTACATACTCTCTGATGGATTCTGTATATGAATTGGCATAACCAAATCCCACACCCGGAAAGGAATTGTGTCTGCTGATGAGTGGAAAAATCAGCAGACATTTTATATTGCACCTCGTATCATACTGTCCTCAATCCTGTACTGCTTATCTCTCATATCGTTTGTCCCGTTTCTATTTTTTTAACTTCATCAACGGAAAGCCCTACAAATTCAGCAATTTTTTCAAGTGTTACCGTCCCGTCTGCCAACATCTTTTTCGCAGTGTATACTGCGCCCGCTTTTATTCCCTCTTTTATTCCTTCCTTCAGAGATTCATTTCTCATATCTTCCAAAATACGGCACATCTCACTCACTCCCTTCGGATTCTCTTTCAGATAACGTGCTCTGTCTGCCATCAATTTAAAATTCATATCGTCTGCCCTGGTACAGTTAAAATCATGCATGAGCTTTCCCAGATCGGATTCTCCCCGATATTCTCCATTGACGTAAAGTATATGCTCCCCATCTTCAAAAGATTTACCCGTGACAAGGTTCATTCTCTCGATCGGATAAACCGGTTTGCCCTTCCCGTAAAAATCTTTCTCGGTAATAAAAATCGTATAAGTATCCGGCAGTTCCTTAAATTCCTGTCCGGAATGCAGATTCTCCACATCCATCACGCTGGAATGGTATCTTGCCCTGTGTGGATCTGCCCCTTTTTCCTGTCTTTGGATTTCAAGATCATATCTTTTCCCGGTTGAATCTGTTCCGTATGCATCGAGGCAGATAGAACGTGCTCCGGCAAGCCTTTTCATATCCTTTTGCGTTTCGCAGTCAGTAATCGTCAATTCCTGCATACCCGTAATCATACGTAACACAAATTCTGCCAATGGAATGTTATTCTTAAACATACAGCGCATAAAATCATCATCAATAGGCCGTAAATCCCGCAGACGCCGTAAATCTTTCTGGTGCTGCTGTTCTGCCGCTTTCAGTATCGCCTTATGTTTTTTCGTTCTCTTTTGTAGTTCCATACTATCATACACCTCTTGATTTTACAAGCCAGAGACGGTCTGTACAATCCTAATTCCCGAAACTTTTTATTGTCGTTTTATCGAATCTTTTATTTTTTAATCTCTTTACCGGTTACGCTGAAATCTTACGGCTCTTTAAAATAAATTGTTGAAATTCTTTGGCGATAAGCCTTGAATCTTATTGCATTCCCGAAAACGGGAAATTAGAAATGTGTTATCAGAAATAAGAAGTTTTATAACACATCTGTAAGTGTAATTATCTTAACAGAAGTATGTGATTTGTGCAAGTGGTTTTGAGGATCTGTGGGTATTCTGTCCACAGAAGTTTTTTACCGACACAGTTATGACACCGCTCTCTGCGGCTTCTCTGTACTTCTTTATGAACCGGCTTTAGAACTTTTTCTTTAAAGCAAACTTGTATGTCTTCCATAATGCATACAAAATAAAAAGCACAAAAAAATATATTAATATGCCCAATAAAACTTTTATACATAAAATAATATATAAATTTTCTATGTTAAACTTCGTACTGCGTACAACAATACTCATCAAAATCCCCGAAATAATAAATGGAATTGAACAAACAACATATTTTTTTAACGAAATGTATTGCCTCACGCTAAAACACTGAAAAAAACATACAATAATTTCTGTTATCAATGTTCCTATACTTGCCCCCACAGAAGCATATCGAGGAATCAATAACAGATTAAGTCCCAGATTGGCAATTGCTCCCATCAGCAGTGCAAATACATACTGCCGATCCATCTCATTTGGTAATAAATATTGAGTTCTAATTACATTTGCAAAGGCTAAAAATATACAACTTGGCATTAGTATAGTAAGAATACTTATGCACTTCTCAAATCCATTTCCAAAAAAGACCGGAACGAAAATATCAGCTATCGCTATAATTCCAAAGCACATAGAACTTGATAAGAACATCATAAAAATAATTGATTTGTATAAATAATTATTGCTTTTTTCTTTTTCGTTCGAATTCAATAAATTACTGATTCTTGGTAGCATAACTGTGCCAAGGGAAGTTACAAATACAAGTGGAAGTTTTATAATGCGCTCACTACTCTCATAAAATCCCACCTCATTCATTTGTACCATAGTCCCCAACATCATTTTATCCATTACCGTATATATACTTACTGCCAAACAAGGAATAAACAATATCAAGATGCGTTTAATATGTTTACGGCTCCGAATTTCGCTACAATCAAAAGTAGTAAGCAGCTTCTTTGCTTTTGGAAACAGAACTAAATTAGCAAAAAGCGTTCCTATTGAGGTAATCAATGCGTATTTATATACATCGCTTTCTGATTGTACTAAGATAAATACAAACAAAATAGTTATTATTTTTATGGAAAAGTTTCTAATTAATGTTACCTTAAACTGTTCCATTCCAAAAAAGAACCAGCTGATATCAAACGTATAGGCGAAAACAAATCCCCAAAGCATCCATGCAATTCTGTTATCTTTCAAAAAAAAATGTATAAAAGCACTGTAAATAACAATAACGCTCAGTGATATGGCTATTTGTAACTTATAAATTTCCAAAAAAACTTTTGTTCTTTTCTCTTTTTCCCGACTTACTTGTGCTATAGACCGGTTGCCATAATTAGGTATCCCCAACATAGAAAACAACGAAAAATAATACGCGAATGAATAATAATATGCGTATTGACCTAATCCTTCACTTCCTAATGTTCTGGTCAAATATGGCGTCATAATAAGCGGAATTATCATGACCAATACTTGATACAGGCTATTCAATATATAATTTTTCTTTAAATCATTTTGAAAATTCATTTGTTTTTACGCTTACCAATAACTATTTTTCTTTATTCTGCGTCCTATTTAGATTTTCTTTATGATAAAGCAAATCTGAAAAAGCAAGAAGAAAAATATTATGAGATAACATAAATAATCCATTTTCCATCAGTCCATATAATGCATACAGAAACAATATAACTACAAGAATATATTCCTTGCGAATCGCCATACTTCCTATTAAATATATATAGGTAAAAGAAGTAATTAGAAAAACCAAAATTCCATACCGCAAAAGTATAGTGACATATGCGTTATCTAGCCAAAGACGATTTCCAATTCCCAGTATTTTTGTTTCTTCACCTAATACATATACTTTTTGACCCCAGAAAGAAATTCCATATATTTGCCATACTTTATGGCACCATGAAAATCTTACGGACATCCATTTATCTATTTGTGACAAAATTGCATTCTTATTCACATCTATATAAGCCAAAACTATACTTATTGTATTTAATGCCAATGCGCCTACTAACAAACTCTTTGCAAATATTTCCGTAAAAATATGCCTTTGGTTTTCCATATACTTATAAATAAGTATTAATATTAAAAATACTATCAGGCTAATATAGGCTGTCTGAGAATTGGGGATAATAATTGTAAATACAATTGCAAAAACTATCTTACAACAACTTAATAAACTCAATTTAGCTCTATTGATATAGCAGTAGCACAATGTCAATTGAAAAATTCTCAGTCCTAATTGATTTGGATGAGAAAACCCTAAAGAAAAACGTTGAATACTGCCTCTCATTATCATATAATCATCAATAATTCTCAACATCCGCAAAAAAACTACCAATGGAATCATTATTTGCAAAATTCTATATGCTATTTTTATTATTCTATCAAAACTTACCTCTTTAGCTCCAACAATGAACATCCACACAGACAATAAACTTCTGTTGCCTGACAACCCTGTAGATATTGTAACTGGCAATGTTATCAATATAATAATCATTAACTCTTTTTTTTTGTATGACTGCATGAAAATTATTTGAACCATTAATAAGATAAAAACCAACCAATTTACAATATTATTCAATATATCAATCTGAATACCTAAAACAGATTTTAATGTGGTATTAAAAATTATTTCTGTACTATACCATAATCCAAATGTAAAAACGAAAAAATGTTTAAAGAAATCTTTTTTATTCATGCCAATCCTTTTCGAATATGTATCTGATTATAATAAAGCCTACACAATAGACTCTTACACATAACATGTCTTTTACCTATTACTTGTTAAGTTCCAAAATTTTTAAATACTCCTTATATACAAGTTCAGCATTTAATGCCGCTGAAAAATGAGACACTGCATATTTTCTTGCATTTTGTCCCATTTGTTTCAAAACATTAATATTATTTAATAGATATATCATCTTTTTTCTCAAGTCTTCTATATTGTTCCACTGATACAACAATCCATTTTCATTTTCAATAATTAATTCAGGATTTGCCCCAGTATCCGATGCGATTACCGGCAATCCTGCCATCATATACTCAACCGTTACTCTTCCAAATCCTTCCGACTTAGAGCACATAAGCCCACAGTCATAATTACATAAATTTTTCCATGCTTCCTCTTGATATCCCAGGAAACGCACAGTTGATGACAATTCATTTTTTTTAATCATTGCATTCAATTTTTTAATATATACTCTATTTCCTCCACCAATAATATCTATAACTATTTTTTCTTTTTCTCTCTCTGTCATCATTGCACAAGCTTTAATCACCTGGTACTGCCCTTTTGCCGCCGACACAGAACCCATTATAAGAAATCTCATTTTGCCGCTATCTGTTTCCCTATATTCCTTTTTAACATTCACTTCCGTACATACACCATTATATATCAGAGATATTTTTCTCCTATCCAGCCCTTTTTTGATCCAATGATCTTTAACAGCGCCAGAAACGGCAATAAATTCATAAGCTCCTTTATTCATCAATTCAATGTAATTTTTCCTGAAGCTAAAACACTTATAATCCTTATCCCCAAACTCCCTGATATGCCAAATCAATGGTTTATGATACTTTAACGCCAATATTCCACCCAGATCTTCCCTTGATGAATTAGCATGTATTATGTCTACAGTACGCATATCCAATTTCCTATTTAAGCAATACGGCGCACACCATCTCCCCAGTAAATAGCCCATTCCTCTAATCACAAATTTAATAGGAACTTTCCATTTCTGCACTGGAATCCCTTGATAAAATGGTTCATAAAAAATTTTATATGTCTTACACCCCAGTTGCTGATAATATGCCTCTAACTTTACCCTTGGAGGTAAAATAACGCTAATTTCCATATCTGCATGTTTTTCTATTAATCCTCGGATTAACTGTTTCATTGAATGCGGTGCTCCATATTTACTGTCACCATCTGCAATAAATAGTATATGCATATTCACTTTTTCCTTTTAGATTTCAATCTTCCCTTTACTTTCAGTATGATAGTAGCGTTTTCGATAATCACTCTGATAATGAAATTTAAGAGCAAATAATTCTAACAACTTAAAATATGGCAAATTTATTTTTAAGATTTGTTTGATAAAAAAAATCTTACACATATTCTTGCTAAAATCCTGCTTTAATTTTTTCAAATGAAACAAATAATAAAACAAACTATGTTCTGGCAATAATTTTCTAATATTGCCATCACTCATGAAATGAAACTTCGTAAAAATTTTAATCGTAGACATCGCAGGATATACGGCAAAGCTTGAATATGAACTCATAATAATGTCTTCTTGAATTTTCAACTTTTCTTCCCATATCTTATCTGCTTTAACCAACCTTAAAAAATCTAATGTCGCGATCTGTACAAATTTTATGAATTTCTCTCCTGAACCAGAATATTCAGAAGGGAAAAAAACAGGAACAATTTTATCATTTTCCGAAGCGTATCCCTTTACACTACCTACTTGATTTAAAAACAATATTTCAAGTATTTCTTGTGTAAATCTAATCATTAAATCAAACTCTTTATTTTTTCCCGGTTCAAACAAATATCCACTTCTAAGCATTAGAGTATAATAATCGTCCATTTCCATATTTCTAACGCCCAGATAATAACCATGAAGTACTGTGTTAGGATCTGCCATGTATTTTTGTAAAGCAGCCTGCATAGTTCCTGACCATCCAATATCAACAATTGCAATATTACCGGCAACCCCACTCTCTTGTAAATACTTTATCACATACTCCTTTTGTTTTTCTAAGTGACATCCTCCTATTTTTTTAATAATGGAATAAACTTCTTCTTTTTTTTCAATTGGAATCTCATGTATTTTTATATCTTCATTCAAACCAATATTCAATAATTCATTATTGAACCGCTTCTGATCCAATCCACATAAATTTGAAATTGTACTTAAAAAAGGAGCATGCAGGAAACATTTTAATATATCAACTATTTCATCAAAATTAGCTGCATCTGTAAGCAAAGGAACAAGTAAAGCCTGCCTGGATACATATAAATAGGTTTGTGGAATATTATTTTGTGGATACAAAATATTATATGCTTCCTGAAATATTTTTCCTTCTCTACTCAAAAAAAATATTTTCTCTACCTTATCTTTTTTTATCTTCTCATTCAACCAAATACAATAACCTAATAGCATTGGTCCCAACACTTCATAAGCAATAGAAACCGCATCATTGTTTCCATCGCTTATATGGTTGTTTACAAGAGAATACAGCCTTTGATATAAAAACTTATTTTCTATATTTTTGTTCTTCTTCCAAAATCTTAATAAATTCCGTCGCCCATCAATCAATAAAGCATTTATCCCCTTTTTCCTGGGTATAATGTAGTCTCTTTTCAAATTATCACCAATGTGTAATATCTTTCCTTCATACTCAGAATAATCTTTCTTTATTATTTCATAGATATTGCCTGTAGCCTTACATACCCCCAAAGATGACGACAAATACAATTTTTCATAATATATATAACCACATTTTTGAAGAATTTTTTTTATAATATGCTCGTCCAAATACATATCGGAAGTAATAATAATTCGTTTTCCATTCTTCAAAACAGTCTCATATATTTTTTTCATCCACAAATTAGGACAACATACTTCCAGTTCTGTTTCTTCTTCCAATTGAGACAGCTTCTTTTTATCATGTTCTGATATATCATTCATAAAATTATAAATATCATTCAAGCAAATTTCTTCTTGTTGTGTCTGTTTTTTTGCTTTTTTTTCCGCCTCGATTCTAATCTTTGGATATTCATCCAGAATAATACCTGTTTGTTTCATGAACTTATCGCATACAATATTATGAATATATTCAGGTTTTATTACATTTCTTTTAATCAATGTATCAAAGATGTCAAAGGAAATAATCTCCGCACAACTGATTTCCTGCGCTATTTTCTCATCTCTGGCTTCTATCATTTTACTTAAATGATATGTAATTTTTTTTAAGTTATCTATCTCTTTCATTTTTGCTTTATTCCAGCTTTCTATTATTTTCATTATTTCATATCATTTCAAATACCTCTACAGTCTTACGAATTGCATCCTCCCATCTATGTTCCTTTAAACACAGTTCAATTGCGCTCTCCCCTAATTCATCAATTTTTTCTTCATGTTCTAATACATATTCAAGCTGTTTGGCCAAGTCAATTTCATCACCATTTTTAAATATCAAACCACTCTGCTTGATTACACATACATTTTCGTCTATATTACTGACTATGCATACCTTCCCATAACTCATTGCTTCTAACAATCCCAGAGACTGCCCTTCAACTGTGGATGGCAAAATATAAGCATATGCATTACTGTATAATTCTTTCAGACAATTGCCAGATAGAAACCCTGTAAAAAGAATATTAGGATTATCAGATGCCAACTTTTTCATTTCATCCTCGTAGGTATCTGTATGTACACCTTTTCCTACAATTATCAGTTTCTTATCAGTTCGTATACTCATATAAGCTTTTATTAAACATTCTACTTTTTTCTCTGGAACAATTCGTGATGCAAACAAAAAAAAAGAGTTCTCTTTGATACCATATTTACGAATAATTTCATCAGCTTTTCTTCTATTTTGAATAATAACTCCATTAGGTATTACTCTGCATATCCTTCTATATGTCTGATAAAAATAGGCCGCATCTATATGGTTCAAAACAATAATTTCATCCGCGCATTTAGCAATAGACCATTCACCAATTTTCAAAATTTTTGAAGCCAGTTTACCAAATTTATCTCTTTTCCAGTCCAAACCATGAACTGTACAAACAATCTTCTTTCTGAATATTTTAGGTAACCATGCCATAATGGATGGACCAAGCGCATGAAACCAAAATGTATCACATCCTTTAAAAAGAGCTGCAATGACAGCAAAAAAACTATAACTTATAGCATCCAGGTGTTTCGTGTTAATAGAAGGGATATAAACAATTTGCATTTTTTTATATTTCTTCAAAATTTGAGAACAATATCGTTTTCTACAAAACACCACAATATCCATGCCTGATTCAGCTAATCCTTGTGCCACATGTTCTACATGAACCTCTAAGCCACTTATTCTTGATGGCATCCCCTTAACACCAATTACTCCTACCTTCATAAGTAACACCTCTAATCTGAGTAAATGTCCCCATTTCAAACGCCTTTTTCATATATAAAAACTCCCGACATAAGTCACTTACATACCTTACATCGAGAGTTTCCATATCGTATAACTCTATATCTTATCTACTGCTCATCTGCCTGCACCCAGTATTTCTCCATCTTCTCTTCTGCATCCGCTTCATCCAAAGAAAATATATCCTGAATACTTTCTTTCACTTCTTGACGGCTCTGACCGGAAGAACAGTACTTTTCAATTAATCTTCGTATCGCATTTTGCTTTTCACGCTTTTCTTCCTCAAGCTTTTCACTGATCAGCTTTATCTCATACTCCGCTCTTTCGCTCTGCAACATAATAATAGGCCGCATAATCCCATGCACTTCCTTCTTCAACTCAGGTTCGTTCTTCAAGAGATAACCACAGGTCATATCCAAAAATTCAATCATTTCTTTTCCTGCAGAATCTGTCATCGTTCCGTTTTCTTTTTTACGATATATTATCATATCACATTCCCGTATAAATTCTGTCAAATCTTTTCTGACAGTTTCCGTAATCGGCTGTTTTACACCATTTTTCTTCCTGTTAAGATACTTCCGGAATCGGATTGGAAGAAAAATACCCAGCGCATATGAAAGCTGATATCTTAAGAAACTGATTCAAAGCTAAACCCTCATCCTGTCCCTCTCATTGTAAGGTATATAATTGTCAAGGTACTCTATTGCTTAAAATCTATCTGCACAGATTCTCACCTGCTGCATTCCCTTTTGTCATTCTGCCAGCGGCCTGTCCTGTTTCTGCATTCTTCCATTTTCATTGTCTGGCATCTGGCACTAATACGCCCCATCCCCGCGAAACACCGCCGGAACCGTCTTCACAATCATCTTTAGATCCGTCCACAGTCCCATATCTTCTATGTAATCCAGATCAAGTTCCACCCATTCTTCCCATGTCACATTTGCTCTGCCGCCGATCTGCCAGTAGCACGTAAGTCCCGGCTGTACTGCAAGCCGCTGTCTCTCATACTGGCTGCATGCCTCCATCTGGAAGGTCAGGATCGGTCTCGGACCAACGATACTCATATCGCCTTTCATAATATTAATCAACTGCGGTAATTCATCTATGGAAAACCGCCTGATGAATCTGCCGGTTCTGGTGATTCTCGGATCATTTTTTATCTTAAAAGCATGGCCTGTCTGCTCGTTATCTTTCATCATTTCCTTTAGTTTCTCATCCGCGTTTACATACATACTGCGGAATTTATACATAGAAAAGGGCTTCATGTCTTTTCCCGCCCTTGGCTGTACGAAAAATACCGGACCGCGGTCTTCGCACTTAATCGCGACGGCAGTCACAAGAAACACAGGTGAAAGAACGATCAGCGCCACTGCTGACAACAGCACATCCATCCCTCTTTTTATCAATTTATAGGCCGCACTTTTTCTCTGGTATATTTCATGCATGTTATATCTGCCCAGATCCGTTTCCACAATCTTGAACATCGGCCTGTCAATGGTATTTGTCGCAATGTTCTCCCGCATTCCGTTTATCCTCTCAATAAATCTGTCAGACGTACCGCCGCTTTTGCGGCAGTACGTATAACTCCACACTTATCGTATACCAATGCCGGCATCCGTTCTGCAAATTCACGCAGGATGAACGGATGATGGCCATCCATACTGTAAAAACCGTAGATTTTTACAGCAAACTGCTAACACTTCCGATACTGACTCCCGAATTACTTATTCGGTACTTCAATAAATGCCAGCGTTCCCAGAGACGTCATGTCAACCACTACATGATCTGTCCTGATCTCGGCTACATGAAGCTCATAACACTGCCCGTTAACGATCTGGAACACTTTGATATTCTGTCCGCCCCAAACGCCCTTCGTATAGAAATTGACTCTTGCGGTCTGAAAACCTTTAATGTTTGCATTGACCCGCACAACGCTCAGTACTCTGCCGCCCAGAGCCGCAGCGTATGCCTTGGCAGTGTAGACATTAGCCAGCGCCGGTTTTAATACAGAGAATACCTGATTGCTGGGTGCCCCGTTGATGATTACGTGACCGCCCTGTCCTACCGGTATCGCATAATCAAGCCCCGGAACCGTTACCACTGCATTATTCATATACTCGCCAACGGTTTTTCCCTCGGCTGCTGCTGCCGCAATAATCTCTGACGACACGGAAGATGCCGCAACCGCAGGAACCTCTGAATCCGGTTTCGCCGGAATTTCAGTCTTCGGCGGACTCGGCTTTACGGCAGGCGCACTCGGGCTTGGACTTCCTTGATTTTCCTCATTTTCATCCTCTTCCCATTCGTCTTCCACCCCATCTTCCCATTCGTCTTCCGCCGCCATAATAGGTGTGGAAAATAACATGACACCTGCCATCGTAAGCGCTAATAACTTTTTCATCGGAATCCCTCCTTTCCTCATCTAAGTGTGGTCTATATTCACGTCATAAAACGCAAATAGCATTACAATATCCTTCTTTCCAACTCACTATTCCGTGACGACTCTTTCGATCGTTCCCGCAGCGTCTTCCACCAGCACTGCAACCACGACAAACTGACTGTCCGGGTTTTCTTCCTTCTGTGTCGTCAGGGTAATGACATAATTGTACGCATTGACATTCTCCCATCCTTCCCGCAGGTTAATCCCCATATCCCTTGTCCCGTACAGGTCATTCAGAAATTCCTGACATCCGGACAGATATGTAAAGTCATAGGTTCGGATCAGGCTTGTATTTTCTCTTTCATAAGCGGCAAAAATTTCATAGGTCAGCACGTTTCCATCCAGGTACACACGGACGATTTCATGTCCTTCAAAAAACTGCGGATCCGCAAACCGGTACAGGTCTGCAAACAGACCGTTTCCATCCGCCCCGGTTTTGCCGTGCAGTACGGTGTTAAAATCACACATACTTGTCAGATTGGCCAGTTCTGTATAGACGGCACCCGCATCGTCTTCTTCTCCGTAAGCATTATGCTCTTCATAGAAAGTATCCGACTGCTCACTCTGTAGAACCGGACAGTCTACCGACGTACCCGGGATATGGATCCAGGCAAAGATATCAGGATTTTTTTCTTTTAACATGCTAAAATCAACCACACCGTCTTCCGCACTTTCTCCCGCAAATCCCTGCCCACGATGCAGTGACGCATCCTCTGTATTTTCCTGTTCTCCCTGCTCCGCTGCCCCAATTCTGCGCACTTCTGTATAAATCTTTACGGCCACACAGATTATGGCAATTGCCAGTGCCAGCAATACCAGCATTGCTGCTTTTTCTTTCACATTTCGCATACGTGTACCTCACCTGTGAATCAATTCCTGCGTAGCCATCCGGCCTTCTGATTGTAACAGACAGTTCAGCCTTTGGCTTCACTGTTCCTTCTGATTCACCGCTATATTCTTACGCAATCTTTTCATAAAATACATTTAAAATCAGTTCATACAGCGCGTCCTCATCCGGGTAGAATTCTTCAAATTCCTCTCCTTTAACGGTTTCACCTTCCATCGTATAGAAACTGTTTTTGCCAAATCTATAGTCCGGCAGGATCGAAGCCAGATAGGCGGCTTCCTGCAGGGATACATCCGTAACCATCTGCGGAGATACCGCCTGGTACAGACTCACAGCCATGGAAATATCCTGTTGCACTTTCTGTTTTGCCGTATTGACCAGATTTATCAGATATTGCTGCTGCCGTTCCAGCCGCATGTCTGCAGAACCAAAAATATCTGTATCCCTGTATTTCACATACCAGAAGGCATTTTCTCCGTTTAAGTGCACATTGCTGTCTTTTGTAAGACTCGCATCAACCTTTGTCAGATCCTCCAGCACGGTCACATCTATACCGCCCACCGCATCATTGATCGTAGGAATAGCGCTCATATTGACGGCGGCATATCCGTGTATGGGAAGGTTATAAAAGAGCTTCCCCACTGCTTTCTTCTGATACTCACAGCTTTTTTCCATCCCGTCACCGAAGCCGTGCTGTACGGCGATCTGTGCCTTTGTTGTGGAGATATACGCGCCTTCGCCGTTATAGATCTCAATATCCGCCATGGTATTACGGTTAATGCCGATAATTTTAATACTGTTATCTTTGGGATTCATAACCGCCAGAAACAGAGCGTCTGCCTGTCCGCCTTCCGTTCCTTCCGGTACCGCTTTGGTATCACCGTCCTTATCAATCCCCATAATGAGAAAGGTGATGATTTCCTGATTATACTGATAAATGGCATCCTGGTATTTCACCCATCCGTCCTGCCACCGGCTTGCTTCCTCTTTTTCCAGTTCCCCTGGACCGATCACAGTCTGTAATTCCGGCCGTACACCTTCCGAAGCGCTTAACAGCCGTTTTTTACCCACGGCTTTGACTGTTTCATATGCTCCAAGGAACACGCCGCAGATCAGCAGAAAGATGAGCAGTACTATGAGAACACATTTTGCCGCCTTCCATGTAATCTGTTTGATCTTTTGCTTTTTTCGTTCCCTTTTTTCTTTTTTTTCCTTTTCTATCTTGTCCAGCTTTTCCCGTTTCTGATTTTCATGAAACTCTTTCTGAAGCTCTTTGATCTGCTTTTCTTCTTTTTCCTGCTTTTCCAGAGATGCGGGATCGGGTCCGTATTCTCCATAATATTTGCCGTAATACTTTCCGTAATATTTGCTGTAATATTTACCGTAATACCCTTTTCCATTCGTATCAACCTTGTTCAGGACTACTCCCAGAATACGGCTTCCGGTCTTATCCAGCTGATCTTTTACCTTCTGGGCAAACCGATAACTGATTGCATTGTTCTGGATCACCAGCACGGTTCCGTCACAGTTTCTTGCCACTACCGCAGAATCTATAACGCTTCCCAGGGGCGGTGTGTCGATTACAATGTAGGAAAATGGTCTCTTCATGACCTCCAGCATTTCTGTAAACTTCCTGCTTCCCAGAAGTTCGCTCGGATTGGGCGGCACCGGTCCTGAAAAAAGCACATACAGCTTTGGGAAATCTGTTTCGCATATGGCATCCATATACTGGGTTTTTCCGGTCAGGCAATGGCTCAGGCCGAACTTCACCGCACCTGTCTTATAGCGTCCGATCAATACGGATTTACGCATATCCGCATCGATCAGAAGCGTCATGTTGCCGGCTTCTGCAAAGGACTTCGCCAGTTCCATGGCAACGCTGGATTTCCCTTCATGCGCCATACAGCTGGTGACCGCAATTACTTTAACATCGTCACCGGAGAACTCTATGTTGCTGCGCAGTGTCTTGAAAGCTTCTTTTATAAAAAAACCATTCTTTCTCTGAAAGTAAAGTTTAACCTCCTGCATCGTTACTTCCTCTTACTCTTTCTCTTTTTCGCAGTGTCATCTTCTGAAATAACCGGTATCATCGCCAGTGTGCTCAGCCCCAGGTATTTTTCAACATCCTCCGAGCATTTGATCGTATCATCCAGCAAAAATATGATCAGGATGACTGCGCAGGCAAGAAACACGCCGGCCATCCCGCCGATCAATGTCCATTTCACAACACTTGGTCCTGACTTCTCCAACGGCATGTTGGCTGTCTCGACCACATTGACCGCCTCGATATCCATTACGTTCTGAATATGTTCTCCTGCCACTTCCCGGATACAGTTCGCTATTTCCATAGCCGTCGCGGGATTCGTATGCTCTACTGTAATAGATACAATACGTGTATCCACAGGCGTATTCACCGATACCTTTTTCATCAGTTCTTTGTATTCTATCTCCTCTAAGGAAAGCTGTTCGATTACTTTTTCCAGAACATATCTGCTGTTGATCAGTTCCGCATAGTCTTTTGTAAGCTGCGTGCCCATCTGCACATCGGTGTAGGTAACCGACGTATCATCCGTTTTATTCAGAATATAAATCCTCGTGGTAGATTCATAAACCGGTGATAATACATATGCACTGACTATAAAACAAACAAGCGCTGTCACAAAAGCGGCACCCAGTACGATCCAGAATCTGCAAAGCAGTATATGAACAATCTCAAGCAGGTCAAATTCAATTTCATTATTATTCTCTCTGTGGTTTTCCATTTCGTTCTTCTTCCTGTCCGTAAATCTGTTTATAAAAAATAATGATTTTATTCATCAGCATTACATTGTCCTAAAAATACAAAGATATCTCTTTATCTCTGATCACATCCATCGGATTATCACAGAACAGTTTTATGCTGTAGTCCTCACCGTATTTTTTCCTGATATAATCTGCACAGTCAGAAAGGCCGGGCGGTCTTTTCTTTAAATCATGTGCGTCTGTGGCAACAAAATGAACCTGTCGCTGCTTCAATAACTTTTTGACAAACCGTCTTGCTTTCGAGCCGGATTTTCCCATAATGCTGCCGGCATTCACCTGGATATAACATCCCATTTCGATCAGATCCTCTGTTCCGTATTTTGCGGCGCAAACGTTCCGATACCGTTCTACATGTGCAAGAATGGGATAATATCCGCCCGTCAGAAGCGAATAAATCCCGTTGCGGATATAATCATAGTCCGCCATGGGATTGAATTCCACAAGCGTATACCGGGAACCGGCCAGAATCCCTGTCTTATCATGCGCAATCTCCTCCCGGATCCCGCTCCGGTAATACAGTTCGCTTCCCGGATACAACTCTATCTTTATATTTTCTTCCGTCATTATCTTTCGCAGTTTGTTGATCTCAGACATCATTTGAGAGAAATGCATATGACGGTGTCCCGGTTTATTATGGGGTGTCAGGATCATCCCGGATATGCCGTCATCCGCTGCACGTTTCAGCATCTGCATACTCATTTCAAAGCTGTCCGAACCGTCATCCACCCCTGGTAAAATATGACAGTGTATGTCGATAATATTTTCCATTTATCCCCTCATTCCGAGGCGTCACAAATTCCGGCTGAACTCGTTCAGTTTGTTGAACTAAATTGTCCATAAAAGAATTTATCTAAATTACCTCTGCGTAAATTACTCCCTGTTATGTAAAGCTCCGGCATATTCCTGAACCCGCATAAATTATGGAAAAATCGCAAGTGCCCTGTTGCATTTGATCAGTTTTTCGCTAAATTTAAACTAACACTATGTTTCATTATAATAGATTAAATCTTTTATGTCAACTAAAATGCCCCATTAAATCTAGCGAATAAAACATACATGTAATGTACAATCTATAACATAGCGTTACTGGACACTGCTAAAAATACACTTTACATATGATGCAGGCCGGAAGATTCAGACAGATCATATGCAAAGCCTGACTGCTTAACAATCCCGTAAAGCTGTGGAAAGGGTGTAGGCATTATTAATGTATGAAAATTTTCTCCCCGACAGATTAGCTGAGTTGAGAGCACAAAAAGGCATCTCTGCACGCGATATGTCATTGTCATTAGGACAGGCAAACAATTACATCAATGCAATTGAGAACAGAAAGTCTCTGCCATCCATGCAGTCATTTTTCTATATTTGTGAATTTTTGAACATTACCCCGCAGGAATTTTTTGACGCGGGCAACTCCAATCCTGAATTGATGAAAGAATTTGTTGATGAGGCAAAGAAACTGGATTGCGAATCATTTTCGCATATACTGGCAATCATGAAAGAACTGAATAGACACAAATGACCGCCCGACCTTGTCACCGGCATGAAAAACCAGTCACCGGGGCTGCCCATCCATAATCAAAAACCATGGATGTGGCAGCCCCTTTTTGTGAATCTTTATTCTTCAGTCACAGTTTGAAAAATCAAAAAGCTCTGGGCCTCCGGCACACAGCCGTTCTGATCCCATCTGGCGGCTCCGATACCAAAGACCACCTTCATTCCTGTCACGTTCACATCAATCCTCTCAACATGATCCGAGGGATTGCAGACCATAACCAGATCGTCTCTTCTGTATGCAAAGCTCCGCCTGCCTTCCTCCGCAGAGAGTATTTCCAGATTGTCATGCCGTGCAAACGCGCTATGCTCTTTTCTGAACCTGAAAAGTTCCCGTACCATATGATAAAGGGAATCCTTCCGCTCTTTCTGTGCCGCCACAGTAGGCGCATCCGCACGATCATCTGTAGGCAGATAAAGGCAGGATGGATCCGCCTCTGAAAAACCGTGGTTCACGCTGTCATCCCACTGCATCGGTGTCCGGGATCCCGTGCGGGTATAACCGCCTTCCTTACAGGGCAGTTTCTGATATCTCATGCCGATTTCATCGCCGTAATAGAGAAAAGGCGCTCCGGGCATGGTAAACAAAAAGGCATAAGCCAGCTTTAGTTCCTGTTCTTCCAGATTATAAGCCGCACGAACCATATCATGATTTCCGGTGATCAGGCAGTATAACCCTTTCTTCTTAACAGCATCGTATTTCGGCAGATACTCCTGCAGGAAATCGTTGATGCTCCGCCTGCTGTCCTTTTTGAAAAAACTGTCGTCCCGTCCGTTCTCATCATAATCACGCATCAACAGGTTATAGCCGTTCCCGAACCAGTCAAGAAAAAAGTCCATTTGAAATCCTGCTTTTCCGATGGCCGAAGCGGGATTGTTCCACTCAGATACCAGGGCAATCTCAGGATACTGCTCCTGTACCTGCCCGATGATATCACTCCACACCTGACATGTGCCGCTCTTGGTTTCATCATCATTTTTCACGAGGGAGTCCGCCATGTCCACACGGAAGCCGTCACAGCCCTGTTCCATCCAGTAGCACATCACATCGCGCATTGCCGCCCTTGTTTCCAGACATGCCGGATGGTCTAAAGGCTTCTGCCAGTGTTCCTTCGGATTTAAAAAGCCATAATTGAGTGCCGGCTGGCACTTGAAATAATTCAGGATATAGGCCCCATTACGGTCACATTCTCCCGCAATATAAGGAAAGCCTTCTGCCCGCTGAAACCAGCAGTCCGTCCAGATATAGCGGTCGGAATATTGATTTCTCTCCGTCTTGCAGCTCTCTACAAACCAGGGATGTTCCTCCGATGTGTGGCCCGGCACAAGATCCAGTAAAATATGCATACCGCGTTCATGTACCTGTGCAAAAAGCCGCCGCAGATCCTCTATTGTGCCGTAGCGTTCGGCAACCTTCCTGTAATCCCGCACATCGTATCCTCCATCCTTAAAAGGAGAATCATAACAGGGATTCATCCAGATCGCGTTACAGCCAAGATCCCTGATGTAGTCTAACTTTTCTATCATCCCGTTAATATCACCGATGCCGTCCCCGTTAGAATCCCTGAATGATTGGGGGTAAATCTCATAAAATATCGCTGTTTTCAGCCATTCTGTCATTTTTTGTTTCCTGCCTTTCTTTTATTTATATCCTTCCGGATTTCTATGTATGTACGTTTTAAAGCTGCCTGCGGAGTCCCTTCGGGTAATGGTTCTTCATCTGTCCGCCGGATGCCTTACCGAATCCCAGCGGGTAACCGTGAAAGCCAAGCAGCGTCCACCCTTTCTGTCCCTCGAAAGTCAGACTTTCTCCGTTAAAATACCTCTTTGCTTCCTCTTCCGTCAGTTCCACCGCCTGCTCTGTTTCTTCCATAGTTAATGCCATCGCCAATGCATGGGCAGGCTCGATCCTGTTCTTCCGGTCGGTTCCCAAATGCAGTCCGGGACGGACCACCTTCAACCCGTCCATGGGAATCATGCCCTCGGGCACCAGATAAATCTGCTCTCCAAAATGCCGGATCACACCATGCCGTCTTTCCAGCCAGTCCCCGGCCAGCCCCAGTTCTCCGGTCAGGAATGCCTGCAGCCGCTCCCTGTCTTTCCTTTCCGCTCCGGACAGTCTCGATTTTTCCATACTTTCCACATGATTCATGCCTTCGCCGCGCTTCCTGAGCCTGGCAATATAATGGCCTTCTCCTTTCAGCCTGTGGGGCATCAGCCGAAGCGTATGTTCCACCCCTCCCGCCGGATGCACGCACCAATCCGGCCTTCCCTGTGTAAAAGCGGCATCATGGGATATCTTCTCCACAAAAAAGTCCTCATGCTCCTGCAAAAATCCGCTGACCACCTCTTCGTTCTCATCCGGTGCAAAGGTACAGGTAGAATAGACAATGGTTCCTCCCGGTTTCAGCATTTTCGCCGCCTCTTCCAGAATATCCCTCTGTCTGGCGGCACACATGGATACATGGTCTTCGCTCCACTCCGCCACCGCAGTGTCATCCTTTCGGAACATCCCCTCGCCGGAACAGGGTGCATCCACCACAACCCTGTCAAAAAAGGCCGGGAAAAATACCGCCATGCGCTGTGGCGTCTCATTACATACCACACAGTTGCTTATCCCCATACGCTCCACATTCTGGGAGAGGATCCTGGCCCGTCCGGGAATGATTTCATTGGACACCAGCAGTCCTTTCCCTTTCATTCTTCCGGCAATCTGGGTACTCTTGCCGCCGGGTGCGGCACACAGATCCAAAATCATTTCTCCCGGCTGAGGATCCAGAATCTCTGCCACTGCCATTGCGGAAGGCTCCTGAATATAATAGGCTCCCGCTTCGTGCAGTACATGCCTTCCGGGCTGCTCTTCCATCCGGTAATAATATCCTTCCTGCGCCCAGCTTACCGGTTCCAGCACAAAAGGCATCCGTTCCTCAAAAGACTGCCTGTCCGCCTTAAGAGGATTACGACGCAGTCCGTAATGCCGTTCCATCCCGTAACTTTCCAGAAATGCCTCATATTCGGCACCCAGCAGTTTTTCCATTCTCTGTAAAAAAGCCCCTGGAAGAGACTGGGCCGCCCGGCTGTGATCTTCCATACTGTTTTCCATAGCAATCTCCATTCCGGAGCGTTTACGTGACAAACGGCATAACTTTGCCAACGCAAAGCCGCAAATATCAACTTTGCAAACTTTGTTTACAAAGTTTTGCCATACAAACAAATTTGTGGCGCTCCGGCACAAATTATTATCTTCCCATATTACTTATACTACCGATTCTGTCTCCTTCTGTCAAACCTTACAATGCATAAAACAGCCGGCATTTTTACGGCTTTTTACATTCTCTTTTTCTTGCATACTGCTTTCAGACCATATATAATACTAATGTTATACCAAAACACGGACAGAAACAGACTAATTGTTATGCATCACAGGAGGAAACAGGGAATATGCCCAGAAAAGACAGCCGGAATACAAAAGGACGAATTGTAGAATCAGCCTGGGAACTTTTTTATGAGCAAGGCTATGAGAATACAACAATTGATGATATCGTAGAACATTCTGAGACATCCAAAGGCTCTTTTTACCATTATTTTGACAGCAAAGACGCTCTGCTCTCGTCTCTGTCGTACCTGTTCGACCGGAAATACGAGGAACTGCTTCCATCCCTGGAAGATCATCCTTCCGCCGTAGACCAGCTTGTCTATCTGAACCATGAGCTTTTCCTGATGATCGAAAACCGTGTTCCTCTGGATCTTCTGTCCCGCCTTCTGTCTACACAGCTTGTAACCGCCGGTGAAAAGCATCTGCTGGATCATGACCGTATTTATTACAGACTCCTTCGCAGAATCATCATTGCAGGACAGAAAAGCGGAGAACTACGCGCAGACTTGTCTGTGAATGAGATCTTGAAAGGATATTCGCTCTTTGAGCGGGCCATCATGTACGACTGGTGTCTGTGCAACGGTGAATACTCTCTCTATCAATATTCCGGCACATTGCTGCCCACCTTCCTGCGCGGATTCACCACCGTCCAGTAACCGGCATGTATAGCGCCAAACCGTAACGTTTTATCCATATACGATTGATTCTGTACTATAGTTCATATTTCATTCCATCCCGGCCTGTGATAGACTGGCAAAGGAAAAAACAAGAAACAACACGAAAAAGAGGAGAAAAATTATGACATCGCAAATCTGTATTATCATTGCAATCCTTGTCTATCTGATGGGCATGATCTTCATCGGCATATCCTATTCCAAGAAGAATACCCAGGCAGATGACTTCTATCTTGGCGGCCGGAAATTAGGCCCGCTGGTAACTGCCATGAGCGCAGAAGCCTCCGACATGAGCAGTTATCTGCTGATGGGTCTTCCCGGACTCGCCTATATATCAGGTATTGCAGACGTAGGCTGGACCGCCATCGGTCTTGCACTGGGCACATACTTTAACTGGCTGTTCGTCTCCAAAAGAATCCGCCGCTATTCCAGCAGACTGGGGGCCATCACGATCCCCGACTTTTTTGCCAGAAGATACGGTGACGACAAACATATCCTGACCTGTATCGCCGCCGTGATCATTGTGATCTTCTTTGTGCCTTATACAGCTTCCGGCTTCGCCGCCTGCGGCAAGCTTTTCAGCACACTGTTCGGCATGAATTATATGACAGCCATGCTGCTCAGCGCGGCAGTTATCGTGCTGTACTGCACTCTGGGCGGTTTCCTTGCTGTAAGTACCACAGATCTTATTCAGGGCATTACCATGACAATAGCACTTGTTATTGTTGTTGGCTTCGGCGCTGTCGTAACCGGCGGCTTCGACACAGTCATCTCCAATGCCCAGGAACTTCCCGGCTATCTGAGTATGGTGCAGACTTATGTTGCGGACACCGCATCCGCCAGACCCTATACGGTACTCACAATCGTGTCCACACTGGCCTGGGGACTGGGTTACTTCGGTATGCCTCACATCCTGCTCAGATTCATGGCCATCGAGGATGAAAACAAATTGAAGATTTCCCGCCGGATCGCTACTGTATGGGTAGTCATCTCCATGGCTGTCGCCGTATTGATCGGTGTCATCGGATACAGCATGTCACAGGCCGGCATCATTCCGACACTGGAAGGCAATAATTCCGAAACTGTTATCGTTCAGATTGCGTCCGTTCTGAGTACTCACGGGGTGATTCCTGCATTGATTGCAGGTGTTATTCTCGCTGGCATACTGGCGGCAACAATGTCAACCGCCGATTCACAGCTTCTGGCGGCTGCTTCCAGTATCTCCCAGAATCTGGTACAGGATTTCGGTAAAAAGAAGCTGGATACGAAGGTTTCCCTTCTCATTGCACGGATCACGGTCATCGTTATTTCCCTGATCGCCGTAGTGATCGCCCAGAATCCTGACAGTTCCATTTTCAAGATCGTGTCCTTTGCATGGGCCGGTTTCGGCGCTGCCTTCGGTCCTGTAGTTCTGCTGGCGCTGTTCTGGAAACGCTCCAACAGACAGGGGGCACTTGCCGGTATGATCGCCGGCGGCATCATGGTTTTTGTCTGGAAATACGGTATTGCAACGCTGGGCGGCATTTTCGCCATCTACGAGCTGCTTCCCGCTTTCCTGATCGCGCTGGCAGTAAATGTGATCGTATCGCTTCTGACAGCAGCGCCTGACGCTAAGCTCGTGAAGACTTTTGAAGAAGTGAATGCAAAGAACTAACCGGATACGACGAAAAAGACCGCTCTCCATACACAGGAAGGCGGTCTTCTATATTTACGGTACAGGAAATTCCCCCGCTTATTCGAGTCCGCGAAGCGGAACTCGCAATCGAACTTGTTCGATTTGTTATTTGCGAAGCAAATTACTTTTTTTATCTGCCCTTATTCACTGATCGCAATATCTATTCTGCTCAGTTTCTCCATCAGGATTTCTTCTTCCGTGGGAATATCTTCTGAAAGCTCAATCTGCCTGCGCACCTGCCACATCTGCTGATCAATATCCGCAATCTGGTGGGCACATTCTGTCAGCTTCTCTACGATCTCCCGCTGATTCGGTACTTCCTGCTTATATTTGAGCTGATGTTCCAGACTGGCCCAGAAATCCATCGCAATGGTTCGAATCTGAACCTCCACCGCCATATCTCTTGTCTGGTCCGAGAAAAACACCGGCACGCTCACGATCATATGATAACTGCGGTATCCATTGGGCTTCGGGTGCTTGATATAGTCTTTCTCTTTGATCACCGTGATGTCATCCTGCTTCGCCAGCGCCTGCGCCAGCACATAAATATCATCGACATAAGAGCATACGACCCGTATTCCGGCCACATCATAAAGATTGTTCTCCACGTTCTCCAACGTAAAATCAAGCTGCTTGCGTGCAAGCTTGTTCATAATGCTGGTACTGCTCTTCAGTCTGGAACTGATGGATGTGATCGGATTGCGCTGATACCGCACATTAAACTCCGAATTCAGCACATCAAACTTCGTCCTTACTTCCTTGATCGCGCAGCTGTACCGCATACGCATCTCCTTGTAATCCACTACAGTACCTACCATCTTCTTGCGACGGTCATAAATTGATTTATCCACCTGCGGAAACACCATCATCTCTGCCTGTTCTGTTCCCGCACCCATATCATCCAATGGGAAAAAGGGATTTACACTCATTCTCTTCTTTTGTCCTCCATGAAAGCTTATTCGTTTCATCGCCATGCACATACACATGGCATGTACCGGTCAGACGCATCCCCGGACAGCGGAAGCCATGTTCTGTATCCCCTGGACACATCACTGGGGAAAGCCGCCTGATCGCTGCATACTGTTACTATAGCTCGGAAAGGACTCGAAAACAATAAACGTATTGTTAAATTTGTATAAAAATATAAAGCCGCTTACGAGAAAAAGTTAAAATAATTTCCACGGCTGCCGTAACCGTTAAACAAATTACTGTAAGCCGTGCTGGCTTCCGCCTTCATACTCCGCTCCGCTGTTGATTCCACAGAATCTGCCCAGAGAGACGCCCTTCCCGCAAAACTGCCGCTGCCATGCCATACCTTCTCAAGCGTCTCCAAATCAGTCTCTGCAAGCTTCTTATCATCCACGCTTAACGTTCCGTCGCTGTTCCTCTTCACACCACAGGAAGCCAGTTCAGAACTGCTCAGACTGGACATGCTGTTGAATTGATGCAGATAAACTTCTTCTGTTCTTGAGCCTGATTCCTTCAGATTCTCAATCATTTTATTATACTGCCCCACAAATCCCTTCACGCTGGACACAATTTCGTCGGTCTTCCCGCTTTCTTTTGCTTTAGCAAAAAGAGAAGTATCACTCTTGTCCGTCAGGCGATCTGCATAATCCATAACCTGTTCTGCATGATATTTCATATTCTGATATAGCTTCTCCGTACCGGCCGAATTTTTCACCAGATTGCTGTAAGCATTATTATTCTTGGCTGCAGTCAGCAGTGCGTTTCTGCTGCTTCTCTTACTCTTGCTGCTTCTGCTCAAGGCACGCTGCAGTAGAGAAGACGTACCATTCACCCCGTTATTCCCGTTTAACAATGCACTCATGTAATTTCTTGTGACTCTCATATGACCTCTCCCTTCTGTCTGCACAATATGAAGGTATCCTGCTGTTGTGTTCCGCATCATGCCTGATCTCGTGCAAAATGCAGCTTAAACAGCGGCATCTCATTACCTTCAATCATTATATCGTAATCTGTTCCAAAGAATAAAGACATTTGTAACCAATCGTTCTGTTTTAGTCATAAAGTTGTTACTGTTCTATCGCTTTATGATTCACGGGTCGATTGCAGTCAGGCTTTCCCTGCAGCATAATCGTCAAAATGAACCTGCCTCCTTCTTCCTCATTGTCTTTCACCTCGTACTGCATAATACCGTAATATTTCTCCGCACAGCTTCGCATATTGCTCATGCCCAGTCCGTGAATGCGCTGATCTTCCTTCGTGGACCGCAGTTCACCCTTCTCCACCTGCAGGTAGTTAACATTACATGTGTTTTCTATCACCAGAAAAAACATTTTTCCCTTCACATAGCCTCTGAAACAGATGATCCGGCCGTCTGCTTCCGGCACTTTCCTGCACGCTTCAATGGCATTATCCAATGCGTTATTTAACAAAATCCCTAAATCAAATGCTTCAATGTCCAGGTTCTCCGGATAGAGCAGATCTCCTTCCATACGTATCTTCTCCTGACGGCATATCTGTCCCTTCCGATTTAAAATAACATCCGTTACAGGATTGCCGGTGCTGAATTGAAGCGAAAGCCCGGAAGCTGCCCGCTGCATGTTCTGCAGATACTGCTCTGCTTCCCGCCTTACCTGTTCCGGCATCTGCCCGCTTTTCACACTGGCCTGCATCAGTTGTTCCATATCAGCCACATAATTATTGATATCATGGCGCATACCTCGAATTCCGTCATAAAGCTGTTCCAGTTCCCTGACATGATCGGTCATGTCTGAAAGCTGCTGTTTATAAAACATAAGATTATTTTTCTGTTCCTCGGAACGCATCAACTCGCTGTAGATCTTCCTGCTGAAGACCGTACAGATCAGACATAATAATGCAATAACAGGCACTATCACATACATACTTTCATGTTTTTCATACAGGAATTCCACCTCAGTCCCCATCCTGCTGAAAAACGTTATCCGCCACAATACATCAAAGGCCATCCCGATCACCGGCGTCAGCATCAAAAACCACAGTCCCTGGCTGCTCAGTTCCGTCACCACTCCGGTCAGATAACGCCGGTACAGCCGAAGCACCACATACATTAAAAGCAGACAGCCAGCCGAGAACAGTACAGTGCCGCCCCATTGAACCTTCTGCATCTGCACATAAAACTCCTCCACTTTCATATCCTGAGCCAGCACCTTTTCAATGATGGAATCCAGACAACCGGCAACCAGAAGCGACCATACGCTGTGCAGCATAAACCGGGTCATCTCACGCACCGTATAAAATACAAGAAGCAGATAGAGCTTTGCCAGCCTTCTGCCCTGATACAGAAAATCCATTACCAGAAAACTGCATCCAAATATAACTGCAATTTTCACAATACTATAACTGCTGTTACTCATTTCTCCCGACGTTTCCTTATACAACAGCCTGTTCACCCACATAGACTGTGAAAGCCAGAAGCTCACCAGAAATGCCTGTAAGAAAAAAAGTACCCTTCCGACGGAACGATACTTTTCCTTTAATATGATACTGTCTCTGCAAAAAAACAGCAAAAGCGCCGCCTGCGCCAAATATTCCGCCAGATCAAGCAAAACTGTCATCATAGGCCTACTCCTTCAGAAACCTGCAGTAAATCTTCACAAAATCACTGTACTTTTGTTTTGCCAGATAAATCCTGTCTCCCGATGCCACTGTAATGCTTTCATGATCGTAGCCGCTGACTGCTGAAAGCGCCACCAGATAACCCCTGTGGCAGCGATAGAACCCTTCTCCCAGCACTTCCTCCAAATGGTTCATCCGCTCATAATATTCCAGAGTTTCCGCCTTCATATGCAGGATTACTTTGCGTCCGCTGTTCTCCACATAAAGAATGTCTTCCACCGGAATCCTGCGGTGGCTTCCTTCCGCCTTGACTAACAGGTATCTGGGTACCGTGTTCTTCTTCTCAATCTCCTGCACGGCCCGTTTCAGAACACTTGTCATTTTATCCGGGTCTATAGGCTTCATCAGATAATGAAATGCTCCCACATCAAAAGCATCAAAAACCTGTTCTTTTACTCCCGTCACGAAGATCAGAATAGCATCTGACAGTTCTCTTAACCGTTTCGCGGTCTCCATGCCATCCATTCCTTCCATTGCTATATCAAGAAGAACGATATCCGGACAATACCCGTCTTCTACATTTTCAATCAACTTCATCCCTGAATCAAACTCACTTGTCTGTGCCTGAGAAAATTCCTTCTCAAGTAAGGTTCGAATCCTTTCTCTCCCTCTTACTTCGTCATCGCAAATCGCAACTCTCATGTTCCCCTCATATCCTCAGTCAGTTATCAGTGTAAACCACCATTCTGTTATTATATCGGCAGAAAGATTCATTTTATTCTTTTACATGTCATAAAATACGTCTTTTTTGTAACAAACGGCCTGGCTCTCTGTCACGAGCGGACCGGCCCGGTTTATTGCAACAAACGGGAAAGCACACTGTAACGCGGCTTTCCCGTACACATTTTATATCTCCACAAAACAACCTAAACTTTACACTTCGTCGTCTACTATACTTCCTTTAAGGTCTTCTTCCAGAAGCTTCATCTTGTGAAGCATGTTCTTGATGTCAGACTGCACATCAGAAGTCGAACCGACACCACCCATGCCGGCATCCACCATATCTTCCAGAAGATCCGCATCCTCTCTGGAACGCTCTTCCGCATCCTTGCGAAGCTCTTCCTGCTCCTCATTTTTCCGGCGGTTCTCTTCTATTCTGACTTCCACTTCCTCCTGGGACTCTTTTCTCTCATCGATCTTCTTTTCCTGCTCTGCCTTCTCCTCTGCTTTCTCCTTGGCTTCCTCTCTGGTTTCTTCCAGTTCCTCGTCCACATGATCCTTGGCCTCATCCATAAGCAGGCCGATGGCCTCCTTGCTCGCCGCCGCCATCACTTTATCCGCCTTCTTCTGCCCATCCACCATTTCATGATATTTCAGCCTCTCCAGCCTGGTTTCACGGACAGCCCCATTGTATCCCACAATTTGGTCATTGATCGTGCGATTCCTGCGCTCAACCTCTCCTTGATAGCTGTCTATCGTCATACATCTCTGCTGATATTCTGTCAGCGGCTGTTCCTTTAATTCTTCAAGGCGTTTCTCCTCTTCTTCCGTAAGCGTTACACCAAACCCTCTCATATAGTCAGCCTCTTTCTCCAACAGTTCAAGATCTTTCTGCTCCTGAGAGTCCATCTCCACATCATACTCCTGCCGGAGCGCTTCCTTCTGTGCATCTCCTTCAGCAATCACATCCAGATTATCAGCCATCTCCTGCCGAAGCTGCACCAGTTTATCCTTCATCTCCGCAACATTGCCGTCAATCTTCCGGTCACCATCCCAGGCATTTTGTACCATCTTCAGCGCCTGCTTCTGAGCACGCATTTTCCGCTGAGTGAGCATATCCTGCTGAAGTCCCAGATCTCCTGCAAAAATCGTCTTCCTGCCGCTTTGCTGCTCTTTCCCGCCTGCACGTCCGGCCGCTCTCTCTTCTGCTCTCGCTCTCGCCGCACTGCTGACGCTGATCACCTGATTCTCATTTCCGTTAGCTTTGATTACCATAAAAAAACCTCCCTGTTTTCTACGGGCAAACTCCTTTTTACCCGTCTGAAAATATTCCGCCGGTTCCGATTAGTCTTTCAGATAATTTAGTTATCCGAGTTTCTTAATTGCTGTTATTCATAATTCTATAAATATTATCGGTTAAATGTATCATTTTCTTAATAAGTATAAAGCCGATCTGTATGCTAATTCAAGACTAAAAATACACTTTTGGTATATGATTGCCCGTACAACAAATCGTTCCCTTCTAATACACCGGCGCAGGATAATTATTTCATATACAAAGCGGAACACTGAAACGTAAAAGACCCTGCCGCACAGACAGAGCCTTTTTATATTTGGATTATTATATCTGGTCATCCCCGCCGTTCTGGTAAGTATGACTGTCCACGTTGTTCTGATAATTCTGGTCATTCTGATATGCCTGACCGTCCCAGCCGTTCTGATTGCTCTGACCAGTCTGATAGCCCTGGCCATCCCAGCCGTTCTGATAACTCTGGCTGTTCTGATATCCCTGACCGTCCCAGCCGTTCTGATAACTCTGGCTGTTCTGATATCCCTGGCCGTCCCAGCCGTTCTGATAACTCTGGTCATTCTGATATCCCTGGCCATTCCAGCCGTTCTGATAGCTCTGATTGTTCTGATACCCCTGGCCATCCCAACCCTGGCCCCGTCCGCCGAATGTGATTTCCTTCAATGCCACATAAAGTTCAGCACCAGTCATGGAAACATAGGGATTCACATAGAAAATCGCAAGAATGCCGCAGGTGAATACGCTCAGAATCATCCATCCCAGGAAGGAAAGATCCAGCACAAACGCCGCCCATTTGTTACCGTCCATCATCTGTCTGCTCATGTCAAATGCTTCTCTGGAACTGATTTCCGGATTCTCTGCCAGTATATAGGGAATCATACGGTACTCATATCCTTTGATGATCCCTGGCACAATAAACAGCAGCGTCCAGAGAAAGATATACAATTGTTTCAAGAACATCGTCTTTACAATGTTCATGTAGGAATGGCTGAATCCATATCCCAGTTCTCCCAGCTCAGCTTTCTGGTAATGGCTGACCACAAAGAAACGCTGCGCACCTATTTCCAGCGGATGAAACAAAAAAATGGTAACCCCCAGAGCCAGCACTATAAAAATGGAAAACATCACCAGCATACTAAACAGAAATGACGGCGACATATACCTGTAATAATCAGACTGTGCCGCATTACGCACCGAAGAATTGCCCACAGATGTACCACTGCCGTTGACAAATGCAAGCACCATCCCTACCAGCACCATTTTCCAGTAATTAAATTGAAAAAAGTTTCTCGCGTTCTCTTTCAATTCCGCCCTTGTCCACATAACTCCACTCTCCTCTCACACATTTACACAGTATTCTATGCACAAAAACAGCTGTTTATTGCCTTCTTCTGCTGTTATAGCTACTGTAGTATACTTTAATATATTAATTGTTACAGTGCAAGAAAAAATTTGCGGTTATTCGAATACGATCCCGATCTCCGTCCCCTTCCCCGGCTCGCTGTAAAGCGTCATCTGCGCATGATGTACCGCCACGATATGCTTCACGATGGCCAGGCCCAGCCCGGTGCCGCCGGTGGACTTGGACCGGCTCTTGTCAACTCTGTAAAACCGCTCGAAAATCCGTTCCTGATGTTCCTCCGGTATGCCGATTCCTGTATCCTTTACCCGGAGCATCTTTTTCCCTTCTTCCCGCCTCACTGTGATCATAACGCTTCCGCCCGGATTATTATAGCAGACTGCATTATCACACAGATTATAGACCAGTTCCTCAAGCATCTGCCGGTCACCTTCTATCACGCACGCACCGCCATCCACTGTCAGCCTCACATTCCGTTCCTCTGCCTTAAACTGCAGCATTTCCGCACAATTTTTCACAATTACATACAAATCTATCTTTTCAAAAGGAATCTGCTTATCCGATGTGTCCAGTTCCGAAAGCCGTATGGTATCGTCGATCAGCATTAACAGCCTGTTTGCGCTCTTGTGGATCTCTGCCGCAAACCGCAGCACATCCGGTCCCGATGCCATGCCGTTTCCAATCAGTTCTGAATATCCGGATATGGCTGTCAGCGGCGTTTTCAGTTCATGGGATACATTGGCGCTGAATTCCTGCCGCACATCAGCATTCTTTAAGATCGCCTCATGCTGCCGTCTGATGGTACGTGAAAAAGGTCTCAGTTCCTCATACACATCCTGTTCTTCCATGCAGTCCATATCCGCCGCCATCCGCTCAATGGGCATCAAAAGGCTCTTCGTAAGATAATGGGATAAAAACATGCACAGCGCCAGCAGCGCACAGACCGCTGCCATAAGAGCCGGCACAGATCTGTAAAGAATGCTCCACAGACTGTGCGCCTCACGGGCCACACGAAGCACATTCCCGTCTTCCAGACGCATGGTATAATAAAAAGTATTTTTCCGCATGGTAGAAGACTGTCTGATGGAGTATCCCTCGCCGTTTTTAAGCGCATCCCGTACCTCCGGCCTCTCGGCGTGATTATCCATGCCTCCGGTGGACGCATTGCTGTCATAAAGCACCTGCCCCGCGGCACTGATCAATGTGATCCGAACACTGTCCCCGATTCTGTCAGCCTTGTCTGTTTCTGACACATTGGCTCCCGACATTTCTTTTTCCGGTTCGACCGTGCCTGAAACCTCTTCTTGCGCATTTTCCTCCATTCTGTCGGCACTTAACATTACAAGTTCCGTCTCGCCGCTCTGTGCCAGGGCATGGGTAAACAGACGCAGATCTTCTATGACCTGTATCTGAAAAATACGATAGAAAACAGCCGCCATCATCAATAACGTAATACCGACCGCCAGAACAGATATGAATATCAGTTGTCGATTAATCTTCTTTTTCACCTGTGACTATCCTGTCTGTAATCCTGATTTTGAAACAGTGCCCGGAATCCTTCCTGGTAAACATCCGAGGGTCAAATCCGTGCATCTCTTTCACCGGACATGCCATTATTTTCCAGCATATATCCCACACCACGCACCGTCTTGACCATCTCTCCCGCCGGGCCCAGCTTCTGCCGCAGTGTCTTAATATGCATATCCAGTGTTCTGGACTCTCCCTGAAAGGACGTCCCCCACACATGATTCAGAATATCCTCGCGCCGGGTCACGATACCCGCCCGCTGCATCAGCAGCTTTAAAAGTTCATATTCTTTGTATGTCAATTCACAATGACCGCCCTCCACAGTCACCGTATGTCTTTCATCATCCAGCAGAAGGTTTCCGATACACAGGCACTTTTCCGCCTGCTGCTCCCCGCTCCGCCGCAGGAGCGCCTTCACTCTTGAAATCAGTTCCATCACACCAAAGGGTTTGGTAATATAATCATCAGCACCCAGATCAAAGCCCTTCACCTTATCAAGTTCCGATGTCTTGGCCGTCACGAGAATGATCGGAATTTTCTCTGTAAGAGGGTCTCTGCGCAACTTGTCAACCACCGTCAGCCCGCTCTCGTCTGGCAACATGATATCCAGCAGGACCAGCCTGGGCATCCGCTCCTTCACAGCCTGTTCAAAAGCGCCCGCACTCTCATACACCGCCACCTCATAGCCGCTGTTTTTCAAAGCAAAGCTCTCTATTTCACTGATGTTTTTGTCATCTTCCACAATATAAATCATAGCATATATCCCACTTAATTATTGATCCCCGCAAAACGCCCCGACACAGCATTTTACACATCCGCTAATAACATAATGCTGAAATACTATCGAAATTATAACATAAAACCACTGCCTCACGGAAGAGCATATTCCTCCGTAAATTTCTCATACAGATCTTTATATTCTTCCATATTGCTCTCCCGGATCTCCTGATTATAATTATGCATTTCCAGTGAGTCATCCCGTACCTGCACGATACCGGCGGCTATATGCCCGCAGTGGGCCGTGATCCTCTCATACCCCGTCACGATATCCGACAACAGGAAACCCAGCTCAATGGTGCATTTTCCCTTTCTCAGACGCTTCACATGCCTCTTGCGCACCGCCCGGGCAAGCTCCTCAACCACCACCCGAAGCGCCTCAACCTCATGGATCAGTTCTGTGTCTTCCTCCTGAAAAATCCGGCAGGAAACCTCCGTCATCCTGACCACTGCACGGGAAAACACAGTCAGTTCTTCCTGCGCTTTGTTAGAAAAAACCTGTTCCTTTTCACGCATTTTCCCGTAAGCTGACGCAATGCCTGCCGCATGATCCGATATTCTCTCAAATTCCCCGATCGCATTCAGATACAGTGTCAGCGCCCGGCTGTCCTTCTCCGACAGATCCCGGCCTGTAAGCTTCATCAGATAAGTCCCCAGCACATCCTCATAACGGTCCGCATCCTTTTCCATCTGCCAGATACTTTCCGCCTTTTCCCGGGTGTAATTGTGCAACAGCTCTGCCGACTTCCCGCAGGACTCCCGCACCGTATCCGCCATATGATAAATCACCCTGCGGCACTGCTCCATGGCCAGTGCGGGATTGTTCATGAACCGGCTGTCCAGCATCTTGATATCCTCATCAATATGCCGTATGCGCATATTTTCCGAATCATCTTCACGGATGGTCAGATAAGCAAGCTTCTCCAACCCTTCCGAAAAAGGCAGAAGAATACAAGTTGCAAACACATTAAATACCGTATGGATCACCGCAATCCCAAAGGGCCCCGCCGCCTCATGCAAAAAGCCAAAATTCAACACCCCGTCCAGCATGTAGAAACCGGCCATAAACACCACTGTCCCGATCACATTAAAATATAAGTGTACAATGGCCGCCCGTCTGGCATTCTTGGATGCCCCGACGGAAGATAAAAGCGCCGTCACACAAGTGCCCACATTCTGTCCCATGATAATAGGCAGCGCCGTACCGTAGGACACCGCACCGGTGACACACAGAGCCTGAAGAATTCCCACAGATGCCGAAGAACTCTGGATTACCGCCGTCAGAATCATGCCAGCAATAAGCCCCGCAACCGGGTTGGAAAACCAAAGCAGAATGTTGGTAAACTCCGGTACCTCTGCCAACGGTTTGACCGCCGCTGACATGGTGTCCATGCCGAACATCAATACCGCAAATCCAATCAGAATCGTTGCCGCATTTCTATGCCTGTCCTTTTTGGAAAAAAGAAGAAATGCTACGCCCACCAATGCAAAGATCTGGGAAAATGCGGTAGGTTTCAGCAGTTGTATCAGAAAATTGTCACTCTCGATCCCCGTCAGACTTAAAATCCACGAAGTAATTGTGGTTCCCACATTGGCTCCCATGATGATACCGATAGCCTGGGACAACTTCATAATGCCGGAATTTACAAATCCCACCACCATCACCGTCGCGGCCGATGAGGACTGGATCACCGCCGTCACACCGGCTCCCAGCAGTACCGCGCGCCATTTGCTGTAAGTAAGCTTTTCCAGAATCCGTTCCAGTCTTCCGCCGCTGGCTTTCGACAATCCTTCCCCAAGCACATGCATACCGTACAGAAACAGTGCAAGTCCACCCGCCATTGACAGTACATCAAAAAAATCCATGACAACCTCCTGCCTGCTCATGCCATTGCCTCTTCGTATCTCCTGAGACCCCATGAGACTTTTCCCATGCCGGAATATTCAGAAGTCCTCGAAAAAACATTTTCCCGTTTCAAACTTCTAAATATTCTTCACATTCTAACCATGTTCTTCCTCTTCTGACCACCGTGGCTGCAATCCGCATTCCCGCAAATCACTGCGGATCCTTCCCGTTATCCGGTCATTCTCCGTAACCTTAAGAAACACTTCGGGAAACCTGTTTCTTTGTGTTCCCTGTCCCGACGGTTTGTCAGATACTTTATTATGGTTTGAAATTATCATGAATTTATCCCCGTCACTATCACAGTACGGTAAAAATTTTGTAAAAAACAGGTAAAATGCTATCCAAACCTGCCATTGATATAGTCCCTTGTCTTTCTTTTTTTCGGGCGGGAAAAAAGGCTGTGCGCCGGGCCGGCCTCCACAAGTTCTCCGCTCAGGAAAAAAGCCGCATCGTCTGCCACCCGGACCGCCTGCTGCATGTTATGAGTCACCACCGCCACCGTATATTTCCTTTTTAACTGAAGCATCAGCTCCTCCACCCGCATCGTCGAAACAGGATCCAGCGCCGAGGCAGGCTCATCCATCAAAAGCACTTCCGGCTCCACAGCAAGCGCCCTGGCAATGCAAAGCCGCTGCTGCTGCCCGCCGGACAACCCCAGGGCAGACTTCCGCAGCCGGTCTTTCACCTCTTCCCACAGTGCGGCCGCCTGCAGACTGCTTTCCACCAGCCCGTCCAGCCGGTCCTTGTCTCTGATTCCATGCACCCTCGGACCATAGGCAATATTGTCATAAATACTCATGGGAAAAGGATTTGGTTGCTGAAAAACCATGCCCACTCTTTTGCGAAGCTCCGTGACATCAACCTGCCCGCCGTAAATATCCTCATCGTCCAGATAGACACCCCCTGTGATCCTCACTCCCGGAATCAGATCATTCATCCGGTTCAACGTCTTAAGAAAAGTGGATTTGCCGCATCCGGAAGGCCCGATCAATGCCGTAACCGCATTGGCACGGATCTCAAGACTGATATTTTTGAGTGCGTGGGTGCCGCCTGAGCGGCCGCTGCCATAGTATAGATTTAAGCTGTCCGTTCTGATTTTAATAGCATCCACAGGCTCTCCTTCCATTCTCATTTTGATGCTGCTCATGCCTGGCTTCTGCCTTTTTTGGTGTCGATCATGGCTGCCATTTCCTCTGCATTTTCGATATCATTTATGCCTGCCCCTTCCGCCTGTTCTTTTTAACAATACATGTGTAAGGAAGTTAAGGACGAAAACAAGACACAGCAGCACCACCGCTATCCCGAAGACCGTATCGTATTCTGCCTTCGACATACTCAGGTACATCTGGACAGCTAACGTACCGCCGGATTCCATGACCTTGCGCAGAATCCCCCTTCCTGATTCCGGCAGCAGATATCCGCTGCCCGCCGTCAACAAAAGCGCGGCCGATTCCCCTGCAATACGTCCCACCGCAAGAATGATCCCCGTCACAATGCCCGGTGCAGCGGCAGGCAGTAATATCGTACGGATCATATACCATTTACCGGCACCCATGCCTGCCGCACCGGTCCGGTAAGTTTCCGGCACCGCCCGAAGCGCCTCCTGTGTATTCCTTGTGATCAGCGGCAGAACCATCAAAGTCAGTGTCAGCGCACCTGTAAGAAGCGAATAGCCAAACTCCAATGTGGTGCCAAAAAACACCATACCGAAAAGCCCGAAGACAACAGACGGTATCGCTGCCAGCGTCTCCATTGCAAATTCGATCGCCTCTACGGCCTTCCCGCGCCCGGCATACTCGTTCAGCCAGACCGCCGAGCCGATTCCCACAGGTACAGCAATGCCGAGCGTCAACACAACCATATAAACCGTGTTTACAAGATTTCCCGCAATTCCCACCGTTCCACGGAGCACACTGGTCACCGTCGTAAGAAAAGACCACCTCACTGCCGGAATCCCTTTTGCCAGCACATAAGCAAGGATCACCGCCAGCAGAATCACCGAAAAAAAGGCTGACAGATAGATTGCCGCCAGTGCAGCACCGTCCGCAAGCTTCCGAAACATCCCTCAGATCACCTCTTTTTTAAAATCCGGTTCAAAATCAAATTGATCACCATGATAAAACCAAACAGCACCATCCCGATGGTAAACAAAACCTGCCGGTGCAGACCGGCGGCATACCCCATCTCGCTGACGATGGCGGTGGTCAGAAACCTGACTGAGCAAAAAGGAAAAGGCATGTTCACGGAACCGCCGGATACCAGATTAATTGCCATGGCCTCCCCGATGGCACGCCCTGTTCCCAGCACCACCGCTGTGATAATCCCCGGCTTCGCCGCCGGCAGAATCACCGTGAAAACAGTCTGCATACGGGATGCACCAAGGGCAAGAGAGGAATCTTTAAGCTGCTGTGGAACGGCCTCGATGGCCGCCTCGCTGATATTGATCACCGTAGGCAGAATCATGACCGCAAGTACCAAAACAGCAGACAGCAGATTTGCACCGCCGGTAAACTGATGGGTCTCAGAATCCCGGAAAAGTATGCACTCCCATTTGTAGACCAGCGGATTCAATACCATAACCCCCAGCAGACCGTAAATCACCGAAGGAATCCCCGCCAGCAGTTCCACCGCCGGACGCACCACTGCCGCCAGAGGCTTAGGTGCCGCTTCCGCCAGGAAAACCGCTGTCAGGACTGCCGGCGGCGCTCCGATCAGAACAGCCATAACCGTACCCGCAATCGAAGTCAGAACAATATACAAAATCCCGAAAGCCGGCACCTGCGCTGTAGGTTTCCATACAGAAGAAAATAAAATCTCCCTGATTCCTAACTTATATAAGGCCGGTAATCCGTTTGCAATCATATATAAAGTTATCGCAGACACCGCAAATATAGAGGAAAAAGCGCATAACGTAAAAACAGCCTGTGCTGCATCCTCGATCCGGCGTGCGGCAGACCTTGCGGATGACCTGGAAGATATGAATGACACAGGCCTTACGATTCTCACAGCTTTTTGACTCATAGTTTTTTCTCCATTTCTGCGCTGCTTTTGTCTCAACTATGTTGAGACGTCGCATTAAACGAGTTTGTGGCAAGCAACGCGCAGACAGAAACCCCATCCTGTTCCTGCTGCCAAAAAACACCTCATTCCCCCGGCACAATCAGTCCGACAGATCTGACAAGCTCCCTTCCCTCTTCCGAACGAAGATAAGCAAACAACTCCTGTACCTCTTTTTTCTGCTCACGGACAGGCCCTTTTGTCACCATCAGAAACGGTCTGGTCAGCTGATAACTTCCATCCGCTATATTGGCATCCGTAGGCATACAGCCATCCACCGCCAGGATTCGAATCCCATAGCCGGCATCATTCAAAACATCCCTTGAGACATAGCCGATGGCTCCCGGCGTGGATGCCACCCGTGCCAGCACTGCCCCTGTGGAATCCAGTTCATTGGCATAAGCACACTGATCCCCCAGTTCAAGCATTTCCTCAAAAGTATCCCTGGTTCCGCTTCCCGCTTCCCTTCCCACCACCACAATTACCTGATCCTCACCGCCCACTTCCTGCCAGTTCCTGATCTTTCCGGTATAGATACCGCGTAACTGCTCCGTAGTCAGTGTATTTATCCCTTCAAAATTATCTGAATCATCCAAATGATTCCATATATCCCCGCTATCGGTGTCACCGGAAATATCAGATATCCCCAAACCGGTATCCTCACCAGAAAAATTTGATACGTTTGCGATCACCACGATTCCGTCAATGGCCGCTACCGTCTCCTCCGCTCCCAGCGCTTTTTCCTGTGCGCTCAGCCTTCTGGATGAACTGCCGATATCTGCCCGCTGTGCCAGCACCGCCTCGATCCCCGCCGAAGAACCTGTATATTCCACCGTGACAGTGACCCGCGGATTTCTGACCCTGTAGCTCTCCGCAATGACATCGACAAGTTTCTCCATGGCCGTTGAACCTGATATGACCACGGAGACTTTGTCAGATTTGGAGCAACTGCAAAGTATACTCAAGATTATACCCATGGAAAAAAACAGCCCGAAAATTACCGGAAATGATATTTTTGTTTTTAACCTTCCGCTTTTTAACAATACATCTTTAACCTTTCATCTATATACACACTAATCCCCATGCATATCGCAATCCTGCTTACGATGCTGCTTACAACCTGTCTGCGCTAACAAGACGCAATATACCTGCGCCGGCATTTTGGCAGATACCGTGCTTTATCTTTTCATACAATACTATGCGCAGTGATGCTGAATCATATCTAAAAGTTTTCCCGTTTGTCAAAACTGCCTGGCAGAACTGTTTTCATAAAAACCAGATCACTGTTTCCGTATCTGTTCCTGCGATCATAACAATAATAATGCATTATAAAAAGAACAGTCTGCCTTAATTGGCTCGCTGTTCTTTTTAACATATTTCCTATATGGCGGTATTGCTGTCCTGTTTTCCGTGTCGTTACCCATCATCCAAAGTCATAAATGCATAGCCTGACTTTCAGCGCTGTTTTCCATTACATTTTCCCGCCGTTTCCGGTCAAAAAATCCAGGAGTGCTTCACACCCTTCCAGAACATCATCATAAGTCACATCAAATTCTCCCGTATACCACGGGTCAGCAATCGCTCTGTTGCTGCCGGCATACTCCAAGAGCTTATGAATCTTGTGCTCCGGATCGCCTCCTGCAATTCTTGTCATGTTACGGATATTGGCATCATCCATGCCGATCAGGTAATCGTATTTGTCGTAGTCCTGCTTTGTCATCTGTACGGCACGATGCGGAACAACAGGGATTCCTACGGCCCTTAATTTGCCTACTGTACCGTAGTGCGGACTATTACCGATCTCTTCGCGGCTGGTGGCCGCAGAGGCGATCTGGAATTGGTCTGAGAGGTGGCGTTTGGACACCAGGTAAGTCATGACGCTCTCGGCCATGGTGGAACGGCAGATGTTACCATGGCAAATAAATAATATTTTTATCATGGTCTATATAACTCCTTATATCTCGGTATATCCTCGTTTTTCCTTATGTTTTCAAGGTTTTCTCTCTGACCTCAAAAACTCTCTACGTCCTATATCATAGCATATCTTCCTATATCTTGTCCTCCAAAATAGGTAAAAAAAGGTAAAATGACCTCTTTTTTACCTATCCCAGAGGTAAAACCCTCATGCCCGTTACTCGCCGGAGAGTCTTCTTTCCAACTCCCTCACTTCCTTTTCTACGTCATTGAATTTATAATGTGTGTAATATCCAAGAGTTGTCGCAATATCCGAATGACCCATGAGATATTGCAGTGACTTCGGACTGATACCCGCCTTTGCCATGTTGGTACAATATGTATGCCTGCAAATGTGGGGCGTGATTATCGGCAATTCTTCCTTGAATATCCTGTTATACTTGCCTAAAGCATACTCAAACCTTTTTTCCCAGTGTAACGCAAGGTAGGGCATACCGTTTTTATCCAGCACCAGAAAGCCGGCCTTTCCATCTACCATTGGCTCAACTTTCCATTTCTTACGTTTTTTAATCAGCCTTTGGAAACACTGGTATACTCCTTCGCTCATTGGTAAAATCCTCTCCCCGTATGTCGTTTTAGTATCTTCAATCAAGTATACACCTTCCCTTGTCCTTTGAAGCTGGTGGTCTATTTTTATTTTTCTATTCTCCATATCTATATCATCCAGAGTAAGACCACAAAACTCTGAAATCCTCATGCCGGTCTTGAAGAGGATATACACCCCTTCATAATATTGCGAATAATGTTTGTCTCCTTTTATAAAATCAAGGAACAGTCTTTCCTGTTTCGGCGTGACAGCCTCCCTTTTTACGCTGTCATTGACGATTACCGTAGACAGCTCCCAGTCAAAGGGATTTTTCTTTAGCAGATCGTCCTCGACTGCCATACGGAAAGCCGGGCGAAGAACCCCACGGATAGTATGAATACTGCTATAATGCTTTCCACCCTGCTGTAATTTTATCAGCCATTCCTTCGCATCCGATACCTTCACTTCATCAATGCGTTTACTTCCAAATATATCTCTTTTCAGCAGGTTAAGGACGGTCTTGTAACCAGCTGCCGTATTGTGACGCACCCCCGTTTTCAAAGAGATATATCTTTCTGCCAGTCCTAACACAGTGACATCCCCACCGTGGTATGCCACTTCCTCATTGAGGGATTTTTCAATCTCTTTTTCCAGTTCCCTCAATGCTTTGCATTCCCTTTTACCAGCTGGCAGTTTATCAGTTGGCTCCAGTTTCCAACTGTAAACATAGTGCATCTTATTGTCTCTGCCACGGTAAGCATACATAAACTTTCCATCCTGTCTTTGCTGCTCACCTGTCCTCAATACACGGCCTTTGCTGTCTCTTCTTTTATTATCTTTGCTCATATTATTTTACCTCCATTTAATCAAAATTTTTTACTGCCCCCTCTTTCAAGGGGGCTTATGATACCGCTGAATTACTGATAGTGCAAGCACTTTCTTTATCTAATATGTATTTTTAAATTGACCCTAATCCATCAATTATTTTCTCGAACTGCTTTCTTTTTATTAGAACTTTTGTTCCATTCATCAATATGTAACTTTCTCTTTCATGCTCTGACAGAAACCTCCGAAGTTTGCTTTCTCCTATATTGAAATAATCAGAAGCCTCGGCAATGGTGAGCGTGTATTTCTCCCAGACTGGCACTTTCTCCACTTCTTTCTTCATTACTCCATCCCCCCTTCATCTGGAATGTCATAATTGAACCATATCCATTCAGAGGCTATATCACGTTCTTCCTTTCTCTGGCTGCTCTTTACTATTTTTATTAACTCCCGACTTTTCCAGCCATAAGGCAGCAAATATTCATCATACAAGTCGTCTTTATCTGCGTGGTATCCAGACAGGAGAATGCGGCACTTGGCATTTTTAATTGTCTCTAACATCCATATATGTTCCATACCTTCCATTTCCTTAAAATAGACCTTATCAGCACCTTCACCCCTCAACGTATGTAAATATGGAGGGTCAAGGTACATTTGAACATCTGGATTATCTGCTGCTTCATCTATAATACTCCGAGCGTCTTTATTATCAACTTGAACACCTTGCAGCCTTTCATATATTCTTGGAAGGTTTGAGCGTATCTTACGTTGATAGGATTCTGTATTATAAGTTCCTCTGCTAAACTGTTTTCTGGTATTGTTAAAACTCTGGCTGACCAATACAAAAGTCAGTAGAGCCTTGTCAATATCGTTAATACTTTTGAAATTTTCCCTTTGGTGTTCACGAGCCATATTGAACAGCTTTTCATCATATGGAAGCCTCAGCATTTTTTCTAAAAGTTCTTTTCCCATATCTTTATCTGACATAACCTTATACAGGTTAGCGATTGCCGGATCATAATCATTTACAATCTCTATTTCACTGCGGTTCCGGTTCAACAGGGTTGCACCGGAACCAATAAACGGTTCTATGTAAATTTTTGATTGCGGCATGAGGGCGTTCAGCATGTCGTGCATTCTGTTTTTACCTCCATAATATCCAAAAAATGTAGTTTTTGAATTATTATCTTTTTCATTTGTCCCTGTATTTTCTGGTATCTCTATATCTAACGGCGGTAGTACTATCTCTATATCTTGATTTATGTCCGCCACGGTGCCCTCTGGTAATCTGACAGCATAGTATTTTCCATTGACCTCTCCAAAATGCAGGCGTTTATCATAGGCTCTGCCCTTATCAGTTATCAGTTTCCCCAACATTTTCAGCAGCCCCAGTATCTCTTTTCTGGTATATCCCACTTGCAGTTTCTTTGAAAATTCACCAAAGAAAGTAGTACGGATATATCCGACATTATCTTTTATAAAAACGAATGCTTTTGGATTGTTCTCTATTCTTTCTGAACAGATATGGATTCTATTAACCACCTCATCATAAACCCCCTCTGGGGATTCATCTGCACCCATGAGGACGGGTTCTTTTGTCTTTTTCAAAATTTCGATAATCTTCTCTTTGATTTCTTCAATTTCTTTTTCATCAAGTTCACTAAATCTCGGCAGTTCTTTGAGGAAGCCCAATGTTCCTTTCCTGTTATTCAGTCTGCTCATTTGTACGCTTTCCTGTGGATATAATTCCCCTTGTGGAGTCTGCAAATAAACTATCGCAAACTGCCTTAAATTTTTTTGCAGACTCCCAACACCGCAGAGCAGCCTGTATCCTTCCTCTGTCTCTTTCAGCAGGTGCAGATTTTCAAGGAACGAATTTTTATCGTTTGTATCTTGCTTTTTTTCTTCATCTATGGTATAATTATTGTTGTAAGCGTAATCGAACATATGTTTACCTCCTCATCATTTTTGATTACACTCACAAATCACAGTACGTTGGTTATCGTGGTATGCACATCCCAAAAAGGACAGTATATCTCCCTTTACTGGACGTGTATGAACTCTCAACAATGTATAATTAAAATAGCTGTCACGTCTGACAGCCACCCAATGTATACATATAGAAGTTAATGTATACTTTTCTTTTTTGAAATTTCCCCTATATTAAAAAATATTTGAAAATCCCCATGTATCATAATGGTTGAATACTATTTGCCTTGTAAAAATCGTACTTGCAGTATCATTTTTCCAGCCAGATAAAATTTTGTTATAATAAAAATTTATCAGCTGCGTGTGATTCACAACTATCATTGTACTTTTCTTTATCACTTGAATTTATTGCTGCCGTTATGCTGGCTCGGTCTGCAACCTATGTATTACATTTTGTTTTCTGTATTTCATAACAAGTATGCGCTTTATATATTGAAGTCAAAAAAGTGATGCGTCTATCATTGTCATTCGGAACAACCCTTTTTTCTGTTCAGAAATTTGTATCAGATTTCCAAATCTACAATTTAATAAAATTTTATCAATGCACCCGTTTAAAGACATTCCATCCTCTTATTTTCCCCAAACTCTTTGAAATCCTTATAAAATCAACTCTTTTTAAAATATTTTCCTTTACCTGCCCTGTTAAAAATCTGCATTTTAGAAAATTTATATTAAAATTAAAATATTGTCCTACAGAAATTTAATATTTTATTCAAAATCAGAATACCAAACTTGAGAAATACGGATTGTATGCCCTGTCTGTATCTGTAACCGCTTTTCTGTTTTACTGTCTGCAAAGACTTTTAAACCTGTCTGCCGGAACTTTTCAATTTATCTTCCTGTTTTACTGCTCCTTAATTGTATTAAAATAAACACAAAAAAAGAGACAGCCGCTTTTAAAGCAACTGCCTTTTAAACTCATATGCTTTTGTTCAGTCTCTTTCTATATGTCCTGCATAGTTCGTCTGCCAGTTCTACATTATCGTTTAACTGGTTATCATTCGGACATTCAACCAGTGCGACCTGTCTGCTCTCCCCAGTAGACGGTATGCAGATATAGACCGCTATGAGATTGTTGCTTATCTTTGGTACTACACGGATATTCTTTCCAGCCATTGCTCAATCCCTCTCGTTTCTGTTAAATTTTTATATCACTTCCTTATCAATCCCATGTATCTGTACATGACGGCAATGGGATTTTCTATTGATGAAAAGTCATATATCAAAAAAGGGTTATCTATTCTGCCGGATAAACCTTTTTTGATAATGCTGTTTATTATTCTTCTTCTAATTCCTTTAGCGTCCATTTTGCTATCCAGCGTATAAAAATAAAACACTGTTTACCTAAATAAACTGTTCCACATAATGAAATGATTATCATTGTATGGATAGTTGTAAATGTCAGATAGTCCACCTGTCAAGCCCCCTTTCCTTAACCTCTATATATCGGTCTACTGTTTCCTTTGCCCCCATCCATGCGTTTTCTTCATAGAAATATGGAACACTTTCCATAATGCCCTCTCCATCCTTACTGAACACACAGAATACATAACCCAAATCAATGTTGCTCCAGTAAACCTTTATCTCATAACCTTTATACTGTTCAATCATTTCTCCCTGTACCTCTCTGAAATCTCTCTGGATCCCTCTGGAACCTCTTGAAACCCTTTTAACCAACAGGGCGCCCACTGTTCCCAATGGACGCCCCTGAACCTTATTTCTTTTTCTCTACAGCACCTTTCTTTTCTGTAGGCTTTGTTTCCTCTGCTTTCTCATATTCCAGAGAAGCCAGTTCAATCTTATCATCTGCCCCCAGCCTTGCACCGCCGGAAATGATTCCCAGTTTTATGTAGGCTTTTGCGTCCGACTGCTCAAAGCTTGCCTGCTCGAATTTTGTTGAAATGCAGTCGTAGTAAACAACTCCTTTTTCTTCGTGACTCCCAATCACAATATAGAACACATTTGCCATAACATTTTCATTTTCAATCATGGGTGTATAATTCCCACAATATCTATGCTCCATGATATTCGTGGTGAAAAATCCCTCTGCATCCGGCACAAGTTCATTTTCCTTCAGTGCCAGACCACATACTTTCTGGCCGGACTTGATTAAACTTTTAATCTGGTTTCCAGTGTATTCTATGACTTCCTTTCCGGACCATACTGAAAAAGCCTGTTCCCTATTCCCCAAACACTCACGCCTTACTACAACTCTCATTTTACACATTTTTTGATTTCCTCCTTAATGTTTTAACATTTGTTTTCCTTAACTTCAAATACATTTTAACGCTGAAACATTTATGTGCATAGACATGATAGTGCAAGGAAATAAACCATTATGTAACATATATTTTTAGGGAGATTGACGCATATATAATGATTTATACAACTTTTTCAAATCTCCAACAACATTTAATCTGATGTCTGAATCAGCCTTTTTATTATTATGAAATACTCATTACAAACAAACTCAATCAGATAATGCAGGAAAATAGCCACTGTATACTGATAAGCCAGTAATTTCTATCAACTTGTTCGACTCAATTTTACCATAATGCAATACTTGTTTTAATAGGTACATTGTTTCTGATATTTTTATCAGAGAAATTTTGACAGGTCTTTTAAACTCATTCATGGGTAGTGATTTTTATATACTGTATTGATTTATGTATAACATATCCATTTTTAACAGGTCTGATTTATATGTTGCAGAAATATGCTTTAAAAGTTAAAACATTTAAACTACTGGTTATTGGTGTTTCGGCTAAATTATGCTTACTACTTATATAATAATCTTTTGAATCTGCATTATCTGTATAATATTGCTCAACTGTTATATTATTTAAGTCCATAATATCCTTTCTTACTATTTATGTTATTGATACACTTATTCGTGTGAAGCATTTCATCCATGTACATACATCAACAAATTATTTCACGATTTGATACACTTATTCGTGTAAAACATCAACAACATATAAAAATAATTGATACACTTATGTGTGTAATTGGTTTAACAGGGTTAACTTGATGCTAACCCTGTTAAAACCTATTTGTTTATTCTATATCCCAGTGTATATCTGTATCTCCGAGGCCACCAGCACCAAATTCAGGAAGGCCTGAGAACATTCCATTTGGGTCATCGAAACCTACACTGTCTTCACCTCCAGAGGGTTGGCCTCCGCCGGAGCCTTCAGTACCACCACCAGAACCACCAGAGCCTCCATTTCCATCGCTGGAACCACCGTTGCCTCCACTACTTGGTGTGGTAGTAGTACCTCCGTTGCTACCACTGGATTGGGGTTGGGGCTTGGTTCGGGATACTAACTTCGCACTTACCATTTGTATACTTCCATCCTCGGTTTTGAGTACTAACCACTCTTTGTCTCCATCAGCTACTTTTCCATTACATACTATCTCTTGCGCATATGCTAAACTTCCTACTATATCATATGTAGTATCTGGGCCACTACGCAGATTTGCATTAGTAGTAGCGTACATTGTAACTTCATCTATTGCAATTATTGTGTAGCCTAAGTCCGGCTCTACTTCTTTACTTTGTATTTCTTCCTCATTTATTGTATTTTCTTTACTTTCTATATTGTCCTCGCTTTCAGATGAAATTGTATCATCTATACTTTCTTGTGTAGGTTCAACAGTGGGAGAGGGTGTAGGCTCTGTGCTTTCTGTGCTTTCTGTGCTTTCCTCTGGCTCTGGTGTCTCTACTGTTGCATCCGCTATAACTGGCTCGGTTTGCTCACTGCAACCACCTGCACATCCACTTACTGATAACATGACCGCTGTTATTATGAGTGCTGATTTAAACAATTTCTTATTTGTCATTTATATTTTTCCTTTCGTATATAAATTTATTTAGTGTTGATTATATCATCTTTACGCCACACTTGCAATCAATGCTTTTAATTGCAACTAATGCTTTCACATTTTCATGTATGCTATATAGAAAAAAGGAGCATATACATGATATATG
>CAJUJP010000024.1:0-3383 GCA_910586615.1 uncultured Lachnospiraceae bacterium
GGAGATTCGAACCCCGGTTTGATATCCCCAGTGGTTCACTAAGAAGAGTCAAAAAATTAAAATGGGGATTCGAACCCCGGTTTGATATCCCCAGTGGTTCATTAAAAAGAGCCAAGGAATGGAAGCAAGGATTTGAATCTCGGTTGACATCCCCGGTGGTTCGTTAGTAAAGCCAGAGAATTAAGTGAGCATTAGTTCTTTGATTTGACATCTTGGCGGTTTATTTAAAAGAGTTAGAGAATTAGAATAGTACTTTGCTCTATTTAAGATTTTTTATTTTATGATTTGAGACCTCTGAAAAGCATTGATTTAACGCTTTCAGAGGTTTTCTTTATTGCTTAATTTGTGTTTGAATACTATGTACCATGAACTTGACCTATACCGTGTTGGCAGAACTGTGATAAAAGTTGTAGTCATATATAGAAGATGATCAGAGTGAGAATTTTGATATGTTTCCAACAGGTGATTTTATTTCTATATTAGTATCTTGCTGTGGGTAATTTGAAAAATACTGAAACAGCATAGGAATTTCTACTGGTTTATGATACTATTAGTAGGCACGGAAATATTAACAATAATGGGAAAATCAACGATAGAAAGAATAGGCATACAAGATAGAAGAATTATGCGATGATTAAGAAAGTAAGCATAAAGAAGGTACCAATTTAGTAGCCCCAAATTATCAGTGAGGAAAATCAAAAAGATGTCAAATGAGCAGAAAATTGAAATCATAAATTCAACTGGGCAAATAAACGTATAAGGCAAGCGGGAAAGCACAATTATTAGTCAAGCAAATAGAAGAAAAATATAAAGTAATCAGATAAAATGTAATTATCAGTTAAAAAAGCATACAAAGACATAAGGTGAAGCAGGAAGAGAAAAGATAGCTAAATAAGTTACCGGGTAGAAAGGGAAAGATTGTAGATATGTTAAAAGTAAAGAAGGGTTTTTCAGCAGTATTTGATCATATAAGTGAGTGCATGGCACCTATTATACCGATCGTTCTTGCGGGCGGTATTTTGAAAATGGTTGTGTTGCTTTTTACGACGTTGCATGTTTTGTCTGGCAGTACAGAGCTTATTCTTTCGGCGATTGCTACGACACCTTTTTATTTCCTTCCAGTTATGGTAGCGTATTCGGCGGCGAAGCATTTTGATACTGATCCGTTGATTTCCATTATTAGTGTATGTGTTATGCTGCTTCCGGAATTTGCGGAATTGATGGAAAGCGGGGAAAGGGTTACTTTTGCGGGCATCCCTGTGATTGCGGCTACTTATGCATACAGCGTGATCCCGATTATCCTTTTAATATACTGTACGTCCCACATTGTGAGGGTGTTAAAAAGATGGATCAAGGAAAGCTTGCAGCCTTATTTTCTGGCGGTATGTGCAATTGTAGTTACAGCGCTGCTGGGGATTCTGGTGATTGAGCCGATAGTCAGCTTGATCAGCGGTATGCTGGCAGACGGACTGGAGATTATGCAGAGAAATGTGCCGGTAGTGGCATGGGGGATATTTGCAGGCTTAACGTTGCTCTTGGTTTCCACGGGTATGCACTGGATCTTTTTGACGCTGGCGATTACACAGATTGGTCTGACCGGTGTGGACTATGGAATCATGATGGCATTTTTTATAGCAAATACTTCTCTTGCGGGATGTGATTTGGCGGTATTTGTTAAAACAAAACGGACGGAAATGAAGGCAATGACGATCAGTGCCATGATGACTGTTCTGATCCCCGGTATATCTGAACCGTCTATTTTCGGGGTCTGTTTCAAAGAAAAAACACCTATGATCGGAAATATCCTGGGTTGCGTTATTGCCGGTATTGTGCAAGGCATTCTGACAATACACTGTTATATTTTCACATTTCCGAGTATTCCTTCAGTTCTCATGTTTTACAGTACAGATGAACCCAGTAATTTGTTGAAGGCTGTGGTAGTAGCAGTGGTATCTTTTGCAGCGAGCTTTTTGATCACGGTTTTGATCTATCGGGATACACAAACGGCAGAATAATGCGAAAAGGACAAATAGAAGAATGAAGAAGATCATGTTTTTTGAAGGGGATATAGAGACACAGGGATATTTTTCACAGCAGATCGCGGAAGCTATGCGGGCATTGGGGCATGAGACTTTCATGTATGATCTGAGCAGAGCATGGAACAGTACGGAAAAGTTTTTTCGCTTTTTTGAAAGAGAAAATACAGTACTGATTAATTTTAATTTTCATGGCATGAGCGGAGAGGATTATTTTCTGGATGAAAGCGGGAGGACGATGTGGGATGTGCTGCACATTCCGAGTTACAATATCGTAGTTGACCACCCTATGTATTATCATCATTTTCTGGAAAATGTGCCGCATAATTATCATCATATCAGCATCGACGGACATCATGAGAAATATATGAAGCGGTTTTTCCCGGAGATTGAAAGAGGGCCGTTTTTGCCGCTGGCGGGAACAGAACTGAATCCGAATAGATCTAATGTGCCGATTGCCTGCCGGAAATATGATGTGATGATGGTGGGAAACTACTGTGTTCCGCAGACTTTTGAGAAATTTATTACAAGAATAGATGATGAATATACGGCTTTTTATTATGGTATGATAGATGACCTGCTGGCGAATCCAGATAAAACGGTGGAGGAGGTTGTGGAAGCGCACATTATAGAAGAAATGGGGGATGTGCCGGAGGAAGAGCTGAAAAAGGCGATGGCGGCAGTCACATTTATTGATCTGTATGTGCGGTATACAGTGCGGGGCAGAGCCGTACAGCAGCTTGCGGATGCGGGGATAAAAGTACATGTTTTTGGTGACGGATGGCAGTTGTTGCCTTGCGGGCATCCGGAAAATCTGATTTTGATGGATAAACTTGATTCAGTGGGCTGTTTGAAAAAATTATGTCAGTCTAAGATTTCTCTTAATGTTATGCCCTGGTTTAAGGACGGGGCACACGACAGGATCTTTAACACGATGCTGAACGGTGCTGTATGCCTGACGGATTCTAACCCGTTTCTGGACAGGATTTTACATGACGGTGCAGATTGCAGTATATATTCTCTAAAGCATATGGAGAGCTTGCCTGAGATCGTATCGGCACTGCTCAGTGATCCTGATCAAATGCAGAAGATGGCGGACGAGGGCTACCGGATGGCGAAGGCGGAGCATACATGGGCACACCGGGCAAGGGAACTGCATAAGCTGATTGAACGTGCATAAGATGTGGCGGCAGTATAGCATGGCGAGTTACAGGAAGCTTAAACGGTGCAAGCAGAGAAATGCAGGAATTATAGTTTCAGGATCGAATAAAAAAGGGATTTACATGCAGAATAACCAGAAATTAATTGTTGCACTTATACGAAAGAGATCATATTATATTTGAAGAG
>CAJUJP010000024.1:3483-61476 GCA_910586615.1 uncultured Lachnospiraceae bacterium
CAAAGAGCAAAGAGCAAAGAGCAAAGAGCAAAGAGCAAAGAGCAAAGAGCAAAGAGCAAAGATTTGGTGATTTCGGAGGATGCATATGGAATTTTTAAGGGACAGCAGGCAAAAACGCAGAGAACGGATCAAAAAGTTGTATGAAAGGCATAAGCGTATTCATGAATTATTTAAGCGACATGCATCGGATATACTTGCCTCGGAAAATTTCAGAGGAACACGGAGGCATATACAGCATGGTTCCATGACGGTATACAGTCACTGCATGAATGTGGCGAGATACAGTCTGTTGCTGAATAAGAAGCTGGGATTAAAATGTGATAAGCATGATTTGATCCGCGGGGCGCTTTTACATGATTATTTTCTTTATGACTGGCATGATAAGGCTTATCTTTCACAGCGCAAGAGACTGCATGGCTTCTGGCATCCGGGAATTGCTTTGCGGAATGCGGAGAAGGAATATGAACTGAGTGATACTCAGAGGGAGATTATCAGAAAGCATATGTGGCCGCTGTCGGTGGTGCCGCCTACCTGCAAGGAGGCCTGGGTAGTCACTGCGGCAGACAAGTACTGCTCACTGATGGAAACAGTCGGAATCCATAAGGGGCATGGGGCAAAGGCATCCTGAAGCGGAATACCTGATGGGAGGCTGTAAATAACCGTAAGGAGTTAGAGGGGTGGAAACGAATATCTGGAAAAGCGGCAGAGGGCGGTAAAGAATGTCTGGAAAAGCGGAAAAGGGCGGAAAAACATATCAATTAGGTGATGATGGAGGATTGTATGACGCGCTATGCACTTACGCCAAAGGTGATTCTTATCCGTACCACATGCCCGGCCATAAAAGGAACGGACGTGCAGGCGTGATGGCTCCTTACTATGAAATTGATATTACCGAGATAGATGGATTTGATAATCTTCATCAGTCGGAAGGCATTCTTCGGGATGCGCAGGAGCGGGCAAATCGGTTGTACGGGGCAGAGGAGACTTTTTACCTGGTTAACGGAAGTACCTGCGGCGTACTGGCGGCAGTCATGTCGGCGGCGGGACGGGGTGAGGAATTGCTGGTGGCACGCAACTGCCACAAATCTGTTTATCACGGGGCTGTTTTACAGGGATTACAGGTGCATTACTGTTATCCGTCAATATTGCCGGAATACGGTATTTATGACGGTATCGCGGCTGCGGAGATAAAGAGGCTTCTGGAAAAATATCCTGCCAGCAAGGCAGTGGTTCTTACGTCACCTACCTATGAGGGAATCATTTCTGATATAAAAGCGATTGCGGCGGTAGTACATGAGCGGAATAAAATTTTGATTGTGGATGAAGCCCATGGTGCGCATCTGGGGCTGGAAGAGCACATGCCACCCGGTGCAGTGACGGAAGGAGCGGATCTGGTCATTCACAGCCTTCATAAAACGCTGCCGTCTATGACCCAGACGGCACTATTGCATGTTCAGGGGCGGCGGGTTGACCGGAGCAGGCTGCGCAGGTATTTGAGGATACTGCAGACAAGCAGTCCATCTTATGTGATGATGGCAAGCATGGATTGCTGTATACGTTATGTGGAGAAGCACAGGGCGGAAGGATTTGAGTTTTTACGGCGGCAACATGCCCTTTTTTGTGAAAAAACAGAAAAATGTACATATATTACTGTAGGAAAAATGGAAGATCTGCAACGAAATGCATCCATCAAAGATGCAGGAATGGCTGGTTCCAGTCAGGCTTATCATCTAGCGGCATGGGATATCGGAAAGCTGGTAATATTTGTACAAAATTGTTCCTGGAACGGTCGACGGCTGTATGATATACTGCGGGAGGAATATCATCTGCAGATGGAAATGGCGGCCGGAAATTATGTGGTTGCGATCATGACCATTATGGATTCTGAGGAAGGCTGGCAGAGATTGGCTGATGCACTCGTGCAGATTGATGGTAGGATAGAGGAAGAAGAGCAGAGGCGCGGGATAAGGCAGAGTACAGAAGAAGGAAGCAGGCTGGGTGTTTGTCGAGTCAGAAAGAGTATTAAGAGGAATAGTACGGAAAACGATAATGTCAGGCAGGCTATAGAAGCCGGCGACATAGATAAGAGCAAAGCCAGACAGGTTATAGGAGAGAGCAGCACAGAAGAGAGCAAAGCCGTGCAGATTATAGAAGCCAGCGACATAGATAAGAGCAAAGTCAGGCAGGCTTTAGGAGAGAACTGCGCAGATGAGAGCAAATACAGGCGGGCTATAGAAGATAACAACACAGATTTAGGCAAAACCAGGCAGGCTATAGAAAACGACAACACAGATCAAAGCAAAGCCAGGCAGACGATAGCGGACGACAGCATAGACACAGATGAGAACAGAGAAAGACAGGTACAGCCACAGATCGGAATGATAGCCGAGGAAGCTTTTTTCAGTGCAAGGGAGGAAGTTCCTCTGGAAGAGGCGTCAGGCCGGATTACGGCAGATTTTATCAATTTGTATCCGCCGGGGATTCCGCTGCTTGTGCCGGGAGAGATCATAAATGATTCGGTTATCGGACATATCAGGGAAAGTATACGAATCGGACTGCAGGTGCAGGGGGTAAGTGCAGAGGGAAAAGTTTCTGTGTGCACTGTGAAATGTTGAAATTGACAGACAGAAGGCCGGATACTGTGCAGAAGAGCGGGGCAGAAGAGTGGCTCTGGGATGTATTTGGGATATATTCATTTCGGAAATTTATATTGGAACTGTTCCTAAATGCAAAAGCGGGCCGGATGTTAACTGGCAGGAAGGCATAAGATCGGGCGGCTCCGGTCAGGCTGGTGCATGAAGTGTTTGAAATTCCCTTTAAAGTGTGGCATTATTATAGATATGCAGCAGTTCAGCCTTATACTATTTCATTAATAAAATGTTTTCGTATAAGTTTTTGCGTATTATGCAAGTACCGGAATAGGATTTTTTGAGTGTCCGGGTGGATGAAGTACAGCATATCTGTAATTGTGACAGCAAGGCCTGGATGGACTGTGATGCGTATAGTAATCGGAAAAAGGTATTTATATGGGAAAAATCGTGTGCCTGATGGGGAAAAGTTCGTCAGGAAAAGATACAATTTATAAAAACCTGCTTGTTCAGGGGCAGATCGCATTGCGGCCAATGGTTCCGTATACGACCAGACCGATTCGGGCAGGTGAGCAGGAGGGCGTGGAATATCATTTTACGGATGAGAAGGGTTTTCAGAAGCTGATGGGAAGCGGGAGTGTGATAGAAGAACGCGCCTATCATACATGCCTGGGACTGTGGAGGTATTTTACAGTGGCAGATGAGGGTATGGAACTGGAACGGCATTCTTACGTTATGATCGGTACGCTGGAAGCATATGCGCATATGAAGAAGTTTTACGGCGCAGACAGGATAGTGCCGGTGATGATTGAACTGGATGATGGCTTGCGTCTGCAGAGGGCATTAGACCGGGAGAGGCGGCAGGATCATCCGAAATATGAGGAAATGTGCAGGCGTTTTCTGGCCGATGCTGAGGATTTTTCGGACGAAAAGCTCACAAAGGCAGGCATAGACAGGACATTTTATAATGGAAATCTGGAACGATGCCTTGAGGAGATCGTAATTTACCTGCAAGAAATGCTTGACTGAGACGATATATATTATGAAGGCCGAGATTATATAAGACGGGAGATGACATGAAGTGGATATAAAAGTAAATCAGATACAGCAGGCGGTTCCGGTGGAGCAGACGCAGCAGGTGCAGGAGACGGACGGTACTTTCAAATTCACTCTTGTCAGCAGGATAGAGGAGCAGGATCTGCAGAATGCTCTGACGGGCATGATGGAGGAGATCACACGTCAGGGTGATAAGCTGGCAAAACATCGTGATATCAAGGACATGAAGCGGTACCGTGCTTTGATTAAGGATTTTTTGAATGAGGTTGTCAACCGGTCACATGCTTTTTCCAGGGAGAATTTTCTGGACAGGAGAGGAAGGCACAGGGTTTATGGCATCATCCGGCTGATCGATGAGAATCTGGATCAGCTGGCTCAGGAACTGGTGAAGGATGAGCAGGATCATTTGGCGATTCTCAGCAAGATCGGAGAAATCAGGGGGTTATTGCTGGATATTTTTACGTAAAAGAAATGATACCGGGCGGCAGCGTAGATTCAGTTGATTAAGTGTTACTGTTCACACAGGATTTAGCATTTACTGCTAAATCCATGCGAAAACATATATATTGCAAGTAAAAATCCATTTGCGAAGCAAATTTTGCATGGATTTTTACCGGTTACTGGAACAGAGTGAACAGTAACGATTAATTTTTACATTTGTCAAGTATACGAAGGAAATTATGGGTGGGGTTTATAGATGGCAAAATTTACGGACATTATAGGACAAGAACAGTTAAAGGAACATTTACAGAACGCGATTGCGGGGAACAAGATTTCCCACGCGTATATCATTAACGGTGAGAGAAGCTCCGGCAAAGAGTTCATTGCACGTATTTTTGCGATGGCGCTTCAGTGTGAGAAGGGAGGCACAGAGCCTTGCGGGGAGTGTCATTCCTGTAAGCAGGCGCTGAGCAACAACCAGCCGGATATTATATATATCAGCCACGAGAAACCGAATACGATCGGCGTGGAGGACATCAGAACGCAGATCAACGGTGATGTGGATATCAAACCTTACAGCAGCCCGCGCAAGATTTATATCATGAATGAGGGCGAGAAGATGACGGTACAGGCTCAGAATGCGCTTTTGAAGACGCTGGAAGAGCCGCCGGAGTATGCTGTGATCCTGATCCTCACGACCAACGTTGAGGCGATGCTTCCCACGATCTTAAGCAGGTGCGTGGTTTTGAACATGAAGCCTGTTACGGACGCGCTTGTGAAAAAGTATCTGATGGAAGAACTTGGGGTGCCGGATTACAAGGCAAATATCTGTGTGGCTTTTGCCAGAGGAAATATCGGAAAGGCAAAGCTTCTGGCTAGCAGTGAGGAGTTTGAGAAGGTTAAGGACGAAGCCATCACGCTGGTTAAATATATTAACGATATGGAGATCAACGAGATCGTCAAGGCGATCAGGAAGATTTCGGAGTATAAATTCGATGTTAATGATTATCTGGACATCCTTTCCGCGTGGTACAGGGACGTATTGCTTTTTAAAGCGACGAAGGATGTGAACAGTCTGATCTTTAAAGAGGAGATACAGCAGATCATGAGAGTGTCAGACAGGAGTACTTATGAAGGAATAGAGACGATCGTGAATGCACTGCAGCAGGCGAAGAGAAGATTGGAGGCCAATGTTAATTTTGATCTGACGATGGAACTTTTACTGTTGACGATCAAGGAAAATTAGATCATACAATATGGAGGTTGATAGATTATGATACGAGTGATAGGAGTACGGTTCCGTACTGCCGGTAAGGTATATTATTTTGATCCGGGAAAACTGGATATTAAGAAAAATGACCACGTGATCGTGGAGACGGCGCGCGGGATTGAATACGGTACGGTAGTGGGTGATCCAAAGGAGGAAGAGGACGACAAAGTAGTCCAGCCTCTGAAAGCGGTACTGCGTGTGGCAACGCCGAAGGACGATGAACAGGAGGCTAACAACAAGCAGCGGGAAAAAGAGGCTTTCAAGATTTGTCTTGAGAAGATCAGAAAGCACAATCTGCAGATGAAGCTGATTGATGCGGAATACACTTTTGACAACAATAAAGTACTGTTTTATTTTACGGCAGACGGACGGATAGATTTCCGCGAGCTGGTCAAGGATCTGGCTTCTGTTTTTAAGACGAGGATCGAACTTCGGCAGATCGGCGTCAGGGATGAGACGAAGATTCTGGGCGGTATTGGTATTTGCGGGAGACCGCTTTGCTGCCATACTCATCTTTCGGAGTTTGCACCAGTATCCATTAAGATGGCAAAGGAGCAGAATCTGTCCTTGAATCCCACGAAGATTTCGGGTGTCTGCGGCAGATTGATGTGCTGTCTGAAAAATGAGGAAGAGACTTATGAGGAGTTGAACAGAAGGCTTCCCAACGTGGGCGATTTTGTGACAACGGACGACGGGCACAAAGGTGAAGTACACAGTGTCAATGTGCTGCGACAGCTGGTGAAGGTGGTTGTGGACGTGGACGATGAAAAGGAGATCCAGGAATACAGGGTGGATCAGCTCAGATTTAAGAGAAAACATAACAAGAACCGCAAAGTAGATGTCAGTGAAGCGGAATTAAAAGAACTTGAGAAGCTGGAAAAGCAGGATTCGGCGAAGTCCAAGCTGGATGAGAACTGATGGTTATCCTGTGAAAAGAGTATTTACGGAAAGGGTATCTATAGAAGTATCTATAGAAAATACTTTTATGAAGGATGCTGCCTTAAAAGAAAATGAGCGGATCGATGATCTGGAGCGAAACGGATATCATATTATTCAGGATACGCAGAGATTTTGCTTCGGCATGGATGCAGTGCTTTTATCCGGATTTGCGCGGGTGAAAGACGGTGCGCGGGTGCTGGATCTGGGGACAGGAACGGGAATCATTCCGATCCTGCTGGAAGCCAGAACGGGCGCTGCGCATCTGACCGGGCTGGAAATCCAGGAGGACAGCGCGGATATGGCAAGACGCAGTGTCCGGCTGAACGGACTGGAAGAGAAGATTGATATAGTGACAGGAGATTTGAAAGAGGCAGGAAGTCTGTTTGACGCTGCTTCTTTTGACGTTATCACCTGCAATCCGCCTTATATGACGGACAGACATGGGCTTAAGAATCCCAATGATGCCAAGGCAGTGGCAAGGCATGAGATTCTCTGCACGTTGGAGGATGTGGTTTCGCAGACTGCCAGACTGCTTCGGCCGGGCGGCAATTTTTATATGGTACACAGACCTTTCAGGCTGGCGGAGATCCTGGTGCTTCTGCATGACTATAAGCTGGAACCGAAGAGGATGCAGCTTGTTTATCCGTATGTGGATAAGGAACCGAATATGGTGCTGATCGAGGCAAACAGGGGCGGCAGACCGCGGATGACAGTGGAAAAGCCTTTGATTGTATATAAGGAGCCGGGAGTCTATATGCAGGAGATATACGATATTTACGGGTATTAAGGTGGATAAGAGCGATATGGTACTGCGGACGATGAAAGAAAAATGGAAAAAGTATATATGTGGGTTTCTGGCGTTTCTGCTTATATGCGGTCTGTGCTGCGGCTGCGGGAATACGGGTCAGGAAGTTATGGCGGACGGGAGTGAAGTCCGGGACGGCATGTCAGAGGGCGGGCCGGAAGCGGGGAATGGTCAGGACGGTATTTCGGTAAATACGGAAGAAACAGGAAAGGATCAGGAGGATCATTCGGGTGCGGCGGCAGAGGACAGCCGGGACGGCATATCGGATGATGATTCGGAAGCGGGAAACGGCCAAGACGGCCTGTCAGGAGATGGAGCCGGCCGACAGGAAAGCGTTTCGGATAATGCAGTCGAAAATGATGCACATACAGGAGAGAGCAGGAAAGAACCGGCAAAGGCAGACAGCGGAGTGAAAGATGGCAGCCAGTCCGGAGATTCACTGTCGGTTCAGCGCAGAGAACCGGTTAAGGTGAAGGGAATTTATGTCAGCGGGCCGGTGGCGGGCATTGCCAAAATGGATACACTGATCGATCTGGTGGACCGGACAGAACTGAATGCCATGGTCATTGACATTAAGAACGATGAAGGCAGAGTGACCTATAAGATGCAGTCCGGGCAGGTGCTGGAGATAGAAGCCGGAGTCAGATATATATCCGATATTCAGGAACTTGTAGCCAAATGTAAGGAAAAAGATATTTACCTGATTGCCAGGATTGTGGCATTTCGGGATCCCTATCTGGCGGAAAAGAAACCGGAATGGGCGGTACATACCAGGGACGGATCCATTTTCCGGGATAAAAGCGGGCTGGCATGGGTCAACCCATATCAAAGGGAGGTGTGGGATTACCTGGTGGAGATCGCATCTGAGGCGGCCAAAGAAGGTTTTGATGAGATACAGTTCGACTATATCCGCTTTTCCACGGATCTTAAGGAAGATGAGGTGGATTACGGAGAAGAATCCGCAGAGACGGATAAGATTGAGATCATCACGGAATTTACACAGTATTTGTATGACCGGTTGGTACCGCTGGGAGTGTACGTTGCGGCTGATGTTTTCGGCACGGTGATCGATAACGAGACGGATCAGGCTATTGTGGGACAGGATTATGTGAAGATGGCGGCACACCTGGATTATATTTGTCCGATGGTGTATCCGTCCCACTATCATAATGGCGCATATGGGATTTCTATACCCGATGCCGAGCCCTATCGGACAATCTATGAGGCTTCGGCTTCCTCTGTGCGGGAACTTGCAGTGTTACCGGAGGAAAAGTGTGCTCGGGCACGGATGTGGCTGCAAGGTTTTACAGCAGGCTGGGTGCCGGGGCATATCAGCTACGGACCGGAACAGATACGGGCTCAGATTAAGGGAGCATACGACGCGGGCTATGAGGAATGGATTCTCTGGAATGCAGCGGTTAATTATCAGCCGGAGCTATTTCTGACTGAGGAACAGGCCGAGGCGGAGCGGCTGCAGTGGGAAGCGGAGAGACAGGCGCAAGTCACCGAGGAAGAAAGTGCGGTGACGAAGCCCGGGGAAGGCGCAGCCGAAGAGACAGAGAGGCAGAAGCAGGCTGTAACGGAAGAAGGCGAAGTGACGAAGTCCGGGGAAGCCATGGCACAAGAGACGGAACAAATGCAGTAAACGGAAGCGGAGAGACAAGAAAGCGGCAGGACACAATGGAAGAGAAGGGAGGAGAACATGCAGGGAATGTTATATTTGTGCGCAACGCCTATCGGTAATCTGGGGGATATGACGCCCCGCGTGATCGAGACGCTGCGGGAGGTGGATCTGATTGCCGCCGAGGATACGCGAAACAGCATCAAATTGCTGAATCATTTTGAGATCAGGACTTCTATGACGAGTTACCATGAATATAATAAAGTAGAAAAAGCAGACTATCTTGTGGAACAGATGCGTCAAGGTAAAAATGTGGCGTTGATCACAGATGCGGGCACACCTGCAGTTTCGGATCCCGGAGAAGTACTGGTGGCCAAATGTCATGAAGCGGGCATCAAGGTCACATCACTGCCGGGTGCGGCGGCATGTATCACAGCCCTTACTTTGTCCGGGCTCAGCACAAGACGGTTCTGTTTCGAGGCTTTTCTTCCCGCAGATAAAAAGGAGAAGACAGCCGTTCTGGAGGAACTTCGTGAGGAATCCAGGACGATTATTCTCTACGAGGCGCCGCATCATTTGGTGCGGACGCTGGAAGAGCTTCTGGAAGCGCTGGGAAGCCGCAGACTGACGTTGTGCAGAGAACTGACAAAGAAATTTGAGACAGTACTGCCCACCACGATTGCCGATGCGCTGGCGTTGTACGAGACGGAAGAGCCCAGGGGTGAGTATGTGCTTGTGATCGAGGGAAAGAGCCTGCAGCAGAAGAAGGAAGAACGGCAGGCGGCGTGGCAGAGTATGAGCATTGAAGAGCATATGGCATACTATGGGAAAGAAGGGATTGACGAAAAAAATGCGATGAAGCAGGTCGCAAAAGACCGTGGAGTATCCAAAAGAGAGATTTATCAATATTTATTGTCAAAGTGAATTGACAAAATGCAGAAAAACCGTAAAATTAAGATTGACAAATAAAGGGACAGAGAATATACTTTGAATGTCAAACTATTTTATCTTATGGCGAAAAGGAGAATTGGAAAATGTTAGAGAGAGTTATCGAGATTATTCAGGAACAGTTAAATTTAGAAGGAGTAGAGATCACGGAAGATTCCTCTTTCAAGGATGATTTAGGTGCGGACTCCTTGGATTTGTTTGAGCTGGTTATGGCTTTTGAAGAAGAGTATGGTGTAGAGATCCCTTCCGAGGATTTAGAGCAGATCACGACAGTAGGCGCTGTTGTTGAGTATATGAAGAGCAAAGGCGTAGAGGCGTAAGACGGCGCAGAGGCATATGGACTTGAGATATGCATGGAGTGTAGAATGAAGACAAAAATTACAGAACTGCTCGGAATCGAGTATCCGATCATTCAGGGCGGTATGGCATGGGTTGCCGAGTATCATCTCGCAGCGGCTGTCTCAGAGGCAGGCGGACTTGGAATCATCGGAGCGGGCGGGGCACCGGCATCTTTTGTCAGAGAACAGATTCAGAAGACAAAAGAGATCACGAAAAAACCTTTCGGTGTAAATGTTATGCTGATGAATCCGGAAGCGGATGAGATTGCTAAGGTAATCGTTGAAGAAGGTGTACAGGTGGTAACGACCGGAGCAGGTAATCCGGGCAAATATCTGGAAGCGTGGAAACAGGCCGGCATCAAGGTGATTCCTGTTGTTGCCAGCGTCGGGCTTGCCAGAATGATGGAACGTGCCGGTGTGGATGCAGTTATTGCAGAGGGTACGGAATCCGGCGGACATATCGGTTCGGCGACTACGATGACACTGGTTCCCCAGGTAGTGGATGCGGTGGGCATTCCTGTGATTGCGGCAGGCGGAATAGGCGACGGCAGAGGATTTGCGGCAGCCATGATGCTGGGCGCGGAAGCAGTACAGATGGGGACAAGATTCGTTGTGGCTAAGGAATCTATCGTACATGAGAATTATAAAAAGAAGATTCTGGCAGCGAAAGACATTGATTCGGAAGTGACGGGTATGACCCATGGACATCCGGTTCGGCAGATCCGTAATAATATGACCAGAGAATATCTGAAATTGGAGAAGGCGGGTGCGCCTTTCGAAGAATTGGAGCATTTGACACTTGGTGCACTGCGTAAGGCGGTAATCGAGGGTGATGCAGTGAACGGAACATTGATGGCCGGGCAGATCGCAGGTATGATCAAGGCAGAACAGACCTGTGCGGAGATGATCGAGGAGATCATGACACAGGCGGAGGCATTGTTAAACAGAAAATAGTATTTTGGAGTACAGGGCGGATAAATCAGATATCTGCCGGTGCATCCGAATTGTAGAAAGTATTAAGGGCGCAAGCTCGCGGGCTTGCGCTTTTCCTGAAATAAATACTTTGAATTTCAAAGTATTGTGAGACAAAGGGCATATTGCATGTGCAGAACATGCAGAAACGGAGAAGAGTATGGGTAAAACAGCATTTATGTTTCCGGGACAGGGAGCACAGTATGTAGGTATGGGGAAAGACTTTTACGAACAGATTCCCGTCTGCAAGGAGATTTTTGAACTGGCGGGTAAAGCAAGCGGACTGGATGTAGCCGCTCTGTGTTTTGAAGAGAATGAACAGATCAATATTACGGAATATACGCAGATCGCTATGCTGGCGGCAGAGGTAGCGATGCTGAAGGCAATAGAGGAAAAAGGCATAAAGCCTGATGTGACAGCAGGTCTTAGTCTGGGAGAGTACGGTGCGCTGGCGGCCAGCGGTGTGATGAGCCCAGAGGATGTTTTTCGGATCGTGCGCAAACGCGGTATCTATATGCAGGAGGCTGTACCTCAGGGTGGTGCAATGGTAGCCGTTCTGGGGCTGGATACGGCAGTGATCGAGAAGATCTGTGAGGAGACACCGGGAATGGTTACCATTGCTAACTATAACTGTCCCGGACAGATCGTGATCACCGGTGAGGAAGGAGCGGCACAGGCAGCAGTAGAGAAGCTGACGGCGGCCGGTGCAAAGAGATGTGTGCCGTTAAAAGTGAGCGGGCCGTTTCATTCTCCGCTGCTGACAGGAGCGGGAGAGAAGCTGGCGAAGGAACTTGAGGATGTGGAGATTCATGAGATTCAGATTCCATATCTTGCAAATGTAACGGCGGATTATGTGACCGATCAGACCCAGGTAAAGTCCCTTTTGGAGAAGCAGGTGTCATCTTCTGTGAAATGGCAGCAGACGGTGGAGCGTATGATCGCAGACGGCGTGGATACTTTTGTGGAGATAGGACCCGGCAAAACTCTTTCCGGTTTCATGCGCAAGATCAATAAAGAGATGAAAGTTTACAACGTGGAAAAGGTGGAAGATCTGGAAAAACTGAATGTACTGTTGTAGGACGAAGGTGTTGTGAATACCATGCCGGGCGGGCCTGTACAGGTGGCAGTGAATGGTTTCAAAAGTGACAATAGATTATTATAAAATTCTGGTCGACATGACAGACAATGATTGGAGGCAGCTATGTTAACAGGAAAGGTGGCGCTTGTAACGGGCGCGGGACGCGGAATCGGACGGGAGATCGCATTGACCCTGGCACAGTATGGGGCAGACGTGATCGTGAATTATAATGGTTCTAAGGAAAAAGCCGAGGAAGTGACAGCGGAAATTCGTGCCATGGGCAGAATAGCCGAGGCAGTGCAGTGCAGTGTGGCAGACTATGAGGCGTGCGGCAGGATGATCACGGATATGCTGGCGGCTTTCGGACATATTGATATTCTGGTGAACAATGCAGGTATCACAAAAGACAATCTGATGATTAAGATGTCGGAGGAAGATTTTGACGCTGTGATTGATACCAATCTGAAGGGCACATTTAATACGATGAAGCATTTGTACCGGCCTTTGATTAAGCAGAAATCCGGCAGAATCATTAATCTGTCTTCTGTTTCAGGTGTGCTGGGCAATGCAGGACAGGCCAACTATGCTGCTTCCAAGGCTGGCGTGATCGGCCTGACCAAGTCTATGGCCAGAGAACTGGCCAGTAGAAATATTACGGTGAATGCGGTGGCGCCCGGTTATATTGATACGGACATGACACACGCCATGACAGATTCGGCCAAAGAGGCGACTCTGGCACAGATTCCGTTAAAGCGTGTGGGTACACCCAGGGATATTGCGGAGACGGTGGCGTTTCTGGCCAGCGACAAGGCATCCTATATTACGGGACAGGTGATTTCTGTGGATGGTGGCATGGCGATCTGATAGATGCAAAGACAAGGCAGAAAAGGATTTGTCAAATCGGCTGGCGTGCATAGCGCCAGTGATTTCTGCGGCGTCCGGGGCATAGAGTATTGCCGGCAGAAGATAAGGATATAAGAAATAGTCGGATTGCATTTTTATAGTGCGAAAACAGAGAGGAGCATCAAAATGAGCAGACGAGTAGTAGTGACAGGCATGGGTGCCATCACACCCATCGGATTGAGTGTAGATGAGTTCTGGGAGGGCGTGAAGGCGGGAAAGACCGGCTTCGACCGGATCACCAGATTTGACACCACGGATTTTAAGTGTAAGCTTGCCGCCGAAGTCAAAGGATTTGAGGGCAAGAATTATATGGATTTCAAAGCGGCTAAGAGGATGGAACTTTTTTCCCAGTATGCGGTGGCGGCCTCTAAGGAGGCGCTGGAAGATTCCGGCCTGGATATGGAGAAAGAAGATCCTTACCGGGTAGGTGTAGCAGTAGGTTCCGGCACAGGTTCCCTGCAGGCCATGGAGCGTTCCCACACCAGACTGGTGGAAAAAGGCCCTTCCCGTGTTGAGCCATTGTTCGTACCTCTTACAATTTCCAATATGGCCGCAGGAAATGTATCCATCCAGTTTGGACTGAAAGGAAAAAGCATTAATGTGGTAACGGCCTGTGCTACGGGTACAAACTCCATTGGCGAGGCATTCCGGGCTATTCAGTACGGTGATGCGGAGGTGATGGTGGCAGGAGGTACGGAGGGCAGCATATGTCCTATCGGTATCGGTGGTTTTTCTGCTTTGACGGCATTGTCTACCAGCGAGGATCCCGCCAGATGTTCCATCCCGTTTGATAAGGAAAGAAGCGGCTTTGTTATGGGCGAGGGCGCGGCAGTGGTGGTGCTGGAAGAATTGGAGCACGCAAAGGCAAGAGGGGCGAAAATCTATGCAGAAGTAGCGGGATACGGCTGCAGTTCCGACGCTTATCATATTACCTCTCCGGCGGAAGACGGGGCAGGTGCGGCCAAGGCTATGGAGTATGCGATTGCAGATGCGGGAATCAAAAAGGAAGATGTGACATACATTAATGCCCATGGTACGGCAACCCATCACAATGATCTTTTTGAGACAAGAGCCATCAAGCTGCTGTTTGGCGAACATGCCGGAGCGCTTAAGATCAATTCCACCAAATCTATGGTGGGGCATCTTCTGGGTGCGGCGGGAGCCATTGAATTCGTGGCATGTGTCAAAGAACTGGAAGAAGGCTATATCCACCGGACAGTAGGATATCAGGTGCCTGATGAGGAGTGTGACCTGAATTACTGTAAAGAGGCGTATGAGGAAGACTTTGAGTATGCGCTGTCGAACTCGCTCGGATTTGGCGGGCATAATGCCAGCCTGCTGGTGAAGAAATATCATGAATAAATTCAGGAAGCTGCCGTAAAGCACAAGATTGGAACCGGCTTCACTGTCACGAAACAACCCACAGGAGGAAATACAGATATGTCACTTATGACAGCAAAAGAAATTATGGAGATCATTCCTCACAGACAGCCTTTTATGCTGATTGATACCGTTGAGGAATTGGAAGCAGGAAAAAGAGTCGTAGCAAAAAAATGTGTTTCCTACAACGAGCCTTTTTTTGCAGGACATTTTCCGCAGGAACCGGTAATGCCGGGGGTACTGATCGTAGAAGCGCTTGCCCAGACCGGTGCGGTGGCCATTTTGAGCCAGCCGGAATTTAAAGGTAAGACAGCTTACTTTGCGGCTATCAATAACGCGAAATTTAAGGGGAAAGTGGTACCCGGCGATGTACTGACGCTGGAAACCGAGATCATCAAGATCAAAGGGCCTATCGGTGTGGGTGCGGCGAAAGCCTACGTGGATGGCAGGCTGGTGACTCAGGCGGAGCTTACCTTTGCCATTGGCGAGGCGTAAATACGTAATCAGGATAAAATAATAATGTAAATTTACACCGTGATTTTGTGCAGGTGTCTATTGCGGGAATTAAGGGTGAATCGGCGGCAGGCATTATATATGCCTGAAAAGGTAAAGGGAGAAAATAAATGGCAATAGTAAAACCTCTGGTAATAGGTGATCTGATCGCGAAGGTGCCGGTGATACAGGGCGGCATGGGTGTGGGCGTGAGCCTCTCTTCCCTGGCCGGGGCAGTGGCGGCTGAAGGCGGGATCGGGGTGATTTCCACGGCACAGATCGGGTACAGAGAAGCGGATTTCGACAACGATCCTGTCGGGGCAAATCTGCGCGCGGTCAAGGTTGAGATCCAGAAGGCACGCCAAATCGCCAAAGAAGGAATTCTGGGCGTTAACATTATGGTTGCCACAAGGAAATATGAGGATTACGTGAAGGCGGCTGTGGAGGCCGGAATCGATTTGATCATATCCGGTGCGGGACTGCCTATGGAACTGCCGAAACTGGCGGGTGCGGCGAAAACAAAGCTTGCACCTATTGTTTCCAGCGTCAAGTCTGCGCAGGTTATCATGCGCTATTGGTGGAAAAAATATAACAGACTGCCGGATGCCGTAGTTATTGAAGGGCCGCTGGCGGGCGGACATTTAGGCTTTCACAGGGAGCAGCTGGAAAATATCGAGGCACTGCACTATGACGATGAGGTTAAGGCGATCATCGATCAGGTCAACGAGACTGCGTCAGAACATGAGACGGAGATTCCGGTTATCATGGCGGGCGGCGTGTATACCAGAGAAGATATGGAGCACTATGTGGAAATGGGCGCTTCCGGTGTGCAGATGGCGACCCGGTTTGTGACCACTTATGAATGCGATGCGGATGATGCCTATAAACAGAGCTATATAGACGCGGAAAAAGAAGACATTGTCATCGTTCAGAGCCCGGTTGGGATGCCTGGAAGAGCGATTTTGAACCCTTTTATGAAAAAGGCAAAAGAAGGGCAGATCCCCCACGGAAAGTGCCATATGTGCGTCAGCACCTGTAAACCGGCAGAAACACCTTACTGCATTACGGATGCGCTCATCAATGCGGTAAAGGGGAAACTTGATGAGGCACTTTTATTCTGCGGTGCCAATGCTTACCGTGCTGAAAAATTAGAGCATGTAAAAGATATTATGGATGAATTTCGGCCGGAAGCAGAGTCTCGGTGAGATGGTAGTCCGGCATGACAGAGGACTTTGGATGATGCTCCATAGATCAATATGACGATGAGACTGCTGCTAAGATAAAAAATGATGGAAGAGACAGCATACATGTGGATGCCGGTCATTGGTCAGGCGTGAAGGCCGAAGGAAAGCGTCATGGCATATCAGACTGCTGTTTTTTCGAAATGAGGGAGAAGATGGGAACAAAAATCATAGGAACGGGAAGCTGTCTGCCGAAAACGGTGGTGACAAATGATGATCTGTCCAGGATCATGGATACCTCCGACGAATGGATCAGCAGCCGTACCGGTATCAGGGAACGACATTTGGCAAAAGAAGAGACTACCGCAAGCATGTCTGTGGAGGCGGCAAAGCGAGCCATGGAAAATGCAGGTGTGACAGCAGATGAAATAGATTTGATCATTGTGGGCACAGTATCTGCCGATCATGTTACGCCGGCCTGTGCCTGTGAAGTGCAGGCGGCTGTCGGGGCTGACAGAGCCGTTGCTTTTGATGTCAATGCGGCCTGTTCCGGCTTTATGTTTGCACTGAATATAGCCCATGTATATCTGCAGGCGGGTATTTACCGTACAGCGCTTATTCTGGGAGCGGAAACCCTTTCCAAGATTATGGACTGGGATGACCGGAGCACCTGCGTCCTTTTCGGGGACGGGGCAGGCGCGGCGGTAGTACGTGCGGAGTCCATCAGCGGACTTCTGTCGTTTGACCAGGGATCGGACGGCACGAAAGGCGGCGTGCTGGCCTGCACCAACCGTACCAACAATAATCCGCTGGTAAAAACATCCAGGGAACTGGAATATGTACATATGGACGGGCAGGAAGTGTATAAATTTGCGGTGACCGCAGTGCCGGCATCTTTGCATAAGGTCATAGAGGCAGCCGGACTCACGGTGGAGGACATTGATTATTTTGCACTGCATCAGGCAAACATCAGGATCATTCAGTCGGTTGCCAAACGGTTGAAAGTGTCTGAGGACAAGTTTCCCATCAGTCTGGATCACTGCGGAAATATATCGGCGGCCAGTGTGCCGATCCTGCTGGATGAGATGAACCGCAAAGGAATGTTGAAACCGGGAATGAAAATCGCCTTGTCCGGGTTCGGCGGCGGATTGACATGGGCTTCGGCAGTGGTTGAGTGGTAGCAGTGGACGGAGCGGCATTTCCTGTGGTATTTATAAAATACAAAATGTTCGTTTTACGGATGCGTGGAGAAGTGAAAACTGCCGGGGAAACCGAGGCATAAGTTTTAAGACAGGTACATATGATAGCAATAAGAAAAGTTGAGGATGAGAGCCGTTGGTAAAATAAACGCAAAAGTTATTTTACAGCGGCTTTTATTTGGCTATGTTAAATTATATTTGGGCTTTTATGATTTTGGTGGGAGTCATATACGGGGCTGTCACGGGGAGAATGGCGGATGTTACCAATGCGGCGCTGGATTCTGCAGGTGATGCGGTTTCGCTGTGCATTACGATGATCGGTGTCATGGCACTCTGGGTCGGGCTTATGGAGATCGCGCAGAAGTCAGGGTTAATCGCAAAGCTGACGCGGGGAATACAGCCGTTTATCAGTTTTTTGTTTCCGCGGATTCCGAAGGGACATCCGGCAAGGGAGTATATTTCTACGAATCTGATCGCCAATGTGCTGGGGCTAGGCTGGGCGTGTACGCCGGCGGGCTTAAAGGCTATGGAGGAGCTGGCGAAGCTGGAGGAGGAGAGAGGGACGCCGGGGTATGTGCAGGAAGGCGGAAATGGCAAACGCAGTTGGGAGGCAGTGGAAGGCGCTGTTGGTAAAGGCAGAGGAAGTATGACGGACGTATCGGGAGTTGCGGATGGAAGGAAGGGAAAGCGGGAACGCATCGCAAGCAATGAGATGTGTACGTTTTTGATTTTGAATATATCTTCTTTGCAGTTGATTCCGGTGAATATGATCGCTTACCGGCAGCAGTATGGGAGTGTGAATCCGGCGGGGATTATCGGCCCGGCGATTGTGGCGACGTTTGTGAGTACGCTGACGGCGGTGGTGTATTGTAAGGTGAAGGATAGAAGGCGGAGAGCGTGAGGACTTTCCGCTTTATTTATTAGTTATAATCCAATGTTTTATCGGATATATATAAGAAAATATATGAGAAAAACAAGGTATGGAATATATAAAATTATAATATTATTGGATTATGTATTGCAATTGACATATAAAAATTAAAAATATATAATAGTATAAAATATTGGAAGGGACTAATTGCATGAATTACCAAAAAATTATTGATGACTTTATAACAGAATATCCAGATTATAAAAGTGATGTAATGAATTTTACCGAATATCTGGAAATACATTGGGGAAATTCTTTGTCGGGAGAACCTCTCCGTATTTTACTTAAAGGTATAGATGTTGAATTTATATTACAGAGCCTGATTTATAATGTGGAAGATATACAGCGATATAAGAGCAAGACAAAGGCTAAACGGTATGCCACCGTGGTAGGATTGTTTTTTAACTACATCCGAAAGACTACAGATATTGCAAACCCTGAATTATATGATGCAATTTCGTTCAACCGCCTGCGGGAAAACTCATATATGAAACGAATGATGGCATATATTGAGAAATGTGATTTGCTTGCCGGTATAGTTGAGCAGGAACCGTTGACGTTTATGCAAGCAGAAGAACTTTTGGCATGGTCAAATGAACAGCTTGAAGATACGGAATGGGGAGGGGCTACGGATCTTAAGAAGGCAATGGCGGCTATCGGAATAAAGATGATGATGCTTTATGGGATCACATATCGTGAATTGAGAAAAATCAAATGGGAGAATTTCGATGAATATTATGGTTTTATTACAGTAAATGGTTTTGAACTTCGTTTGCCGCCTAAATTGTCAAGGCAGTTACAGCAAGTGCAGAAATTTGTTTTTCAGAATAAAGTAAAGAGTAATGAGGACTTGCTTTTTACGGACGGGAATGGAGAACCGTGGGGGGAGATAACGTCTTCTTCTGGTATTCCAGACTATTTAGGGACTCTGATAGAAGTTACAAGTGTTACCAGCATTGTCAAGTATGGAATAGGACAACTTCTCAAGGCTGGGTTAAGTGATTCTGTTATTAAAAAAATAACAGGTGCCAGTGATAAACTGATTCAAGGGTGTCTCTTGACAGAGGACGATGAACTCAAAAAGATTATAAATAATAAAATTGTTATGGCAGAGTTATATTATGGGTTTTGAAGAAGATAAAGCAGACAGGGAGAGATAAATCTGTGGATGAAAACAAAGGTGAAATTTTAATTTATCAATCGGAAGACGGATTAACTAATGTCGAAGTAACTGTACAAGATGAAACGGTTTGGCTTTCCCAACAACAAATGGCTGAACTATTTCAAACATCGCGAACAAATGTTGTAGAACACATAAAACATATTTTTGCAGAAGGAGAATTAGACGAAGTCTCAACCTGTCGGAATTTCCGACAGGTTCGACAGGAGGGGACGAGGCAGGTTACAAGAGAAATACCATATTATAATCTGGATATGATTATATCCCTTGGATATAGAATAAAGTCTCTTATAGCAACGAGATTCAGGAAATGGGCAACAGAACGTTTAAAAGAATACATGATAAAAGGCTTTACGATGGATGATGAACGCCTTAAAGGCAATGGTGGCGGGAACTATTGGAAAGAACTTTTAGACCGTATTCGTGATATTCGTTCTTCGGAAAAAGTGCTTTATCGTCAAGTTTTAGATTTATATGCCACAAGTGTAGATTATGATCCCCATAGTGAAGAGTCGATTCGCTTTTTTAAGATAGTGCAAAATAAGCTTCATTTTGCGGCACATGGACATACTGCGGCAGAAATAGTATTTGAACGTGCTGATGCCCAAAAACCTTTTATGGGATTGACATCCTTTTCAGGAGAGTTACCTGCTCTTAAAGATATTGGAATTGCAAAGAATTATTTAAACGAAGATGAATTAAAGATACTAAATAATTTGGTATCTGGCTATTTTGATTTGGCGGAAATTAATGCGATTGAACATCGCTCAATGTACATGAATGATTATGTTGAACAGCTTGATGCAGTATTATCGTCAGGGAACAGAAAAATACTCAGTCATGGTGGCAAAGTAAGCCATTCTCAGGCAGTAAAAAAAGCAAGGGAAGAATATCAAAAATATCAGGTAGCTACGATTTCACCAGTTGAAGATGCTTACTTAAAAACAGTAAGAATGGCTGCTAAAGCGGCAAAACAGGCTGGAAGAAAAAGCAAAACAAATCCTGATGGACGATAATAATATTAAAGAGTAAGTTTTTTCAAAAAGTTCGTGTCACTAACTTGACACAAGGCGATGGAGGAACTGGCGAAGCTGGAGGATGAGAGAGGGACGCCGGCATATTTCGAGACAGGCGGTGCCAGACGGAAACAGTCAGGAAACATATTTCGTCGCTGCAGCTGATAGCCGTTAACATGATTCGGCATTCAAGTTGTTTGTTGCGGATGTTGGTTTGCTGGGTGCCATGTGCCGTTTGAATGCAAGAACAATTTTGGAAGGTAACAGGCTGTTTGAAGAGTTTAAAGGGTCTTTGACGGAACAGTATGTTTTACAGCAGTTAATTGTCAATTCGGAAAATGATATATTTTACTGGTCGGCGGAGAATGCTACTTCGGAGTTGGATTTTTTGATTCAAACAGATGATTGTATTGTTCCGCTGGAAGTAAAGGCAGAAGAAAACCTGCAGGCGAAAAGCTTAAAGATTTTTGTACAGAAATATGGAGTAAGAGATGCTGTAAGGGTATCAATGTCCGGGTTTCGGGAGCAGGATTGGGTCACAAATTTTCCGCTTTATAATATTGGAAATTTAAATCGTTATTTAAGAGAAAAAAATAATAACTGTTAGGTAATTGTGAAACTTGCGATGCTTTATGATCAGTCTGTTCCATATATTGACGCACCAACCTGTCATGTAAATTTACTTGAGATTTCAAGATATGCAAAGAATGAAAAGATGGTTAGGCTAACGCAGAAGGAAGTGAAGAGCTTCTCAATCTGATAGTAGCAGAGGAAAAATATGGCGACATCACTGCAGTTTACTTCCCTGGAAAGCGCCATACATTCGCTTTTTGGAGAAGAAACAGAAATTGAAAAAACCGGAAGGATATCCGGCGGAGATATTAATGAAGCATTCGAACTGACGTTGACAGGCGGCAGGCGTATTTTTATGAAAGCCAATGCAAAAGAGAATCTTTCTTTTTTCATGGCGGAAGCAGCCGGACTGGATGCCATTGCCGGAACAAAAGAAATTGGTACGCCGTCTGTTCTTGGGATTGGAACCGACGGGGGAAAGGGCGGATATTCCTTTTTGCTGTTGGAGTTTGTTTCAGGCAAAAGCCACAGCAGAAATTATTGGGAGGATTTTGCCGGCCAACTGGCAAGGATGCATCGGGCGCCCACAACCGGGCTGGTCGCAAAGGGAAAATATGGTTTTTACTGTGACAACTATATTGGCAGACGCAGACAAATCAACAGGGGATATGACAGATGGATCGGTTTTTTCCGGGAATGTCGTCTTGAGCCTCAGTTTCAGGATGCAGCCCGGTATTTTGACAAAGAAGACCGGAAGAGAATAGGCCGGTTTCTCGATCATATGGATGAGATGCTTGTGGAGCCTGAATGTCCGTCGCTGCTGCATGGTGATTTGTGGGCAGGAAATGTGATTACGGGGAAGGACGGCAGAGCATGGCTGATCGATCCGGCGGTTTATGTGGGACATGCTGAAGCGGATCTTGCGATGACAGAACTTTTCGGGGGATTTCCGCCGCTCTTTTATGATGCATATAAAAAAGCGGCGCCCGTACAGCCGGGATATGAACGCCGGCGGGATGTATATAATCTGTATCATCTTTTAAATCACCTCAATATGTTCGGAAGAATGTATCTTCCGGAGGTAAAAAGCATATTAGGGCGTATGTGAATGCTTACCGGTGAGGAGGGGAACGGGTAACACAATGGGCAAATAAAGTCTCACTGTGCCAGCAGTTCCAGCAGTTCCTCTTTTGTGAAGCTTCCGGTTCCCAGATCTTCGCCGGAAAGCACCTGTTCCGCCAGCTCTTTTTTACGTTCCTGCAGTTTCATGATATTTTCTTCTATCGTATCCTTCATGATCAGCTTGTAGACATTCACAACGTTCTTTTGTCCGATCCGGTGTGCCCTGTCGGTGGCCTGGTTCTGTACCGCCAGATTCCACCAGGGGTCAAAATGAATGACGATGTCTGCAGACGTCAGATTGAGTCCGGTTCCGCCAGCTTTCAGAGAGATGCAGAACAGGCTGGTATCATCTGAGTTAAAATTCTCCACCAGCTTCAGGCGTTGTTCTTTGGGAGTGGAACCGGTGAGAACATAATAGGAAATCCCCTCTTCTTTCAGCTTTACCTGCAGATTTTCAAGCATGGAGGTGAACTGTGAGAACAGAAGCACCTTGTGGCCGCCGGCCACAGCGTTTTTAATCAGGTCGATACACAGGGCGGATTTGGCGGAGGGATTCTCGTATTTTTCATAAATGAGCGCGGGATCACAGCAGAGCTGCCTCAGCTTGGTAAGCTCAGAAAGAATCTGTATCTTACCGGTCTTAAATTCTTCTTCTGTCTGCTTGTCCAGCATCATGCGGATTCTCTGAACGTGGGCATAATAGAGTTTCTGCTGTTCCCCTTCCATATTGGCATACATGCATTTTTCCAGTTTGTCCGGCAGATCGGTGAGGACGTCTTTTTTCAGCCGCCGCAGGATAAACGGTCTGACCATTTTATGAAGCCTGTCCATGGCGGCTTCATCCTGATTCTGCACAGCGGGTATTTCAATTTCCGACCGGAAGCGCTGGTATCCGTACAAAAGCCCCGGCATGAGATAGTCAAAAATACTCCAAAGTTCACTGAGCCTGTTTTCAATGGGAGTGCCGGTGAGAGCAAAGCGACATTCGGATTTTATTGATTTGACTGCTTTCGCCGCCTGGGTATTATGGTTTTTGATATATTGTGCTTCATCTATGATCTGACAGAAAAAGGGAATGCCTTCATAAGCTTCCAGATCTCTTTTCAACAATTCATAGGAAGTGATCAGAATATCCCGGCTTTGTGCGCTGCATATGATTTCCCGGCGCTCGTCGGCGTTTCCGGTCACCATTTTGACGGGAAGGCCGGGAGCAAAGAGGGAGAATTCATTCTGCCAGTTAAAAACAAGGGAAGCCGGCGTGACAATTAAAACACGACGGTTGTCCGTGAACTTTGCTTCCAGATATTCCGACAACAGGAAGGCAATGGTCTGCAGTGTCTTGCCCAGTCCCATATCGTCGGCCAGTATGCCGCCAAAGCCATTGTGGTACAGTGTCTTGAGCCATGCAAAGCCGGCAGTCTGATAAGGACGCATGGTGGATTCCAGACTTGCGGGGGTCTCAAAATGATTCTCATCGGTGGTCTTCATATTTCTGATCAGTTCCCGAAAGGCGGTATTGCTGAAAAAAGATACATCTTGTGATTCCTGTAACTTTTGATCCAGATAAAGGGCCCGGTATCTGGGCAGTGCAAGAACTTCTTTTCGCAGCTGTGTATCGGTCAGATTCAGATCGTTTCTGAGGGTAAGAAGGGTCTGAAGTCCCGTATCTTCTGTGTGGATAAAGCTTCCGTTTTTCAGGCGGAAATATTTTTTCTTTCTGTCATATTTTGACAGGATTTCGATTAATTCCTCTCTGGATAACTCATCGGTGTGCATGGTCAGTTCCAGCAGATCCTCCGATAGGGATACGCCTACTTCCACTTTGCCGCCGGACACTACGCGAATTTTTTTCAGGGAATCGGAGACGTATACGTCCGCCAATGTCTGTAAGCGCGGGATTCCCAGTGTAAGCAGTTCATAGATTTTATCTTCGTCGCCGGCAATGACCATGGCGTGTTCGTTTTCATCATAGGCATTGCAGTAAGAGGCGGCAATGTTGCCGATCTGTATTTCCCTGACAGCGTCCCGGCCTGTGCGTTCTTCCTCTTTTTTGTAGACTTCGAACTTTTTCTCGCCATAGACGGCGTACACTTTGCAGGTGATGAAATCTTTTTGGGGCGCGTCCAGATAGATTTCGAAGGAGGCAGGTTCGACACCATAATCGGCTTCCCGGAAATCTACTCGCTCACACGCATAATGTTTCTCCAAAAGAGGAAGCAATTCCCGGCAGAAAAGGGAAATGTCGCTTTTGTCAACGTAGAATGACGTTCCGGGCAGTTCGGGCAGGCAGGATAAAAAGTCACGGATGGGTGCAAGCTCATCGGTACTTTCCTCATAAATGAGTCCGTCCTGAAAAGTGAAGACACTGTGGGCGGCACAAAATGATGTAAACGGTTCGGATTCCACTTCAACGCCATTTTTTGTGCCGGTGATCTTCATCCGGCGGGTCAGTTTACGGTCTGTCCGGTACCAGGTTTTTTCACCGGAATCGTTCAGATCGATCAGGAGAGGGCGGTCTCCTGAAATTGCAAGAAGCTCTTCGAAATCGGCTCCGCCAAGCGGCATCCGGCGCAGTTTGGCATAGGATGTCTCGTAAGAGTAGTAATTGAATTCAAGATAACGTTCTTTGTTTTCCTTTACCCAGTTAAGGATAAAGGCTGCTGTTTTTTGTGAAAGCGGTTCAAAGGCATTCAGGACGTGAAGGAAGCTCAGTTTCTTGCCATAGGAATGGGCTGCGCATAATTCCAGATTCCGGGCAAACTCAAACACATTCTTAAGAACGTATTTGGTATCCATGCCGATTTTAAATTCTACTGAAACACTGCTTCCATTACATTTAAAATGAGGTTCCAGAATTACCTTTTCATAGGGGGTATCCGGCATGAAGGGAAGGGTTGATTTTATTCTCTGGTGTCTGAGCAGATCTTTAATGACCGGAGTCGTCTCTTTGGAGCGGGTTCCGGGGAGAAAGCGCCCGCTTTCAGGACCGATGTAGTCAGAAAGTCTGCGTCTTCGGCCAGGATGGTTCGGTTCTTCTATGTAGTCAAAAATCGTCGGCTGCATATCCAGACGGCTTTCACATGCCAGAAGCACGGCGGTGCAATGCTTGCAGATACCGTCATAACTGTAGAATGCGGGGCAGTCACAGTAGCACTCAGACAGTTCTTCATAGAACGTATTGTAGGTAAGTTCTACCCTGTATTTTTTTCTTCCGCTTCCCTGTACCACGGCGTTTATGAAAATATCTTCGGCCTCTTCGGAAGATTCGAAAGTCAGTACATGATTCTGGCGGAACAGTTCGAGTCCGCGGTTATAAATCGTGGTGCCGGCAAGCTCCTGAATGATTTGTTTATTCAGCACAATAGCTTCCTCTTTTCTTTGGGATGGATAGTTTGTGTAGTGAAATTTTAAACGTCGTTAATTATAAATAATTATTTTATCATAAAAGACAACGCTGATGTTGTATACATCAGGAAAAATGTCAGAAAAATTTATTTTCACAGGCAGCAAATTGGAGTTTGCCGTTTCGGGTTCGTTGTTTCAGTGGTCGATTGCAGGCCGGTGCTGCTTCGGATCTTTGCGGGCTGCTGCGAGGGGCATATACGCCGGTTTTCGCATAGAATAAAGGAAGATTCTATGGGAATGAGAATGATCTATGGAAATTTATGTGGTAAAATCAGGAGATACTGTGGATTCCATCGCTGAAAGTCACGGCATACCGGTGTCTTCCGTTATTTATAACAATCAACTTGTCTATCCCTATCCTCTGGCTTTGGGGCAGGCGCTTTTCTTGTCTTCCGGGGAGTCTTCCGACCCCGTATATGCGGCCTGGGTAAACGGTTATGCTTATCCTTTTATTCAACAGGAAGTGCTGGACGATACGCTTCCTTATCTGTCTTCGCTGTCTGTTTTTTCTTATGGTTTTACAACGGCCGGGGATCTGGTCCCGCCAGCGCTGGACGATTCCTTTATGATCGACGCCGCGCTCAGGTCGGGTGTACGGCCGGTGCTGACCCTGACGCCGCTCGGTCCTGACGGAAACTTCAACAACGCGCTGATCACTGCTGTGGTCAATGATCAGGAAGCCAGGGATAATCTGCTTAACAACCTGCTGGCCACAGTCCAGGCAAAAAATTTTCAGGGTGTGGATATTGACTTTGAGTATATCCGCCCTGAGGATCGTATTCCTTTTGCCGATTTTGTGGCAGAGGTCAGGAATTTTCTTGCTCCATACGGGTATCATGTATCGGTGGCGCTGGCGCCTAAAACCTCTGATACCCAGGCCGGACTTCTTTATGAGGGAAAGGATTACGGCCTTCTGGGAGAGGCGGCCGACAGTGTTCTGCTTATGACGTATGAATGGGGCTACACCTACGGCCCGCCGATGGCCGTTGCGCCTCTGGATAAAGTCCGGCAGGTGGTGGAATATGCTGTCACCCGCATCACGCCTTCCAAAATTGATCTGGGAATTCCCAATTACGGCTACGACTGGACGCTGCCCTTTGTACAAGGATCTTCCCGGGCCACCACAGTCAGCAATCTGGAGGCTGTTCGCATTGCTGTAGAGGCCGGCGTTCCCATACAGTTTGATGAGGTGGCCATGTCGCCCTTCTTCCGGTATGAAAAGGACGGGCAGCTTCATGAGGTATGGTTCGAGGACGTGAGAAGCTATCGGGAAAAATTTTCTCTTTTGCCGGCCTATGGCCTGCGGGGGATGGGCTACTGGCAGATCATGCGGTTTTTCCGTCCGAACTGGCTGCTGCTTGAGGATACTTTTCAGATCCGGAAATCGTGATAAACAGTAACGCTGCATGTATCCGGATGCGCACGGCAAGGAAATTTCTCCGCTTATTCGGGTTCGTGAAGCGTATTTCGCAAACGGACTTTACCCGGTTTTTTACCCGCATTTTGCACAAAAAGCAAAATATCCATGTCCTGTATTTAGCAATAAACTGTAATCAAAGATCTCAAGATAAAAAGTCTTTCTGAATTGTTCTTCTGTTATGAAATGACTGTTTTCGAGCCGGTACTGTGAAGACAGATGACAATATATGCCAAGCTGTTCGGCGATCCTAAGCGAAAGCTCTTTGCCTGCATTCATGACAAGTTTATCCATCTTTGTTAACGGCATATTCAGCATGGCACTTACAGTCTGCAGTACCAGACTCTCTTCCATAACCATAAAAATCTGTACCGGCAGGCCGCCTTTTGCGCGATATGTCAGCCGGATGATCAGACTGTTTCCGAAGTCGTCACCGCTGTAATGTTCGCTGACGATTTCTGTCTGTAACCTGAAAATTTCTCTGATAGTCGAAGCCAGTGCATCTTCGAGAGCATCAAGGTCTGCACCTGCATTGTCCTTTTTCCATTTATTTGAAATTCTGCCGGTAATGGCGCGGTCTTCAATCATGATATGAGCGGTGAGCCATCCGAGACAAATACCGAGAAAGTGATGAATAGATTCCTGTGAATAATTTGATTCCGTCAGGTCTTTTTCGAGTGCGGGAAGGGTTTTGTACCGCATATCATCATGCAGGCGCTTGTGTATTTCATAGCCTTTGTAGCCGATCGACTGCATATAGGCTTCCTCGTCTGTAAAATGGTCTATGGCATAGTTTTTAAAGTATTTGATACCTTCGATACATGCCCACCGTCCGTTGTTTTCATCTTTACTAAGGTGAATCAGTTTACGTACGATGGAAAAGAGCTTCCGGTGTGCATTGTCGATGGAATCAACGCCGATGTTAAAATGATTGTTCCATTCTGCTTCTTTAGACATGCTGCTCCTTTACAAGAGAGGGAGAATATCCCATCACTAAGGTTCGTGAAAACGATGGATTTCACAATTTATTTATTAATAAGATATGTCAATAAATGACAAAAGGTGTCGTTTTTTCTAAAATTTTATAATATATAGATGATGTCAGCCTGAGCGGCTGCCGGATATTTGATGAAACGTTAAAAGTTCTGCTGATTTTTCCGCATACGAAAATTTTGAAAGGACAGGATATTTTGAAAGGGTATTGAGGGAAAATGGTTTTTGAAGTATACTAATGAAAGAAAAGACAGACACAGAGGGCAGCCGGGATTTACAAAAATAAAAAGTATGGAGATAACGACTATGGAAGAAACAATGAAAGATTATGAGCAGGAACTGGAAGCATCTTTTCGTAAGATCAATGAAGGAGATGTGATCAAGGGGACTGTGATCGATGTGAATGAGGAGGAAGTGACCTTAGACCTGAGGTATTACACACAGGGGATCATCAAGGCGGAAGACATGAGCAACGACCCGAATTTTTCTCTGATGTCGGACGTGCATGAGGGGGATGTGATCGAGGCCACGGTAGTGAAGACGGATGACGGACAGGGGAATATTCTCTTATCCCGGAAGGAAGCAAATTCCGTGCTTGCATGGGATGTACTTGCAGGCTACATGGAAGAGAAGAAAAATATCAGCGTTAAAGTGAGTGAGGTTGTAAATGCCGGCGTTGTGGCATATCTGGAAGGAATCAGAGGATTTATACCGGCGTCCCACCTTGATATTTCTTATGTGGAGAATCTGGAAGACTATAAAGGGAAAGAACTGGAAGTAAGAGTCATAACCGTTGATCAGGCGAAGGAAAAGCTGGTTCTCTCAGCGCGGGAGATTCTTCGGGAAAAAGCGAAGGAAGAGCATGACCACAGGGTAGCAATGATCGTTCCGGGCACGGTGTTAGAGGGAACGGTGGAAAGCCTGCAGCCTTACGGTGCATTCGTGGATTTGAAAGATGGCTTAAGCGGACTGGTACACATTTCGCAGATCTGCCAGAGAAGGATCAAGAAGCCTTCCGAGGTACTTAAAGTCGGCGATAAGGTTAAGGTAAAGGTTCTGAATACCAACAACGGAAAGATCTCACTGAGTATGAAGGCGTTAGAGGAACAGCAGGCCGAGGAGATGGAAGATATCGACGTGAAGCAGTATGGATCCGGAGAGAGCGTGGGAACAAGTCTGGGTGATCTGTTTGCGAAGCTGAATATTAAGTAGGCGGACCGGCAGGCGGGTGGACACAGGACTGTAAAGAGATAAATGATACGTGATAACGGGACAGGCAAGAGCGATTGTGCTTTTGCCTGTCTTTTTGTGGTATAGGAAACTTCTGCACTTATTTGAGTCAGCGAAGCGAATCTCGCAAAGTTATTTGCGAAGCAAATTACTTTTTTTATGGTATAGGAAACTTCTGCACTTATTCGAGTTCGCGAAGCGAATCTCGTAAACGAGCTATGCTCGTTTTTTTGTACAGAAAAATGCTCCGGATTTCGGCATTACGAAACAGAGCCTGCAAAGGGGATTTGTCTGTGTTGTTCATTTTGCCGGTTTTGTGGAGCGGATTTACTTTTTTCTGTAAAAATATGTCAAATGCTGTATAATAAATAATGGAAGCCGCGTAAGCATAAAATAGATTTGAGAAAGAGATGATATAGCATGGGGACTTTGATGAAAATAGCAATATTTGTTGCAGTCGCTTTGGCTTTGAATTATGCGGTCAATCTGCTTTTCAGATTTCTGGCGAGAAAGACGAAAGCGGTTCATCTGCGGTTTACCAAGAGTGCTGTGAACGTGATCATAGATATTATCATTATCTACAGCCTTGCGCAGCAGTTTGAGATCACCAAGGATATCAGCAAGGTTTTGCTGCAGAGCGGTTCTCTTGTGATTGCAATTGCCACGTTTGCGGCACAGCAGGCGCTGGCCAATGTGATCAGCGGTCTTTCCATTTCCGCGTCAAAGCCGTACAATGTGGACGAAAAGATCCGGGTGATTCAGGGAGGAACCGTCATTGCAGAGGGAATTGTGAAGGATGTCATGATCCGTCATACGGTGATCAGCCAGTTTAACGGGGAGAGCTGTATCGTACCCAATTCGATTATGGATTCATCTGTCATCATCAACACCAACTATACGGAAAATGTGGGTAATTTTGTGGAAATAGAGATTGCTTATGACGCGGACATTGAGGAAGCGATCCGCATTATGCGCAGAGTGTGTGTGGAGCATGAATTGACTTTGAACACGGCAGAAAATGCAGTCTCAGCCAGTGCTTATACGTCTAATGGTGTTATCCTGAAGACGACTGTCTGGACGGAGAACCTGAATGATAATTTCAAGGCATGTAGTGATATACGGATCGCTTTGGTCGGGGAATTCAGGAAGAGCGGTATCGAGATACCGTATCAGACAGTTACAGTACATAATCCGGCGGATGACGGCCAGGATGTGGATTTATGACAGGGAGTGAGGCGGAATAAGGAGATGGCGGGCCTGTCCGGCATTGACTGAAACGGAGTATACAGATGCGGATGATACAGATTTTATGGGACAGGCGGGAGTTCTTTCTGACTTGTCTGGTGGAACATATCAGAATATCGTTGACAGCGGTAATCTGTGCAGGTGTGCTGGGAATCCTGATCGGGATTTTGATCAGCAGCCATAAGAAAGCTGCGGGAATTGTTCTTGGGATCATCAATGTGATTTATACGATCCCGTCCATTTCCCTGCTGGGCTTTCTGATCCCTTTTACCGGCATTGGGAATAAAACAGCAGTTATTGCCCTGACGGTATATGGACTGCTTCCCATTGTCAGAAACACTTATACTGGTCTGACGAATGTGGATGCCAGCATCCTGGAAGTGGCGCAAGGGCTGGGCACAGACAGGAGACAGATGCTTTCTCGGATCAGGTTTCCGCTGGCACTTCCGGTGATCATAAGCGGTTTTCGGAATATGGTGGTGATGATCATAGCGATGGGCGGTATTGCCTCTTTTATCGGAGCAGGCGGACTGGGAGCGGCCATCTACAGAGGAATCACCACTTATAATATGACACTGACGGCGGCAGGCTCTGTGTTGATTGCGCTTCTGGCTCTGATCAGTGACTGGCTGCTGGCACGGGCGGAGAAGGCGGTGAACAGGAGGTACGGCATTGGATAAAGTGATCGAGATACGGAACTGTTCAGCGGCTTACGGAGACAACAAGGTACTGCGCCGGGTATCACTGGACATTGAAAGAGGAGAGTTTGTGGTAATCATCGGTCCGTCCGGCTGCGGCAAGACGACCCTTCTTAAGATGATAAACGGGCTTGTGTCGCCCGCAGAGGGGGAAGTGCTGGTGGATGGCAGGAGGCTGGCGGATTGTGATCTGGTGGCTTTGCGCAGGCGGATCGGCTATGCGGTACAGGGGGCGAAGCTTTTTCCCCATATGACGGTGGCTGACAATATATGTTATGTTCCCGGCCTGGACAGAAAGCTTTCCGCAGAGGAAAAAGAATCCCTTACCCGCAGGATGCTGGAACTGACAGAACTTCCGATGGAACTGGCATCCCGGTTTCCGGGACAGTTGTCCGGCGGGCAGAAGCAGAGGGTAGGCATTGCGCGGGCCATGGCGGCAGAGCCGGATATTTTATTGATGGACGAGCCCTTCGGTGCGGTGGATGAGATTACCCGGAAGACGCTGCAGGCGGAATTGTCCGCGCTGCAGAAGAAGACCGGCATTACGGTAGTATTTATTACCCATGATATCGGGGAGGCTTTTGTGCTGGGAAGCCGTATCCTGGTCATGAAGGAGGGAGTCATCTGGCAGCAGGGAACAAAGGAGGCACTGCTTGGCACACCGCGGGATGAGTTTGTACGGCGGCTGATTTCTGCGGGCAATGCGCTGTACGGCGGGGCGGGTATTTGAGACATGACGGGTAATCGTCAACAGATAAAGCGAAAAGAAATTGTTTATGCGCAGAAAGCAGCGCTGAAAAGGAGAAAATTATGAAAAAAAGAGTCTTGTTTTTAATGGTAACTTGTATGGTATGGGGGCTGTGTGCCTGTGGAAAGAAAGAACCAGTCAAAATTGCTTCAAAACCTATGACGGAGCAGTATATCCTGACAGAAATCATTGCGCAGCTGATTGAGGCTGAGACAGATTATGAAGTGGAGATCACAAAAGGCGTGGGCGGCGGCACGACCAATATCCATCCGGCGCTGGTTAAGGGTGATTTTGATCTTTATCCGGAATATACCAGAACAGCATGGCTGAATGTTCTGAAGAAAGAGGAGATGGAGAAAGATGATCAAAAGCTGTATGAACAGCTTATTGCGGAATATGACGGGCTTGGGCTGACATGGACAGGACTGTACGGATTTTCTAATACTTACGGACTGGCAGTGCGGCAGGATACAGCCGGACAGTATGAGCTTAACACCTATTCTGATCTGGCGGCGGCCTCAGGAGAACTGGTCTTTGGCGGCAATCCTGATTACATTGAGTTAGAGACCGGGTATCCCAGACTCTGTGCGGCCTATGATATGCAGTTTAAAGATACCGTACAGATGGAGATTGCTCTGAAATACGAAGCGCTGATCAATCATGAAGTGGATGTGATCAATGCTTTTACCACGGATGCCCAGCTTGCGGCAAATGATCTTGTGCTTCTCACAGACGATCAGATTTTCTTTGAAACTTTTGATGCCGGAACAGTGGTCAGAAAGGATGCCCTTGAGAAATATCCTGAACTGCGTGGCATATTGGAGAAAATGAACGGGCTGATCACCGAGGACGAGATGCAGCAGATGAATTATGAAGTGGAAGTGAACGGCAGAGAGGACCGTGAAGTGGCACAGGAGTTTCTGGTGAAGAAAGGGCTGGTTACGCAGTAATCATACGCGCATTGCCGGGACATGCCGGCTGCAGCATCGGGTAAAACCGGCCTTTAAGATGATTTGATTCAATCGGAAGTGTAATGACAGTAGCTGGATTTCATGTTACAATGTACAGGATGACGATAATCAGCACTGAAATATATAATGGTATGTCAGCAATGAGCGGATTGAGCGGCCGGCGCATACTATGATGATGCGTTATCTGAACTAAGAAAAAGGAACGAAATCAGGGGAGGATTTTCTATGAAATACGATGTGATCATCATCGGTGCCGGGCCGGGAGGTATTTTCACCGCCTATGAACTGATACAGCAGGAAAGTAATTTGAAAATTGCCGTGTTTGAAGCGGGACATGCGCTGGAAGCAAGGCATTGTCCTATCGACGGCGATAAGGTAAAAAGCTGCGTGCACTGTAAGAGCTGCTCTATTATGAGCGGTTTTGGCGGCGCCGGTGCTTTTTCCGACGGGAAATATAATATCACCAACGATTTTGGAGGCACATTACATGAGCATGTGGGGAAACAGAGAGCCATAGAACTCATGCGGTATGTGGATAAGATCAATATGAAATATGGCGGCGCGGGGACGAAGCTGTATTCCACTGCAGGCAGCCAGTTCAAGAAATTGTGTCTGCAGAACCAGCTGAATCTGCTGGATGCTTCCGTGCGCCATCTGGGAACGGACATTAACTATGTCGTTCTTGAAAATCTTTACAGGATGCTGAAGGAAGAGGTTGATTTTTATTTTGACACGCCGGTCCAGACGGTAAAAACGCTGGCTGACGGTTACCGCGTTGTCTGTGAGGAAGGTTCTTATGACTGTGAAAAATGTGTCATATCCGTGGGACGCAGCGGCAGCAAGTGGATGGAAAAGGTATGTGAGGAACTGAATATTAAGACCAAGTCAAACCGCGTGGATATCGGGGTGCGTGTGGAACTCCCGGCGGTGATCTTTTCCCATCTGACAGATGAACTGTATGAGAGCAAGATCGTCTACCGCACGGAGAAGTTTGAAGACAGGGTGAGAACATTCTGCATGAACCCCCACGGCATTGTAGTCAATGAAAATACGAACGGTATCGTGACAGTGAACGGTCACAGTTATGAAGGTGTGGACAAGCAGACCAACAATACGAATTTTGCCCTGCTGGTTGCGAAGCATTTTTCGGAGCCTTTTAAGGACAGTAACGGGTACGGTGAGAGTATTGCAAGGCTGTCCAACATGCTGGGCGGCGGTGTGATTGTACAGAGGTTCGGTGATCTGGTGAGAGGAAGGCGGAGCAATGCCAAACGTATTGAGGAGGGGCTGGTAGAGCCTACGCTGGCGGCTACGCCGGGAGATTTGAGTCTTGTACTGCCCAAGCGTATTCTGGACGGTATCATCGAGATGATCTATGCACTTGACAAGATTGCGCCGGGTACGGCCAATGACGACACGCTGCTCTATGGCGTAGAGGTGAAGTTCTATAATATGGAAGTGGACATTGACGAACATCTTGAGACAAAATATAAAGGTCTTTATATTATCGGTGACGGAAGTGGTGTGACCCATTCTCTTTCCCATGCATCGGCAAGCGGTGTACATGTGGCGCGGGACATTGCGTCGGAGGGGAATGCAGAATAGAAAGCGGATTGTAAACAATATCTGATGCTGCATGACGGCGGCAGATCCGGAGGCCGGATGTATAAGCTGTGACCGGGACAGGAATCAGACATATGATAGAAAAGGACTGCATAGATTATATTAATAATCTGCGCAGTCCTTGCGCTTATTTCAGTAAGGCGGTATCTATGGTTGCAGCCCTGTCCAACATTTCCAATATTATCATTCCGGTCATCATTTTCTATATTGTTGCCTATGGCATTGCGGCGCGAAGCAATGTGTATGAGGATTTTATCAAGGGTGCCAGGGACGGATTTCATACGGTGATCCAGATCATGCCTACGCTGATCGGGCTGATGGTGGCGGTGGGCGTGCTGCGTGCTTCGGGTTTTTTGGATTTTCTGGGAGGACTGTTTGCGGGAATCACTGCCCGGATGGGGTTTTCCTCCGAACTTGTGCCGCTCATTTTAATCAAGATGTTTTCTTCTTCTGCGGCGACGGGACTTGTGCTGGATATTTTCAAAAATCACGGGCCGGATTCGCTGATCGGATTGACCACGTCCATCATGATGAGTTGTACAGAGACAATTTTCTACACCATGTCGGTGTATTTCCTGGCGGCCAAAGTGACAAAGACAAGATACACGCTGGCAGGAGCGCTGCTCGCCACGCTGGCGGGAGTAATCGCAAGCATCGTGCTTGCAGGAATCCTGGTGTGAAGCGGCATGTCCCGCAAAAGCCCGTCCCGATCCTGGATGGCGAGTAAAGGGCGGTTGCGTCCGCTTGCCTAATCTGCCCTCTCAGCCTTTCGTAAGCACCTTTTGACACGCTAACCATATAAGTGGACAGGAAGCGTAATATGCAAGAAACGGCACATCCGCATGGAGTGCCGTTTCTTGTGTGTGAGAAGGATAGAAATGTGTAAACTCAAATATATGTCAACAGTGTGTCCTCGGTGAACACATCTGTTATGTTTAGTCGAAGCCGGTCAGCACCAAAGCAGCACCGGCGGCTCCTATAAGGTGTAGGTTTAGAATCATCATTTATGTTATGTATTCCCCAACTACAAGTAATACTATACAGGGTAATTGTGAATGAGGTGTGTCAAATATCGAAAGAAAAAAGAAAGAAATTATAAAAAAAATTTTATAAATTTCGACTTCGGGTTTCTGCCGCAGTGCTGCCGCCCGGCCGAAAAGCTATTCGATCGGAAGCTTGTATTACATGAAAGAATATACTAAAATGATTACGGCATAATTGTGGAGATTGTGAGTCCGGCGGATGCTGGAAATGACCGGAGTGATGACCGGGGCGGAAGGAGACAGAGTTGAGGCAGACAGAGTTTACGGGCAGTGCGGGCAATGTATTTGCGGTTTTGGCAGTGATTGCTGCGGCTCTTCTGGCAGCAGCGGCAGCGGCCGGGATTATTTTTTTGATTCGGCGTGCCCGCAGGATGCGCCGGACGGGAATCATGGACGAGATGGAAGGCCATGATTTTGAATATTTTTGTGCCGGTCTGTTGGAGAAACAGGGATTTCTTGAAGTGGAAGTGACCCGCGGAAGCGGAGATTTCGGTGTGGATATTCTGGCGGAGAAAGACGGTGTGACCTATGCCGTTCAGTGCAAACGGTATCACGGGCCGGTGGGAGTGGATGCTGTTTTGCGGACCTATGCGGGCCGGGATTATTATGAGTGTATGGTAGGAGCTGTTATGACAAACCAGTATTTTACGGCGCCTGCTGTGGAAGCGGCAAGGAAACTGAAAATTTTGCTGTGGGACAGGGGATATCTTGACGAAATGATGGAAGAATAAGCAGTAATACCCCTATACAGGAGAAGAAGAAAAATAATTTGACTATCAAAGTATCTTTTGATAAAATGTTGAAAGTATAAAATAAACTGATAGTAATCCGCACACTGTCAGGTATGGATGCGGGTTTGTGAAGGAGCGCTGCAGCAGTGGAAAGGCGCTTTAGAATGGAAGAAACAATGAACATCAACAAAACACTGAATGAGGTGCTGGTTAAGCTGTTCCGCAATGTTAATGTGATAGAGGAACGCGCGCTCCGCACCGATGAATACAGAGATGTAACCACTAACGATATGCATGTGATCGAAGCCATCGGCATGGATGGAACCAGGAATATGACCAGCGTGGCGCGCGCTTTGGAGGTTACCACGGGAACGCTCACAATAGCTGTGAACAGTCTGGTCAAGAAAGGGTATGTTGACCGGGTGCGAAGCGAGGAGGATCGGCGAGTGGTGCTGGTCTCTTTATCTGAGAAAGGAAAGCGGGCCTTCCTCCATCACCGCAGATTCCACGAACAGATGATAGAAGCTGTGGTAACGGAACTAACGGAGGAAGAGCAGCTGGTTTTGGAGAGAGCTTTAACGAAGCTGAATCATTTTTTTCGGGTCAGTTGACAGGGTCCGGTATCCGCTACTGTCGTATACGGATGTCAGCAGTGTGGACAAGGTGCGGAAATCAGCAGGACCGTTTTCCAGCAAAAAACGATGGAAATCATATAAAAAAGCAGGATCATTACAGGCAGATGCAGTCTTGGCGTCGTTGTACCAGACAGCAGCGGCCTGTTTTTTTAATTCTATAATCTCAAGATAGCCCAGATAATATTTCGGATAGTTGCATGGTTCTTCAGCTATGTATGAATAAACGGCGGATACGGTGTCCGCATCCAAGGCCCCCAGAGAGGCGAAAATGCGGTATACGTCCTCAAAGGAAGCGCCGTCGTAATGGATCGCGATATCCAGCAGGGCATACAGGCAGAGCTGGATCTGTCTGTCCAGGCGGCAGACCAGATAATAGTTTACGGCTTCCGGGTGAGCCTCTTTGGCAAGCGCCGCCGCGTAGTCGTAGGAGGAAAGTTCCGCATACATAGCCCATCCCTCCACGAATCCGCCGTAGTAAAGCACATTCTGCAACGGAGATCTGCCCGTCTGCTGCCGGAACTGCTGGCTATACACAGTCTGGTACAGATGTCCGGGATATCCTTCATGTGCCAGAGTGGTAAAGAGGGAAATATCGCCGGGAGTATCCTGGGCATTGATATAGATGGTATTATTCAACACGTTATCGATGGGCGGCGTCATATAAAATGCCGGTGCAGTATAAGGTTCCAGGCTGTCATCCACATATTTGACTGTACACGTGACCGTACCGGAGTCCGTGTTTGATTTTTTTTCAGTCTGAGAGGGGGCGTCCATGGACGGGTATGTATCCGGTTCACCGCCGGCGCTCTCCGGGATGGCCGGATACGTCTGCCGTATGACATCTGCCAGATAGTCCAGCATTTCATCGGGGGACATTTCCGGCAGCAGCGCCTGATCGGCAGTGAGTTGTTCCCGCAAGGCAGGATCGCTTTCCAGGAGTTCCCGCAAAGCCTTATAATTGGAAGTCAGATCCTGATAGAGAAGCTGCTTGATCTCGTAGACACCGCGGGAGGAGCCGGTTCTCAGATGCAGCAGCGCCTTATAGTATTCCCGGCCGCCCGGATAATGAGCCAGACCGCATACATCTTTGCCGGAGCCTTTCAACAGGGTAAGCTCGTCGCCCAGACGTTCATAGGCCGGAGCCACTACTGTAGTCAGCAGGCGGTCGTGCCGTGCCTGGTAAGCCAGAACATCCTCATCCGTCAGCAGTCCCTGCTCTGCCAGTGCCTCTACCCGCTGGTTAAAAGTGGTTTCCAGAAAATGTGTATGAGATTCCAGCTGCTTTCGGTCCATCAGGGCATCACATTGCTTTATGACCTTGTCTGCTGTGGTGTCGGACATAAAAAGCCCGGCATCGGCTTTCTCTTTTTCAAAGACGATCAGTCCGGAGAAATAGTCCGGGATCTGCTCCAGAATAGACAGGTAAAGTTCCACATCTTTTACTGTATCGAACCGGTATTCCGCCAGCAGGACAGGCAGTTCCGAAGGAGCGCCGGAGGAGGGGGAGAGCGGTTCTGAGAAATACGGGTATGCGGCGGTGTCTTTGACGCCGTCTATGTAAGAGCGCAGCAGCCGGTAAAGATACCGGTTGGCTTCTGAAAGATTTTCGGGATCGAATTTTTCCAACTGTTCAGAAAGCTGTGACAGGGCGTATACATCATTTGCAGCGTCTCCGGCATGATAGACCGGGAGCTTCAGCTTTGCTTCATCAATTTTGTAGACGGATGCATCGTCCACGGAATAGTGAAAATGAATGGGGTTGGACTGCAGTTCATTGAGAAAAAAGTCCTCCGTAAAAGATTCGAACCTGTCATCTGTATGGCTTCGTATATAACCGAACAGGGTAGCGGCGGTAAAACCGGCGAAGAGGATCAGGGCAGCAGCCCATTGTTTGAAAGATAAGATACGTTTCAAGAAAATACCTTCCGAAATGGATTTGTATTAATATATGAAAAGGGTACAGGAATCATGATTCCTGTGGAAAAGGACAGAGTATGCAGAGAAAAACCGCAAGAAACCATAGAAAACGTGGAAAACCGGATCAGAAAAGACCGGGTGATCAGAAAATGATCCGGTCTCTTCCGCTCTCTTTACCCATATATAATTTTTCATCGGCCTCTTTCAGAATCTCGTTCAAATCACTGCGGAAGTCGTATTCCACAAGCCCGAAGGTCATGGAAATGGAAAAATTTTCGCTGCCGCCGTCGAAAACAATTTTTTTGATTTTCTGTCGTAAAGATTCCAGCACGATATTTGCTTCGTCGCCGTTTGTATCCGGGAAGACCAGGACGAATTCTTCGCCGCCCCAGCGGGAGATGAAAGATCTGTTCGGAAGTTCTGTCCGGAAGGTTTCGGCAATTTTCTTGAGCACCACATCGCCCACATCGTGCCCGTAGGTATCGTTTACGCGTTTGAAAAAGTCAATATCGCACAGACAGAAGCTGATCTGGTTTGGCGAGGATTTTAACAGCCTGTTCAGAAAATCCATAGTGCTCCTGCGGTTGTTGAGTCCGGTCAGAGGATCGATGCTTGCCTGCAGCTTGAGTTGTTTGTTATACTCTATCAGCTTTCCCTCCATAGCCTGTGTATCGGTACTGAAGATATAGGCAATCAGTGAGATGGACCAGAAGATTGCCAGCGTATTGATGATCTGGAAAGCATAAGTAATCTCCGTGGACAGGTCTACGGCAGGTGTGTGGTTCCGACAGTAATGATACAAATAAAGCCGCAGGATACATAAAAAGACGGCGTAGGCAATCTTGGCAGCTTCGTGCTTGTATTTGGCAAAGAAGCAGAAGATAAGCAGTGTTATGATAAAATGCTGCACGCCGATATCCCAGCCGAACATATTAATGTTGGTTATGATCCAGACCAGAATACAAATGTTCAGTATTCCAAAGGAAACAAAAGTTCTGACCTTATAAGAAAATACAAAGATTACAAGGAACAGCGCGGCTGATGCCAGACAGAACACCGATCCGCTTACGCCGGAGGTTCCCAGACACAGCCCGCTGCTGATCAGGGAGTAGACGATCATCGTGAGAACCAGGAAACGAACCACGACAATGAGCTTGGAAGATTCATTCTGCCCGCCGGTATCTTTGCAGATATATTGATATATCCTGTTTAGTATGTTTTTATTTTCCATGTAGTATGTAATATCCTTCCGGTATAGTGGCTTATAACAGTTCGCCATACAGTCCCGCGTCTCCACGAAGGCGCGGCAGCAGGCTGGTTTCATCATACACTATCTATAAAATTAATGCAATTAAGCAATCAGGAAATTGCATTTTCTATAAAAATTGGTAGAATGTAAGAGAAGAAGGCCGCAGAAGATGCAGTGGAAACGCCAAAGACTGCCGTGTGGCGATGACAGCCGGAAACGGAAGCGCTGAAGGCGGGTACGTGATGACTGCAGATACAGACAGGACAAGGAGGGACGGATGCAGTCCGGAAAAGTAAAATATTCCATTAAGAATAAACTGATCATGCTTTCCGCGGTGGTGGCGGTTCCTTTTCTGGTCATGGTCATATATCTGCTCTATGCTCTGCGTGGTTACAGCAGTGCGTATGATACGATCGTGAGCAACATGACAGTGGCAAATAATTACAATCTGAACTTTAAAGAGGAAATGGACGAGAGCCTTTACAAGCTGGTGGTGGGTGCAGTTACTTTTGAAAGCATCCGTCAGGACGATACGCTGCAGGATCCCTATGAACTGATCAATGAACTGCGCGGGGAGTTTACCAGACTGATGACGATCACAACAGACGGGGAGAGCCGCGCATGGCTGCAGATTCTGATGCGCAATGCGGACACGCTGCAGGACCGGGTGGATGATATCAAGGAAAATCTGGATGCAGAGAAAAGTTATGATCTTAACATAGAGATGCTGGACAATAATATTTATATCCTGACGGAACTTGTTCAGGATAATATTCAGCATTATATCTATTATCAGACGAAAAGTATTGAACATCTGACGCAGCAGCTTAATGAAAGAGTGGAAACGTTTACTGTCTTCTGCAATATTCTGCTGGCTTTTGTTCTTCTGCTCGTAATCGTGCTGACGATGATGATTGTGACAGGAATTATAAGGCCCATTCAGGAGCTGTCAGAGGTGACCCGAAGGATATCCCAGGGTGATTTTACGGCGCGGGCGGAAGTGGAAACCGAGGATGAGGTGGAGGCGCTGGCAGACAGTATCAACAGCATGACGGAAAGCATTGAGGGATTTGTCCATAAGATCAAGGAAGACGAAGGAAAAATGCGCCGGGCGGATCTGCGTCTGCTGCAGGAACAGATCAACCCCCATTTTCTTTATAACACGCTGGATACGATTGTGTGGCTGATTGAGGGCAACGATTCCGATAAGGCAGTGAATATGGTCGTTTCCCTGTCGGAATTTTTCAGGCTTGTTCTGAGCAAGGGAAAAGAATATATCACGATCCAGGAGGAGGAACTCCATATTAAGAGCTATCTGAAGATTCAGCAGGTACGCTATCGGGATATTCTGGAATATGAGATCCGGATCGATCCCAGGCTGTACCGGTATAAGATCCTGAAGCTGACATTGCAGCCGCTGGTGGAGAATTCGCTGTATCACGGCATTAAATATAAACGGGCAAAGGGAATTATCACTGTTACGGGAGAGATGGAAGAGGGCCGGATCCGCCTCAGAGTAGAGGATAACGGTGTGGGCATGGAGCCGGAAGAACTGGAAAACCTGCAGGCAGAGATCATGAAGCCCTGTAAGGATACAGGGAAGGGGTTCGGGCTGGCCAATGTGAACGAGCGCATACGCATGAATTTCGGATCGGAATACGGCATGACCATTCGCTCCGAGGCGGGAAAGGGTACGGTGGTTGACATTCTCATACCGGCGGTTCCATATGAAAGCGCGGAGACGTTGGAAGACGGGGATCAGGCCGGAAACGGACATTTTTAGATTTGAGATTTTACAGAGCGGAACCATGGAGAAAAGATTGAAGATTAAAAAATTTTCAATCGCGAGGTTAAAAATGAAGCATAGAAGATCAAAGGCGTATATTAACAGAATCATGATCATACTGCTGGCTGCTGTGTTCATTCTTGCAGTGGCCTGCGGACGCGGTCTGGGATTTTTTACAAATATAGAGGAGACACCATATAACACTGAGGAGACGGACCGGATCGTGGTGGGTGTGTCCCAGCTTGGAAGTGAGTCCAGATGGCGGACAGCCAATACCGAATCGATTCAGGCTGCACTGACCAAACAGAACGGCTATTTTCTGATTTTTAACAATGCAAGGCAGAAGCAGGAGAATCAGATCAAGGCCATCCGCAGTTTTATTTCCCAGCGCGTGGATTATATTGTGTTTGCACCGGTGGTCGAGACTGGATGGGAGACTGTACTTCAGGAGGCGAAGGAGGCAGGCATTCCTGTGATTCTGATGGACAGAAGAGTGGATGTAGCCGACAAGAGCCTCTACGCCACCTGTGTGGGAAGCGATTTTATTACGGAAGGCGAACTGGCGGGCCAGTGGCTGGCGGAAGATCTGGAACGCAGGCGGGCGGCCGACGATCCCGTCAACATAGTTGTGCTCAAGGGAACAGAGGGTTCCTCGTCCCAGATCGGACGGACGGTGGGCTTTGGCACGGAGGCGGTGAAGCATGAAAACTGGGTGATTCTGGAACAGGCGTTTGCAGACTTTACTTCCGCCAAGGGAAAAGAAGTGATGGAGAGCCTTCTGAAAAAGTATAAGGACATTGACGTGGTGGTGTCCCAGAATGACGATATGACTTTCGGTGCAATTGAAGCGATTCGGGAATCCGGGCGGTCGACGGGCGTAGGCGGCGACATTACGATCATATCTTTCGATGCTGCGCGGGATGCCCTTGAGATGGTGCAGAGCGGAATCATCAATGTGGATATTGAATGTAATCCGAATCAGGGGGCGTATATTTCCGAGGTCATCAGAAGCCTTGAGGAAGGCCGTGAGGTTGAGAAGAAATATTACGTGGAGGAACATGTCTATACGATGGAAAATGTGACAGAGGAGATTCTGAAACAGCGGAACTACTAGAGAGTGCGGCCTGCGGATCCGGTATGCGCCGGGCTGTCGGGAGCAGCAGAGCGGACAAAAACGTGAGATCAGAATGGAGAGAAGACTATGCTGAAAATATTTCTGGTGGAAGATGAGAGTATCGTGAGAGAAGGACTGCGGGATAACATTCCGTGGCAGCAGTACGGCTATCAGTTTGTGGGAGAGGCAAGTGACGGGGAGATGGCGCTGCCGCTGATCCAGAAAACACGGCCGGATGTGCTTTTGACAGATATTAAAATGCCTTTCATGGACGGACTTTCCTTAAGTCGTATTGTGCATCAGGAATTTCCTGATATGAAGATCATTATTATCAGCGGTCACAATGACTTTGAGTATGCGAGGCAGGCTATTACCGTGGGTGTGGAGCAGTACCTGTTAAAACCGGTTACCAGAGTGAATCTGCAGAAGGTGCTTACGGAACTGAAAACAAAAATCGAAGCGGAGAGGGAACAGCGCAGTTATCAGGAGAAATATCAGAACGAGACCAGGGCTTACGAGCAGTTTTCGAGGACAAATTTTTTTGTCAGGGTATTTGAAGGAAGAATGCCGGTGGAGGATATTTATGAAGAGGCGGCCAAGCTGTCTGTCAAGATCAATGCGCCCTGTTATAATCTGCTGATGTTCAGCCTGCAGGAAAAAAAGGCGGAAGGATACGGAGGTCTGGAATCGGAATCTTTTGCCAGAAAGAGGGAAGAACTGCTGCACTATCTTGTGCGTTACCCTGATTACATTGTTTTCCGGTGGAACATTAATACCTACGGAGTGCTGATCAAAGGCAGCACAGAGCAGGTGCGGGAACTGACAGCGCGCTGCCTGGATAATGTGGAGCGGATTTGTGCACCGGCGGAGGAAGAGCTTGACTGGTACGCCGCAGCAGGAGAACCGGTAGAGCGTCTGAGTATGCTGGCGGAATGTTACAGCAAAGTGAACCATTTGTTTGCCTATCGTTTTCTGATGCCATCGGTGCATATTCTTACAAAGGAAGTGACGGACAAATACATGCCCCTTCAGTCCGGCGGGAAGATTGGGGATATTGACTCGGCCAAGGTGGCGCCGGAACTGATCCGGGACTTCTTGCAGCAGGGCAGTCACGATGAGATCGCAGAGTTTGTGGACAGCTGGCTGCTCAGCATCAAAGAACCGCTGAAGTCGAGGCTGTTTCAAAACTATCTGATTTTCCATGTGCATTTTGTGGTGACGGCCTACGTGGAATCCATCGGGTATGACAAGCAGGAATTACTGGATCTTCTGGGAGAGGAACAGCCTCATGAGATGAATCCGGGCGTGGAGGAATTGTCGCCGTATGTACAGAACCTTCTGGAAAGAGCCATGGAACTGCGGGATCGGGCAACGGACAACCAGAGCAAAAAAGTGTTGAAGCGGGCGCTGGAATATATAGAAGAAAATTATACCCAGGAGACGTTATCTTTAAATACGGTGGCCGGAGAAGTGAATGTCAGCGCCAATTATTTCAGCGCGATTTTTTCCCAGGAGATGAAGGTTACATTTATAGAGTACGTGACCCAGAAGCGTATGGAATATGCCAAGAAGCTGCTGCGCCAGACAGACAGGCATTCCGGCGATATCGCGCTGGAAGCGGGGTACAAGGATCCCCACTATTTCAGCTTTGTATTTAAGAAGACACAGGGCTGTACGCCGCGGGAGTACAGGCAGCGAATGAAAGCTTAATATTTATGCCGGAGATTCCGGCGGACTGTCACTTTCCCTGACAACCAGCTCCCAGGGAATCTCCAGTGAGGTAACGGGAATGCCCTGCAGCGCCTGCAGGATGCGTTCCGCAATGACGGAACCCATTTCGTGAGGCTTGTGGGCAAGGGTGGTGATGCGGATGCGGCTCAGTTCGCTCAGATAACTGTTGTCAAAGCATACCACGGAGACATCCTGAGGAACCCGCAGGCCGGCATAGAGCAGTTCTTTGATCATCCAGTAGGCGATTTCATCGTTATAACAGATCAGAGCAGAGCAGGATCTTAACTGCTTCTGGATAAACTCCAGAAGAAAGTGGGTATCCTGTTTTTTTTCAAGGGCGCTCACTTCCGCAGAGGTAAACCAGCCGATCCTGTCATCGGGGACGATGTGCCCTACATCCCGCATATGGGTGATAAATCCCTGGTATCTTTCGATGCCCTGTATATCGTCCATCTTGAAAAGACCGGCGATCCGGGTATGACCCAGAGTCCACAGGTGTTGTGCCAGCAGGTAGCCGCCGTAGAAATTGTCGTCTTTGATGCAGGCGGCCCAGGGCAGTGAGGTGCAGCCGCCATGCAGAAACAGGATGGGGATATCCATTCTGTGGAGTTTCTCGTAGAGATCCGTATTCGGATTGGGCAGCGCACTCTTGCACCCTTCCGCGATCAGGCCGCGCAGCGGGCAGGCAATAAAGTCTTCCAGAGATTCCCGCTCCCGGATCAGGAGATTGTCGGTAGAGTAGACTTTCAGGGAGAAGCCGTGTGAAGAAAGCACCTGACGGATGTCTGTGATCAGTTCAGGGTAGATATATTCATGCTCGCTGGCGATGAATAAGCCGATGACGTTGTGGGAAGGATCGGGGGAAAGCCCGGTGGCATAAGAACCGCTGCCTTGCCTGCTCACAACAAGACCCCGGGCATTCAAAAGCGCCAGCGCCTGCCGGACGGTCTGCCTGCTCACATGGTATCTGCTACAGAGCTGGGCTTCTGTGGGCAGCTTGTAGATACCTTTTTTTACGTTGGCATGGATCAGATCCGTCAGACGGACCGCCAGAGTTTCATACTTTGACCGCATTCTGTTACACTCCTTAAGCTGAAAAATTTACAGTTTTTGTTCATAGTTTGTTCAAAATTAATTCATAAAAAAATAACAATACAGAAAAAACATAACTTATTTACTGCTCATACATACAATTCACAAACGATTATAACGCATTTTTCGTATTTTTTAGTTGAAAAATATTAAAATATTATACCTTTTCATAAAAAATATAACATACGAAAACGAATTTGTCTGCAACAATTTTACGCGATCAGAATTTGTATTGTTTGATTCACCAAAACGAAAAAAGTGGAATGAAATTACATTGACCGCATATTTTTCTATTGATAGAATAAAGTCACCGGGGGCGGACAAGACGAGATGAGAACAGACAGTAAAGCTCTCCGGTGCTTCATAATTCAAACAACCAAGGGAGGAACAAAGAATGAAGAAGAAATTAGCACTTTTATTAGTAGCAGGTATGACAATGGCATCTGTAATGGGATGCGGCGGCGACAGCGCAGCACCGGCAGCAGCAGATACACCGGCAGAAGAGCCTGCAGCAGAGGCAGAGGCAGATGCTCCGGCAGAGGAGCCTGCAGCAGACGCAGAAGCAGATGCTCCGGCAGAAGAAGCAGAGGCACCCGCAGCAGACGGCGGCACGATCAGCGTTGGTTTCGCACAGGTAGGTCATGAGTCCGACTGGCGTGCAGCTAACACACAGAACTATCAGGATACATTCTCAGAGGCTAACGGTTATGAATTATCTTTCGTAGATGCTGACAATGACAATGCAGTTCAGTTAGAGGCAGTTCGTAACTTCATCCAGCAGGAAATGGATTATATCTGCATCGCTCCGATCGAGACAGCAGGTTGGGACACAGTTCTTCAGGAAGCACAGGACGCAGGTATTCCGGTACTGATCGTTGACCGTTCCGTAGACGCTGATCCTTCTTTATATACCACACAGCTTGGCTGCGACATGGTTGCTGAAGGTGAGACAGCAGGTAACTGGCTGGCAGAGTACTTAAACGGCGAAGAGGCTAAGATCCTTGTAATTGAAGGTTCCGTTGGTGCATCCGCAACACTTGGACGTACAGAAGGCTTTAACAATATCGCAGCAGGCCACAGCGAGTGGGAGATCCTTGATTCTCAGTCTGGTGACTTCACACAGGCAGGCGGACAGGAAGTTATGGAGTCCTTCATCAAATCCTACAGCGATTTCAACGTAGTAGTATGTCAGAACGATAACGAAGCATACGGCGCAATGGATGCAATGGATGCAGCAGGTATCACATATGGTGTAGACGGCGATGTTATCATCATCTCCTTCGATGCAACACATGACGGCTTACAGTACACATTAGACGGCAAGATCAACTGTAACGTAGAGTGTAACCCTCTGCAGGCTGGATTTGCAGCAGAAGTTATCCAGAAGTTAGAGGCTGGCGAGGCTGTAGACGCTCAGACGATCGTTAAAGATGAAGCTTTCGTAGCACCTGGCATCACATCTCAGTACGCAGTAACAATGACACAGGAAGTTCTGGATGGCCGTGCATACTAAGATTTAGATCTGAACCGAATATCGAGAATAGAATAGGGAGAGAAATTCATTTCTCTCCCTTTTTCTTTCTTTAAATTCCGTGTATAATTATGTATGTGCATGGTTATTGTCGGAAAATTTCCGAGAAGAAAGACGGAATGTGTGACAGTAGAAGGTATTAAAGTGCAAGAATGGAGGATAAATATGGATAGCAATATTGCTTTGACAATGCGCGGCATCTGTATGACATTCCCGGGGGTTAAGGCGCTTGATAATGTGGATTTCACCTTGAAAAAAGGCGAGATACGGGCATTGATGGGTGAGAACGGTGCCGGCAAATCCACGTTGATCAAATGTCTGACGGGTGTCAACAAATTTGAAGCCGGCGAGATTCATGTAGACGGCATCGAGGGGCCGATCGTCAACAAGGACACGATGGATGCCCAGCACAAAGGAATCTCAACAGTGTATCAGGAAGTAAACCTCTGTCCGAACCTTTCGGTCGCAGAGAATCTTTTCATCGGACGGGAGCCGCTTACGAAGATTCGTACAGTCAACCGCCGCAAGATGAACCAGATGGCGGCACAGCTGATGAAGGATCTGGATCTGGACATTGATGTGACGAAAAATCTGGAAGAATATTCTCTGGCGCTGCAGCAGATGATCGCAATTGCCCGTGCAGTGGATATGGAGAGTAAGGTTCTGATCCTTGATGAGCCTACGTCCTCTCTGGATGACAATGAAGTGGAGAAGCTTTTCGGTATGATGAAACGGCTGAGAAGTCAGGGCGTCGGCATCATCTTCGTAACCCATTTCCTGGAGCAGGTATATGCAGTGTGCGACGGTATTACGGTACTGCGTAACGGAACGCTGGTAGGCGAATATACTGTGGAGGAGCTGCCGAGAGTCAAGCTGGTGGCGGCCATGATGGGTAAAGATTTTGATGACCTTGCATCCATTAAACCGGAAGGTACCATGGATTTTACCAATGCGCCTCTGGAAATTGATGCGAAAGGCTTAAGCCATTCAGGAACCATCAAACCTTTTGATCTGGATATCCACAAAGGTGAGGTGGTAGGTCTTACCGGACTGCTGGGAAGCGGACGAAGCGAGCTGGCACGTGTCATTTACGGAGCCGACCGCGCGCAGACCGGAACACTGAAGGTAGCCGGTAAGGAAGTGAAGATCAAGAGCCCGATAGACGCTATGAACCTTGGTATGGGACTTCTGCCTGACGACAGAAAAGCAGAAGGAATCATAGGCGATCTGTCCGTGCGTGAGAATATTATTCTTGCTATGCAGGCAAAGGCAGGAATCTTTAAAAAGATTCCCATGTCAAAGCAGATCGAGATAGCCGATCAGTACATAGAACTGCTGCAGATCAAGACGGCCAGCAGAGATACATTGATCAAGAGACTCTCCGGCGGTAATCAGCAGAAGGCGATTCTGGCCAGATGGCTGGCAACCAACCCTGATTTCCTGATCCTGGATGAGCCTACCCGTGGTATTGATATCGGTACCAAGACAGAAATTCAGAAACTGGTCATCAAACTTGCACAGGAAGGCAAGAGCCTGATCTTTATCTCTTCCGAGATAGAAGAGATGCTGCGTACCTGTAACCGGATGGCGGTTCTCCGCGACGGTGCCAAGGTCGGTGAGATTGGCGGCGATGAGATGACACAGGAAGGCGTAATGCACGCTATTGCAGGAGGTGCAGCACATGAGTAAAATAAAGAAAATAACAAAAATGCAGTTGTTTCTGCCTATATTCAGCATGCTGCTTGTTATGCTGGTAAATGTGATCTATGATCTTGCGAGCGGAAATGCTCCGTTCGGATTCTTCTCGATCAGCACCCAGGTTACTTCCTCCGGCAATACTATCTTATACGGACGTTTGATCGATATTCTGAACCGTGGCAGTGAGGTAGCCATTCTGGCCATCGGTATGACGCTTGTTGTATCTGCTTCAGCGGGAACGGATATTTCGGTAGGTTCCGTAATGAGTCTGTCGGGTGGTATGTGCTGTATGCTGCTGGCAGGATATGGCGTCACCAATGTTTCCGAGTATGCATGTCCTCTCTGGGTAGGCATCGGCGCGGGCATTCTTGTGGCTGTTGTCTGTGGTCTGTTTAACGGTTTTCTGGTGGCTTACCTGAATATCCAGCCCATGGTTGCCACGTTGATCCTTTGGTCGGCCGGTCGTGCCATCGGTCTGCTGCTGTGCAACAGCGCTATCGTATATGTGCGTGTACCGTCTTTCCAGGTTTTCGGGTCTTATGTGGGCTTTCTGCCGACACCCATCCTGATCGCGGCAGTCTGTGTTACAATCATGGCACTCCTGTTGAAATTTACGGCGCTGGGCACTTTTGTACAGAGCGTTGGTATCAACAAGAAAGCGGCAAGGATCTCCGGATTTAACTCCTCGAAGATCATCCTTATGTGTTATGCGATCTGCGGTCTCTGTGCAGGTATTGCAGGTATTACGGCAACATCACGTATCTATTCTGCAGACACCAACAATATCGGTCTGAATATGGAACTGGATGCCATCCTGGCAGTGGCGCTGGGCGGCAACAGCTTAGGCGGCGGTAAATTCAACCTGGCTGGTTCCATCATCGGCGCTTATACGATTCAGGCTATCACCACAACATTGTACGCATTGGGCGTATCTTCGGCACAGGCACCTGTGTTTAAGGCGATTGTCGTAATTTTGATCGTAGTCATCCAGGCGGAGCCGGTAAGGGCGTATTTCAAAAAGATGTCTGCTAAAAAAGCGGCCGCGAAGGAGGTGTAATAAAGTATGAAGAAGTTGAAAATCAACAGCAACAGTATCTTATTACTTATCACCGTTATCCTGTTTGTGGTTATGTACATAGCGGGCTGTATCGTATATAAGGATAAGGGCTTTACGCATTTGCAGACTTTCCTGAATATTTTGATCAACAATGCAGGACTGATCTGTATCACGGCGGGCATGACCTGCGTCATGCTGACAGGCGGTATTGACATTTCCGTGGGATCCGTTGTGGCTATGGACTGTATGTTCCTGGCAGTGGGCATAGAAGAGTGGGGCTTAAAGAGTCCGCTTCTGATGTTTTTAGTGCTGGTGATCGGCATTATATTCGGTATCGTGCAGGGTTACTGTATCGCATATCTGGAAATCCAGCCCTTTATTGTGACGATGGCAGGTATGTTCTTTGCCAGAGGTATGACGGCGGTGATCTGTACAGATCAGGTCAGCATCGTGTCGGATGAACTGTTTGTGAAACTTTCTAATATGAAGCTGAAGATCCCGTTCGGCATCGGCGCTTATGAAAACAAAAAAGGTATTTTGCAGGTGCCTTATGTGAGAATCACGGTTGTGGTTGCCCTGCTGGTGGTATTACTGATATTTTTAATGCTGAAATATACGAAATTCGGACGAAGCATCTACGCGATCGGCGGTAACAGCCAGTCTGCAACGCTGATGGGTCTGGATGTGCGTATGACGAAGATGAAGACATATGTCCTTGCCAGCTTTCTGGCATCTATCGGAGGTATCTGCTACTGTCTGAATACAATGTGCGGAACTACCACACAGGCGGCCGGTCTGGAAATGGATGCTATTTCCTCAGCCGTGATCGGAGGTACACTGCTGACCGGTGGTGTAGGAAATGTAGGCGGATCCCTGGTGGGTGTTTTGATCAACGGTACGATCTCCACTCTGGTAAAATCGCACGGTAAACTGGTCAGCTCCTGGGCGAACATCGTAACGGCGATTCTGCTGTGCTTCTTTATCGTATTGCAGGCTATTCTGGCTAAGATCAAAGAAAGAAAGAAAGCATAAGTGGCAGAGCATTAGAAAATATGGGAGACGTGCGTGTTATGTGCGTCTCCTTTTTGAACTTAATCCGGAAAAATGTATTGCAGAAACCGGTAATAAGATGGTCTGGAAAGAAAGAATGACAAATTGTTTAGGGAAAAGTAAATTATTTAAAAATATACTATATTAAACTTGCAAGAATATGTCTACAAGTGATAAAATTTTTGTATAAAGAAGAGAAGAAGAATTACAGGTGACTGGTTATGTTTGTGGCGTAAAACGCTTCGGAATGGAGGTAAAAATGAAAGCAGTAAAAAGTTACAAGTTCTGGTTTTGTACAGGCTCACAGGATTTATATGGAGATGAATGTCTAAAGAAGGTGGCGGATCATTCCGCTAAGATTGTGGAGGGTCTGAACGCTTCCGGCAATCTGCCCTTTGAGGTGGTGCTAAAACCCACTCTCATCAGTCAGGCATCCATCAGACAGACCTTTAACGATGCAAATAACGATCCCGACTGTGCGGGCGTGATCACATGGATGCACACATTTTCACCGGCAAAAATGTGGATTCTGGGTCTGAAAGAATTCAGAAAACCGCTCTGCCACCTGCATACGCAGTTTAATGAAGCGCTTCCTTATGACACAATAGATATGGATTTCATGAATGAGAATCAGTCTGCCCACGGCGACAGGGAGTACGGCCATATTGTGAGCCGTATGGGGATTGAGCGGAAGATCATTGTCGGGCACTGGGCGAATGAGCGCGTGCAGAAACAGCTTGGAAGCTGGATGCGGACAGCGCTGGGCGTGATCGAGTCTTCCCATATCCGTGTATGCCGTTTTGGTGACAACATGAACAACGTTGCCGTGACCGAAGGTGATAAGGTAGAGGCGCAGATCAAGTTTGGCTGGGAGATCGACCACTACAGTGTGAATGATCTGGTAGATTATGTCAATGCGGTTCCCCAGGGTGATGTGGATGCGCTTGTGGAAGAATATTACAGCAAATATAAGATCATTGATGACGGCCGCAATGTCGATGAGTTCAGACAGCATGTAGCCGTGCAGGCGCAGCAGGAGATCGGTATCGAGAAATTCCTGACAGACAACGACTATCATGCGGTAGTGACCCATTTCGGTATGCTGGGCGGATTAAAGCAGCTTCCCGGCCTTGCGATCCAGAGACTGATGGAAAAGGGTTACGGCTTCGGTGCAGAAGGCGACTGGAAGGTTGCTGCCATGGTACGTATGATGAAGCTGATGACAGCGGATATCAAAGATGCCAAAGGAACTTCCATGATGGAGGACTATACCTATCACCTTGTTCCGGGCAAAGAAGGCATTCTGCAGGCGCACATGCTGGAAGTATGTCCTTCTGTGGCTGAGGGCGAGATCGGTATCAGAGTGTGCCCGCTTTCCATGGGTAACAGAGAGGATCCCGCGAGACTCGTGTTTACGTCCAAGGAAGGCCCGGCGGTGGCATGTTCACTGGTAGATCTGGGAACCAGATTCAGGCTGCTGATCAATGCGGTTGACTGCAAGAAGGTAGAAAAACCTATGCCCAAGCTTCCGGTAGGTACGGCATTCTGGACGCCCCAGCCGAATATGGAGGTGGGTGCAACGGCGTGGATTCTGGCAGGCGGCGCACACCATACGGCATTTTCCTATGACCTGACGGTGGATCAGATGGTTGACTGGGCGGCAGCGATGGGAATCGAGAGCGTTGTCATTGATAAAGATACGACAATCCGTAATTTTAAGAACGAACTGAGATGGAATGAAGCGGCATTCCGCTGATAAGAAATAAAGTGGAAAAAATGAAAAAAGAGGAGGTAAGTAATGGGAGCAAAAGAATGTATTGCAAGCGGTAAGGCGGTGCTGGGAATCGAGTTCGGGTCTACGAGAATCAAGGCGGTGCTGGTGGATGAGAATAATAAGCCCATTGCATCGGGAGCCCATGACTGGGAGAACAGACTGGAAAACGGAATCTGGACATACAGTCTGGATGATATCTGGACAGGACTGCAGGACTGCTACCAGAAACTGACAGAAGATGTACAGGCGCAGTACGGCGAGAAACTGACGAAACTCGGAGCCATGGGATTCAGTGCCATGATGCACGGCTATATGGCTTTTAATGAAAAGGACGAGTTGATGGTGCCTTTCCGTACATGGAGAAATACAATCACCGAGGAGGCTTCCGTAAAACTGACGGAGCTGTTTAACTATCATATCCCGCAGAGATGGACAATTGCCCATTTATATCAGGCGGTTTTGAATGGTGAAGAGCATGTGGCTGATCTGAAGTTTGTGATCACCCTGGCAGGTTATATTCAGTGGAAACTGACCGGAGAAAAGATTGTGGGTGTGGGTGAAGCTTCCGGTATGTTCCCCATCGACATTGCAACGGGACAGTTCAATGAAAAGATGATCGCGCAGTTTGATGAGGCTGTGGCGGATAAAGATTTCGGGTGGAAGTTGAAAGAGGTGCTGCCGGCAGTTTATACGGCAGGACAGCAGGCCGGAGCGCTGACGGAAGAAGGTGCGAAGCTGCTTGATCCCACCGGAACACTGGAAGCCGGCGTTCCTTTCTGCCCGCCGGAAGGCGATGCAGGCACAGGCATGGCTGCTACCAACAGCGTGGCTCAGAGAACCGGAAATGTGTCCGCCGGTACAAGTGTGTTCGGCATGATCGTTCTGGAAAAGGATCTGTCCAAAGTGTATGATGCGATTGACCTGGTTACTACGCCGGACGGCAGTCTGGTGGCTATGGTGCACTGCAACAACTGTACCTCGGACTTGAATGCGTGGGTAAACCTTTTCAAAGAGTATTCTGAACTGATGGGCATGAAGGTGGATATGAACGAACTGTACGGCAGCCTTTACCGCAAGGCTCTTGAGGGTGATGATGACTGCGGCGGCCTGCTGGCATACAATTATTTCTCCGGTGAGCATGTGACAGGGTTTAACGAAGGACGTCCGCTGTTCGTGCGCAGACCTGATGCACAGTTTAATCTGGCAAACTTTATGAGAGTGCATCTATTTACGTCTCTGGGTGCGTTGAAGACCGGATTTGACATTTTGTTCCGGGAAGAGGAAGTACAGGTGGATGAAATCCTTGGACACGGCGGATTGTTTAAGACCAAAGGCGTGGGACAGAGCATCCTTGCGGCGGCCATGAACGCGCCGGTAAGCGTTATGGAGACGGCAGGCGAGGGCGGCGCATGGGGGATCGCGCTTCTGGCATCCTACATGATCAATAAAGGCGCGGACGAGAGTCTGGCAGCGTTCCTTGACAGCAAAGTGTTTGCAGGACAGAAAGGTGAAAAGATGGAGCCTGTGGCATCCGATGTTCAGGGCTTCAATGAGTTCATGAAACTGTATAGTGCGGGATTGGCAGTGGAGAGAGCGGCAATCCAGAGTGTCTGATAAAATAGAAGGCGGTGAGAAAATGTTAGAGGAATTAAAGAAGCGTGTCTATGAAGCGAATATGCTTCTGCCCAGGTATGGGCTGGTTACTTTTACATGGGGGAATGTGAGCGAGATTGATGCGGAAAGCGGGATTTTTGCGATCAAGCCCAGTGGTGTGGATTATGATAAGCTGACGCCGGAGGACATGGTGCTGGTGGATCTGGAGGGCAACAGGGTGGAAGGTAAGTATAATCCTTCTTCTGATACGGCTACTCATGTGGAGTTGTATAAGGCATATCCGGAGATCGGCGGCGTGGTACATACGCATTCTTCTTATGCTACGAGCTGGGCGCAGGCGGGCAGAAGCGTACCCTGTTACGGAACTACGCACGCGGACTATTTTTACGGGGAAATTCCATGTCTGCGGTGTCTGAATGGGGACGAGATCGCCGATGCCTATGAGAAAAATACGGGTCTGCTGATCGTCAATGAATTCAAGAGAATGGAGAAGGATCCGATGGCGGTGCCGGCAGTGCTGTGTAAGAACCACGGGCCTTTTGCATGGGGAAAAGATGCCCATGAAGCAGTACATAATGCGGTGGTGCTTGAGGAAGTGGCGAAGATGGCTTACCGGGCTGAGACGATCAATGCGCGGATTCAGCCGGCGCCTCAGGAACTGCAGGATAAGCACTACTACAGGAAACACGGGGCGAATGCCTATTACGGACAGGGAAAGTAAAAGGCATGAAACGGTACAGGGTTGTTATTTCGGGCCGGCCGGCTGGAAATTAATGATTTCTTGTACTGGTGGTGAGATGTGGTTTGTGTTATGATAGGTGTGCCGGCGAAGTCGAAGAACGGCCTGGCATATCTTCCTGATCATATATATTTATGCTATGGCACAGGCGCATTCAACAGGAATAAATTTTATAATGGAGGTTAGTGATGAACAAATTAGAGTTACAGAAAACAGCTAATGAAGTTCGCAAAGGGATCGTTACAGCAGTACACGGTGCGAAGGCGGGACATCCGGGCGGATCACTGTCGGCGGCAGATATTTTTACATATCTCTATTTCGAGGAGATGAATGTTGATCCGAAAGACCCGAAGAAAGCGGACAGAGACCGTTTTGTTTTATCAAAAGGGCATACGGCTCCGGGGTTATATTCCGTGCTGGCTAACAGAGGATATTTTCCGGTGGAGGATCTTAAGACTCTGCGTCATCTTGGCTCCTATCTTCAGGGCCATCCCTGTATGCAGGAGACACCCGGTGTGGATATGTCTTCCGGCTCTCTGGGACAGGGCATTTCCGCGGCAGTGGGTATGGCACTGGCGGCAAAGATGGACGGTAAAGACTACAGAACCTATACACTGTTAGGCGACGGTGAGATTCAGGAAGGACAGGTCTGGGAGGCAGCTATGTTTGCCGGACACCGCAAACTGGATAACCTGGTGGTGATTGTGGACAACAATGGACTTCAGATCGACGGTAAGATCGACGATGTCTGTTCACCGTACCCCATCGACAAGAAATTTGAGGCATTTAACTTCCATGTGATCAATATAGACGGCAATGATTTTGACCAGATCGACGCCGCATTCAAGGAAGCCAGGGCGACCGCAGGTATGCCCACGGCAATTATCTGTAAGACAGTTAAGGGAAAAGGCGTTTCTTTTATGGAAAACAGTGCGGGATGGCACGGAAAAGCGCCTAACGATGAGGAATATAAGACCGCGATGGCGGATCTTGAGAAAATCGGTGCAGAATTAGGAGGTGCAAACTAATGGCAGATGTAAAAAAAGTTGCTACACGTGAAAGCTACGGTAATGCACTTGCTGAGTGCGGCGCTGACTTCCCGAATCTTGTCGTGCTGGATGCGGATCTGGCAGGAGCTACCAAGACGGGTGTATTTCAAAAAGCATTTCCGGATCGTCACATTGACTGTGGAATCGCGGAATGTAACATGACGGGTATTGCGGCAGGACTTGCTACCTGCGGTAAAATACCTTTTATCAGTTCTTTCGCTATGTTTGCGGCAGGACGTAACTTCGAGCAGGTTCGTAACTCCATCGGTTATCCTCATTTAAATGTGAAGATCGGCGCTACCCATGCGGGCATTACGGTAGGCGAGGACGGTGCTACCCACCAGTGTAATGAGGACGTGGCCCTGATGAGAACGATTCCGGGTATGACGGTGATTGTACCTTCCGATGATGTGGAAGCGAAGGCGGCAGTGAGAGCAGCGATCGAGTTCCAGGGTCCTGTATATCTTCGTTTCGGTCGTGCGGCCGTTCCGGTGATCAATGAAAGACCGGACTATAAATTTGAGATTGGTAAAGGCGTTCTGCTGCGTGAGGGTACTGATGTGACCATCATTGCAAGCGGCATCACCGTTGCATCAGCGCTGGAGGCGGCTGACATGCTGGCGGCTGACGGCATCAGCGCGGAAGTGGTTAATATCCACACCATCAAACCTCTGGACGAGGAACTTGTACTGGCATCCGCAAAGAAGACAGGCAAAGTGGTAACAGCAGAAGAACATTCTGTGATCGGCGGTCTGGGCAGTGCGGTATGCGACTGTTTATCGGCAAAATGTCCGACTCCGGTTCTGAAGATCGGTATGCAGGATGTGTTCGGCGAATCCGGCTCAGCCAATGCGCTGGTTGAGAAGTATGGCCTGGATGGCAAGGGAATTTATGCCTCTGTGAAAGAATTTGTAAAATAAAGTAAGAATTATGTAAAAATATGGTTGTTTCTATTTGTGGCAGGCCGGACGGCGCATGTACTTGACGATTCAGAAAGGCACGGTTATATATGTCTGAGAAAGATAAAAGAAAAAATATCCTGTCCCCCTCCATACTGGCGGCGGATTTTTCCAGATTGGGAGAGCAGATCACGGAGGCGGCCAGAGCAGGTGCGGAATATCTTCATATTGATGTGATGGACGGGGTGTTTGTGCCGTCGATTTCCTTTGGTATGCCGGTGGTGGAGACGATCCGGAAGGTTACCAATATCGTCTTTGACGTACATCTGATGATTGTCGGCCCGGAACGCTATGTGAAGGAATTTGCGCAGTGCGGGGCAGACAGTATCACTTTCCATTTGGAGGCTGCAGAGGACGCTGACGAACTGATAGACCGGATTCATGAGCTTGGCTGCAAAGCCGGTATGTCGATCAAGCCCCAGACGCCTGTGGAAAGTGTCAGAAAATACCTGAGTAAGCTGGATATGCTGCTGGTGATGACGGTGGAACCGGGATTCGGCGGACAGAAGTATATGCCGGAGTCTACAGAACGGATCAGGCAGATCAGACAGATGGCTGAGGAACAGGGATTGTCAGATTTGTACATACAGGTTGACGGCGGCATCACACAGGAGAATCTGAGTGTTGTTCTGGATGCCGGTGCGAACGTGATTGTGGCCGGATCGGCAGTGTTTAAAGGAAATATTACAGAAAATGTAAAAATTCTAATGGCGCAGTTTTAAACTGCGCCATTTTTGGTATAAGCGATTACTGGTACAGGAAACTGATACAGGAAATTCTTCCGCATCTTCGAGTTCGTGAAGCAAATCTAGTACAACGAATAATTAATTTCTGATACATTGGCGCAGAATGATTATTTCA
>CAJUJP010000025.1:0-4665 GCA_910586615.1 uncultured Lachnospiraceae bacterium
AAATCTCAATCTCCTGAGCAAGACAGCTTCACGAACATATTTGTGCAATCTGCCTGTGCAAAGTTGACAGAGTACCTTTTGACACTCTAATCCTATAAAGCAGCAGCTTCCTTAATATGTAACATGATGGGCAAATTTTGCCCCGGAACTGCGCTTACCGTATCGATTAGCCGATGCAGTGTTTGTAACTGCCGGCAGGACCGATGAAGCAATTTTCACACCTTAACCTCAATAATAAAGAGTTTGAAAAATAATGTCAATGCACAGCCACAGGGGATTGTATGAAATTTTCATGAAAAAAGTATAAAAAACCGAAGATAGTGATTGTTTATTGTATTTTGCGGCGCGCGGTGATAGAATGTAAAAAATAAAACGGATTTAGAGCGTTTCGGAATGGAGGAAATAACAAAAATATGATGCAGTCGAGAACACACACATGTAACGAACTTAGATTATCCGATGCGGGGAGCGAGGTCACGCTGGTCGGATGGTATGAGAATATCAGACAGGTCAGCAGGAATCTGGGATTTTTGCTGCTGCGTGATTTTTACGGCGTCACACAGATCGTTTTTGAGACCCAGGAGATGATGGACAGGCTGGAAGGTGTGAACAAGGAATCTACATTATTAATAGAAGGTACGGTGCGGGAGCGTTCTAATAAAACGGATACCATTCCTACCGGCGAAATCGAGGTGGTGCCGGTGAGAGTGGAAGTGCTCGGCAAATGTTCTAATAACGTGCTTCCTTTTGAAATCAGACAGTCGAAAAATGCTGACGAGAATATCCGGTTAAAGTACCGTTATCTGGATTTGAGAAATCCGGAAGTGAAAGACAAAATCCTGCTTCGGAGCCGCATTGTTACGGAGCTCAGGCAGAGAATGAACGATCTGGATTTTGTGGAGATCACCACCCCCATCCTGACCTGTTCTTCGCCGGAGGGGGCAAGAGATTATCTGGTGCCAGCCAGAAACCATCCGGGCAAGTTCTATGCGCTGCCCCAGGCACCCCAGCAGTTTAAGCAGATCCTGATGGCATCGGGGTTTGACCGGTATTTTCAGATTGCGCCCTGTTTCCGTGACGAGGATGCCAGAGCAGACCGGTCTCCGGGGGAGTTTTATCAGCTTGATATGGAGATGGCCTTTGCCTCGCAGGAAGATGTCTTTTCCGTGATCGAGCAGGTGCTGCCGCCGGTGTTTGAGAAGTACGGCGTATATGATCAGGCATCCGTAGCGCCTTTCGTACGCATTCCTTATCTGGAAGCGCTTGAGAAGTACGGTACGGACAAGCCGGACTTAAGAATTGATCTGACAGTCAGGGACGTTACGGAGTTGTTTGGACAGTTTGAGTTTGCGCCTTTTAAGGATCATGTAATCAAGGCAGTGGTGACGGACGGCTATGCCGCTACGAGAAAAGAGATCGATAAATTATGTGCGGATGTGGAAGTGGAGACCGGGAATAAAGCGTACTGGTTCCGGGTGGATGAAAACGGCGGTTACGTGGGCGGCATCTCCAAATTCCTGGCGGACAGAAAGGAAGAAGTGGACAGCCTGCTGGGTTTAAAACCGGGTGATTTTGTGGGTGTGGCCGCAGGAGAGAAAAATGCGGCAGTGAAGACGGCAGGAGTACTCAGAAGGATGCTTGGCATGAAGGCAGAAGGCCATTTCAGGCAGGAATGTTATGAGTTTTGCTGGATCGTTGATTTTCCCATGTACGAGATCGGGGAGGAATCTGGTGAAATAGAATTCTGCCACAATCCTTTTTCCATGCCTCAGGGCGGCAGACAGGCTCTTGAGGAGAAGGAGCCTCTTGCTATTCTGGCGTATCAGTACGATCTCGTATGTAATGGCGTGGAGTTGTCTTCCGGTGCGGTCCGCAATCACGATCCGGAGATTATGGTAAAGGCATTTCAGATTGTAGGGCTTGGTGAGGAAGATGTGAAAGCAAAATTCCCGGCCATGTATAATGCGTTCTGTTACGGTGCGCCGCCTCATGCGGGTATTGCTCCTGGTGTGGACAGAATGGTCATGCTGCTGGCGGGAGAGGACAGTATCAGAGAGGTAATACCGTTCCCTATGAACAAACAGGCGCAGGATATCATGATGGGCGCACCGGCAGAAGTGGATGCAAGACAGCTGAGGGATGTGCATATTGAAATCAGGATGCCGAAAGAAGAGAAACAGCCTTGAAAATAGACAAACCTATTGCTTGAAACTTTTCGGGATTTGTTATATGATAATTTTATATTTTCGTGAGGGGCTGTCTGGAGGCATATGATGATGCGCCGGGCAAAGTGAGTCATAAAACCTATGAAAACCTATGAGACGGCGGACGCAAGACCGGCGGCTTTGGAATGGAGGAAATATGAGCGAAACATATGTGGAATGTCTGGTGGCAAAGAAATCTTCGACAATCCTGTCTTTTTTGAAAATACTGCTGATCATGCTCACCGTGGTCTTTGTGCTTATCGGGATTGTCTTTATTCCGGGATTGCTGGTGGCGATCTTTACGGGAGTGGGAGCATATTTTGCGACTATGAATGCCAATGTGGAATATGAGTATCTGTATCTGGACAGAGAGATCAGCGTTGACAAGGTTATGGCCAAGAGCAAACGCAAGAAAGCAGGAACTTTTACGATAGAGCAGATGGAGATTTTTGCACCTCTTAATTCACACAGACTGGATTCTTACAAGAACCGTAATCTGAAGACGCTGGATTACAGTTCGGGAATAGCCGCGCAGCCGGAGAGGAGATATATGATGGTATGCAACGGGGACACGAAAGTGATCCTGGAACCGAATGCAGAGATGATCAAAGCGGTTCAGGGCGTTGCACCACGAAAGGTTTTTACAGATTAAAGAATAGTAATAAGTAAAAGAAATACTGTCAGTTACCCGGCTGGCAGTATTCTTTACATAAATGTAGCGGTCCGATGCCTGATTTCAGCTTTTTATCCGGTGTTTTTGCACTTTATTCTATAATACAGGCTGTCTGATTCGGCAGACAGGGCGGACTACAGAATCACTATCAACTATCATGATAACACAGGAGGAGAAAAATGGGTCAGATTATTGGAGAAGGAATCACATTTGACGATGTACTGCTGGTGCCGAGCTATTCACAGGTGATTCCGAATCAGGTGGACTTAACGACATGGCTAACGAAGAAAATCAAACTGAACATTCCGATGATGAGTGCGGGCATGGATACCGTGACCGAACACAGGATGGCCATTGCCATGGCCAGACAGGGCGGTATCGGCATCATTCACAAGAATATGTCAATAGAGGCACAGGCAGAAGAAGTAGATAAAGTAAAACGTTCAGAAAACGGCGTCATAACGGATCCATTTTCGTTGACTCCGGATCATACACTGGCTGACGCGGATGCGCTGATGGCCAAATTCAGAATTTCCGGCGTTCCGATCACGGAAGGCAGGAAACTTGTCGGTATCATTACCAATCGTGACTTAAAATTCGAAACAGATTTCACAAAGAAAATTAAAGAATCCATGACTTCCGAAGGGCTGATTACCGCTAAAGTAGGCATTACGCTGGATGAAGCGAAGCAGATTCTTGCAAAGGCAAGAAAAGAGAAACTGCCCATCGTGGATGACGATTACAATCTGGCCGGGCTGATTACCATCAAGGATATCGAGAAGACGATCAAGTATCCTTTATCTGCAAAAGACAGCCAGGGAAGGTTATTGTGCGGTGCCGGAATAGGTATTACTGCCAATGTTCTGGACAGAGTGGGCGCTCTTGTAGATGCCAAGGTGGATGTGATCGTTCTTGACAGTGCCCACGGACATTCCGAGAATGTGCTCCGCTGCCTGCGGATGATTAAGGAAAAATATCCTGAAGTACAGGTAATTGCCGGAAATGTGGCTACCGGTGAGGGAACGAAAGCGTTGATCGAGGCGGGAGCAGATGCCGTTAAAGTGGGTATCGGTCCCGGTTCTATCTGTACCACCCGTGTGGTTGCGGGTATCGGTGTTCCTCAGATTACCGCGATTATGGATGCTTATTCCGTCGCAAAAGAGTATAATATCCCGATTATTGCAGACGGCGGTATCAAGTATTCCGGCGATATGACCAAAGCGATCGCAGCGGGCGGTAATGTTTGCATGATGGGCAGCATGTTTGCGGGTTGTGACGAGAGCCCGGGCACGTTTGAACTTTATCAGGGCAGAAAATATAAAGTATACCGCGGTATGGGTTCTATTGCGGCAATGGAGAACGGCAGCAAGGACCGTTACTTCCAGTCCGATGCCAAAAAGCTGGTGCCGGAAGGTGTGGAAGGCCGTGTTGCTTACAAAGGAACGGTGGAAGACACCGTGTTCCAGCTGATGGGCGGTCTCCGCTCCGGTATGGGCTACTGCGGCACGTCAACGATCGAGGAATTAAAGCAGAACGGCAGATTCGTGAAAATTTCCGCAGCGTCTCTCAAAGAGAGCCACCCCCACGATATCCACATCACCAAAGAAGCACCGAATTACAGTGTGGATGAGTAACGAGCCAGGCGGAAACATGTAGTGTTTCCGCAGCAGACAAGGTTAATGTTCCGCGCAAGTTTACTTGCGGCGGAACATTGGCATTGTCTGCGTATGGGAACATGAAATGTTCCCATCTGGCGACTACCCCTCCATAAGCAAGAGCGAAGCGAAT
>CAJUJP010000025.1:4765-59877 GCA_910586615.1 uncultured Lachnospiraceae bacterium
GCGCATGGAGAGGCGCGAAGCGAATGCGCATGGAGAGGCGCGAAGCGAATGCGCATGGAGAGGCGCGAAGCGAATGCGCAAGGGATACATGTTGCAGCAGCGAAAAGCAATCTAAGGGGAATTTCCAAATGGACAGTATATATCACGCAAATCTGGATCACAAAGTCATTCAAAAGCTTCAGAATGATCTATGTGCTGTAATAGGCATCTACGCATTCTGCGTGGACGGTGACGGCATGAATATGACAGAACTGTCAGGGGAGGAGCAGGACAAGACTCTTCTACTCGAAAAAGTGCCAAAGGAAAAATTACATTCTCTTTTTAACCGTGTATCGGAAAGCAGTCTGGAAGATCAGGCGGTGGAGGATACGGAGATCGAGACACTTAAATATGCGGCAGTTTGTGTCAGAGAGGAAGGAAAACCGGTTCTGACCTGGATGGTGTATGGCGTCTTATCAGACGGAATTTCCCAGGAAGGAAGGGAATTTGCGGAAAGATTCCGGTGCCGGATAACGGAGAAACAGTTTGACCGGGCGCTGGATCTTATGAGAGAACTTGGCAGAAGGATGGTGGACGACAGCATTTTGATCCAACATGCAAGGGCGGAAAGTCTCAGAAACCAGTATTCCAGAGAAGCGACGGAGGCAATGCTGAAGCGTAGTGAGATCACGATGGAGATCGTGCAGATGCTGGACAGTGACGCTCCTTTGGAGGAGGTGCTGGGTGATATTCTTGCTGCTATGGGCAGATTCCTGGAGATAGACTGCGCTTACCTGTGTTCGGTGGAGGGTGCCGGAGAGGGGAAGATGAATGTGATTGCGGAATGGTGCGATGGCGGTGTGCTTTCACATTTTGACCAGACCAGAAATCAGATTCGTCCTTCTTTTTTATATCGCGACAAGCCGCTTGTTCTTTCTTCAGGTTCCGGCAGGGAAGAGTATGAAAAGGATATGGCACAGGCAGAAATCAAGGCCTTGGCGGTCATTCCGGTGGCATTGCAGGACAGGATCAGCATGTATGCCTGTTTTGAAATGAGGCGGCGGAGCCGTAACTGGGAAGTGGAGGAAATCAAATTCCTGAACGGTTCCGTGAAGGTGCTGCAGAGTATACTGACGAAACGGATTCAGAAGAATTCACTGGCGGATTCCTACGCTTCTTTGGAGGAAGTGCTCAACAATGTGGCCATTTCCATTTATGTGCGGGATGGTGAAAGTGGAGAAATTCTGTTTGCGAACCGGCGGATGCGGAAGAATTTTCAGAAGGAAATGGACGAAAAGCTGCTGCCGGCTTTGTTTGAAAGCAGGATTGATCCGGAGCGTGACGAGGGAAGTGCGGAAGTTTTTCTGAAAGAAGCCGGGTGCTGGTATGACTTTTTTTATAAATACATAACCTGGGTGGATGGCAGACGGGTGCTTATGTGCTCTATTTACGATGAGACAGAGAAAAAAATGTATGAGAAGAAGATCGAACGTCAGGCTTATACGGATTTCCTGACCGGTCTTTACAACAGAATGTGCTGCGAGCGGGATCTTGCCAGATATGTAGATGGAACGAAAAAGGAGAACGGCGAAGGAGCCGTGCTCTATATGGATCTGGATGATTTTAAGCATATTAATGACAGTCTGGGACATCAGTACGGAGATGTCCTGCTGAAGTCTATTGCCCAGGGTATGAAGAGCGTGCGGGGTATCCAGAATTCCTGTTACCGCATGGGCGGCGATGAGTTTGTGATTATTGTGACACCGGATCAGTATGAAATGCTGGATGAGATCGTGGAAGGCGTCCGGTCGGTTTTCGGCAGGCCGTGGTTTTTAAAGGATGCGGATTATTACTGTACCATGAGTATGGGCATTGTTCATTTTCCGTCAGAGGGGGAGGACGTGCAGGATCTGATCCGCAAGGCTGATATCGCTATGTATGAGGCGAAGAAAGCCGGTAAAAACCGTGTTGCCGTTTATAATAGTAGTATCAGGACGGATTCCGACAAGCGTCTTGATATGGAGAAGAACATGCGGGATGCGGCAATGGACGGTTATAAAGAGTTTGAAGTGTACTACCAGCCAATCGTTGACATTCAGGAAAACAATATCTGCACCGGCGCAGAGGCTTTGATCCGCTGGAACAGCGAGGAGATGGGATTTATGTCTCCTGCGGATTTTATTCCTCTGGCGGAGTATCTGGGGTTGATTAATCCCATCGGCAGCCATGTGCTGAGACAGGCGTGCACGGCCTGCAAACAGTGGAACGATAACGGCCATCCGGGCTATAAAGTGAATGTAAATCTGTCTGTGGTACAGCTGCTGCAGCAGGATATCGTGAAGACCATAGGGGATATTTTAGAACAGACCCGGATCAATCCCCGAAATCTGACGCTGGAAGTGACGGAAGGGCTTGCCATTAATGATCTGGAGCGCATGAAAGCGATTCTGGCACAGATCAAAGGACTGGGTGTGCGGATTGCGCTGGATGATTTCGGGACAGGTTATTCTTCCCTCAGCCATATCAGGGAACTGCCTTTTGACGTGATCAAGGTGGATCAGAGCTTTGTCAAAGATCTGGCGGAGGATACCTACTCAAAATCATTTATTAAGATGGTGTCGGACCTGGCGGATGCCATTGACGTTTCGATCTGTGTGGAGGGCATCGAGACCGAGCAGCAGTATAAAGTACTGGAGGGCATGAAGGTCAGGATGATACAGGGATATTATTTTGACAAACCGATGCCGCGGGCGGCGTTTGAGGAGAAGTATGTGGACGACGATAAGCGTCTTGCGAATGGCAGTAAAGATGAAAAGCGCACAGATGAGGCCGAAAGCCGGGCAGGAGAAGCAGACAGGGATATGACTGAAAGACAGAAGGCACAGCGTCATGGAAATACCACGGGTCATCAGCCGCGTAAAAACGGGAAACGGACAAGCGGTAACCGCAAAAAATAAGAGAAAATCGCATGGTAATGCGTAGAAATGAGGAGAGCATGGAAAAGAAATCATTGGCACAGGAGCTTGCGGGAAACACTTATCCCGGCAGAGGTATCGTGATCGGCAAGTCTCCGGACGGCAAATATGCGGTGACAGCATATTTTATCATGGGCAGAAGCTCCAACAGCAGAAACCGTATTTTTGTGGAGGACGGCGAGGGAATCCGCACGCAGGCGTTTGACCCTTCCAAACTGGAAGATCCCAGCCTGATCATCTATGCACCGGTCAGAGTGCTGGGCAATAAGACGATTGTGACCAACGGTGACCAGACGGATACGATCTATGAACTGATGGATCAGCAGCAGACCTTTGAACAGTCGCTCCGCACCAGAGAATTTGAGCCTGACGGGCCTAACTATACTCCCCGCATTTCCGGAATCATGCATCTGGAGAACGGCAGTTACAATTATGCCATGTCTATTTTGAAGAGCAATAACGGAGATCCTTCTTCCTGCAACAGATATACGTTTGCGTATGAGAATCCGGCGGCAGGCGAAGGACATTTTATCCATACTTATATGGGGGACGGGAATCCGCTTCCCAGCTTCGAAGGAGAGCCCATGCTGGTGGGGATCGAGGGGGATATCGATACATTCACGAATATGATCTGGGAAAATCTGAATGAGGAGAATAAGGTGTCGCTTTTCGTGCGCTTTATTGAGATCGGGAGCGGGAAGTACGAGACACGGATCATCAACAAAAATACATGAAGTTGTATTAAGACTGCAAAACACGCAGTCTAAGAACAGCGAAATCATGTATGGAAGAATGCAAAATGCGCATTCTTCACGCAGCACATTAATAAGGAGAGAAAAGTATGAACGAATTGGAATTGAAATATGGCTGTAACCCGAATCAGAAGCCGTCGCGTATTTTTATGGCGGACGGGAGTGAACTGCCGATCAGGGTGCTGAACGGGAAGCCGGGATATATTAATTTTCTGGATGCTTTTAACGGATGGCAGCTGGTAAAGGAATTGAAGAAAGCGACCGGGCTTCCGGCGGCCACGTCTTTTAAGCATGTATCTCCCGCGGGGGCGGCGGTGGGGCTGCCGCTTACGGATGTGGAGAAGAAAATCTACTGGGTGGATGATCTGGATATGGAATTCACACCGCTGGCAAACGCTTATGCGAGAGCGAGAGGTGCAGACAGAATGAGTTCTTTCGGCGATTTCATTTCACTCTCTGATGTCTGTGATGCGGCGACCGCTAAGATCATTAAGAGAGAAGTGTCCGACGGTGTGATCGCGCCGGGGTATGAGCCGGAGGCGCTGGAGATTCTGAAAGCGAAGAAAAAGGGCGGCTATAATGTCATTGAGATCGATGAGAATTATGTGCCGGAGGCGCTTGAGGTAAAGCAGGTATATGGGATCAGCTTTGAACAGGGCAGAAATGAACTTAAGATTGATGAGGCATTTTTTAATAACATTGTGACGGAATCGAAGGATATGCCGGAACAGGCCAGAATCGATCTGGCGATTGCAATGATTACTTTGAAGTATACACAGTCCAATTCCGTATGCTATGTCAAAGGCGGACAGGCAATCGGCATCGGTGCCGGGCAGCAGTCCAGGATCCACTGCACCAGACTGGCAGGCTCCAAGGCGGATAACTGGTTTCTGAGGCAGTCTCCCAAAGTGCTCGGTCTGCAGTTCGTAGACGGTATCGGGCGCGCGGATCGAGACAATTCTATCGATTTATATATCGGGGAAGATTATATGGACGTGCTGGCGGAAGGCGCATGGCAGAAGATCTTTCAGGTGAAACCGGAAGTGTTTACGAGAGAAGAGAAGCGGGCATGGCTGGATCAGATGAGTGATGTTGTGCTGGGTTCCGACGCTTTCTTCCCCTTCGGCGACAATATCGAGCGGGCGCATAAGAGCGGTGTGAAATATGTGGCCCAGCCGGGCGGCTCCGTGCGTGATGACAACGTGATAGAGACCTGCAACAAATATGGAATGACGATGTGCTTTACGGGGATTCGTCTTTTCCATCATTAGAAGGATTTTTGTGACGGCTGCTGCATGGAATGAACGAATGCGGCAGCCTGATTAATTTACGAAACACATCCCATACAAATTGATTTTTCCTTTTGATAGTGTTATTATTTTAACGATGGGATTATCACAGCGAAAATTAGACAAAGGAGTGGAATGGTGAGATGAGTAAGAGTTTTGATGATCTGTTATCTAAAGTATCCGAGTGCAGCATCAAGAAAGTTGCGGTTGCAGTTGCACAGGACAGTGCGGTACTGGAAGCGGTGGTTGCGGCGAAAGAGCGCAACATTGCAGAGGCGATTCTGGTCGGTGATGAGGATAAGATTAAAGAGGTAGCCGCGGCTGACAATGTTGACATCAGCGGTTTTGAGATCATTGACGAGAAGGATGATTACACGGCGGCTCTTAAGGCGGTAGAGCTGGTTCATCAGGGGAAGGCCGACATGTACATGAAGGGTCTGATCGACACGAAGTCATTCTTAAAGAGTGTGCTGGACAAGGAAGTGGGTCTGAGAACCGGTAAGGCATTATCCCATGTGTGCGTATTTGAGGTGGAGGGAATTGATCATCTTTTGTTCCTGACAGACGTTGCGTTCATGACATATCCTGCATTGGAAGATAAAGTACATATTATTGAGAATACAGTTGATGTCTGCCATGCGTGCGGCATTCCGAATCCGAAGGTGGCGCCTCTTGCGGCGGTAGAAGTTGTTAATCCGAAGATGCCTGTAACCGTAGATGCAGAGGAACTTACGAAAATGTGTGAAGAAGGTAAGATCACAGGCTGTGTTGTAGACGGACCGCTCTCTTTAGACCTCGCGATTGATCCGGAAGCAGCGAAACATAAGGGCGCAGAGGGCAGAAAGATCGTCGGTGATGCCGATGTGCTTCTTTTCCCTGACATTCATGCGGGTAATCTGGTGTACAAGTGTCTGGTACATACGGCTAAGGTTAAGAACGGTAATATCCTGACTGGCACGAAGGCTCCAGTCATTTTGACATCCCGTTCCGATGATTTTGAAACGAAGGTAAATTCTCTGGCGCTTGGTGCGGTTATGGCAGGTGCAATGGCTAAGATGAATTAGGAGGTAAGTGATATGGCAGTCAAAAGTTTAATTATTAATCCGGGTTCTACATCCACGAAAATCGGTGTATTTGAGGACGAAACTCTACTCTTTGAGGAGACTTTAAGACATTCTACGGAGGAGATTGCACAGTATGCGACCATCGTAGACCAGAAAGACTTCCGCAAGAACATTATTATCAGTCTTTTAAAGGAAAAAGATTTTGATATCAATTCCCTGAACATGGTTGTGGGACGCGGCGGTATGCTCAAACCCATTCCTGGCGGTACATACGCGGTCAGCGACGATCTGCTGGAGGACCTGAAAATAGGAAAGCAGGGACAGCATGCCTCTAATCTGGGCGGCATTCTGGCAAGAGAAATCGGTGATTCCATCGGCGTGCCTTCCTATATTGTAGACCCTGTCGTAGTGGACGAGTTGGAGCCGATTTCACGCTATTCAGGCGTGCCGGAACTTCCGAGAACGAGTGTGTTCCATGCGCTGAACCAGAAAGCGGTAGCGAAGCGCTATGCGAAAGAACAGGGTAAAGACTACACTTCCCTGAATTTAGTTGTAGTGCATATGGGAGGCGGCGTATCCGTAGGCGCTCACAAGGCAGGCAAGGTTATTGATGTATTTAATGCATTAGACGGCGACGGCGCTTTTTCTCCTGAGAGAGCAGGCGCGGTTCCCAGCGGTGCGCTGATTAAGATGTGCTTCTCCGGACAGTACAATGAGAAGGAAGTATACAAGAAGATTGTGGGCGGCGGCGGTTTCAACGCATACTGCGGCACCAACGATATGCGTGATGTCGATAAGATGGTTGATGGCGGCGATGCCAAGGCTAAAGAAATCCGCGATGCGTTTATCAGACAAGTGTCCAAAGATATCGGTTCCATGGCATGTGTGCTGGAAGGCAAGGTTGACCAGATCGTGGTGACCGGCGGGATCGCGTACGATAAAGCCGTAGTGGAAGGTCTTAAGGCGCAGGCGGGCTGGATCGCACCCATGACGGTATATCCGGGTGAGGATGAGCTGCTGGCGCTTGTGCAGGGCGGACTGCGTGTGCTGAACGGTGAAGAGAAGGCTATGACATATTAAGATATATATAATTTTATTATATATAGAAATATCCGGCAAAGTGACAATGCTCTGCCGGATATTTTGTTGCTTTTTGAAAGGGATTGTTTATTTGATTCATCGAAATATACATATCGTAAAACTGCACAATACAATATCTGGTATGTGGCAAGGGTAAAGACTCTGGTAATATCCCTTATCTTGATACAATAAATGCCGAAAACGGTATTCCGTTTATAAAATTTCTACAGTATCAACAGTGGTAAATGTTTGTCTTCCGTGCTTTTTTATGATATAAATAATTCATATTCTGTAAGGGCCTGGAACCGGACAGGTTGTTTAACTCAGAACATGCAGTTCCAGTCCGCTTTCGGAACGGCGCTCCGTCCGTTTCTATTGTATCGTAAATGTTTCCGCCTGTTTGAGTGCGGGAAGCAAATCTTTTTTTCTATGATCGAAAGGAAATCATATATATGAATCACAATTATCATGAAATTTGTAACAGACAACAGGGTACTAACGGATATGCGGCAGTTTTTCAGGATGCACGCGGGACGATTCCGTACGGTATGACGAATGATTATATGTTTCGGGCGGTGCTGCAGGCCAATAATAAAGTACTTCGCGGACTGATCTGTTCGTTACTGCATCTTTCCGAGAAAGATGTATTTTCCGTTAAGATTGCCAATCCTGTTGTCATGGGGGAGACTGTTGAGAAAAAGGAAATCCGTCTGGATATCAACGTAGTTTTGAATGATCATACGTTAATCAATCTTGAAATGCAGGTGGCAAACCAGTTAAACTGGAAAAAACGTTCCGTCATATATCTGTGCAGGTCTTTTGATCAGCTTAACCGCGGACAGGATTATACAGAGGCGAGGCCGGCTGTGCATATCGGATTTCTGGACTATACATTGTTCCGGGAATGTCCGGAATTTTATGCCTCATATAAACTGATAAATGTTAAAAATAATAATATATATGATGACAATCTTATACTGAATGTGGTAGACTTATCTCGGATAGATTTGGCATCAGAAGATGACAAGAAGTATCATATTGACCGTTGGGCGGCGCTTTTTAAAGCCACTACCTGGGAGGAGATCAGAATGCTGGTATCGGATAATGAATATTTAAATGAAGCGGCAGAAACTATTTTTCGCATGAATGCAGATGAGCAGGTACGGAAGCAGTGTCGTGACCGTGAGGAATATTATCAGGATCTGCGTAGTTATGAAAGGGCTATTGGAGAGCGTGAAAGCGTAATAGAAGGCTACAAGAGAGAAGTAGAGAAGCGTGAGAGCGTAATAGAAGGCTACAAGAGAGAAGTAGAGAAGCGTGAGAGTGCGATAGAAGGCTACAAGAAAGAAGTAGAGAAGCGTGAGAATGCGATAGAAGCATACAAAAAGACCGTGGAAGAAAAAGATGTGTTGATTCAGAAACTATTAGATGAAAACGCTAAACTGAGAAGCGGGAAATGAGCATATATAAGCATATATAAGAGATTCAAGTGCAGACTGTATCCCGTACGTTGTCGGGTGACATTGGGAATTTTCCTGTTTTCTATTTTTGTGTATACATTAGGAGCGAGGATACGGAAACGTGGAGAACAAAGAACGGATAAAGACTAAGGACGAGGAACAGCCGAGGAGCGGAGGGTAAAAGAGCGGAGTACTTTAACAGTTGAATTTACCTTGTAAATCTGCTAAAATATACGTTGGTGTTTTGTAGCCGCATAACAAGAACGTCTGCAGATTATTTCAAAAGTGATATCTGCGGGGCGTATAAATGTTACAGAGATACAAAGTAAGACAGATTTGCAGTTAACGGAAAGTAAGCAAGTTGCGTATCTGATACGGTATGTATTTGATACACGGAAGCGAGGCAGTTATATGGGTGTAGTACAGAAAGTGTTTGGCACACACAGCGAGAGGGAAATCAGGCGGATTGAAGGTCTTGTTAAAAAAATCGAAGATATGCGTCCTGCGATGATGGATCTGACGGATGAACAGCTGCGTGATAAAACAAAGGAATATAAGAAGAGACTGGCGGATGGGGCAACCCTGGATGATCTGCTGCCGGAGGCATATGCCACGGTGAGAGAGGCAGCGCGCAGGATTCTCAATACGGAGCATTACAGAGTACAGCTGATCGGCGGTATTATTTTGCATCAGGGCCGCATTGCAGAGATGCGGACTGGTGAAGGAAAGACACAGACCTGTCTTTTACCGGCCTATCTGAATGCATTGGAGGGTAAGGGCGTACATGTCGTAACTGTCAATGACTATCTGGCTAAGCGTGATGCGGAGTGGATGGGACAAGTTCATGAGTTTCTGGGATTAAAAGTGGGTGTTGTCCTGAATGATATGAAGTCTGATGAGCGCAGAGAGGCATATAACTGTGATATCACATATGTGACCAACAATGAGCTTGGTTTTGACTATCTGCGTGATAATATGGTTATCTATAAAGAACAGCTTGTCCTCAGAGACCTGCATTACGCCATCATCGACGAGGTGGATTCGGTGCTTATCGACGAAGCGCGTACACCGCTCATTATATCCGGACAGAGCGGCAAGTCCACGAAGCTGTATGAGGCCTGTGATATTCTGGCCAGACAGCTTACCCGCGGGGAGGACATGGAAGAACTTTCCAAGATTGACGCGATCATGGGTGTTGAGCGTGAGGAGACTGGCGACTTTATTGTCAATGAGAAGGACAAGGTCGTGAACCTTACGGCACAGGGTGTTGCAAAAGTGGAACGGTTCTTCCAGATTGAGAATCTGGCTGACCCGGAGAATCTGGAAATCCAGCATAATATCATACTCGCGTTGCGGGCGCATAATCTGATGTTCCGTGATCAGGATTATGTGGTGAAAGACGATCAGGTACTGATTGTGGATGAGTTTACCGGACGTATCATGCCGGGACGCCGTTATTCGGACGGTCTGCATCAGGCCATCGAGGCAAAGGAGCATGTGAAGGTAAAACGGGAGAGTAAGACGCTGGCGACTATTACCTTCCAGAATTTCTTTAATAAATTTGAGAAAAAAGCAGGTATGACCGGTACCGCGCTCACCGAGGAAAAAGAGTTCCGCGATATCTACGGTATGGATGTAGTGGAGATTCCTACCAATAAGCCGATTGCGCGTATTGACCATCAGGATTCTGTATATAAAACACGAAAAGAGAAGCTGAAAGCGATTGTCGGCGCTGTTAGAGAAGCCCATGACAAAGGGCAGCCGGTATTGGTCGGCACGATCAATATTGATGCGTCCGAGGAACTGAGCTCTTTACTTAAAAAGAATGGCATCGAGCATAAGGTTCTGAATGCCAAGTTCCATGAAATGGAGGCGGAGATCGTTGCAGATGCCGGTATTCACGGGGCAGTGACGATTGCCACCAATATGGCCGGACGTGGAACGGATATCAAGCTTGATGAGGAAGCGAGAGAAGCAGGCGGCCTGATGATCATTGGTACGGAGCGTCATGAGTCCAGACGTATCGATAACCAGCTGCGCGGCCGAAGCGGACGTCAGGGAGATCCGGGTGAGTCAAGATTTTATATTTCACTGGAAGATGACCTGATGCGGCTGTTTGGTTCTGACAGGATGATTACCATGTTTAACGCACTTGGTATTCCTGAAGGACAGGAAATTGAGCATAAAGCACTGACAAAGGCGATCGAGTCGGCGCAGAAGAAGATTGAGAATAATAACTTCGGGATCAGAAAGAGCCTGTTAGAGTATGATCAGGTCATGAATGAGCAGAGAGAGATCATTTACGAGGAAAGAAGAAGCGTTCTCAATGGCGAGAGTATGCGGGACGCGATCTATAAGATGATCACGGATATCACGGAAGAATGTGTAGATACCTGCATCGGTGATGATACTGATTTTGATGAGTGGGACTACAACGAGTTGAATACGCTGCTCCTTACTACCGTACCGTTAAAGCCTCTGAACGCCGGACGTGTATTGAAACCGAAGAAGAACAGTCTGAAGCAGCAGTTAAAAGAAGAGGCCGTGAAGCTGTATGAGAGCAAAGAGGCGGAATTTCCGGAGCCGGAGTCGATCCGTGAGATTGAGCGTGTGATTCTGCTCAAGGTAATCGACAGAAAGTGGATGGATCATATTGATGATATGGAGCAGCTTCGCCAGGGTGCGGGTCTGCAGGCATATGCGCAGAAGGATCCTCTTGTGGAATATAAATTAAGCGGATACGAGATGTTTGATGAAATGACGCAGAACATCAAGGAAGAGACGGTTCGCCTGCTCTTCCATGTACGTATCGAGCAGAAGGTTGAGAGGGAGCAGGTTGCCAAAGTGACAGGTACCAACAAGGATGACACGCTGCAGAAAGGGCCTGTGAAGCGTGCTGAGGCCAAAGTTTATCCCAACGATCCGTGTCCTTGCGGTTCCGGTAAGAAATATAAACAGTGTTGTGGAAGAAAATAATAAAACATGAAGTTATACTGAGACTGCAAAAACGCAGTCCAGATATAACTAAATCATGTTTGAATACAATCAAATTACATGAAAAGGTGGTGACGTTAAGTGGTAGAACTGGATAACATGAAATCCGAACTCTTGAGTTATGAAAGTCCCTTAGCGGAAGTGAGGGATTCACTTTGACTTAGATAACAAGTCGAAGCGGATTGAAGAACTGGAAATGGAAATGCAGGCTCCGGACTTCTGGGACGATCCGGAGAAATCCAACCAGAAGATGCGGGAGTCCAAGAGCCTGAAGGATATCGTGGATACGATGAATGGGCTGAGCAGTCAATATGACGATATCCTGACACTGATCGAGATGGGATATGAGGATAATGACCCGGCGATCATCCCGGATATTGCGGAAGAATTGAAGGAATTCAAAGAAACTTTTGAAAATATCCGGATCAATACATTGTTGTCGGGAGAGTATGACAGAAACAATGCGATCCTGAAGCTTAATGCTGGTGCAGGCGGTACGGAGAGCTGCGACTGGTGCAGCATGTTGTACCGCATGTATACAAGATGGGCGGAACGCAAAGGATTTGCGTTGGAGGTACTGGATTATCTGGACGGTGACGAGGCCGGAATCAAATCTGTGACATTCCAGATTAACGGCGAGAATGCATACGGGTATCTGAAATCGGAGAAGGGCGTACACAGGCTTGTGCGTATTTCGCCTTTTAATGCCCAGGGCAAACGTCAGACCTCTTTTGTGTCTCTGGATGTAATGCCGGATATCAAGGAAGATGTGGACGTGAAAATCCGGGACGAAGATATCCGTGTGGATACCTACCGAAGCAGCGGCGCGGGTGGACAGCATATCAATAAGACTTCCTCCGCCATTCGAATTACCCATTTTCCTACGGGTATCGTGGTGACCTGTCAGAATGAACGGTCCCAGTTTCAGAACAAAGATAAGGCTATGCAGATGTTGAAGGCGAAGCTGTATATGCTTAAACAGGAAGAAAATGCAGAGAAACTGTCCGGTATCCGGGGCGATGTGAAAGAGATCGGCTGGGGTAACCAGATCCGTTCTTATGTGATGCAGCCCTATACAATGGTGAAAGATCACAGGACGGAAGAGGAATCGGGCAATGTCAATGCAGTGATGGACGGCGCCATAGATCTGTTTATCAATGCCTATCTCCGGTGGATCAATGCCTGAAAGGGCAGTTTGTGCCAGAGGCGGGGTATGCCAGGATTAGAATAGACTGTCCGGCCATACACAATATCTGTAATAGAAAACATGTCAAAAACCCTGAGTGATGATCAGTTGATTTTACTCCGGGTTTTTCTGTTAGACCATTTGATTTCGGAGGAGAAAGAAAAGAGGAGATTATGAACAATCGCGAACTGGCCGGGAAACTGACGGAAAATATGAACCGCTTTTTTGTGGGGAAGGAAGATGTAGTGGAAAACCTGTTGATCTGCCTGGCAGCAGGTGGACATGTACTGCTGGAAGATGTGCCGGGTGTGGGCAAGACTACGCTGGCTCTGATCCTGGCAAAGAGTACGGGATGCAGCTTCGGGCGTATCCAGTTTACACCGGATACACTGCCGGGAGATGTGACAGGAGTGTCAGTATACCATATGAATACCGGTGAATTTGTCTACCAGCCAGGGGCAGTCATGAACCAGATCCTGCTGGCCGACGAAATCAACAGAACGTCTCCGAAAACGCAGGCCAGTCTGTTGGAGGCAATGGCGGAAGGCCAGGTCACGGTGGACGGAAACGCACATGAGCTTCCACGCCCGTTTTTTGTAATTGCAACGCAGAATCCTGTGGAATTTCTGGGCACTTATCCGCTGCCGGAGGCACAGATGGACCGTTTTATGATGCAGCTTACCATTGGATATCCGGACAGAGAGCAAGAAATCAGGATGGCATCGCAGTTCCTGCGGGGTGAGACAACAGAGCGGGTTCAGGCTGTATGCTGTGCGGAGGATCTTCAGGAACTGCAGCGGGAGGCGGCCGGGATCACGGTAAAAGAATCCGTATTGGGATATATGGAGGATATTGTCTGTCTTACCCGGCAGGAGAAGCGGTTTGTCACCGGTGCAAGCCCGCGGGCTATGCTGGCCATAGTGCGGGCATCCCAGGCCCGGGCTTTCTTCCGGGAGCGTGATTATGTGAAACCGGATGACGTGAAGGCGGTGGCAATGCAGGTACTTGGGCATAGAATAGCGCTGTCCGCCGAAGCGAGAATCCGGAAGGAGGATAAGGATAAGATTCTCAAGAGTCTGATTGTTCAGGCGAAGATACCTGTATAGGATCATGCCGGGATGAAAAGATTTTGGATGTCCGGGAATGCATAAACGGCTGGAATGGCATGTTAAAAAAGCATGTTACTTGGATTGAAAGGTATATTTGTTTATGAAACTGCGCAGGTGGATTCTTTTAGATTTATGGGTATTGTCGCTGGCTGCTATCAGCTGCTACGGGGGTGCGGTCAGTTATGGTATTTTCTGGGGCATTACGTTTGTGCCGGTCATTTCGCTGCTTTATCTGGCAGTGGTCTTTCTGCGTCTCAGAATTTTTCAGCAGATTGAAAATAACCATATGGTATGCGGGCAGGCAGCGCCTTATCTTTTTGTGATAAAAAATGAAAGCCGTTGTCTTTTTGCGGGAATCAGTGTATCCATGTTTTCTTCTTTTTCCATGGTGGAAGAACTGCCGGGAGATGTGGAATATGAGCTGCTTCCGGGGGATAAGTGGACTTTTGAGACCAGGTTAACCTGCCGTTACAGAGGTGAGTATGAGGTGGGTGTAAAGGAAATTATCATGACGGATTTTCTCCGACTGTTCCGGATAAGCTATCAGATTCCCAATGCCGTTAAAGCGCAGGTGCTTCCGAGAGTGACCCGGGTGACAGGGTTGAAAAGTGTGGCCGGCCTGATCTCATTTGCCCGAAGGGAATCCTTGTGTGAGCGGACAGAACCGGATATTGTGGTGCGTGATTATGCCCCGGGGGATGCCGTAAAGCAGATCCATTGGAAAGCTTCGGCCAGAGAGCAGAAACTGAAAGTGAGAAACAGGATCGGTGAAGAAAAACAAGGTATTTCGATCCTGTGGGATACCGGACGGGACAGTGCAGACCCTCGGGAGTATCTTCCTGTGGAGGATAAAATGCTTGAGATCGTGCTGGCTCTGGGAGTCTTTTTTGCAGAAAAAAATATTGTCTTTTCAGATTACTGCGGACAGAGTGGTGCGACAGGCGGACAGGTGAGGGGAATCGTGGACTTTGACGGTTTTTACCGGCGGGTGTCTGAGGTAGTGTTTGACGGGAATGAAGATTTCCATGTGCTGTTTGCGGAACTGGCAGAGAGGGGCGTATTTGCGGCCTGCAGGATTCTCTTTTGCGTGGTGCAGGAGATGGACGATGAGATGCTGAACATGGCGGAGGAACTGGACCGGGCGGGGACATTGTCTGTTTTTTATGTGGTGACGGATGCGGATATGGAGCGGTATGTGAGGCAGAGCAGCGAGCGGCATCAGATCATTCCTGTTCCCGTGTCGGCTGAACTGGAAGGGGTCTTATGATGGACAGGCTGATCCGATGGAATGAAAAAAGTACCTGGCGTGTGGTGAATGCGGCACTGCTCACCGTTATCGTGATTCTTGGCGGCGGCAGAATGTTGGGCATCTTTTCGCCCGGTCCATGGCATATTCTGACTGGTGCGGCAGCTTTTCTGGCACTGATGCTGTGGGATCATGTTTCCGTGCGCGGGCAGCTTATGGGACTGACCGGCGCGGCGGCTCTTTTTACAAGTATGGGTGCAGCGGCGGGCTGGCAGGAATGTCTGAACTTTTTCCGTGCATATGCGGGCTGGCTTGGAGGCAGTCCGGCGCAGCGGACGGAGTGGGCTGTGGGATTCGAATTGCTGCAGACACTGTTTCTTGTGCTGGTCTGTTATGTTCTCAGACTTCTGATGGAAAAGGATTTCCGGCTGCAGCTTGCGGGGGCATTGCTTGTTCTGACAGTGCTTCTTTTTTCTCTTTTTCGGGAAAAAGAATTGTCAAAAGCCTGTGTGGCATTTGTTCTGTGCTATGTTCTGCTGACCTGTGCGGAGTGGATCCAGATCTGCTGGAAAAAGGAAAAAGGGCGGGGCAGGGAGGCATATATGTTGAGACTTATGCCCTTTGCGGCGGCACATTTTCTTCTGCTTATGGTGTCCACAGCCCCGGAAAAGCCATATGACTGGCAGATTGTCAAGAATGTATACCGGCAGATGCGGGAGTCTTTCACGAAGCTGACTCAAAACATTGCAGGCGCGGGGGATGAAAACTATGATCTGAGTCTGGCCGGATTTTCCGGGAGCGGACAGATCGGCGGAGACCTGCAGGAAGAGAACCGTGAGATCATGCGAATCTTTGATAAAAACGGTCTGGTAACCAATGTGTATCTGAGCGGCAATGTTTATGACAAATTTGATGGACAGGGCTGGAAGCAGACGGACCGGGACAGTACAAAGGAACGGTATCTGGACACGATAGAGACGGTATATGCCCTGCGCAGGTATGATAACAGCTTTTTTACGGATTATCTGCGGTATGCGGATTTTAAGGTGGAGTACCGTTATTTCCGCTCGGAATATTTGTTTTTGCCGCTGAAAACCATGCATGTTATACAAGATGGAAAAACCCTTGATTTCAGGCAGGAGGGAGGCAGTCTCTTTTTTGACCGCGGGAAAGGATATGGAGCGGAATACGAGGTGTTCTTTTATCAAATGAACGGTGGAAGAGAGTCCTTCGACAGATTCCTTGAAGAAACAAGAGGTACAGGAAAAGAAGCCGGAAACACAGCAGATCAGGAGATACTGGACGGCCTTCTCAGGGATCTGAAAAGAAAAACAGGTGTGGAGATTTCACCGGCGGCTCTGGATGCCCACAGACAATATGTCTATGAACATTATCTGGAAGAGGTGTCAGTCTCCGGCGAAACGCAGCAGTATCTGGATGAGATTACTGCGGGGGCGGAGACGGATCTGGAAAAGCTGCGGGCAATCGAGACGGCGCTTCATACTTTTTCTTATACGTTGTCACCGGGGAAGCTGCCCGCCGGGATCAGGGACGGCGGAGCATTTTTGGATTATTTTTTGCTTGAAGGCAGGAGAGGGTACTGTAGTCATTTTGCTACGGCATTCACACTGCTTGCCAGAAAAGAGGGTTTTCCGGCGCGTTACGTACAGGGGTTCTGTGTTCCTGCAAGCGGAAAGGAAGAAACGGAGGTCTACTCTTATATGGCCCATGCGTGGCCGGAGGTATATCTGGACGGCATCGGATGGATTCCCTTTGAGCCTACGCCGGGTTATTCGGAAATGCGGTATTGCCCATGGGAAACTCGTGGAGGGGAAGATTCCGGTTTTTCTGACGGCGGAAGGGAAGGGGAAAATGCAGGTATTGAGAGACAGGAGAGCATCCGGAGGCAGTCTGAGAGGGACTTGGAGGGAACGGATTCCGGAGAGAAGGGAGAAGACGGGGAGCAGGAAAACAACACCCGGATCTTGACAGGACCAGGTATAGTGCGGTTTCTGGAAATTTTTGGCGGGGCGGTTTTTTCTGTTTTGTGCGGGGTGTTGATCATCCTTGTGCTGACCCGGCTGACGGGCATATACCGTTATCGGAGAATGAAAGAGGGGGAGAAGCTGCGAACGGAAGTTTACCGGAATATACAGATTCTTTCTCTGCTGGGAGTCGGACGTGAAGAGGAGACGCTGGAAGAATACAGACTGCGGGCGGAGAGGATCCTTACGGAGAAAGACTGCCTGCAGTTTCTGGAAAGCTACGAAGAGATCCTGTACGGCCGCCGGGAAGCAGACAGGCATATATTGGAGGAGACGATCCGGCAGCAGAGAGCGCTCACTGCAATCCTGAAAAAGAGAAAGCGCGGGACATATTTCTTTTATCTGCTTTTCCGGACCAGATCCAGATAGAATTCGGCCAGTGCGGCATTCATACAGGGGATGATCCACAGCATGGCGATGCCGCAGGAAAAAAGGCTTAACAGCATAAGCGGCAGGAAACTGAGATAGAGACAAAGCAGTTTGTGTTTGTGACCGGCCATCAGGCGGCGGCTGGCCGAAAGCAGTTCTCGTGCCGAATACTGCGGAAAATCATGAAGCAGAAAAAATGCCTGCCCGTAAAACAGACTGGCGATCACAGGAACGATACCTGACAGGAGGATGGACGCTGCGTAGAGCAGCAGTTCATCATACCCGGAGGAAAGCGTTACACGGGCGGCCAGAATAAATCTGGGAAGATCACCCAGACAGGCGAATAGCGAAAGCCAGAACTGTACGAGAAGCGCTTTTTCCGGAAAAAAGCGGAAGCCGTAAAATACGTCTCCGCTGACGGCATACTGCCCGCAGACGATCTTTAAGTAAAAATACGCAAAACCGGAAGAGAACAGCCCGGTCACGACGGAAATCACAAATGAGACTGCGGAATACAGAAATGTGCCCATCAGAGTACCTGTGCCTCCGGTAAAAATGAGAGCCATCAGCGTCAGGCAGACTGTGCTGAATGACACAAGAATACCTGCACCGATGGCGGCTCCATAATATCCGAACATGTGCTCTCTGGCGGAAGCCTTAAGCTCCGAAGAAGAACGGAGTCCGCAGCAAGGTGCGTACTCCTGGTCAAAATTGTTGTCGCTGTTCATGATAAACCTCCTAACCCGTCAGAACCCGGTGTCGAAATTCATGCCCCGGTACTTGCCGGCAGCGTCGGAGGCCTTCATCTCTTTCTGGTAGGGATTCTCTTCGTTATAGTATTTGATCTGTGTGGCAGTGGTGCCGCCGGACACGTATGTGCGGCCGCATTCGGGGCACACAGATGTACGGATGGAAACGTTGCAGGCTACCACTTTGCCGTTATTTTCTGCGGCATCCTTATAGGCATTGTTCACATGTTCCTGTTCGTGGCTGCGTACCCGCGATGCAGCCGCAGTGGGATCGATGTGGGAAGGAGCCTTGAAAGATACATTTTCGTCAGAGCCGTCCTGATATTTACGCTCTTTACATGTCTGGCATTCTGCGGGGGAAGATTCCTTGCCGGCTTTCCTTTCGGTGGATTCGCCCGGATTGCGGATAACGGTGTGTTCCGCTGACGCCTCTTTGCCATAGGAGTAATTGATTCCGTTGATCATAACGCACCAGCCTTTCTTTTTTATGGTATAGGAATTTCGCTGCCGTTTAATATGGCATTTATGAGTTCCTCGTAGGTCATACCGTACTGTTCTTCGATGATCTGGTCGGCCTGTTCCATGATTTCCGGGTGGGTATAAAGCATCCGGATGCCTGCAGCCAGCATAAAACAGTTAAAGACAAGGCCGATCGAGGCACAGATGATGCCGATTCTTGCCGTTGTGCCGGTTTTTCGCGAACGACCTTTTGACAACAGAGCCAGTACAATGCTGATGCCTCCGAGAATAAAAGTCGGATAAAAAGTGAATGTAGCGCACAGAACAACTGCCAGAATACCCGTAACCATAGCCGCTGCTGCCAGCTTACTGCCATTTGGCCTGCAAGGCGCCGGCTGCCCGTAAAATTGACTGTCCATAGGAGTCTCCTGTTTCTTTTCCGTGTTTTTCAGTATTGACAGAATAAATTTCATTGTCAATAAGTTTTCATAAATTATACCACAGAGGCGGGGCAAATGCCAAGGCATAGTCTTAATTTGAAGAAAGAACGCCCGAAATACGTAATTTACCACACCGGCAATATTGACCAATTTCCAGAATATGTGTAATATATAAGTTGTAATCAAATATCATGGAGGCGCAGTTTGGAGCGTGTCGCGGATCATACCGTTTCAATGAACAAACAATGAAAGTGTGTGATCATGCAGAAGCGGATTATTTGTGAACGAATTTCGACAGTATTACGGATCAGTGAAAAAGGACGATATATATAATAAAGTGTGCATAAACGGGGGAAACGGTTATGAAGAAAAGATGGAAAAAATCTGCCGCCCTATGTCTGGCGGTACTGCTGACCGGTTTTGTGCCGATGGGTACAATACAGGCAGCTGAGCAGTCGACAGAACTGCAGGTGCAGGAAGCCGTAAAGGATGCGGTACAGGAAGAGATCTCAGAACCGCAGGATGCAGCGGGCGGCGTGACATCAGAAGAAACTCCGGAAGTGCCGGATCCGGCAGACGAGACGGAGGAAGAGGCACCGGCACCAGAGGGTGCAGACGACGCGTCCCGGGATGATGTTGATGCGGCGCCGGAAGAGACTCCGGAATCTGTACAGGATCCCGAAACCGATGAGGCGGGCCATGAGGAGCAGGAGCCCGGGCCGGACGGCGAATCGGAAGAGAATAACGGGCCGGTGCTTTCGCAGATAAAGTTTGAAAAGGAAACAATGCAGCCGGAACAGCCTGACAATGATTCGGCTGCCGATAGTCTGGAGCCCGTGATTGATGTAAAACTGCCGGGAAATGTCCAGACCCGTTCCATAGGAGGACAGATCGAATATACATATATCGGCAACCATGACCAGCGTATTTATGTTTCCGTGGAACAGGGAATTGCGCTTTACTACTATTTTGAATCCTTGTCGGAAATGACGGAGGAAAGCAGGAGTGAAGAGCAGTTATCCTCTCTCTGGCAGGGGGGATCCCAGAACGGTTATCAGGAGATTGCCTTGAATCAGGATGGTAAATTTATTCTGTATCTCAAGGCTGATACCGGAAACGGGCAGACGATCAGCCTCAGAACGGACGGCATGGTGGTGGATACGGCAGCTCCCGTGATCACGGGAATAGACAACGGAGGCAGCTATCCGGAAGGCACTCCATTCCAGGTGAACGATGATAATCTTGCTGCCGTGAAAATAAACGAGCAGGCGGTAGAACCTTCCACAGCAGACGGCGCTTATCAGCTTACAGCAGACGGCGCTTCCCCTTCCTGTGTGATCAGGGCTGTAGATAGGGCAGGAAATGAGACGGTCTACAGTGTTACCGTGGAACAAAAGAACCCGGATCAGGATCCCGACAAAGACCCGGATCAGGACCCGGACGAAGAGATCAGCATTATTGACATGAACGGCACGTATTCCCTGCAGGCCGGCAAGGCATACCGGCTGGGCGGCGGCAGGTGGACACTGAATGGAGACCCCACGGTTTATTGCGGGGACAGTACTTTTTATGTGAGTGTGGACGGTGATTATACCTTTCAGCGTAAAAAATAGTCTAAAGGACAGTGGAAACTGCTGAGCACAGCGTATATACGCAGTTTATCTGATATGGCCGGAAAACGGGCGGGAGACAGCAGGCAGTGTGAGTGCAGCTTTTCGGGCGGTTTGGCCACAGGCATGAAAAAGGGGTGTGAGTTCAGGATGCAGAAACAGATGGGAAATAAAATGATTATAATTTGTGCTGCCGCGGCGGCGGTTCTGATCGCGGCAGCAGTGACGGCGCTGTGTTTATTCCGTGATGATGAGGCTTTCCGCTCGATCATGGTTTATGAACTAGAGGGAAGTGCCGTGATTGACCGTGCCAAGATCGGTACGATTGATGCGGCGGAGAATTTATATCTGGAATCCGGCGACCGTGTCAGCGTTGCGCAGAAAAGTATGATGCGCATGAAGCTGGATGATGATAAATACGTAACGGCGGAAGCCGATACGGTGTTCGCGCTGGAAGCAGAGGGAGATGGCGGAAATTCCAGAACCAGGATACGGTTGGAACAGGGGGCTGTCACCAATGAGATTCAGAAGCCCCTTGGCGGCGGTGATCTGTATGAGACAACGACACCCAATTCCGTCATGGCAGTGCGCGGCACGATCTATCGGGCAGAATTGTATGATGACGGTGCAGGCGGGCAGGATATGAGACTGTGCTGTTTTGACGGAACAGTGGCGGCGAAGCCGGTTCTTCCCGATGGCACATACGGCGAAGAGGTACTTGTCCATGCCGGCAGTGAAGTGACTGTATACAGTGACGGTACGATGACAGATGTGAAAGAGATTGACTTTGAAAGTCTGCCGGAGCAGTCGCTGGAGACATTGAGCGGTCTTATGGAAAGCGGAGCGCCTGTTACGGGCATCAGTGCAGAGGAGTTGAGCAGTTTTATTGCGGATTCCACTGATGACAGTGAAGAGGCAGTGATGGCCGAAGCCGATGAATCAGATTCTCAGAGTGAGTCTGACATCACGGAAGCTTCCGTGGAGGATACAAAGGCTGAGGAGGACGAGGCTTTGCAGGAGAAAGGCAGGGACGACGTTGATCAGCAGAAGCTGACGGCCGGCCGGGACAAGGAAAAGACCGGCCAGAGTAAGGGCGGCAGTACGAAGAAACCTGATTCCGGAAAAGATAGTAAACCGGCAGACGACAAAGATACCGGAAAAGACGGGACACCGGCGGCAGGTTCCTCTGACAATGGAAATACAAGTAGCGGAGGTTCCGGCAGCGGCAATTCCGGTAATAACGGTTCCGGAGATTCCGATAAGCCTTCGGAGGAGGGAAAACCCGGAGATGACGACCAGGATAAAAAACCGGGCGGCGATTCCGGCAGCAAACCCAATCCGCCTGCGGAAAAGATCTATACAGTAACTTTTGAGTATCAGGGAACGGTATTTGCGACGCAGAACGTCAAAAGCGGCAGGAAGGTGTCGGCGCCTGTACTTGCTCCGGCCGCAGCAGGCAGCTGGGATTTTGACTTTGATAAGAAAATCAAGGCGGATACGACCATTCAATGGAAACCATAAGGCGGGCCGGACAACGTGCATCGGGCATGGACGGAAGAAGGGATTAGTTTAAAATATCATGAAGCATTTATGCAGAATCAGAGCGGCGGCGGTTACAGCCGCCGTTATTCTGGCGTCTTTGATTTTTCTGTATTTCGGTACGGCTGGGTATTGGGATCTGGGCATATCTGACCGGCTGAACCAGAAAGAGTCAGTCACCAATAAAAAAATCTATATTATCGGGATCGACGACCGGACATTGAAGCAGTACGGCTCCATCAATACATGGAGCAGAAATATACCTGCAAAACTGGTTTCCATTCTGAATGAAGTTCCCGACGAGGCGCCTGCAGTGATCGGCTTCGATGTGATCTACAGTGAGAGCGCCCAAAGAGGAGCGGACGACAATTTTGCGAGAGTCTGTCAGGAGGCAGGCAATGTCGTGTGTGCCATGAGCTTTTCCTTTAAGGAACAGCCCGAAAAAGGAGAAGACGGCAGGATTGTTTACAACCCCTATCATGTGGATTATGTGATCGAACCTTATGAGAACCTGAAGGATGCGGTGATGCTCGGTTTTGCCAATACCTTTGTGGATTCTGACGGTTATGTGCGGCAGGCTATGGCGTATCTGGATCATGAGGAAGAGCGCGTGTACAGTCTGTCAACCCGGGTTTATGACCGTTATCAGAAGAACAGAGGGGAAGAAACAGTCCTGCCGGCTGTGTACGGCCGGAACAATCGTTTCTTTTTTTCCTATTCCGGCAAGCCGGGCGGTTACAGCGTGGTCTCTATGGCAGATGTGCTGGACGGCACTGTGGACAGGGCATTGTTTCAGGATGCCATCGTGCTGGTGGGCGCTTATGCAGTGGGAATGCAGGATTCTTACATGCCGGCGATTGCTCATAACAGTCAGATGTACGGGGTGGAAATTCACGCAAATATTATAGAGGCATTGCTGGAAGGCAGGACGCAGCTTCCGGTTTCGCCCTTTGTCTATGCGGCGGCGGGTGCTCTTTTATGCGGCCTTTTCTACGTAGGTACGAGAAAAATGCGTCCCCTGTCCGCAACAGTTCTGTTTGCAGTCTTAACGGTTCTGAATTTTGTCTTCGGGAGAGTGATGTACCGGCGTGGGTGGATCGTGCCGGTGGTACTCGTACCGGTCTGCCTGCTGGTGATTTATCTGATCCGTATGGTGCGGGAATATTTGTCGGAAATCATGCGCAGAAGACGTGTGATTAATGTCTTCAAGCAGTATGTGGCGCCTCAGGTGGTGGACAAGATCAGTAAGGATAAGGATTTTGAACTGGTGATTGGTGGAGAAAACCGCCATGTTGCGGTACTGTTTGTGGATATCCGCGGGTTTACCACCATGTCGGAGAGCCTGGAACCGGAGGAAGTGGTGGAGATTTTGAATGAGTACCTGGGACTCACCACACAGGCGATCTTCGATAACGGCGGTACACTTGATAAATTTGTGGGAGATGCAACGATGGCGGTCTTTAACGCGCCCTTCGATCTGGATGACTATATTTTCCGGGCAGTTCATACGGCCTGGGATATGCAGGCAGGAGCGGCGGCAATTGCAGAGAAATTCAGCAAAAGGTTTGGCAGGAGTGTATCCTTCGGGATTGGTGTGAACTGCGGCAATGCCGTTGTGGGCAACATCGGATGTGATTTCCGTATGGACTATACGGCCATTGGCGATACTGTCAATACGGCGGCCAGACTGGAAAGCAATGCGGCTCCGGGGCAGATTCTGCTCAGCAGAGAAGTTTACGAGGCAGTGGAGGACAGAGTTTTTGTGACGCCCATCGGCGAGATTCCGCTGAAGGGAAAGAGCCAGGGTGTCTTTGTATATCAATTGGACGGATTGAAAGAAAAGGGAAAAGAGGATAGGAATGAAAAAACTGTATCTGGTTCCTGACAGGAAAGATATGGACCGGATGTGCAGGCTGGGGGAGACCTATGACTGTGCATTTGAATATAATGATTTTTTTATGGCGGGGGTTCTGGATGATGGCGGCAGGCAGGAAGAACTGATCCGGTCGTACAGGCGGCACAGGCCGGATTTCGGACAGGATACCATGCATGGTGCATTTCTGGACGTGACCATACACAGCAGTGACCCGCTGATCCGGGAGGCATCCATGCTCAGAGTGCGGCAGTCCATGGAAATCGCACAGCGCATGGGGCTGCGGGGCGTTGTTTTTCACACCGGAAGGATTGCAGGATTTCGGGATCCGGGCTATCTTGAGAACTGGCGGTGTGTGAACAGGGATTTTTTTACCGAACTGGCAAACTGTTATCCGAAGCAGCAGATTTTTATGGAAAATATGTTTGACGAAGCGCCGGACATACTGGCCGGACTGGCCGAAGAGATGTCAGGTGTGGAAAACTTCGGTATCTGTCTGGATTATGCCCATGCTGTGATTTCGGGCTGTCCGGGACATATATGGATCGAGACGCTGGCACCCTACATACACCATATCCACATCAACGACAATGATCTGAAAAACGATCTGCACCAGCCTGTAGGCAGCGGAGTCCTGGACTGGCAGGAATTTGACAGTCTTGTCAGAAAACACGGGATCGACGCGACGGTTCTGGTGGAAGTGAACGGCTATGATGCACAGCAGCAGTCATTACAATATATGAAGAAGCATGGGATTTATCCGATGGAAAAAGAGAGGGAGAGATAAAGTGCATTTACAATACGAAGATTTTGAGAAAATAATGGATATCGGAATAAGGCTTTCCACGGAGAAGGACAGAAACCGCCTGCTTATGACGATTCTCGACAAGGGTATGGAGATCACGAACTGCGATGCCAGTACTTTGTATCTGTATGAAAATGAAGAACTGAGATTTAAATTTATGAAGACTCTTTCCAAGGGTGTCAACCGCGGGATGGATGGAGAATTTATCGATGATATTCCGCCGGTTCCCATGAAAGAGGAGAATGTATGTTCGTATGCGGCGATACACAGGGAGATCGTGAATATATCGGATGTCTATGCCAGCAGCCGGTTCGATTTTTCCGGTCCCAGACAGTATGACAGTCTGACTGGATACAGCACCCGCTCTCAGCTTGTGGTGCCGCTGGAAAATAATGAAAATGAACTGATCGGTGTGCTACAGCTTATTAATGCCATGGATGAGGAAGGAAATGTGGTCGCTTTTGACGAACAGTATGAGATCATCATCCGCGCGCTGGGGTCTATTGCAGCCATTGAACTGACCAATCTCTCCTACGTGGAAGCACTCAAGACGCAGATCTATTCCTTTGTGGAGGCGCTCACTACGGCATTGGAGGAGAGAACGCCATACAATGCACTGCATACCAGAAATGTAGAAAAGTACGCCAGTCTGCTGGCTGACTATATTACGGAGTTACATAGAGAGGGAAAATGCGAAGAGACTTTTGAGCCTGCCCAGAAAGAGCAGCTGATGCTGGCGGCGCTGATTCATGACATCGGTAAGATGGTTGTGCCTCTGAGCATCATGAATAAGGCAACCAGACTGGATAAAGAAATCGAAAAGGTGGATGACCGATTTGCACTGCTGAAGGCACTGTATGAGATCGACCTTTTGAAAGGAAGGATCAGCCGGGAAGAGTATGAGTCGGCTGTCACAGGACTGGATGAGGAACTGGCGTTTATTCATGAGATCGACGTGATCGGTTATGTCAATGATGAGGCCTGTGAACACATCAATCTGCTTGCCGGAAAAAAGCATGTCAGTGAGGATGGAACTGTACTGCCCTATCTGACCGAGCGGGAGGTCACCTGTCTGAGCATCCGAAGCGGTACTCTGACGCTTCAGGAGCGCAAAGAGATGGAAAACCATGTGGTTATGACTTCCAAAATTCTGGATAAGGTGCAGTTTTACAAAGGCTTTTCCAAAGTACCCAAATGGGTGGGAGCCCACCACGAATATCTGGATGGCAGCGGCTATCCGAAGCATCTGCAGGGCGAGGAGCTGGATCTGGAAACAAGGCTTCTCACGGTGGTAGATATTTATGATGCCCTTGCGGCAACGGACCGGCCCTACAAGAAACCGATTCCCAGAAAAAAGGCAATTGAGATTCTTAAAGATATGGCCGACAAGGGAAAGGTGGATCTGAGACTTGTGGAGTGGCTGGACGAAGCGCTTGACAAAGCCGAAAAGCTTTGTTAAGGTGTCCGGAAAAGCGGACGACGGCAGATCACTGCAGCTGCTGTGAGCAGTTAAGCAGATAAATATATAGTTATATGGAGGAAGACATGGATATCATTTTAAAGCTGAAAGAAGAGTTGAGTGTGGAGAAGTGGCAGGTGGAGGCTGCCGTTAAGCTGATCGATGAGGGAAATACCATTCCTTTTATTTCCCGGTACAGAAAGGAAGCTACCGGTTCTTTGAACGACGAGGTGCTCAGAAATCTGGATGAGCGTCTGACTTATCTGCGCAATCTGGAAGAAAAGAAGGAGACGGTCTTAAAGAGCATCGAGGAGCAGGGAAAGCTCACCGATGAGTTAAAGGAAAGGATCATTGCGGCGGAGACCATGGTTGTGGTGGAAGACCTTTACCGTCCCTATCGTCCGAAGAGGAAGACGAGAGCCAGCGTGGCGAAGGAGAAAGGACTGGATGGTCTGGCGCAGTTTATTCTGGCTCAGGAGACCACAGAGCCCATTGAGGCGGAAGCAGAAAAATATATCCATGAAAATGAGGAGGATCCGGCGAAATCCGTGAAGACGGCGGCGGAGGCGCTTCAGGGAGCCAAAGATATCATCGCAGAAATGGTTTCAGACGAGGCAGATTACCGGATTTATATCCGCGGCATTACCGTAGAGGAAGGCAGACTTACCAGCACGGCAAAGGACGAGAAGGCGGAAAGTGTCTACGAGATGTACTATCAGTATGAAGAGCCGGTTAAAAAGGTTGCCGGTCACAGAACCCTCGCCCTGAACCGGGGTGAGAACGAGAAGTTCCTTGTGGTTAAAGTGGAGGCGCCGGTGGACCGGATCTTACAGTATCTGCGCACGAAGGTAATCACAAAGGACAACCCGGTCACATCGCCGGTTCTGGAAGATGTGATTGCTGACAGCTACGACAGGCTGATCGCGCCTGCCATTGAAAGGGAGATTCGCAATGATCTGACGGAAAAAGCAGAGGACGGCGCGATTTCCGTGTTTGGCAAAAATCTGGAACAGCTTCTCTTACAGCCGCCTATCGCGGGCAAAGTGGTTCTGGGTTGGGATCCTGCTTTCCGTACAGGGTGCAAGCTTGCGGTGGTGGACGAGACCGGAAAAGTACTGGATACGAAGGTCATTTATCCGACGGCGCCCCAGAATAAAGTAACTGAGGCCAAAGCAGAACTGAAGAAGCTGATTAAAAAATATAATGTATCCCTGATTTCTGTAGGCAACGGGACGGCATCCCGTGAGTCTGAGCAGGTGATCGTGGAACTTTTAAAAGAACTGGATACACCTGTGCAGTACGTGATCGTCAATGAGGCGGGCGCGTCCGTATATTCGGCAAGCAAGCTGGCTACGGAAGAGTTCCCGAACTTTGATGTGGGACAGAGGAGCGCGGCTTCCATAGCCAGAAGATTGCAGGATCCTCTGGCAGAGCTGGTGAAGATTGATCCCAAGTCCATCGGTGTGGGACAGTACCAGCATGATATGAATCAGAAGAAGCTGAGTGAAGCACTGGGCGGCGTGGTGGAAGACAGCGTGAATAAAGTCGGTGTGGATCTGAATACGGCATCTGCATCCCTTCTTGAGTATGTCTCCGGCGTGACCAAAGTGATCGCCAGAAACATCGTGGATTACAGAGAGACCAACGGCAGATTTACCAACCGTGCACAGCTTCTTAAAGTGGCGAAGCTGGGACCGAAGGCATATGAACAGTGCGCCGGTTTCATGCGCATCACGGACGGCGACAATCCGCTGGACGCTACCAGCGTGCATCCTGAATCCTACGAAGCGGCCATGCAGCTGCTCGACAAGCTGGGACTGACCATGGAAGATGTGAAGGAAGCACAGAAGAAAGCAGCGGCTAAAAAAGCATCGGGGAAGAAAGAGACTCCTGTAAAAGAGAAAAAGAAACCCCAGCAGAAGATTGTCATCCGCAATACCAATACGGCCATGGGCAAGGCGCTGGCTGCAGCGATGGGCGGTGTGACTCTGGACGGCGGCACAGATACAGAATCCGGCAGGAACAAAGGACAGGCCGGCGGCCGGAATGAAAACGGTGCAGATAAGACAGACATCACAGTCAGCAGTCTTGAGAAGAAGATCAAGGATAAAAAGAAGCTTGCGGAGGAACTGGGGATCGGTGAGATTACACTGACAGATATTTTGAAAGAACTGGAAAAACCGGCCAGAGATCCTCGTGACGATATGCCCGCACCGATCCTTCGGAGCGATGTGCTGGATATGAAGGACTTAAAACCGGGCATGATCTTAAAAGGAACAGTGCGGAATGTGATAGACTTCGGTGTCTTTGTGGATATCGGCGTACATCAGGACGGGCTTGTGCATATTTCCCAGATTACCAGCAGGTACATCAAGCATCCTCTGGAAGCTGTCAGCGTAGGCGATGTGGTGGATGTGCAGGTGCTCACCGTGGATGTGGCCAAGAAGCGGATTGGACTGACGATGAAGATCAAGCAGAACGCATAGGCGGGCTGAATCGGAGAAGAATGAGGCGGCAGTTGAAGCATGAAAGAAAACAGCGCAAAGTATTTTAACAACCGGTCGTGTCAGTATTATCCCTGTCATAAGGTGGAGAAAGAGGCAGAATTTAACTGCCTTTTCTGTTATTGTCCGCTTTATGCGCTCGGAGAGCGGTGCGGCGGCAGTTTCCGTTATACGGAAGAAGGCATTAAGGACTGCAGTGCGTGCATCATTCCCCACAGTGAAGGCGGGTATGAGCATGTGGCAGCCCGGATCAGGGATGTGATCGAGTTGGGAAAACTGTGATATTTTATCCGGAGGTGGTTTATGGCTACGATAAAGGAAATTGCTGAGATAGTGGGTGTATCAAGCGCTGCCGTATCAAGAGTGCTTAATTATGATGAGGGTATATCGGTCAGCCCGGAGACGAGAGCTGCTATTTTTGCAGCGGCCGAGCAGATCGGCTATAAGAAGCGGGTGATCTATCCGAAGATCGATCATGTAGCGCTCTTGTATTTCACGGAAGAGGAAGACGAACTTGAGGATATTTTTTATCATAATATCAGGGATGAACTTGTCAGGCAGGCGCAGATGATGAACATCCAGCTTGACATATATACGAGAGATGACGGCATGGATGTGATTCCCGGAGACCTGAATGCCTTTGTGGCGATCGGCTGGCTGGACCGGCAGGAGATCAACCGGCTGTACAGTATATGCGAAAGAGGTGTTTTTATCGGAACATCGCCGGATGAGAAACTTTTTGATGCCGTCAGACCGAATATGGATTCTTTTGTGACGCAGATCGTGGATTATTTTGTGGAAAAGGGGCATAAGTCCATCGGGTTTATTGGCGGGCCGGACAGAAATATTGACACAAGGGAGCCGTCTATGGATATCCGGGAATGGTCTTTCAGGCAGAGTGTCCAGTATTATAAATATCTGAGGGAAGATTTTATTCTGATATCGGATAAATTCACTGTACAGGAGGGATACCGGCTTGGTAAAAAGCTGGTTGGCGGAAAGGAATTTCCCACGGCCCTCTGCGTGGCCAGTGACACGCTGGCGGTAGGCGTGCTGCAGGCATTAAACGAAGAAGGAATACAGATTCCGGAGCAGATTGCGGTATTCAGTATAAATGATGTGAACATTGCCAGATATGTATCGCCGCCTCTGACTACGATCCATATTGATATTCCAAGCATTTGTGAGACGGCGCTGGAACTGTTGCGAAACAGAGTGCTCAATGGCGGGAAAATTACGAAATCTGTTTTTGTGAACGGTATTCCGGTTTACCGGAAAAGCTGCTAGAGAATGCAGGCGGCGGATCTCGTAAAGTAATTTGTGAAGCAAATTACTTTTTTATACTTAAATCAAAGGTGTATAAGGATAGATGCAGTCGACGGGACTGCATCTTTTTTTTTGTGGTATAGAAAATCTTTCGGCAGATTAACCAAAAATTTTTTATAAACATCATACATATAGTCAAAATGAATAAATGTGATTGACAAAAGTAGAGGTAAATGATATATTTCAAGTAGTAAATATATTATTAAATAAATAATAAATTATTTACTAACAGGAATACATATTATAAAAGGAAAAGGTTGAAAGCAGAATTTTCAACCGCGGGATTTGCGTCCACGGGCTGCCTGCCATACATTTGTTGAATGCATTGTCTGGCAGAAACCGGGACAAAAGCAGCGCAGAAAAGGAGAGGATTATGAAGAGAAAGTTATGTTTGGCGGTATTGACGGTATGTATGATTACTGTATTTGCAGGCTGTGGAAAGGCACAGGACAGTATGGCGGAAGGGACACAGACAGAAACGGAAGCGCCGCAAGGCAGTCCGGCAGCAGCCACACCCGATGAAAAGGGAAATTATCTGGTGAACGGAAGCTTCGAAGAGCCTGATTTTACAGGATGGAATGTGACAAATATTGATAATGTCACGGAGGAACTGGATGTCTATACAAGAGAGACAGACTGTTTCGAAGGCGTACAGTCGCTGCACTTCTATTCGGGAAGCAATGATGTTAATTTTACGGCGGAACAGACAGTTTCCGGTCTGGAAGCAGGCTCATACAAGATGACGGCTCATATTCAGGGAGATGCCGCAGGAGATGAAAATGCTTCTGTATACTTCTATGCCATTGTCGGCGGAGAGACCATTAAGGCCGATGCGTCTCTGGACGGATACGTGAACTGGTATACGGCGGAGCTTCCGGGGCTGGATGTACAGGACGGTGAGATCACAGTAGGCGTCAGTGTCAAGACTGCACCCGGCGGCTGGGGAACCATCGATGATATCACACTGGTAAAGGAGTAGCACATGCAGTTTGTAAAAGGAATGGATGTGTCCATGATCAAAGAGCTGGAAGGCTATGGGGCAGCTTATTATCTGGATGGCAGAAAGGGGGATCTTTTTGAGATCTTAAGCCGGTGCGGCGTTAACATGATTCGCCTCAGAATCTGGCAGGACCCCTACGATGAAAACGGAAATCCTTACGGGGGCGGGATGAATGATCTGCAGACCACCATGGAACTGGCAGAGCGCGCGGTTCGTAACGGAATGTCCTATCTGCTGGATTTTCATTACAGCGATTTCTGGGCGGATCCGGCAAAGCAGGTGAAACCAAAAGCATGGCGCGGTTTATGCGGTGAGAAGCTGGAAACGGCGGTTTACCTGCATACTGTCAATACATTGAAGGCAATGAAAAATGAGGGATTCGTCCCGGCAATGGTACAGGTCGGAAATGAGATCACAAACGGCTTGCTCTGGCCGGACGGACATATTGACCATAGGGAGGAGATGGCTGCTCTTCTGCAGGCGGGTATGAAAGGGGTACGGGAAATCTGTCCTGACACCAGGATCATGCTTCATCTGGATTTCGGAACTGATAACAGCATGTATCGGAATTGGTTTGACAAGATACAGCCTTTTCGTTTAGATTTTGATGTGATAGGCATGTCCTATTATCCCCACTGGAATGGAAGTATCCAGCTTCTTCTTGATAACATGAATGATGTGAGCAAAAGATACGATAAGGATATCATTATTGCGGAGACATCCATCGGTTATACGACAGACAGCCTTGGATGCAGCGGGGTCGTATTTTCGGAAGAACAGGAAAAAGCGACAGGCTATCCGGCCACTATGGCGGGGCAGGAGGCTTTTTTGAAAGATCTGTATCAGGCCGTCAGAAGTGTATACGGAGGAAGAGGGATCGGTGTATTTTATTGGGAACCTGCATGGCTTCCGATTCCGGACTGCAAGTGGGCGAATCAGAACGGCTGCGATTATATGAACGATAAAGCAGAGACGGGAAATGCCATCGCAAACCAGGCATTATTTGACGCATCCGGCAATGCCAACAGTGCCCTGGTAAATTTAAAGATGATGTAGGGAGGTTATGGGATGAAAAGGAAAGCAGTAACAATATTGACAACCGGTGCGCTGGCGCTTCTGGCGCTCTCCGGCTGCGGCGCGGGAAAAGGAGCGGATACAAAACTTACCGTGTGGACAAATATGAGTGTCGAGGCTGATACAATACAGAAATATACCGAAGAGTGGGGCAGTGCGAACGGATATGAGGTGGAGGTGATTCATCAGTCTCCGTCAGTCCAGCAGTTTGCGCAGGCTGTCAACAGTCCGGAAGGGCCGGATGCGGTAATTGGTATTCCGAATGATCAGCTGGCGGATTATGTGAATGCCGGATTAGCAGCACAGGTGCCTGACGGGTTATATGAGGACGGAGATTTTTCGGAAGCGGCTGTTCAAGCGTGTTATGTGGAAGGAGCCAGATACGCAGCGCCTCTTTCGGTGGAAACAACAGCACTTTTTTATAATACCGACATGGTATCCCAGGTTCCCGAAACATGGGAGGAACTGGTGAAACAGGCGGTGTCCGGCGGGGGTGTGTCTTTTGATGCTACCAGCATTTATTATGATCTCGGATTTGTGAGAGCCTGCGGCGGATATATTTTTAAATATGAAAACGGCGCCTATGATGTAGCCGATATCGGGCTGGCGAACGAAGGAGCAGTTGCGGCATATGAATTTATCAATGCTTTGTGCAACGAGCATAATCTGCTCTCGGCAGACGTTACGGCGGACATAGCAAGGAGTAATTTCCAGAATGGTCAGACAGCCTATTTCATCGGAGGCCCCTGGGATATCGACGGCTTTACTTCCGCGGGAACGAGTTTCGGTGTAGCCGAGATGCCGACTTTTAACGGACAGCCGTTTGTCACGCCGGTGGGAACCCAGGTGAGCTTTGTGAGCAATAAGAGCGACAGCCAGGATAAGGCATGGGAAATGATCATGTACCTTATTGACAAGGGCGCTATGGAAATGTATGAGAGCGGCGACAGGATTCCAGCAAAATTATCCGATCAGGCGAATGAAGCCATACAGAGCAATGAGTATTCCAAAGCGTTTATTGCCCAGATCAACAATGGAGAGCCCATGCCTACAGTATCGGAAATGGGGCAGCTGTGGGGCATTCACACGAATAATATCCGTTCCATGTGGACAGGGGAACTGACACCGCAGGAAGCGGCAGAGAATATGGTGAAACAGCTGGAAGAGGCGGTTGCGTTGATGAATTCAGGAAAATAGAGTGAAAAGAACTTCTAATCACTCGACTTGTCTATGGATTATGAGATTCCGCAAAGCGGGATCATGGGGGTTATTATGAGAAAAAAGAACAATGCAAAGGCCTACGGTTATCTGTTTCCGGCACTGTTGTCGATTCTGATCGTTACGTGCCTGCCGATTGTATATACCATTGTGATTTCCTTCACAAATTACAACATGTATCATCTGAGTGATTTTTCTTTTGTCGGATGGGAAAATTATCTGACTGTTTTTTCGGGCAGTATAAGACATGTATTTTTTCCGGTGCTGGGATGGACGGTGTGTTTTGCGGTGATCAGTACGCTCGGCTCCTACGCAACAGGACTTGTTCTGGCTATTCTTCTGAACAATCCCCGCATGAAGGAGTCAAAAATCTACAGATCTGTTCTGATCGTGCCGTGGGCGCTGCCGTCCACGATAGCGATTCTGGCATGGCAGGGACTGCTGAATGAACAGTATGGAGGAATCAATAATCTGCTTCATGCGGCAGGAATCGCATGGAACGTTCCGTGGCTTACGGATCCGTTCTGGGCGCGCACGGGAATCATTATCGTTAATATATGGCTGGGGTTTCCTTATATGATGAATGTCTGTCTGGGAGGTCTGCAGGCTATTTCCAATGATTACTATGAGGCAGCCAGGATAGACGGCGCTACAAAGTTTCAGTGCTTTAAAAGCATAACGCTGCCTATGGTTACAAAGCTTTCCGTTCCGCTGGTGATATCTACTTTTGCATCAAATTTTAATAATTTCGGCAATATCTTTATGATCACCCAGGGCGGGCCGGCGCGAGTGGACAATCAGTTTGCCGGGTATACGGATATACTGGCCAGCACTACCTATAAAATGACAACATGGTCAAACAGGTACGAATTATCGGCAACTTTCAGTGTACTGATCTTTATCATCGTTGGGACGTTTACGCTGATCAACATGCATATGTCCGGGTCATTTAAGGAGGTGGATTAGAGATGGGACATAGAGGAAACGGAGACAAAAGGAGCAGCAAAGAAGACAGCAGGGTGTACTCCCATGGAAAGAAAGAACAGAAAGCTGTCTACTGTGAAAAGATATCTCCTTCAGAGCGCAGAACGTTGTGGATCAGCAGGGCAGTGATCTGGATCACAATGATTATGGTGATCTTTCCGGCATTGTGGATCGTTATGTCATCTTTTTCAGCAGGAGACAGTTTCTTCTTATCATCACTGTTTCCGGATAAATTCAGCACGGAGCATTATGTGGATCTTTTCAGGGAGACCAACTTTCTGCTTTGGGTGTGGAATTCTTTGAAGCTGTGCCTGATCGTGGCGGTCATTCAGCTGGTTCTGACGTCTCTGGCAGCCTATGCCTTTGCCAGACTGCGGTTTACGGGCAGGAAGTACGGACTGATGTCGCTTCTTGTGCTGCAGGTTTTTCCAAACAGTATGGCGGTGGCGGGGTATTATATTCTGATTTATAAATTCGGACTTGTAGACAGCAGTCTGGCGTTGATTTTTGTGCTGGCAGGAGGGAGCGCTTTTAATATATGGCTTCTGAAGTCATATATCGACGGAATCCCCGTAGAGCTGGATGAGGCGGCATTGGTGGACGGTGCCAATCAGTTTCAGGTCTTCTATAAAGTGATCCTGCCTCTTGCAATGCCTCAGTTAGCAGTACTTTTTCTTTTTTCTTTTATAGCTACATACAGTGAATATGTGATCACTTCCATTTTCCTGCAGACACCGGGAAAAATGACGCTGGCTTTAGGGTTACAGTCGTTTATCAGTGATCAGTTTGCAGCACATTGGACGATGTTCTCGGCAGCGGCTGTGATTTCTTCACTGCCGATTATGGTGGTTTTTATGTGTCTGCAGAGATTCATCCAGAACGGTCTGGTAGCCGGCGGGGTGAAAGGGTAATGAAAACTATCAGAATCATCTAATCAGGAGCGGAGCATAGTGCCTTGTGTTCCGTACACGAAAGGGGAAGCAGAATGAAAAGAAGAACTTTGAGAATGGTAACTGCGGCAGTTCTTGCCGCAATACAGTTAGGCGCGGGACTGCCGGTTTATGCACACACAAATACCGGCGCAGTTAACACAGGCAATTTTATCAGGGGTGTGGATGTCTCCACACTTGATATGCTGGAAGATCTGGGAGCGGCATATTATCAGAATGGTACGCGGAATGATGCACTGACCATTCTGCGCAATAACGGCGCAAATTATGTCCGCCTGAAGCTGTGGGTAGATCCTTATGATGAATCAGGGAATGCATACGGCGGGGGAAATAATGACTATGCAACTACCCTTGCTCTGGCCAAGCGGGCCAAGAGTCTTGGAATGGGAGTGCTGATTGATTTCCATTTAAGTGATTTTTGGGCGGATCCGGCAAACCAGATCAAACCAAAGGCATGGAAGAATTTAACATTTCCGGAGTTAAAGAATACATTGTATGAGTACATGAGAACCACATTGAACAATTTTGCCGCAGAAGGGATCGTGCCGGAAATGGTACAGGTCGGAAATGAAATATCCACCGGTATTCTGCATAATGATGGAAAAGTCGGTGACGGAAATAATGATTTTTCCAGACTGGCGGAATTGCTCGGATCAGCCATTTCCGGTGTCAGAGCATCTGCGGCCTCCGGCACAAAAATCATCCTGCATTTAGACCAGGGTGGAAAGAATTCTTTGTATACGTGGTACTTCGGAGAACTGCTTGCAAAGTCGCCGAACCTTGACTTTGATGTATTCGGACTTTCCTATTATCCGATGTGGCATGGCACAATGGAAGGATTGCAGTATAATTTGAACTATCTGGCATCAACATATAATAAAGAAGTCTGTGTTGTTGAGACTGCGTATGCATGGACCACCGAGGATGGCGATGGTGTCGGCAACGTGTTTATAAGCGGTGATGAAGCGGTAGGCGGTTATCCGGCTACCGTCCAGGGACAATTTGAATTTATGAATGATCTTGAAACGGTTATTCTCAATATTCCAAATGATAAAGGGATAGGATACTTCTATTGGGAGCCTGAGTGGGTACCGGTTGAGGGTGGTACATATGCTTCTGCTGCCGGAGTGGCTTACAAAAATGATACTGTTACGCCGAGTAATACATGGGACAATATGACGCTGTTTGATTTTAAAGGCAACGCTCTGGATTCCATGAAAGTATTAAATCAGCCGACACAGAACCTGCTTTCCAATATAAGCTTTGAGGCAGACGGCGCGGCGACTGCACTGTCAGACTGGAATGTGTGGCTCAGCGATTCTACTGCGGAGGGAACGGTAAAGACAGAATACGGAAATGCCTATGACGGTGAATATAAGTTAACGTTCTGGGATGATGAAGCCTATAGCTGTTCTGTTTATAAAACCTTTACCAACCTGCCCAACGGAACATATCAGTTCTCTGTCTGGGCAATGACAAACGGTAAACAGGATACACTTCAGCTTTATGCCAAGAACCATGGAGGAGAAGAAGTTAATACTGCAATTACCACAAGTGACATAAACTGGAACAGGTTTACGCTTGACAATATCGTGGTGACAAATAATGCACTGGAAATCGGTGTTTATACGGTTGCAGGCGCCAATGACTGGTGTAATCTGGACTTGGCGGTTTTGAGAAAAGTTGATTAACAGTGTAAAAAAACTGCGGTAACAGTTTGGACGAAAGCTGAACTGTTACCGCAGTTCTCCAATTTGATAAAACCTCTTGACTGCCTCCATAAATACAGCTATGATGATGTTAGAAGGAAAGGTTTGCCAGTAAGTGTATCATGGCAGGTTTTTTAGGAATAAACATATATAGAATGAATCACCATAGGAAAGGAGGTACAGGATGAGCGGGATGACAATCAATGGCAGTAACAATGGAATTTTTAAGTCTTATTCCCGGATTTCCAGCGGTAAGAGAATCAATTCCGCGGCGGATGATGCGGCCGGGCTTGCGATTGCGAAGAAGATGCAGCGGGAAGAGACCGGGCTGAGTGTGGGTGCCGAGAATGCGAAAGCCGGCATTGGAGCCTTGAATGTGGCAGACGGTGCGCTTGGAGGAATGACAGATTATTTACAGAGAATCCGGGATCTTGCACTGCGCTCTATGAACGGATTGAACTCTGCGGAAGATAAGCAGATTTATCAGAACGAGATTGATCAGCTGAAACAGGGTATTCAGTCGCTGGCCAAGAATACTTCATTCAATGAGCAGAAGCTGTTAGACGGAAGCAAAGCGGATATGGGTATTGCTACCAATCCCAATGGCGGCGGTATGAAGATCCAGATGGAGAACTCTACATTGGAGGCGCTTGGCATTGCGGATCTGGATGTAACGTCGGCAGATTTCAGCCTGGATTCCATTGACAAGGCACTGGATATGGTTTCTTCCAGAAGAGGAAGTCTGGGAGCAGCGACGAATCGTCTGGAACATACCTATAATTACAATACCAGAGCGTCCCTGGAGCAGCTGGGAGCAAGAAGCCGTCTGGAGGATCTGGATATTCCGAAGGCAGTCTCCGAGAAGCAGAAGAAAGAAGTTCTGGGACAGTATCGGATGATGATGATGCGGCAGCAGATGAACCATAAGAACATGATCACAGGTATGTTTTTCTGAGACCATGAAATATTAAGAAAATCTAAAAGCGCAAGAATAAGAAGAGTCTGTACATCGAAGCGATGTGTACGGACTCTTTTATTATAGTTAACGACATTAGAAATTTCGTTTTCGGCCTTGCAGGTGCTTCCGTATATGGCTCCTGCAAGAGCCGGAAACAGAAATTTGTTATGTCGTTTACTTATAGGTATAGGATTCGGCTGTCAAAAGGTGTTTCAGCCGGCTGAGGGGGCATCCATGCCCGCAAATTGCGGAGTAGTTTTTTTGCTTGACAAAGATGATATGAGAGTATATGATAAATCCAACAAGAGTAATCAATGAACCGTGCATTCGCACATTCAGGCATATTCTGCCGCTTACTCAACATGACAAATCAAATAGCGGCAGGAGCGAAGCGTTGAACATGTCTGTATTTCATGGGACCGGCTGCAGTGCACGGACTATTTTGCATTGATGTGGACTGAAATACAGCGCAGGACAGTAACTTCCTTCCGTCGCAGCAAGAAGGAGGGTAAACCATATGGAACATGCAGTTGTTGGAAGAGAGGAACTTTTTATGGCGATTGAGGGAGGAAAGGCGAAATCTTATACGGTGGCGGATATTGAGGCGCTTCCGGAAGGAGAACGGGCGGAACTGATCGATGGTGAGATGTTTATGATGGCAACGCCGACGTTGACACATCAGGATCTTCTGATGCAGATGAGTGTTGATATCGGATTGTATATCAGGGAGCACAGAGGGAAGTGTAAAGTTCTTCCGGCACCTTTTGCGGTCTATATCAAAAATGATGAACGCAATTATGTGGAACCTGATATTTCGGTGATCTGCAATCCGGACAGGCTGGACGAGAAGGGCTGTCACGGCGCGCCGGACTGGGCTGTGGAGATTCTTTCACCGTCAAGCAGGTACATGGACCGCGTAAGAAAACTGGCACTTTATGAAGCGGCGGGTGTACGTGAGTACTGGATTGTGGATCCGCAGCAGAAGAGCGTTACGGTATATAATTTTGAACGTAAATCGGAACCAGTGCAGTATAACTTTTCGGAGAAGGTAAAAGCAGGCATTTACGAAGATTTCTATATTGATTTCAGTACATACTGATTTTGTGAAGTTAAATTTAATTTACTATGATGGCATCGGCAAAACAACAAAAAGACAGGCAGTCCCTTAGGTGGCTGCCGCTATTTATTAAGAAAATGTAAGATACGCGCATGGAAATCTTTTGCTTCTTCATACGCTGCATGTCCAAGACCCTGATAAATAAACAATTCGCTTCCTTTGATCTGGCTTGCAATGGCAGGTGCAGAAGCCGTTCCTACGATTTGATCATGATCTGCACCGATGACCAGTACAGGACACATGATTTTATGCAGCTCCTCATGGGCATTGTGCCCGATGCAGGAAGATGCCTGTATGAGAAAGCGTTTAAAGCTTTCAGGTTTTCCGGCTTTTCCAAGGAAAGGATAAAGCAGCCGGTATCTTTTCAAGTATTTTTCTGAATAGGATTTTTCTGCTGTGTCAATCAATAAATCCTTATAATTTCCACGGGATGCCATGCCGATCCAGGCGCTTACAGTTTTTATTATTGTTTCGTCCGGCTTTGAGCTTGTTACGGCCAATATAAGTTTATCGACGGAATCAGGGTGGTCAATTGCCAGATACTGGGCGATCATACCGCCCTGAGATATGCCCAGCACAGTCGCTTTCGTGATACCGAGAGCAGTCATTGCCTCGGCCTGATCCCTGGCCATTTCTCTCGTAGAGCAGCCCTCCGGCAGATTGTTTTTCCGGCTGAAAATATACACGGTAAATTCCCGGGCGTATATTCTGTACATGATAGCAAAAATAAAGGCCATTCCCTTTACCGTGGATAATCCGTCGCTCAGTCCGGGCAGCATAACCAGATTTTTATTTCCGTTTCCGAAAGATATATAATCCATTTCGGAATCTCCGACACGGACAATTCCGTTATGTGCATGATAAAGCATAGGCATTCTCCTTTTAAATTTTATAATTAACGATATTAAAAATTTTGTTTTTGGTTCTGTAATAGCTCCTGTATATGAATTTACCAGAAAATGGAAGCGAAAATTTGCTATGCCGTTTGCTGTAAGATTCCTTCTTTTAAGATTTTCATATATTCAGACAGATTCTTTACATAGTCTTTTTTCGCTTTTTCCAAGTCAGTGTTTTGCTGTTTTTGTATTTGTTCCAGAAAATCTTCATTGAAGCCTTTCAGAAACCATTTGATCAGATCGATTGTTTTTTGCCTGTCCCATCGGAAGCAGGACGTATCAACATCCTGCATAAACCGGTAATAAAGCTCCTGTTCCCTGTCGCCGTATTTCAGAATCGTTTTTTTGTAAAGCGCAGGATCGTTTCTGGAAAATGCTCTGACGATCATTCTGGATTTTTCGGGATACATAATATGCCATGAAAATTCCAACACGGCGTATTCTTCTATCCGCTGGAACAAATCGGTTGAAAGAGTATTTACCTCTTTTTCCAGGGCGAAGATAAGTTCAGACGTAACTTCGTCAAGAACATAAAAATAAAAGTCTTCTTTTGCGGGAAAATATTTGAACAGACTTCCTTTGCTGATGCCGGCTTTCTTGACGATTCGGTTTGTGGAACTGTTTTCGTAGCCATAGCCGGCAAATTCGGAAATGCCAGCGGTGATAATCTTTTGCTGTTTTTCAACATTTAGTTCAAAAAATAAAGGGGTTGGCATCAGGATCTCCTTTAAGATCTATAATTTTTTTGTGTATAAAGACTGATGACCATGTGGTCACTGGCGATAGTATACTTGAACCAAATGTATTTGTCAATTTTATTTGAGCTTTTAATTTGTGATTCCGGCCTTTTTGATTTGTGACTTGACATAGACAGTATGAAAGTGTATGATAAATCCAACAAGAGTAATCAATGAACCGTGCATTTGCACATTCAGGCAAATTCTGCCGCTTACTCAACATGACAAATCAAATAGCGGCAGAAGCGAAGCGTTGAACATGTCAGAGAGGAATTTTTTATGGCGATTGAGGGAGGAAAGGCGAAAAGTTATACGGTGGCGGATATTGAGGCGCTTCCGGCACCCTTTGCAGTATATATTAAGAATGATGAACACAACTATGTGGAGCCGGATATTACCGTGATCTGCAATCCGGACAGGCTGGACGAGAAGGGCTGTCACGGCGCGCCGGACTGGGCTGTGGAGATTCTTTCACCGTCAAGCAGGTACATGGACCGCGTAAGAAAACTGGCACTTTATGAAGCGGCGGGTGTACGTGAGTACTGGATTGTGGATCCGCAGCAGAAGAGCGTTACGGTACATCATTTTGAACGTAAATCGGAACCGGTGCAGTATAACTTTTCCGAGAAGGTAAAAGCAGGTATCTATGACGAATTTTATGTTGATTTCAGTGAGTGGAAGTAGTGGAGGAAGTAGTGAAACCGGAAAATTTCCTTGCATTCACACAGGAACTGTTGTATACTCTCTTTGGTGGGAAACGGAGGTTTCCGGTATTACATAGAAGCATATGATACGGATAGGACGGGAACCACTCACAATTTAATAACAGGAAAAGTTCTTCGGGGTTGGGTGTGATTCCCTACCGGCGGTATAGTCCGCGACCTGTTACAGCATGGCAATATGTTCTGCAGAATGCCGATCGAGAGATTGGAGGATAAGAGCAATTTTGAACATGATGTTGTAATGGCTGATTTGGTGCAATTCCAAAACCGACAGTAAAGTCTGGATGAGAGAAGAAACGGCAGGATGACACGCGGCGATGCCGTGTGGAAGATTGTTTGCTTTGCTTTATTACCCCGAGACGTTTGTTTCGGGGTTTTTTGCACGAGAACTTTTTCCGACAAAATTTTGGACAGGAGCGAAATGCTCCGGAATGGAGGAAAAATGGGTAACGGATTATTACAAAGTATTGCGGACAATGCGACATTCGTGTTAGTCTGCGTGGGTGTGGCAGTGGGGTTGTTTGCGATCGCATATGCGGCGGAGAAGTATGTGTATAAGAGGGACGGCATCACGGAACGGATCTTAAGCACCAGAAAGATCACGATGATAGGGCTTTTTTCCGCACTGGCTGTGATTCTGCATATATTTGACTTTCCGATTCCGTTTTTAGCACCCGGATTTTATAAACTGGATTTCAGTGAGATTCCGGCGCTGGTGGGTGCTTTCGCTTTCGGTCCTGTAGCCGGTGTAATGATCGAGTTCTGCAAAATTTTGCTGAAACTGGTGATCAAGGGAACCAGCACCGCATTTGTGGGTGATCTTGCCAATTTTGTGATCGGCTGCAGTCTGATTCTGCCCGCATCGATTATATATATGTTTAAGAAAACAAGGAAAAGAGCGTTCCTGTCCTGTATAGCCGGTTCCATGATCATGACGGTATTCGGAACGGCATTCAACGGTATATATCTGCTTCCGGCATTTTCTGCACTTTTTGGTATGCCCATGGAGGCGATTATTGCGGCGGGCGCGGAGATCAACGGCAATATCAATAATGTTACGTCTTTCGTATGCTTTGCGGTGGCACCGATCAATATTATCAAGAGCGTGGCGGCATCCGGCGTGACACTGCTGATCTATAAGCCGCTCAGCCCGATCCTGAAGACGGCGCATATCTCTGCGGAGCGGAAAGATAAAATCGCCGTGGAAAGATAGGAAAGCGCTGAGAAAGTGCTTTTGTACGGTATAGGAAATTTACGGGATTTTTTACAGAAACAAAAACGAAATTTTTATGTTGTTAACTTAAGTTGTTAACTATAAAAACAGAATAATATTAATCTTACAATTTTGTAAGATGAAAAAGGGAAAATGTAAGCAGATTCGATGGATTACATTTTCCCTTTTTGCTATAGTATAGGAAATTCTCCAGTATGGGGAAATATATTTAGGAAGGATAACTGTCTTTTTAGGTAAAAAAGGTGTTATATATATGAAGGTGAATTAAGGTAATATTAAGGTTTCACTATTTTGATTTTAAGAATTGACTGCTATGATGTTCCCGTAGACAGGAAAGAGCGGTTAAGGCGGGCCGCCGCCGGAGCAGGCAGAATGCACCGGTTTGAGAAGACGGTTAGATGGTTATGGAGAAGCATTTGCATATAAATGAAGACAACTACAGGGCAGGATCGTTACATATATATGATAGAAGGGTTTCGATGCGGGAAACGCTTCGTTCAGGCAATAAATGACTGTGGAAATAGCGATTTTTAAAGAATAGAAAATAAACGGAATTGAATTTTACAGAACCGAAAATGAAATTTTAATGTCATTAATTATAAATGTTCGGGAGCAAAACAGGAGGAGTAATTATGGATGCACTGGTTGAGATCAGGGATATGTGCAAAACGTACAATCCCGGAGAGAATGAAGTAAAGGCGTTGGATCACGTAAGTCTGACAATCCGTGAGAAGGAGTTCGTTGCAATCATCGGACATTCCGGTTCCGGTAAATCGACACTGATGAATATGCTGGGATGTCTGGATGTGCCGACCAGCGGCAGTTATTATCTGCACGGACATGATGTGGCGGGCATGTCGGATGATGAACTGTCGGATATCCGTAATCAGGAGATCGGCTTTATTTTTCAGGGATTTAATCTGATTCCCAGCCTGACGGCCCTTGAAAATGTGGAATTGCCGCTGATCTACCGGGGTGTTGGAAAACGGGAACGGACGGAATTGTCCGACCGGGCGTTAAATAAAGTGGGTCTGGAAAACCGTAAGGATCATAAACCGTCGGAGATGTCCGGCGGTCAGCAGCAGAGAGTGGCCATTGCCAGGGCCATAGCCCAGGCACCACCCATTATTCTTGCCGATGAGCCTACCGGAAATCTGGATTCCAATTCCACAAGAGAGATCATGGGAATTCTCAAAGGACTGCATGAAGAGGGCAGAACCGTGATTCTGATCACACATGATAATGAGATTGCGGCTCAGGCGAAGCGGGTGATCAAGATCATGGACGGAAAGATCGTGGAAGACTATGAGAACGAGATACAGCAGGCCGGCTGACATGGTTTCGGAGATACGATTAACGAGATCTGTGCAGGAAACCAGCCGGGTAAAAAAATAAAAATGAAAAAGGCAGAAAAGTAAAGGGAGCAGAAAATAATATGTCAGACATGGAAAAGACAGGACGGGTAGAACTTAAAAAGAAAGAGCAGGAAGAAAAGGATATGAAAGAAGAAATGAAAACAGCAGATTCCGGTAAAAGGAGTGAAAATACAGTAAGTACTGCAGAGGCAGGCGGACAGACAGAGAAAAAGGGCAGGAAGCATAAGGATAAGAAAGAGAAAGTACCGGGGACACCCATGGATAAGAAGAAAAAGAAGAAGATCATAAGGCGGTGTGTCATCGGCGGTGTGGCTGTGGTGATCGTGCTTTTCATGGTAAGCAATTCTATTGCCGCAAAAAATGCCGGGACGGTGGTTTATACGACGACCGCTGTCATACAGGATATAGAGCAGACCCTTAATACCAGCGGTACGGTCAGGAGCGAGGAGACGAAAAGTTATTTTGCCCCGGTGGCGGTGAAGATCGGCACAGTAGATGCAGCGGCGGGTGACAGCGTTAAGAAGGGACAGAGTCTCGTAAAGTATGACGGGGATGCTCTGGAAGAGGCAAGACAGATTGCGCAGTTAAAGCTGCAGGCCAACGAAGGCGGCTATGAAAGTTCGATCCATAAAAATAATAAGTACATAGCAGAGCTGGGAGAGGCAAATGTAAATCTTGCGGTGCTGGAACAGCAGATTACGGACAGCGAGAATTATGTCAGGGAACTGGAACAGAAGATTAATGATAAAAAGACTGCCCTTGCCCATGAGGGCACACTTTTACAGATTTCACTTTTGGACTGGTCAGATAAGCCGGATTCGGATGAGTATCTGAATCTGCAGAAGCTGGTACAGTACAATACATTTGAGCAACAGAATAACAAAGATATCCTTGCATGGCAGAAGGAAGTGGATCTTTATCAGGAAAAAATTGCAGCTTACAAGGAATACCGTTCCGAGATGAAGTCCCAGAAGAGCAGTTCCGAGGGCGGCTCCATGGACAGCGGCAGCAAAAGCCAGCTTGAAGCCAACACACAGATGGAACGAATAAACGGACAGGAAACACTGGACGATATTGAGGAAGTGAAAGACGGTATTCTGGCTGATTTTGACGGAGTTGTTACGGAGATGGAGGCAGTGGAAGGCTCCGTTCCTCAGGAGGGCACAAAGCTTGTCACTGTGGAGAGTACGGAGAAAGTAAAGGTAGAGATCAATGTGTCAAAATATGATCTGGATAAAATTCAGATCGGACAGAGTGCATCTATTGATATTGCCGGAAAGAAATATGACGGAAAAGTGACCAAGATCGATCGTATGGCAACGACAAATCAGAGCGGTGCAGCGGTTGTAGGCGCGGAAATTGAGATCGAAAACCCGGATACGGCGATTTTCCTGGGCGTGGAGGCCAGAGTGGAAATCAGTACGGCATCGGTTTCAGGCGTAGTGGCAGTGCCCCTTGAGGTCATCAATACAGACATGGAAGGTGACTTTGTATTTGTGGCGGAAAACGGCGTGGCTGTGAAAAAACGTATTACTACAGGCATTACTTCCGACAGCTTCAGTGAGGTGACAGAAGGCTTGGCGGAAGGTGAGACGATCATCATGACGACAGGGCAGAATCTGGAAGAAGGTATGCCCGTGACGGCTATCCCGCAGCAGTAGAAGACGATGAATGTTTGTCAAACTGTACAGATGCCGGCCGGAAGACTATGCGGCGGCAGGAAAGGGATAGGTCAATAGAATGGGACAAATATGGGAATATATAAAGATTGCCCTGATGAATATCAAGAGCAATAAAGGAAGGTCCATCCTTACCATGCTGGGTATCATCATCGGTATTGCTTCGGTGATTCTGATCATTTCCATCGGTAACGGCATGAGAAGCCAGATCAACGGCGAACTGGACAGCCTGGCGGGCGGACAGGTGGCGCTTTACACGAACGATTCCGTGGAAGGTAATGATGTGACTTTTACGGATGAGGATTTTGAACTGGTTGAAGAAAAAGTAGAGCACGTCAAAGGTGTTACACCTCAGTATCAAATGTGGGCAAATGCGGAAGGACGTAAAGGCAATTTTGACGCGCTGGTGTATGCAGGTAATGAAGCCTTGCAATACTGCGTGGCAAAAGAGCCGATGGCAAGAGGAAGGTATTTTACAGAAAGTGATTATCTGGCGGGCAATAAAGTGTGCGTTATCAATGAGACAAGTGCGAGAATGCTTTTCGGCACGACAGATGTGGCAGGCATGAACTTTGACGTGACGATTTACAACGTTACACAGGAGATGACCATCGTGGGTGTCCGGGAAGACAGTAAGTCCACAATGCTCTCCGCCTTAAACGGCAGCGGTTATCTGCAGGTGGAAATGCCGATTTCCACATTGGGATCAGGATACGGATTCTGGGTGGAGGATTTCCAGCAGTTCTATATTGTGGGAGAGAGTGCGGAATTTTCCACTCAGGTTGCGGCGGATTCTCTGCGGCTGATGGAAAATAAGCATAACACCCGCGGAGAGAATAAAATTCTGATGGAGAGTTTCGCGGATGCACAGTCACAGATTGACAGTATCTTAAGTGTGATTACGGTCTTTATCTCTTTTGTGGCAGCTATTTCGCTTCTCGTGGGCGGCATCGGCGTTATGAACATCATGCTGGTGTCGGTGACGGAGCGCACGCGGGAGATCGGAATCCGTAAGTCACTGGGGGCGAGAACAAATTCTATTCTGCTGCAATTTCTGGCAGAGGCCGGTATCATCACGCTGATCGGTGGTCTGATCGGCATTGGGCTGGGCAGCCTCGGAGCGGTGGCAGTCTGCAGTGTGATGGGATTCCAGGCCCAGGTTAAGGCCACAACTGTGTTGTTTGCGGCAATTTTTTCCTCGGCGGTGGGTATATTCTTCGGAATCTATCCGGCGAAGAAGGCTGCGAAGCTGAGTCCGATCGAAGCACTGCGGCACGAATAGAATCAATGAACGGGCGGAACAAACGGAAAAAACCTCTGAGGCGGTGTGGAATGCAGCTTCGGGGGTTTTTCATTACGCTATCTCCTGTTGTGATAAATATGCATTTATTGTATAAACATTTAGAACAACATATATGATAACATATACGAAATGGGCATCCTGTTATATGATATGTTTTATAGGAGGCGTAATATGGACGATAGAGATTTAGTGATAAAGCCCCAAAAGCCGAAAGGTGAAGATGGATATAAGACATTTTCGGTGAGAGTGAAAGAAGAACTGGTGGTACAGATTGACGCAATGTCAACATCAACAGGCAGAAGCAGAAATGAACTGATCGGGATACTTTTAGAATATGCAATCGGACACTGCAAAGTGGAACAATAACAGACTACGATCATGACAGAGCTTTTTTATCTGATATTTTTTGAAGAATATTATAAAGGGTTATGATGATGCAGTATTTTTAACAGATTATGTCGTATATAGTTATTCTGCCGCATAGCCTTTTCTATAGGTCATATGTTGTAAAACAGAAATAAGGGGAGCCCGTTTGAAAGATTTCAACGAGCCCCCTTTTTATGGTATAGGAAATTCCTCGATTCTTGCAATAACTGTTTAGGGTCGGCCTTACAGCGAGCCAAACCTTGCATCAGATCTTGTCTTCACCACTCTTGACGATTACATTGACATCGTCCAATCCGGTCACATTCACGTTGCGGTTGACTTTCGCGTCGTAGGTATCCGCTTTGATGATCTCGGATAAGTCAATGCCGGTGGCTTCCTTCATGCTTTCAAATAATTTCGCCATAACAACGGGCACATTGCCGGCAACCTGATTGACGCCGTTGCTGTCGCCGTCTCCGCCGCCGATGATCGTGATCTTGTCGATCTGGCCGAGGGGTTCTGCGATCTTCGCCGCGATATCGGGCAGTACCTTGATCATCATTTCGGCTACGGCAGCCTTGTTGTATTTCGCGTAAGCCTCCGCCTTGCGTTCCATTGCTTCTGCCTCCGCAATACCTTTCGCCTGAATGGCTGAGGCTTCCGCCTCACCGACTGCACGGATACCTGCAGCTTCCTGCTCTTTGGAGAAGCGGTCTGCCTCCGCCTGAGCCTTTCTTGCCTCCGCTTCACGCTGGGCTTCGAACTGCTTTGCCTCTGCGTCTTTCTGCCGCTGGTAGAGGGCGGCGTCCGCTTTCTGCTGGGCGGCGTATTTGTCTGCTTCCGCCTGTTTCTTGACCTCCGCTTCCAGTGCACGTTCTTTAACCGCAACCTGCTTCTGTTTTAACTCGATCTCGCGTTCCTGCTTGGCGATATCCGCGTTGGCGGTGGTTACCTCGATGGTCTTACGCTGCTCCTCTTTCTGGATCTCGTAAGCGGCGTCCGCCATAGCCTTCTTGGTGTCGGCTTCCTGCTGTAACTCGGATTTCTTGATGGCCAGTTCATTCTGTTTCTTGGCGATCTCGGTCTGTGCGGCAACAGCGGCATCGTTAGATTCCTTGTCCGCGGCAGCCTGCGCCACTTTGATATCCCTCTCGCTCTCAGCCCTTGCGATTGCGGCGGTTTTCTTGATCTTTACGATGTTATCAATACCCAGATTCTCAATGACGTCGTTGCCGTCCACGAAGTTCTGTACGTTGAAGCTGACGATGTCCAGACCCATTGCAGCCAGGTCGGGCTCGGCGTTTTCTTTCACCAGATTGGCGAATTTCTGCCTGTCGGAAACCATTTCTTCCAGCCGCATTTTGCCTACGATCTCACGGACGTTGCCTTCCAGTACCTCTCTGGCAACACCGGCTATGTACTCGGTGTTTTTGTTTAAGAAGTTCTCTGCCGCGAGACGGAGCCTGTCGGCCTCGCTGCTGATCTTGATGTTGACGGTGGCATCTACATTGATGTTGATATAGTCTGCCGTGGGTACCGCGTTGCTGGTCTTGACGTCGATGGGGATCAGCCGCAGGTTCAGCTTATCCATACGCTCGAAGAACGGAATGCGGATACTCGCCTTACCGATAACAATCTTGGATTTCTTCTTGAAACCGGAGATGATGTACGCCATATCCGGCGGCGCTTTGACGTAGCCGATGGCCATGAAGAAGATAAACAGAACCACCAGAATGATAATGATCAGTGCCGGTAAACCAATTGTTTTCATTGTAATTCCCCTCCTGTAATTTTTTTGTTGATATGAAAGATACGAAGTACACCGTGATACATGCCGGTATGACAGCCGGAAGTTCTATGGGCGGTGTACAGGAATGCCGTATCTTATAGAAAAGTGAAACGAGATACAGTATTCTGGTTACAGTATATCTTATTCCGGCGTGAAATGATATAGAAATCCGCAGAAAATTTGACAGGAAAGTAACAGTTCAGCCCTCACATTCATAAAAGCGTCTGCTTCGCATCCGGCGCCGCTTTGCGGCTCATCTTTTATTTCATGAGAGGGCGCTCCGCTCATGTAACAATTCGCAGATTGCGCTTTGTGTGCAAGCACCCACGCGCGATCTGTGAATTGTTGCATGGCTGAACTGTTACACAGGAAACGACATCTCAAATTGTCAGCCAAAACATGCAGACATATAAAATCTGCATTTGCCTTCTTGTCAAATTAATAAATATATGTTATGGTGTTATGCATAACAATATAACAGTATGAACAGCAGGAGGGGAGAACAATTAAGCTGATAATTTCAAATGTGTCAGGCATACCGATCTACGAACAAATTAAACAACAGGTAAAAGCGGCTATTTTGTCTGGAGAACTGCAGGCAGAAGAAGCGTTACCTTCCCTGAGAACGCTGGCTAAGGATTTGAAGATCAGTGTTCTGACAGTTACAAGAGCCTATACTGAACTGGAACAGGAAGGTTTTGTCAAGAATGTTCAAGGCCGCGGCTGTTTTGTACTGGGGAGCGGCTCCGAACTTATGAAAGAGCAGCTAATCTGTAAAGTGGAAAATAATTTAACAGAAGCTATAAAAGCGGCGAAAATTGCTAACCTGTCTAATGAGGAATTACATCATCTTTTAGATATTTTATTGGAGGCGGATGCAGATGACTAATTATTTGGAAGTAACAAACCTGTCGAAGTCTTTTGACAGCTTTCAACTTCATAACATTACTTTCACACTCCCCAAAGGCTATATTATGGGGCTGATCGGGCCGAACGGATCAGGTAAAACAACTACTATTAAACTCATTTTAAATATGCTCAAACGTGATGAGGGCAAAATCAAAATTATGGGGCTGGACAATATCGCAGATGAGCAAAAAGTAAAGGCAGAACTTGGCGTTGTGTTCGATACCAACTATTTCAGCGATGATTGGAAGGTCGCGCAAGTCGAGAAGTCTGTCTCTGTTTTCTATCCTGACTGGAATTCGGAACGGTTTGCTGAAATGCTGCGGAAGTTCCATATCGCTTCGGCTAAAAAGGTGAAAGAACTTTCAAAAGGGATGCAAATGAAGCTAATGCTGGCCTGTGCGTTTTCTTACGATGCAAAGCTGTTGATTTTGGATGAACCCACCAGCGGCCTTGATCCTGTTTCCAGAGATGAACTTCTTCAGATTCTATCGGAGTATATAGAGGACGGAGAACACAGTGTTTTGTTCTCCACCCATATTACCGGCGATTTGGAGCGAGCTGCTGACTACATCACATATATAAGCTATGGGGAACTGTTTTTCAGCGGTGTCAAAGATGAATTTGTAGATTTGTTTCGTATCGTCAAAGGGGGAATGAATGAATTGTCTGCCGATCTCGAGGCAAAAGCTGTCGGTATCCGCACATTCCCCACGGGTTTCGAAGCTCTGGTCAAAACCGAAGATATTGGAGCGTTTTCAGATTTGGATATTGAACCGGTTACCATTGACGAAATCATTGTGTTTACGAGCAAGAAAGGTGAAGCTTATGAGTAATATATTGAAAGCCGCAAAACTGGATTTTTCCCTTGTAAAACCGTATGTCAAAGTGATCAGTTTTACTATGCTTTTCCCTATCGCTTTTGCAGCCATCAATCGTTCTATGCTGACGGGAATTTCTTTTGCTATGTGTTTTATTGCCATGACAACAGGCTACACATTTTCCATCACAGAAAGGAATCATATGGATCGCCTATATGGGATTTTGCCGGTGAAGAAATGTGAAATGGTGATTGGGCGATATCTGTTTGTTTTTGCGCTGGGGACGTTTGCTCTGGTAATTTCACTTATTACCCATCCGATTGTACTGCGTGCAATGGGCGAAAGTGTTGAGCTGTTCGATGTTATCAGTGCAGCCGTTGGCGGCCTGTTCCTGTTTGCCCTTTACACAGTGTTTCAGATTCCCGGATACTATAAATTCGGCTCCATCAAGGGCCGGGTGTTTATGTATATTCCGACAGCAGGTTTTTTAGTGACTTTATTTCTTCTTCCTAAACTGCCCGCAAATAATTCCATGATCAATGTGGCTGCCAGTTCCCCGGGTTTGCGTGTCGTACTTGCAATCTTGTCTGTTGTTATTATGTATGCTGTGTCGATCTGGTTTTCTGTCCGGATTATGAAAAACAAAGAAATGTGAGGCCGGGAAGAAAAAGATAATGATCGAGAGGCAAAGTGATAGATGTGGGAGAATATGTACTTATGCAACATCTCTACGAGAATTATCGGAGATCCGTAGAAGGATTGGCTTTATGATTGAGATGCCGGCTCTTTATCCCGATATGACGGCATTACAAAACATTTTCATCCAGCAGATTCAATATGACGGTTGTAAAGATGCTTCAAAGGCCGTTGATATGTTACAAAAAGTTGGTTTAGAAGCGCAGGAAAATAAAAAAGCACGACACCTTTCTTTAGGCATGAAACAGCGCCTTGCTTTGGCGATTGCCCTATTGAACAATCCGGAACTTCTTATTTTGGATGAACCTGTCAACGGACTTGATCCGATGGGAATTATTGAGATTAGAGAATTGCTGCTGTCACTGAATCAATCTTATGGCATTACGATTATTGTATCAAGCCATAATTTAAGCGAGTTAGAACATATTGCTACACACTATGGATTTCTGCATATAGCCGCATACAGTTTTTATTAGCAAAGGTCATTCACTATTTGTTTGGATGTACTTTGATTATAATTAGTTATTTAGCTGTATCTACTGTAATAGCAGTAGTAGATTTGGGTATACGGACTTCCGCCTCAGCCCTTATACGCCACATGATACGTTCCGTATTCGGGGGATTACCTTTTTACTTTGCTATGGCAATGGTTTTCTTCTTCTTTGTGATTGTAACAAGAAAAGGAGCGTTGTCTATTGCGGGTTCAGTTGCGTTTTCAATTATCTTTGTTGTCTTTACAAATAAGGCATATTCTGCACGGACATTTCCAGAACAGAGCTGGTTACGATTGATTCCGGCCATACAGTTATCTGGGCTTTATGATGGCTCATTGATACTAGAGGACTATTTGCTTACATTCACTTTATCTGTCATTTCCATTGGTGCTATATTTCTTGTGTGTGCCACAGTTATTCGTAGAGTCGAGCTGGGCTGAACCTGACAAAGTATGAAACCTTGGAATTATGGCTGTTCCTGATAAGAGGCAATCGTAAGAAATGCGCGCCTTATAACACCACCGTAAAGCAGCTTCCACCTCCTTCGGCGTCGCTCACCTGAATACTTCCCCCGTGCGCTTTTACAATTTCATAGGCGATGGACAGCCCCAGTCCGAAGTGATCCTTCGTACTGCGGGACTTTTCCACCCGGTAGAAGCGGTCAAAGATACGCTTTTTGTCTTCATCCGAGATACCGATGCCGTTGTCCGTGACGGACAGGTGGAATTTATCCCTCTGCCTTGTAAGGGACAGGCGGATCTTACCGTGTTCGGGCGTATAACTGATGGCATTGTGCAGCAGGATGGAGAGCACCTGGCTGATCCGCGCAGGGTCTGCGGTGCACGGGGGAAGGGCGCCTTCGGGAATCCGGATGGACAGGGAGATGTCTTTTTCCTGTGCCAGCGGTTCGAAGGCCTCGTAGGTGTTCATGAGCAGCGTATCCAGTTCCGTGGGTTCCATGCGGACAGGAAAACGGTGGTTGTCCGACTGCGACAGGGTGAGCATGTCACTGACCAGAGAAGAGACGCGCAAACCCTCCTGCCAGATCGTTTTCAGAAAACCTTCCTGCCGTTCCGGCGGCGCGGTGCGGCAGCATTCCGCAGCAGACAGAATAACGGACAGAGGCGTGCGGAGTTCATGGGAAGCGGAGGCGATGAAGAGAGCCTGCTTCTCCTGATTTTCGATGATAGGTCTGAGCAGTCTGCCGGTAAAGAACCAGGAAAAAATGCCGAGCAGCATGACTGCGGCAAGGTCTATCAGCAGAAAGCGGAAACGCTGTTCATAGATTTGCTGTTCCAGTTTTTGCAAAGAAGAGAGAACCGTGATTTCCAGGACAGAGTTGGACGTACCCATGGTGATGTAACTCCCGTAATATTTGCTCTGCCTGGACGGGGAGAAGAAATCATATTCCATATGGGCAAGCGGGCTGTAGGCATTCGCTTTGACGCCGACTTCCGCCGGAAATTGTGCGGTGTAGGCTTCTTTGCTTTCCTGTAAAAGTAAATCTCTCGCGGCATTTTCATCAGGATCGTTTAACTGGTTGAAGAGAAAGGGCGTGCCGTTATCCAGAACAAAGAACAGATAGTTGCCCTGTGCTTCCATCTTGGACAGCCATTCCATGGAGATTACGGTCTGCTGTTCCAGATTGGTGGAAATGGTATTGATATCGTTTTTAAATGCCTGAAACTGGTTGCGGTATAATCCCGTCTCCGATACGTACAGGTAACAGAGGGACATGACGATCATGATGACGGCGGTGATTCCCGTGCACAGCAGCGTCAGGCGCAGATGTACTTTTTGGAACATGCGGGTGTTCTCCTTATAAACGGTTCAGCTTCATGTCTCCTGCAGACTGTATCCGACCCCCCGGACGGTTTTGATCTGCAGGCTGCTTCCTGTGATCTGTAATCTGCGGCGCAGAAAATGAATGTAGTTGTCCAGATTGCCTTCTTCCACGTCACTCTCCGGTCCCCAGACTTTGAGCAGCAGGGTACCGCGTTGTAAGGTTTTTCCCAGAGAGTGAACGAATATTTCCATCAGCGCAGCCTCTTTTTTCGAGAGAGTACAGGTGCCCTGCGGACCTGTAAGAATACATTCCGACGCCTGCCATGAGATGTCCGCTACGGAGAAGGTGTCGTTCACTGTGAGGGTATGCGGTCTTCTGGTGACGCAGCGGATCCGTGCCATCAGTTCTTCGAAGGCAAATGGTTTCACCAGATAGTCGTCCGCCCCCAGATCCAGCCCGGTCACTTTGTCGGAGAGTGTTCCGAGGGCTGTGATGAGGATCACCGGGGTGGTGATTCCTTTGCTTCTAAGCTCCGTCAGCACGTCAGTCCCCTCCTTGCCGGGAAGCATTCTGTCAAGCAGGATTACGTCGTATATATTCTGTTCCCCGTAGAAAAGCGCTTCCTCGCCGTCCAGACAGGAGTCCACGGTGAAGTGTTCCGTCTCCAACTGATAAGTCAGGGTGTCGTTCAGGTGTCTGTCGTCTTCCGCAAGTAAGATTCTCATGAAGAGTGTTCCTTTCTTATAAATTTGTATGAATCCAATGTCCTTTTGTTGTTCTGGTATAGGAAATTCCTCCGCTTATCCGAGTTTGCGAAGCGGATCTCGCAAAGTTATTTGCGAAGCAAATTACTTTTGGTATAGGGTTAGCGTGTCAAAAGGTGCTTACGAAAGGCTGAGAGGGCAGATTACACAAAATATTCGTTTGTGTCGGCTCTGTCGAATGGATTTTCTAAATATTCCGGTAAGGTAATGGCAAGCGGACG
>CAJUJP010000026.1 GCA_910586615.1 uncultured Lachnospiraceae bacterium
TTGCACCCTGTTTGTCAGCGTTGATGATAAGTTAGTTTCTATACTTCCTTATCACCGTAAAACTAATGTTTTCGGGGTCTGTCTCTCTTTTGCAATATACGCCCACATTATCTCTTGGATAGTTTCAAACGCCTAAAATACGGCATTTATTAGCATTTTGTTAGTTACGTGTCACTTACCCATAAGCATTCATATTCACTCACCTTGTTTTATTCAACCCATTCAAAATATTATTTATGTCCGTCAAAACAATCCTGATTCCTCTTTTATTTAGTCTAATTACCTTTCTCACAATACCATTTATTTCTGCTGACAGTTTATCATTTATCTTAACAGGCACAGTATTGTTTTCAATCATATACTGACAGTCAATATATTCTTCACTCACTGGACATACATTCTGTATTAAAAAAGCTCTGTACTTTCCATTTACATATCCAAATCGTAAACCATCATATTCCTTATATCTCTTTTTCTTCTCCTCATATAATGCCTTATATTTTTCCGTTTTAGATGATATAGGCACCATCCAAAAATATCCATCCATCTCAAAACAATAGAAACAGGGTCTCCCATGCACTCCTGCCTCATCACTATCCTTATTTCCCATTAATCCACATTTGGGAAACCTCTTATAATACTCATCTTTGATAAAATAAAAATTACCCGTATTCAAAATATCTCCTATGTACAAAAAATGCTCCGCTGTTAAGCGGAGCACAAATATTCGTATCCCAGCCATTTGTTAGTCGCTCGCTGGGTAGCGAAAAATATTTGCATCTGCACCTTTTCTATAAATGCCGATATGCAGTTCCGGCAGAATAATAAGAGGTTCAACTGAACTTCTTACTTATATTATACTCACTTTCTGATAAATATCTACTGGCATTTTATACAAAAACCAGACAAAATCCCCAAAACACATAAGTTCTGGGGATTGAAATCCATATTTGATATTCCGTTTGCCTATCTTAAGAGAAAATTCCACAGAATTATCTCTTCGAGAACTGAGGAGCACGTCTCGCTGCTTTGAGGCCGTACTTCTTTCTCTCCTTCATACGAGGATCTCTTGTCAGATAACCGGCTTTCTTCAAAGTAGGTCTGTAATCTCCATCTGCCTGAAGCAGAGCTCTTGCAATACCATGTCTGATCGCGCCGGCCTGGCCTGTATAACCGCCGCCTTTAACTGTGATGATCGCATCAAACTTATCTACGGTATCTGTTGCCGCAAGAGGCTGACGAACGATAACCTTCAACGTCTCTAAACCAAAATAATTGTCGATGTCTCTCTTATTGATCGTGATCTGACCCTTACCCGGTACTAAATACACTCTGGCAATAGATTTCTTTCTTCTGCCTGTGCCATAATATTTTGCTTCTGCTTTCGCTGACTTAGCCATTCTTATTTTCTCCTTTCAGTCCCAGTGAATTAAAATGTTAATACTTCCGGCTTCTGTGCTGCCTGCTGATGTTCCGGTCCGGCATATACATGAAGCTTCGTGTACATTTGTCTTCCCAAAGGTCCTTTTGGAAGCATACCCTTTACTGCGTGCTCTACAACCCGCTCAGGATGCTTGTTCAACATCTCTTTCAAGGTGGTCTCTTTCATACCGCCTACATAATCTGAGTGATGATAATAAATTTTCTGGTCTAACTTCTTGCCTGTCACTTTCACCTTCTCGGCATTCACTACGATCACATAATCGCCTGTATCAATATGCGGTGTAAAGATCGGTTTATTCTTGCCTCTGAGCACCTTAGCAACCTCAGATGATAAACGGCCGAGTGTCATATCTGTCGCGTCAACTACATACCATTTTCTTTCGATTGTAGCCGGACTTGCCATAAATGTCTTCATTGTAATCCTCCATTCTTACTGAACCTGCAAATTTGAGCGTAAACACAAATCTGCCTGTGAAAAAATATTTCTCACAGTACGATCTTCATACTTATGATTGTCTTTCGACTGTTTGTGCTGTCTCTCCGGTTCTTCGCGCGGATGTCCGGGCCGCACTCACCAACCTTCGTGACAACGGGTTGTATTTCTTACATTAACTGTAAGATCTGATATTTAAAATGTCTCTGCCGGGGCTTTGGCATAACATTTTTAAACACTGTCACAGTTACCTATTATATTATACGTGTCCGCGTGTGTCAACCATTTTTTGCCTTGAATTTACGCTTGTTTTCATGTTTCGAAGTGTAAAGTTCATTTCCACTTTATCCCTTTGTTTTCAAGATTTCAAACCCTCATCCAGATACTCAATCTGCATCAGCGTAAGCCCGCAGGCAGGCGCAGTAGGTCCTGCTGTCTGCCTGTCTCCTGCTTCCAGGATCTCCTGCACTTTCCAAGGCGGAATATGCCCTCTTCCCACATCCATCAGTGTTCCTGCTATGATCCGTACCATATTATAAAGGAATCCACGGCCGGATACGCGGATCACGATTTCTCTGCATTCCGCCTTGCCGCCTTGCACCGCCGCACTATCGTCTTTTACACCGCAGTCCGCCTCTTTTTCTCCTGTCGGATCAAGGCCCTTCTCTGCTCCTTCTCCCCTGTTCATGCCCCCGTATTCAGTCCGTTCTTCCCGCACTTCCACGCAGTCCACCTGCCTGACAGTAGTCTCCACCTGTGCCTCTGTACTGCAAAAGCTTTTAAAATCATGTATCCCCACCAGATATTCCGCCGCCTGCCGCATCAGGGAAACATCCAGCGGTATATATGTAAAATGGGAATAAAACCTTTTCGTCGGAAGCGGAAAAGGGGCACAGTAGATCCGATACTCGTAGGTTTTGCGGCTGGCGCAGCGGCGTGGATGGAACTTCCCGTCCACCTCCTCGGATTTCTGTATTCTGATGTCCTCCGGCAGACGCCTGTTTAACGCATAAGAAATCTTATCAGCGGGAATCGGGCTTTCCGTGTCAAAAACGGCCACATTGCCCAATGCATGAACGCCGGAATCCGTGCGGCTGGCACCAATCACCTCGATCTTTTCTCCCAGAAGCTCAGAAAGGCATCTGTTCAAGATGCCTTCTATTGTCTCTCCATTCGGTTGTACCTGCCATCCATGATAATTTGTCCCGTCATAGGCGACAGTTAATCTGACTCTCTTCATCTTCCCTCCGTCACAGATAAATCCTGATTACCACACACAGCGCAAAATACGCCGCCAGTACACCATAGGCAATCCGATCCCGGCCTGCGTATCTCAAAGGCTTCATCTTCGTCCTGTTCTCTCCGCCCCGATAGCACCGTGCCTCCATAGCCATGGCAAGGTCATTTGCCCGGCGGAAAGCAGAGATAAACAGCGGTACAAGAAGGGGCACCATAGCCCTGGCCTTCTTGATCAGGTTTCCGCTCTCGAAATCTGCGCCTCTGGCAATCTGCGCCTTCATGATCTTATCTGTCTCCTCCAGTAGAATCGGGATAAACCGCAGTGCAATGGACATCATCATCGCTACTTCGTGCACCGGAACTTTGCACACTTTCAGCGGCTTCATCAGCTTCTCCATGCCGTCCGTCAGACTGTTTGGCGTGGTAGTCAATGTCATCACCGATGAACCGATGATCAGAAAAGACAGCCGCACAGCCATCATCACCGCCAGGTGAAGTCCTTCTCTTGTAATTCTGAATTTCCAGAAAGACACCAGCACCTCACCCGGCGTCAAAAACAGGTTAAAAACCACTGTGATCAGCAGGATAAAAACGATCGCCCTCATACCTTTTACCATAAACTTAAAAGGCACATTGGACAACTTGATCATCACGGCCAGAAAAACAGCCGCCGCCACATAGCCTACCCAGCTTTTTACCACAAAAAGCGACACGATAAAGCAGACTGTCGCAATCAGTTTTACACGCGGGTCCAGTTTATGAATGACAGAATCTGTCTGATAATACTGGCCCAATGTAATATCTCGTAACATAATTTATTCCTTCTTTCCAAACACCTCAGGGGATTTTCTCAGCTTTATTCATTCACTTTCCAAGAGCCTGCATGATCTCCTGTGCCGCTTCTCTGATCGTGGTAGCGTCTGTGCGCACCGGCATTCCTCCCTCATGAAGCGCCTGCATAATGTATGTCACCTGAGGTGCCGCAAGCCCAATCTCTTCCAGTTCCCGATAGTGTTTAAAGACCTCTTTCGGCACATCATCATACAGCACACTGCCTTGATTCATCACAATGATTCGTTCCACATATTTGGCCACATCTTCCATACTGTGGGACACGAGAATCACAGTAATACCTGTCTCCTCTTTCAGTCTGGCAATCTGGTCAAGGATCTCATCCCGGCCCTTGGGATCCAGCCCGGCCGTAGGCTCATCCAAAATGAGTACCTCCGGTTTCATGGCAAGCACGCCTGCAATGGCTACTCTCCGCTTCTGCCCTCCTGACAGATCAAAAGGTGACTGATAGAAATATTCATCCTCAAGCCCCACCTGCTTGAGCGCGGCATAGGCTCTCAACTCCGTTTCCTTCTGGCTCAGTCCCAGATTCTTCGGTCCGAAGCATACATCTTTAAAGACATCTATTTCGAACAGCTGATGCTCCGGATATTGAAAGACCAGACCGACCTTACTGCGCAGTTTCTTCTTATTATAATCTTCGGCATGAATATCTTCCCCGTTAAAATAAATACTGCCGCCGGTAGGCTTGATCAGCCCGTTCAGATGCTGCACCAGTGTAGACTTACCGGAGCCGGTATGTCCGATCAGCCCGATGAACTGCCCGTCCGGAATCACAAGATTGATATCCTTAAGCGCATGTACCGCAAGTGTAGTGTCATCACCGTATACATAATTTACATGATCTAAGATAATTGACATTATACTGTCCTTTCATCTGTTTTCTGCCGTTTCCACTTGTTCCTGTTTTTATTTGCTGTCGTCTTCACTTATTTTCATTTGCTGCCGTTTCCATTTTAGAACTACATACAAATACCTGCCTGCAAGTGTTTGTAATATCTTTTGATGCAATGCTTGCTTTCAAAACTTTAATTCTATATGGCGCCTTAAGCAGCCATAGAAAATACTTTACACAATGTTTCGGCTATTTATTTTACAGATTGTCCCGCCTTAAGCAGTTCCTTCGTCAATTCCTCCACCGTCAGAATCCCGTTGGGCAGATTCACCCCCATCTTTTGCAGTTCATGGGCAAGCAGTGTCACCTGGGGCACATCCAGCCGTAGTTCCTTCAACTTCTCCACCTGTGAAAAAATCTCCCGCGGCGTTCCCTGCATGGCTATTTTTCCTTTATCCATAACAAAAACTTTATCGGCATGAATAATCTCTTCCATATAATGGGTGATCAGTACCACCGTAATGCCTTCCACATCGTTCAAGCCTCTCACGGCGCGAACCACTTCCTTGCGTCCGTTGGGATCAAGCATTGCGGTAGGCTCGTCCAGGATAATACACTTTGGATGCATGGCAATCACGCCTGCAATAGAAACACGCTGCTTCTGTCCGCCTGATAGCTTATTCGGTGAAAATTTGCGGTAAGCATACATTCCTACTGCTTTCAGGCTCTCTTCCACGCGCTCCCAGATTTCCTCCGTAGGCACACCCATATTTTCCGGGCCGAATCCCACATCCTCTTCCACTACCTGGCCGATGATCTGATTGTCGGGATTCTGAAAAACCATCCCCGCTTCCTGCCTGATATTCCATAAGTCCTTATCATCCTGCGTGTTCATGCCGTCCACCCACACAGTTCCCTCTGTGGGATAAAGAATGGCATTGATGTGCTTGGCCAGCGTAGACTTTCCGGAACCATTATGTCCCAGAATCGCCACGAAATCTCCCTGTTCCACATCCAGGTCCACTTCATCCACCGCACGGGTAATTCCTTCCACATTGCCTTCCTCATCACGCCGTATATATTCAAATACCAGTTGTTCTGTTCTGATAATTCCCATTTACTCTGTAAACTCCTGCCATATAACAAAATCACTGCTTTTCTTCGCTATTATACTAATTAATCCCCGAAAACACAAGTTTTTCCTTAGATACCATTTTTATTTTGTGCTATAATGATGCTGTCCACTCTTTGGGGCGCACTTCGCTGTCACAATTCAGGCAGTACGCATCATTAACTGCCAGAAGTACAGCCTGCTCTTGACATTTGCTATCATTTTCAACTTAATCCCCAAAGCGGAGGAATTTCCTTTATCATAAAAAACATGAAAAATCTTTGATTTTTCAATCTAATCATCATATATTAAGGAGACAACACTAATGTCACAAAATAAATCTTCAAAAAAAGTGCCTTCAACACTAAAGGAATTTTTGCACATTGCCGCCAAACCTCTTATCTTTCTTCTGTTTCTGATCATGGTGTGCTCTTTTCTTGCGCATTACCTTACCAGTTCGGAAACTCTGGAAGAATACGCCCGTGCAAACCCGGATATAGCCTATGGAAACGCTGCCTCTACGTTGACAGACGAAACTCCCGGCACCGCGCAAAAGTCCTCTGCTGACGGTGATATCTCCGGTACTGCTCAGAGTTCCTCCGCTGATAGTAATACCTTTGCAGGCGGTAGTATCTCCAATACACCACAACATCCCACTGCAGGCGGTAGTATCCCCGATACACCACAACCTCCCACTGTAGGCGGCAATATCTCCGATACACCCTGGCACTCCTCTGCAACTGGAAATGTTTCTGATGCGCCTGATGATTCTGTCCCGGCTGACTCAACCGCCGCAGAATCAGATCCTGCCGTGGCAACCGGAACATCAAACACCACTTCGGCATACGATACTATGAAAAGCACTTCCGGGGAAAATAATGATATGACAGAATCCACAGATCGAACCACTTATCAGACCGGCTTCTATTATGAGCCTTTAAGTGAAGAAATCAAACAGCGGATCACCGGTATTTCTTATCCCGAAACCGGCTGCACCGTACCTTATGAAGATTTGAATTATGTGAGTCTGCTCTATATAGACTTCAATGGTGAAGAACAGACAGGCGAACTGATCTGTAATAAGGCAATCGCTCAGGATATGGTAGAAATTTTCTATGAATTATACAGAAATCAGTATCAGATCGAGCGAATCCGCCTGATTGACGAATACGAAGGCGATGATACCCGATCCATGGAAGACAACAATACATCCTGCTTTAATTACCGGGTCGTTGACGGAACTACAAAACTGTCTAAACACGCACTCGGCTGTGCAATCGATATCAATCCGTTTTACAATCCTTATGTGGTCTTCAACCGTCCCACAGCCGGCGAAACCTATATATCCCCCAGAGGAAGTGAGATTTACGCCGACCGCTCACAGAGCTTTCCTTATAAGATCGACGAAAACGATCTGTGTTACAAACTATTTACTGAGCACGGTTTTACCTGGGGCGGCAACTGGAATTCCAGCAAAGATTACCAGCACTTCCAGATCACACTACCCTGACAGGTGATTTACCCTACGCTAAAAATGCTATGGCCTCTGAACATACAGAAACCATAGCATTCTTTTATTGCTTTGCTCTTTTTAACCATATATTATTTATTGCAGCAACGACAGTGCCCCCTGATTGCTCTGATTTGCCTGTGCAAGCATGGACTGTCCAGCCTGAGCCAGAATATTATTATTGGCATATTTCACCATCTCTGTGGCAATATCCGTATCCCTGATCGCCGACTCCGCCGATGTGGTGTTCTCAATTATGTTATCCAGGTTACTGATCGTGTGTTCCAGCCGGTTCTGTATAGCACCCAGCTTAGAACGTTCCTCCGACACGTCAAAGATCGCACTTTTTGCAAAGGCATTCAAAGCCTGAAAATAGCGGACATCAGGTGCTTTGTCAGACAGAGCTTCTTCCGTACCACCTGTTGTACCTGCCAGATAATCCGTTGTCAGCCGGTTTTTCACATTCTCATCTGTAATGGCATCATATGAAAAGCTATGGAAAGCAGTCAGATCTTCTGCCCCCAAAAGATGCGTATGTCCCGGTGATCCCCATGGTTGAACCATGCTCTTATCCCAATATTCCTGTTTGGCATAAGTGCTGTTCTGCGGTATCCAATATGCAATTACTCCCGGCGGATAAGGCGCAGTTGACGGATGAGGATTATCTACCTTATTGCACAGCGGACTGTTATTATTCGTCTGATAATAGGTTCCTTTCGCAAGTGCACTGGCAATCAGATCGTTCGTACACATGTTACGAATCGTAATGCCGATATGCTGCCCGGATTCAGCGCCTACCTGCAGTCCTTTGTTTGAAAAAGATCCATCCAGAAGCTTCTGCTCGTTGAATGTCGTAGTGGACTGTACACGATCAATCTCACTCATCAGCTGTCTGACTTCCATCGTAATATATTCTCTGTCTACTGTCGTTAATGTCCCATTGGCTCCCTTAACTGCCAGTTCTCCCATACGCTGCAACATATCATGGACTTCATTCAAAGCGCCCTCTGCCGTCTGTACACAGGAAATACCATCCGCCGCATTAGCTGATGCCTGTGTAAGCCCTCTCATCTGACGACGCATTTTCTCCGATATGGATAATCCTGCTGCATCATCTGCCGCACGATTGATCTTATATCCCGAAGATAGTTTCTCCGTAGATTTCGCCTGATTTGCGTTCGTTAAATTAAACATGCGATTTGCATTCATCGCTGTTAAATTGTGTTTTATAACCATAGGCTTCCTCCCTGAAAATTTTGCGGCTTCCTTGCCACTGTCTGATCCTGATACTGAAAAGTATAAAATCTCCTCAGCCTTACTATAAAATACACAAAAGAATATATAGCTATATCTATATATCGGAAAGAATATGATACTTCATTATAGCATTTTAAAACAATTCAGAAAATTCTGACAATTTAAAGTAACCCTGCTTTACGAAAAATAAAGCGCACTTTGATTTATTTGCAAGACTCTTTTATAACAAAAAAAGAATTCCGAAAAGCTTATCACTCTTCGGAATTCCATCTTAATCTTATTATTCTATTGTAGAAGAATTACAGTTCAAATACAGACATGCTGTTATCCATCTGGTTAGAAATGCCCTTAAGCTCATGAGCCTCTTCTGCAATCTCACTGATGATGCCGCTGATCTCTGTAACAGAAGCGGATGTCTGCTGCGTGCTTGCCGCATTCTCCTGTGCAATTGCTGACAGGTTCTGAACAGTATCAACAACACTGCTTCTTGCCTCATTGATCTTGTTCGTCTTAACGGATACTTCATCAATCACATTAAGCGACTGCTCTACTTCTTCGATCAGGGAAGAAACCTGTGCATTTGTATTTGTTACGTTCTGGCTCTGCTGTTCCATCATCTCTTTAACTTCATTCATGGTAAGAACAGACTTATTGGAATCCTCAATCAAGGAGAGGATAATTCTCTCAATCTGTCTTGCAGACTCATTGGACTGCTCAGCCAGTTTCTGAATCTGTGCTGCAACTACTGCGAATCCTCTACCCTGCTCTCCTGCACGTGCCGCCTCGATAGATGCATTCAAGGACAATAAGTTGGTCTCTTCCGCAATATTTGTGATCAACGCTGTAGCTTCTTTGATCTTCTGAGCCGACTCGTTGGTAACATTCGTCTGCTCATAGATAATATTGATAGATTCGCCTGTCTGCGTATTGCTCTCCTGCAGTTCACGGATCGCCTGGATAACTGTCTCACCGCGTTCCTTCATCAACTGAGCCTTCTGGTTCAGGTTATCCAGTTCAGAAGACATTTCCTCGATCATATTACCCATTAAAATAATATTCTCTGTAGCATTCTGTGTCTCTTCAGCCTGGGAGCCTGCACCGATCGCAATCTCGTTCACAGCTTTCTCCATCTGCTCTACGTGATCGCTTGTAACGCTTGTTCTGTCACGCATCTTATCCGAAGCATCCAGCAGCGATCTGCTTTCTCTGATAACGCCGGACACGATATCTGCAAGATTCGTCTGCAGTTTCTGGATCGCACGACTGATGTCGCCGATCTCGTCCTTGTGCGCCAGCATACTCTGATCAACTTCAAAGTTCAGCTTACCTTCAGAAACCATCAAAACAGAATTTACACCATCTGTCAGTCGCTTGGACATCTTGCCAACGATCATCATGATCAATGCCATACATATAAGCATTAAAACAACTGTCGCAACTGCAATCAAAATAATGATTGAACGAATCTCCGCCTTGGCTGCTTCACTCTGCATACCGGCGAAAACCATACCTACAACAGCATTTGTTTCGAAATCAAATAACGGTATGTAATATCCAAAATACTCATGCTCTGCAACGACTGCATCCGTGGCAAAGAATTCCTCGCCTTTCTCCAAAACAGCCTCAACCGCTCTCGGTCCTGCCTTAGTGCCGAGCAGACGCTGTCCATCTGTACCGATTACAGATGTCATGTACCTGGTGTCCCCATAAAAAATCGTAACATCGATATTGGCATCAGCTTTAATATCATCCGCCAAATCCACAGTCTGGGAGATGTTGAAATCACCTTTCACTAACTCGTCATTCTCATTCAGTCTGTACGGCTCGTTATTCAGTTTCCTGAATGTTGCACGCACCGCGATCGCTGTACCACGCAGACCGTTCTCAATATTTGATGTCAGAACAGCCTCAATTCGCTTACTGCTGATCATAATGATCAATACGCCCAGCAGTACCAACGGTACAAGCGCGATTAAAAGGATTTTTTGTTTCATTTTCATCTCTTGTTCCTCCACTACCCCTTCATTATTATTTAATACACTATTGGTATTATACCATACTTATGAATAAAATCTATAAGAAAATTTGTTTTTGGTGCATTTTTCCACACTTTTTACACAGAACAAATTTCCGTCCTGAGCACTTTCGCGTTATATTACAGAGAACCCTGTACATTGCACAGGGTTCCTGACTTTATGATCTGATTTATACAAGCTCAAGTACGACTTCCATCGCAGCATCACCCTTACGGGGACCAATCTTAATGATTCTCGTATATCCACCGTTACGGCTTGCATATTTAGCTCCATATTCGTCAAAAAGTTTTGCAGCCAAGTCAACTTCCTTGGTTCCTTTCTTTCTGCCGGCCGCCGCTGCAGGTACTTCCTTTACAGGATATAATACCTTGAGCATCTGTCTTCTGGCATGAAGTCTGGAAGGCATATCTTTCCTGATCTCCTTCTCTACCGTATCAAATACGGTCACTTTCTTGCCGTCTACGACTTCTTTCACTCTCTTGCCATCCTTGTCCTTACGAGGTACTTTCGCCGTAACCTTGACAGTTTCAAAGTTGTCTTTCTCTTTCACTGCCAGTGCGATCAGACCTTCAGCAATCTTGCGCACTTCTTTCGCTTTGGACTCTGTGGTAACGATCTTTCCATGGTACAGCAATGCTGTAACCTGACTTCTTAATAATGCTTTTCTCTGGTCAGATGTTCTGCCGAGTTTTCTGTATTTTGCCATAACAGGCTCCTTTCTCACTGGGGAGTTCTCTCCCGCATCATGGTGTACATCCGGCCACGCACTTCGGACTTACTTACCGAATGTATTGATTGTTCCATTCATGAGCAGGCGCATCGGTGCTCCTTGGACTTATCCGCCGCGCCTTCATATGTTGGATCAGGCCTCATCACTTGGATTAAGCTGCAGGCCCAACTCTTTCAGCTTCGCCAGAACTTCCTCCAGAGACTTACGGCCGAGGTTACGCACTTTCATCATATCCTCGGAAGTCTTGTTGGTCAGTTCCTCCACCGTATTAATACCGGCTCTCTTCAAGCAGTTATAGGAGCGGACAGACAATTCCAATTCATCTATGCTCATCTCCAATACCTTTTCTTTCTCATCGTCCTCCTTCTCAACCATAACTTCTGCAGTTTTGGCATTTTCGGATAAATCGATAAAAAGGCTTAAATGTTCGCTCAGTACTTTTGCAGCCAGACTGACTGCTTCATCGGGAACAAGTGTCCCGTTGGTAAATACATCCAGTGTCAGCTTATCAAAATCAGTGATCTGGCCGACACGGGTATTCTCCACGGTCACATTAACTCTCTCAACAGGCGTATAAATGGAATCAATCGCAATCACACCGATGGGGAGATCTTCCGTCTTGTTCCGGTCGGAACTGACATAGCCTCTTCCCTTCGTGATCGTAAGTTCCATATATAATTTCGTGTCTTTACCACACAGTGTAGCAATCACCAGATCGGGATTCAAAATCTCAATATCCTGATCGACCTGGATATCCGACGCTCTGACAATTCCTTCACCTTCATACTCGATGTATGCGGTCTTAGGCTCATTGGTATCGCTGCTATTCTTGATTGCAAGGCTCTTGATGTTCATGATAATCTCTGTCACATCTTCCTTCACTCCGGGAATAGAACTGAATTCATGTAAAACGCCTTCGATTTTCACTTGGCTGACCGCTGCACCCGGTAATGAAGAAAGCATGATTCTTCTAAGAGAATTACCAAGGGTAATACCGTAGCCCCTCTCCAAAGGCTCAACTACGAATCTACCATACTTTTTATCTTCTGAGATTTCCACAACCTCAATGTTAGGTCTCTCAAACTCAAACACGCAAATACCCTCCTTTGCGAACGCCATGCTAAACTACTCTCTTCAATTCCTTTAAAACTTCTTTTCGTCTTATTATTTAGAGTACAACTCGACAATAAGCATCTCGTTGACCGGCACATCAATCATTTCTCTCGTAGGAAGATATTTGATTGTTCCTTTCATTGCCTCCTGATCTACTTCGATCCACTCAGGAACAAGTCTTCCACCTGTTATTTCGAGGATATCTTTATATCTCTGTAAGGATCTGGACTTCTCCCTTACTTCGATCACATCGCCTGCTTTAACCAGATAAGACGGAATATTAACTGCCTTACCATTTACAAGAAAATGCTTGTGGCCAACTACCTGTCTGGCCTCTCTTCTTGTTCTTGCAAAACCCATTCTGAAAACAACACTGTCTAATCTGCTCTCCAGCATGACCATCAGGTTCTCACCGGTCATACCTTTCATTCTTTCAGCCTTCTTATAATAGTTTCTGAAAGGCTTCTCAAGTACACCATAGATAAATTTAGCTTTCTGTTTCTCGCGGAGCTGAAGGCCATACTCGCTGATCTTCTTACCTGCTCTCGCTGATGTTCTGTTAGATTTCTTATCATATCCTAAAAAAGTAGGATCTAAATCAAGTGATCTGCATCTCTTCAATACTGGAACTCTGTTAACTGCCATTGTTTTTGGCTCCTCTCATCATTTTTTTGTTTACAACGCCTATACTGACGCCTTCTTCCAAAGCTCTCAACTACTTTGCCGGAAAGAATTGCGCTTTCTCAATTCTTCCGAACAAAGTATAGAATTTCTTATGCAGCGTTTTCTGCTGCATTAGAAGTTCTCTTTGTCAAACGAAACTTAGAAAATCTTCGCGAAACGGCCTCTGCCATAAGTGATTAGATTTTCTTTTCGTTTTACTATACGCGGCGGCGCTTAGGCGGGCGACATCCGTTGTGAGGTACCGGTGTTACGTCACGGATACTTGTCACTTCCAGACCACATGCCTGTAATGCACGGATTGCAGCCTCACGGCCTGAACCCGGTCCTTTAACCATTACATCTACTGTCTTTAAGCCATGGATCAGCGCAGCCTTTGCTGCTGTCTCTGCAGCCATCTGTGCTGCATATGGAGTAGATTTCCTTGAACCTCTAAAACCAAGACCACCGGCGCTTGCCCAGCTCAACGCATTACCCTCTGTATCTGTCAGGGTAACAATCGTATTGTTAAAGGAAGACTGGATATGTGCCTGTCCACGTTCAACGTTTTTCTTTACACGCTTTTTTGTCACTTTTTTTGTAACTTTTTTAGCCATAATAAACTAACCTACTTTCTCATATTTATACTTTTGGTTTCATGTTATTTCTTCTTGTTTGCTACTGTTCTCTTAGGACCTTTTCTTGTTCTTGCGTTGGTCTTTGTCTTCTGACCGCGAACCGGCAGACCCTTCCTGTGGCGGATACCTCTGTAGCATCCGATCTCCTGAAGACGTTTGATGTTAAGCGCGATCTCTCTTCTCAGATCACCTTCCACCATATAGTCTTTGTCGATCACTTCGGCAAGTCTCTTCACCTCGTCGTCAGTCAACTCTCTGACACGGGTGTCAGGATTCACATTTGCTGCCTCCAGAATTTTATTGGAGCTTGCTCTTCCTATACCATAAATATAGGTGAGTCCAATCTCCACACGTTTTTCTCTCGGTAAATCAACACCTGCAATACGAGCCATTTACGTTTCCTCCATTTTCTTTACGTTTCATCGCGGGCAGACCCGCTTTACTAATTGATTGGGGCAGTTCACCGCCCAACCGGATCAGGTATCCGATCTATCCAAACACTTTGCTGGTATCAAAAAGTAATCTCCCATAGGCTCTATACTCTATATATGATCAGTGCCGCTATTTCCGTACATGGAAAAAGAACGGTACTGCAGCCGCTCATTTTTTGGTAAGAACCCCGTTATAAACTCAAATTGTTCGGGGATTAACCTTGTACCTGTTTGTGTTTCGGATTCTCACAGATCACTCTGATCTTTCCTTTTCTTTTAATGATTTTGCACTTTTCGCAAATCGGTTTTACTGATGATCTTACTTTCATCTCAAACCCTCCTTTCAAAAAAGACCGTTTCATATTATAACACCATAACCATGATTTGGCAAGGGTTTTTCCCGATCTTTCTCATTTTCGGCAATTACCTGTCCTGCTGTCTGCTCTGCCACAGGTAAACTTGTTCAACCGTCAGCTTTACTGTCACAATTTACGCCTTTTCCTTCGAATTTTCTCCTATTTGTCACGCCAGATAATTCTGCCCTTGGACAAGTCATAAGGTGATAACTCTAACGTTACTTTATCGCCGGGCAGGATCCTGATGAAATTCTGACGCAGCTTTCCGCTTATGTGTGCCAGAACCACATGTCCGTTTTCCAGTTCCACCTGAAACATGGTGTTAGGTAACTTTTCAATGACTGTTCCTTCGATTTCAATTACATCAGCTTTAGACATTTGCTTCCTCCTGATACATTTTGATCATTCTCTTGATTTCCAAATCCTTCCAACCATCCGCTGTTTTCTCAAGACGCATTTTCTTTATAAGCTGAATATGCTTCCTGTTTTTCTTTTTTGGTCTGTCCACGGTTCTGTTCCGGCCGTCAGCTAAATATACATATTCATCATCTTCTCCGATTATGACATAAATCTGCCGCCGGTCATGTCCCGCTTTCGAAGATGCCAACATTCCGATCATACTGCTTTCCACTCCCGATTCTGCATTTCACTGTGGCTGTTCTCATACACTGCCTGCAATGCCGCTTTGACCGGCTTACCCAAAGCACATTTTCAGGTTTTCTTCTGTCCCTCTTACGGTATTTTCCCCATAGTCAGAATCTCCGGCTCACCCTCGGTGATCAGTACGGTATTTTCATAGTGTGCTGACAGGGAATCATCTGCCGAAACTACCGTCCAGTCATCATCCAGCCAGTCCACATCACCGGTTCCCATGTTGATCATCGGTTCGATGGCCAGTGTCATGCCCGGTCTCAATTTTACGCCTCTTCTCCGCTGGGAAAAATTCGGAATCTGTGGATCCTCATGCAGACGTGTGCCGATTCCGTGTCCTACCAGCGCCTCCACGATCCCGTATCCATAACTGTTCACATACGCTGCAATGGCATTGGAAATATCGTGCAGATGTCTTCCTGCCCTCGCCATTTTGATCCCTTCATAAAAGCTCTGTCTGGTCACTTCGATCAACTGCCGGGCTGCCGGGGAAATTTCACCCACCGCATGTGTCCTTGCCGCATCCGAATGATACCCCTGGTAGATCAGTCCTGTGTCCAGACTGACGATATCGCCTTCCTGTATAATACGGTTCTCCCTGGGAATGCCATGTACGACTTCCTCATTCACGGAGACACATACCGAAGCCGGATAACCCTGATAATGCAGAAAGTTCGGCGTACAGCCATAGCTCCGGATGATTTCCTCACAGACCCGGTCTATCTCCTTCGTGGAAATTCCCGGACGTATTATCCCGGCCAGTTCGTCATGTACCTGTCCGAGCAGTCTGCCCGCTTCCCGCATCAGTTCTATTTCTCTGGGAGATTTTATTGTTATTGCCATTTTACGTCATGCCTCACTGCTCTTTCCCAAAAATGAGTTAATCCAGAATTGCTGTCACGGCCGCAAATACATCCTTCATGTCCTGCGTACCATCCACTGTTTTAAGCACCTCTTTTGCGCTGTAAAACTCAATCAGCGGCTGGGTCTGCTCATGATAGACATTCAGGCGGTTCTGCACCGTCTCAGGCTTGTCGTCGTCACGAAGCACCAGTTCCTGCCCGCAGGCATCACAGATTCCCTCCGCTTTAGGCGGTACATGCTCGATATGGTAAGTTGCCCCGCAGGACAGACAGGCACGTCTGCCGCCCATTCTTTTTACGATATTTTCATCCGGCACATCCACATTAATGGCATAATCAATCTGATCGCCAAGCTCTGTCAGCGCTTTATCCAGTACATCAGCCTGCGGAATCGTTCTCGGAAATCCATCCAGTACATATCCGTTTCTACAATCCTCCTGTGCAACTCTGTCAAGAAGAATCTTAACCGTCAGTTCATCCGGAACAAGCAGCCCCTGATCCATATATTTCTTCGCTTCCATGCCAAGTTCCGTGCCGTTCTTGATGTTTGCACGAAAAATATCACCTGTTGAGACATGGGGAATTCCATATTTTTCAGCGATCATTTTTGCCTGCGTGCCCTTGCCTGCGCCGGGGGCACCCAACATAATTATCTTCATACTCTCCTCCGTTCCCTTACCCCTGTACGGGGATAAATGTAAGGGACGCACAAGGTATCCTGCTCGTCCCCACAATTCTCATATTCATTAGTCGTTTAAGAATCCTTTATAATTACGAACCAGCATCTGAGATTCGATCTGTTTGATCGTCTCAAGAACAACGCTTACGATAATGATAAGGCTTGTTCCACTGAAAGATACGCTTGCACCGAAAATTCCGTTGAAGAAATACGGCACTACGCACACGATCGTAAGTCCGACTGCGCCAATGAAGATAATATAGGTGAGCACCTTATTCAGATATTCACTGGTAGGCTTGCCCGGTCTGATACCGGGGATGAATCCACCCTGTTTCTTCATGTTCTCCGCAATCTCTAAAGGATTGAAGGTAATCGATGTATAGAAGTAAGCAAATAAAATCACCAATACAATATAGATTACCAGACCTATGGAATAAACCGGCTGGCTCGGCTTGCACCAGTAATTGGAATTTAACCCCTTCAGGATCTCACCCCATACACCTGTACCGTTAATATTGAAAAAAGAGCATACGAGCACCGGCATCTGCATCAGAGAAGATGCGAAAATAACCGGAATAACGCCCGCCGTATTGATTTTCAGCGGAATATTTGAAGTCTGTCCGCCGACCATCTTTCTTCCCTGTACTTTCTTTGCATACTGAACAGGAATTTTACGCACGCCGTCATTCAAAACAATAACGAGCACCACCATTAATACGATGATCGCAACAATGATGATTGCGGCAACTGCACCTTTTGCAATGGATTTTCCAAACACGAACTGTTCAAACAGCTGTGTGATATCCTGCGGCATACGGGACAGAATGTTGATCGTCAGCACGATAGAAATACCATTGCCGACGCCCTTCTCCGTGATCCGCTCGCCGATCCACATCAGAAAAGCACTTCCTGCCGTCAGTGCAACGATGACTGTGATAACATTCATCGCATTATAAGTCTGGAGGAGTCCCTGACGCCCGAATCCGATCGCCATTGCGCTGGACTCAATGAGTGCAAGCGCCACTGTCACATATCTCGTGATCGAAGCGATCTTCTTCCTGCCGTCGGCACCGTCACGCTGCATCTCTTCCAGTTTTGGAATCGCGATCGTCATAAGCTGCATGATGATAGACGATGTGATGTAAGGCGTGATATTCAATGCCAGAACGGACATGTTCAGGAATGATCCACCCGTAAAAGCATCAAAGAAATTAAATGCATCACCGGTCTGCTGTGAGAACCAGTTTGCAAAAAAGTCCCTGTTAATACCCGGAACGGGAAGCTGTGATCCAAGACGGATCACAACTAACATCATAAAGGTAAAAAACAGTTTCTTTCTGATTTCTTTGATTTTAAACGCATTCTTTAAGGTTGTAAACATTAGATCACCTCTGCTGTTCCACCAAGCGCCTCGATCTTCTCTTTAGCGGATGCGCTGAATGCATTCACTTTGACATCGAGTTTCTTAGTAAGTTCTCCGTTTCCAAGAATCTTAACACCGTCACGCGGTTTCTTGATGATTCCTTTTTCCATCAATGCATCCACATCAACTGTCGCACCGTTATCGAATACTTCCAAAACACCTAAGTTGATCGCAACGATATCCTTAGAATTTCTGCATTTGAATCCTCTCTTCGGAATACGTCTGTATAACGGCATCTGACCGCCTTCAAAACCCGGTCTGGGTGCTCCGGAACGAGCCTTCTGGCCTTTGTGTCCCTTGCCGGCTGTCTTGCCGTTACCTGAACCGTGTCCACGACCTCTTCTAAAATTATCACTGTGAACGGACCCTGCTGCGGGTCTTAAATTCGATAATTCCATTCTGACACCTCCTTTTTATGCTTCTTCTACTTTCACCATATGTCTTACTTTCTGGATCTGACCTCTGGTCGATGCGTTATCCGGAAGTTCAACCGTCTGGTTAAGCTTCCGAAGACCCATAGCTTCAACTGTGGCTCTGTTCTTCGGCACCTGGCCAATGGTAGATCTCACTAAAGTAATCTTTAATGTTTTAGCTGTTTCCTTCTTTGCTGCCATTTCTTTTTCCTCCTAAATATTCTGACCTGTCACTAGCTACCGGTAACTTATGCGCGAATCTCTTCCACGGATTTGCCACGGTTCTTAGCTACTTCTTCAGGAGTCTTTAACTGGCGCAGTCCCGCGATCGTAGCAAGTACGACGTTCTGCTTATTGTTGGAGCCTAAAGATTTCGTACGGATATTTTTGATGCCCGCAAGCTCGCATACGATACGGGCAGGACCGCCGGCGATGATACCGGTACCTTCCGGAGCTCTCTTAAGGAGTACGGAAGCTGATCCGAACTTACCGATGAAATCGTGTGTGATACTGTTGTTATCATCAAGTGCAACAGAAACTAAATTCTTGATCGCATCTTCTTTACCTTTACGAATTGCCTCAGGGATTTCCGTTGCTTTGCCTAAGCCTGCACCAACATGACCATTGCTGTCACCGACTACTACAAGCGCCGTGAAACGCATGTTACGTCCACCTTTAACAACCTTAGTAACACGTTTGATCGTTACTACTTTTTCAGTCAATTCTAACTGACTTACATCAATGATTGTACGTCTCATGTGAATATCTTCTCCCTTCCTAGAATTCTAAGCCAGCTTCTCTGGCTGCATCAGCTAATGCTGCAATCTTACCCTGGTATATGAAGCCGCCTCTGTCAAAGACAACCGTCTTAATGCCTTTCTCAATTGCTCTCTTAGCGATCACGGTTCCTAAATATGCTGCCGCATCAACGTTATTGGTTTTCTCCAGTTCAGACTTTACAGACTTCTCAAGCGTAGACGCTGAAACTAAAGTATTGCCAACTGTATCGTCAATAATCTGAGCATACATATGATTATTGCTTCTGAACACAGCCAGACGCGGTCTCTCAGCAGTGCCGCTGAAACGGTTACGCAGTCTGTTGTGTTTCTTTACACGAACTTTTTGTCTTGATTCCTTACTAACCATTTTTACTCATGCTCCTTTCGATTATTTCTTACCAGTCTTACCAACTTTACGTCTAATTGTCTCATCAGCATACTTGATACCCTTGCCCTTATAAGGCTCAGGTCTTCTCTTGTCTCTGATCTCAGCCGCAAATTGACCGACTTTCTCTTTATCAATACCCTTAACGATGATCACGTTCTGTCCTTCCATGACAGTCTCGATACCTTCAGGATCTGTCATCTCTACCGGATGAGAATATCCCAGGTTCAGTGTCAGTGTCTTACCGGACTTGGACGCTCTGTAACCTACACCGTTAACTTCAAGTTTCTTCTCATAGCCGTTCGTAACACCAACTACCATATTGTTGATCAGTGTTCTTGTCAGGCCGTGGAAAGACTTCATTTTCTTCAAGTCATTGGGTCTGGATACAAGGATCTGCTCGCCCTCAACTTTGATCTCCATCTCTGCCGGAAGCACTCTCTCAAGTGTTCCCTTAGGACCTTTTACAGTCACTTTATTATTTTCTGCCACCTCTACGGTTACCCCCGCAGGGATAGCGATTGGCATTCTTCCTATACGTGACATGCCCGTACCTCCTATTTTTGTTGTATGAAAAATTCATTTATTGTTACCATACCGTAAACTATCTTATTTAGCCAAAGTATAGTTTTTCATAAGCGGTGTTTTCCAGACGCTTTAGAAATTTTTCGTCATTTCTTTTCGTCGCTTCTTTTCCGACTTTGCGAAGCAAATGTCGCAAGCGAAACTTAGTATTTCTTAGGCAGCGTTTTTTGCTGGCTTAGAAATCCTTTTCGCTTTATTACCAGACAAACGCCAATACTTCTCCGCCTACCTGAAGCTCTCTGGCTTTCTTGTCTGTCACAACTCCCTGGTTTGTAGAAATGATCGCAATACCCAGACCGCCAAGAACCTTCGGCAGATCTTCCTTGCCTGCATACACACGAAGACCCGGTTTGGAAATTCTCTTGATACCGGAAATAATCTTATCATTCTTGTCCTCGCCATACTTCAAAGTAATATGGATGGTCTTGAAATTGCCGTTATCGATCATATCGAATTTTCTGATATATCCTTCATCCAGAAGAATCTGTGCGATAGCCAGTTTCATTTTGGACGAGGGTACATCTACTGTATCATGTTTTGCAGTATTTGCATTACGGATTCTTGTAAGCATATCTGCAATAGGATCGCTCATTGTCATGATTTTTCCTCCTTAATATTATCCTCATTGCTTTCATAAACCCGGAAGAATGAAAGTGCTCATTCCACCTGTTTTGTCAAAATTCTCTTAGCTTTTCCGATACTGCGCAGCAAACTCGCAGACGAAACTTTGTATTTCTAAGGCAGCATTCTCCGATACCTTAGAAATTCTCTCAGTTTTTCCGAGGTTGCGCAGCAAACTCGCAGACAAAACTTACTGTTTCTTAGGCGGCGTTCTCCGACGCCTTAGAAACTGTTTTTGTCTTATTACCAGCTCGCCTTCTTCACACCGGGAATCTGACCTTTATATGCTAACTCACGGAAGCAAATTCTGCAAATTCCGTATTTTCTCAAATAAGCATGTGGACGACCACAGATTTTGCAACGATTATACTCTCTTGTAGAGAATTTCGGTTTACGCTGCTGTTTGATCTTCATTGCTGTCTTAGCCATGAATTTACCTCCTTTTATTTAGCGAATGGCATGTTAAACAATCTCAACAACTCACGAGCTTCCTCATCTGTCTTGGCAGTGGTAACAAAAATAACGTCCATACCTCTTACCTTATCTACCTTATCGTACTCGATCTCAGGGAAGATGATCTGCTCCTTGATGCCCAGTGCATAATTGCCTCTGCCGTCGAAGGAGTTAGGGTTAACACCTCTGAAGTCACGTACACGAGGTAATGCAAGATTTACGAGACGATCAAGGAACTCATACATTTTATCGCCACGCAGTGTTGTCTTGCAGCCGATTGACTGGCCTTCTCTGATCTTGAAATTAGCCACGGAATTCTTAGCCTTTGTGACAACAGCTTTCTGTCCTGTAATGGTTTCCATGTCGCTTACAGCCATCTCCAAAACTTTCGCATTTTCCTTAGCCTCGCCGACACCCATGTTTACCACGATCTTGTCAAGCTTCGGAACTTCCATAACATTTTTATATCCAAACTTTTTGACCATAGCATCTACGATCTCGTTCTTATACATATCTTTCAGTCTACTACTCAACGTTTTAGACCTCCTTTCTTAGAATTAGTCAACGATGTCACCTGTGGATTTCGCAAAACGGACTTTCTTGCCGTTCTCGACCTTGAAGCCGATTCTTGTTGCTTTTCCCTTGTGTACATACATTACGTTGGAAGCGTCAATGGCTGCTTCCTTCTGGACAATGCCGCCGTTCTGGTTAGCTGCTGAAGGCTTCTCATGCTTTGTGATCATGTTGATTCCCTCAACCAGAACCTTGTTGTTCTTTCTGTCTACGGAAATAACCTTGCCTTCTTTGTCCTTATCTTTACCGGCGATCACCTTAACGGTATCACCTTTTTTAATCTTAAATGTTGACATGCCGGCACCTCCTATAATACTTCCGGAGCCAGTGAAACAATTTTCATAAACTGTTTATCACGAAGCTCTCTTGCTACTGGTCCAAAAATACGGGTTCCTCTGGGAGTCTTATCCTCCTTGATAATCACAGCAGCATTTTCGTCAAATCTGATATAAGATCCGTCTTTACGACGAGCGCCTTTAACACTGCGAACAACTACGGCTTTCACAACATCGCCTTTTTTTACAACGCCGCCTGGTGTTGCATCTTTAACCGTAGCAACGATCACATCACCAATACGCGCATATCTTCTTGTAGAACCGCCTACAACTCGGATGCACAGAAGCTCTTTTGCACCGGTATTGTCAGCGACCTTAAGTCTGCTTTCCTGTTGAATCATGCTGATCTCTCCTTCTTCAAAATTCTGTTGATTGTCAATCTGCTTATTTTCCCGACTTTGCGAAGCAAACATCGTAGACAAAATTCAGAGTTTCTTAGGCGGTGTTCTTTGTCGCCTTAGAAATTCTTTTCGGCAATTCTTCGCTGTCTTACCGACTTTGCGAAGCAAACGTCGTAGACGAAACTTAGTTTTTCTTAGGCGGCGTTCTTTGTCGCCTTAGAAATTCTTTTCGGCAATTCTTCGCTTTCTTACCGACTTTACTGCCTTCCCGACTTTGCGAAGCAAACGTCGTAGACAAAGTTTTAGTTGTTCTTAGGCGATGTCCTTTATCGCCTTAGAAATTCTTTGCAGTAATTCTTCGCTGTCTTACTGACTTTGCTGTCTTACCGACTTTGCGAAGCAAACGTCGTAGACGAAACTTAGTTTTTCTTAGGCGGCGTTCTTTGTCGCCTTAGAAAATCTTTTCGTCTTATTATTTTGCTCTCTCGACAATCTCAACAAGTCTCCATCTTTTATCCTTGGATAAAGGTCTGGTCTCCATTACCTTAACGGTATCGCCGATGTTGCACTCATTTTTCTCATCATGCGCTTTCAATTTATACGTTTTCTTCACAATCTTGTTGTAAAGCGGATGTTTAACATGGTTCTCAATAGCTACCACGATCGTCTTATCCATCTTATTACTGGTTACTTTACCAGTACGGGTTTTCCTTAAATTTCTGTCCACGATTGGTTCTCCTTTCCTATGATTTTGCCAAAGCAAATCTGTTTCACTTTAGCGAAATCGCAAGAATTGCTCTGCAATTCTTACTTGATCGACACTTAGTTCGCACTTTTTGCCTTCTCTGTGATGACAGTCTGGATCCTGGCAATATTTCTTCTTACATCCTTGATTCTGGCTGTGTTATCCAACTGATTTGTTGCGTTCTGGAATCTCAGATTGAAAAGTTCCTTCTTAGCATCAACCAGTTCCTGCGCCAACTCTGCATCTGATTTCTTCTTCAAATCTTCTACATACTTATTAATTTTCATTTACCGCACCGCCTTCCAAATCTGCTTTAGAAACGATCTTACATTTGCAGGGAAGCTTATGTGTTGCAAGACGTAACGCTTCTTTCGCTACCTCCTCAGCCACTCCTGAGATCTCGAACATTACGCGTCCCGGTTTCACAACCGCTACCCAGTATTCGAGGGTACCTTTACCGGAACCCATACGTGTTTCTGCTGGTTTTGCTGTTACAGGTTTATCAGGGAAAATCTTAATCCAGACTTTACCGCCACGCTTGATATGACGTGTCATAGCGATACGGGCTGCCTCGATCTGGTTAGATTTGATCCAACACGGCTCCATTGCTACAATACCGTACTCACCGTATGTGATCGTGTTGCCGCGTGTAGCTTTTCCGCTCATAGAGCCACGGAACTGTTTACGACGTTTTACTCTTTTAGGCATTAACATTATTTATCGCTCCCTTCCACATTAGATTTTGCAGGAAGTACCTCACCCTTATAGATCCATACTTTAACACCGACTTTACCATAGGTTGTATCAGCCTCTGCGAAGCCGTAGTCGATATCTGCTCTCAAAGTCTGAAGCGGGATGGTTCCCTCGCTGTAGAACTCTGTACGGGCCATATCAGCGCCGCCGAGACGACCGGAAACGGAAGTCTTGATACCCTGTGCGCCTGCCTTCATGGTTCTGCCCATGCAGGACTTCATAGCACGTCTGAAAGATACACGGTTCTCAAGCTGCTGTGCAATATTCTCTGCAACAAGCTGGGCATCTTTGTCCGGTCTCTTGATCTCCTTGATATCTATGAATACTTTCTTATTTGTCAGCTTGGAAAGTTCTTTCTTTGTCACTTCGATCTCTGCGCCGCCCTTACCGATTACGACACCCGGCTTTGCAGTATAGATGATAACTTTAACTCTGTCGGAAGCTCTCTCGATCTCGATCTTAGAAACACCGGCACTGTACAATTTCTTCTTCAAATACTGTCTGATGTTATAATCTTCCACCAGGAAGTCTGCAAACTCTGCATCAGCATACCATTTAGAATCCCACTCTTTAATAATACCGACTCTCAAGCCGTGTGGATTAACTTTCTGTCCCATGTTGTTCTCCTTCCTATATGATCCTATCTTTCATCGAGCACGATGGTGATATGGCTCATTCTCTTTTCGATTCTGTAAGCTCTTCCCTGTGCCCTCGGTCTTACTCTCTTCATGGTCGGTCCTTTGTTTGCATAACATTCAGCAATGTAAAGGTTCTCCGGATTCATGCCGTTGTTGTTCTCTGCATTTGCGATGGCAGACTCTAACAGCTTTTTAATAATGCTCGATGCATATCTCGGATTATATTCCAGAATCGCAAGCGCTGTTGCAGCATCCTTTCCTCTGATGGCATCCAATACGAAACACGCTTTCTGCACAGACACTCTTGCGTAAGATAACTTAGCGGAGGGTCTTGTATCTTTATTCGCATTTCTCTCTCTCTTTATCTGGGATCTATGTCCTTTAGCCATAGATTACAACCTCCTTTCAAATTAGCGAACTTTGGACTTTCTTTCGTCCTTGTCATGTCCTCTATAAGTTCTGGTTGCCACGAACTCGCCGAGCTTATGACCAACCATATCCTCTGTAACATATACCGGTACGTGCTTTCTTCCGTCATGAACAGCAAATGTGTGTCCGACAAAAGAAGGGAAAATCGTAGAACGGCGGGACCAGGTCTTGATAACCTGCTTCTGTCCTGACGCGTTCATAGCATCAACTTTCTTCAATAAGCTCGCATCTGCAAACGGTCCTTTTTTCAGTGATCTAGCCATTTCAAACCTCCTGATTTATTTTTATATTCTCACAGTTCCGGAAGAATCGCCCTGCAATTCTTCCAAACATGACCCGGATTTTCTCAGGCGGCGTCTTTAAGACGCCCCGGAAAATCTTCAGACAAAACTGGAATTTTCTCGGATGCCGTCTTTCGCATCCTGACAAATCTTTTTGTCTTTTTATTTGATAGCTCTTCCATCTCTTCTTCTTACGATCAGCTTGTTGGACGCTTTCTTCTTCTTACGTGTCTTCAGGCCGAGCGCAGGTTTGCCCCAGGGTGTGCACGGGCCGGGACGACCGATCGGTGCTCTACCCTCACCACCACCATGCGGATGGTCATTGGGGTTCATAACGGAACCACGTACTGTAGGACGAATGCCCATATGACGTTTACGGCCTGCTTTACCGATCTTAATCAGGTTGTGGTCTACATTGCCCACCGTACCTACTGTTGCGCGGCATACGATCGGAACCATTCTCATTTCACCGGAGGGTAATCTGAGTGTCGCATACTTGCCTTCCTTAGCCATAAGCTGTGCGCTGTTGCCTGCTGAACGAACAAGCTGTCCGCCCTTGCCGGGATAAAGTTCAATATTATGAATCAGTGTACCTACCGGGATAGAAGATAAAGGCAGACAGTTGCCCACTCTTACTTCTGCTTCCGGTCCGTTCATAACCTTCATACCATCCTTCAGACCTTCCGGAGCAAGGATATATGCTTTCTGACCGTCCTCATAACAGATCAGTGCAATGTTCGCTGTTCTGTTGGGATCGTACTCGATGCCGATTACCTTAGCGGCAACGCCGTCTTTATTTCTCTTGAAATCAACATTTCTGTATAATCTTCTGCTTCCGCCGCCATGATGTCTAACCGTGATCTTACCCTGGTTATTACGTCCGGCATTCTTCTTAAGGGATGTACAAAGAGACTTTTCGGGAGTCTTCTTCGTAATCTCGGAAAAATCAGAACCGGTCATGTTACGTCTGGAAGGTGTATATGGGTTGTATGTCTTAATTCCCATGATCTTATCTCCTTTTCTTATCAGATTTTTGCGCGGAGCCATACCTGTCCGCATACATTATCTTTTCACTTCGCAAGTGATATCTCTTCCGAATCTTTGAAGCAGATTTTATAATCCTGCGAAGATCTCAATCTCTTTGCTGTCCTGTGTCAGCTGTACGATAGCCTTTTTGGTCTTGGCTGTCTTGCCGTATACCATGCCGCGTCTCTTTGTCTTGCCGTCCATGTTCATGGTATTAACCTTTGCTACCTTTGTTCCTTCAAACATCTTCTCCACAGCTTCCTTGATCTGTGTCTTGTTAGCTTCCGGATGAACCAGGAAAGTATATTTCTTCTCGCTCATGCCAGCCATACTCTTCTCTGTGATAACCGGTTTGAGGATTACATCATAATATTGGATCGCTGCCATTATGCATACACCTCCTCAATCTTTGCTACGGCATCCTTTGTGATCACCAGAGTGTCACCCTTCAGGATATCGTATACGTTGATATTCTCTGCCACTGCTGTAGATACCGTGGGAAGATTTCTTGCGGAGAGAATCACGTTCTGATCCTGCTCGCCAATTACTACCATTGCCTTCTCCACTTTGAGGTTATCCATAACCTCTTTAAACTTCTTCGTCTTGATCTCATCCAGCTTAAGCTCTTCTAAAACGATCATCTTGTTGTCCTGAACTCTGCTGGTCAGTACAGACTTAAGCGCCGCCTGCTTCTCTTTCTTATTCATCTTGAAAGAGTAATCTCTCGGAACGGGTGCGAATACAACTCCGCCGCCTTTCCACTGAGGAGCTCTCGTGGAACCCTGTCTTGCATGTCCCGTTCCCTTCTGTCTCCAGGGCTTTCTTCCGCCGCCGGAAACTTCGGAACGGGTCTTTGCTTTCTGCGTTCCCTGACGTTTATTGGCAAGCATCTGGACAACTGCCATGTGTACCAGGTGCTCATTAATCGGGGCACCGAATACCGCATCGTTTAAGTCCATCTTGCCGACTTCTTTACCTTCCATATTATAAACAGATACGTTTGCCATCTGAATGGTCCTCCTTTCATCTGTGACTCAGGTCACTATTTCGCATCAACCTTAGTTGTCTCTTTGATGGTTACTAAGGCTTTCTTCGGGCCCGGTACGGCACCTTTGACAAGAATCAGATTCTTATCTGCATCAACTCTTACGATCGTAAGGTTCTGAACCGTTACCTTTACGCAGCCCATGTGTCCCGGCATGCCTTTTCCCTTGAATACCTTGCTCGGTGAAGAACATGCACCGTTGGAACCCTGATGGCGATGGAATTTTGAACCGTGAGTCATAGGTCCTCTGTGCTGGCCATGTCTCTTGATAGCGCCCTGGAATCCTTTACCTTTGGAAATTGCAGTCGCATCCACTCTGTCGCCGGCCTCAAAAATATCAGCCTTGATCTCGCTGCCGAGTGTGTACTCTTCTGCATTCTCTAATTTCAGTTCTCTGACAAATCTCTTACCGGATACGCCGGCTTTATCGAAGTGGCCTTTCAGCGCCTTGTTAACGCCGTGTCTGTGGATCACTTCTTTCTTACCGCCTTTGTCCTTGTTGACGATCTTATCCTTTTTGTCTACAAAACCAACCTGTACAGCACTGTAACCGTCATTCTCTTTTGTTTTGATCTGTGTTACTGCGCAAGGGCCAGCCAGAAGCACGGTAACAGGTGTTAATGTTCCGTCTTCGTTGAAGATTTGAGTCATTCCGACTTTGGTTGCTAAAATAGCTTTCTTCATTTCCTTTACCTCCTGTTATTCTACAGCGGATCCTCTAAGCAAACGCTTTCCTGCACATCGAGCCGATTCCGCAGGAATTTACTTCAAGGATCGTCCTAGTAGGGGTCTTATTTGTTCTTCATCTTAATGTCGATGTAAACACCTGCGGGCATCTCTAATCTCTGCAGTGCATCAACCGTCTTAGGTGTAGGCGTGATGATGTCGATGAGTCTCTTGTGAGTTCTCTGCTCGAACTGCTCTCTGGAGTCCTTGTACTTGTGAACCGCCCTGAGGATCGTAACTACTTCCTTCTTAGTGGGAAGCGGCACAGGTCCGCTCACCTGAGATCCGTTCTTCTTTACTGTTTCGATGATTTTCTTCGCAGATGCATCAACCAACTGATGATCATAAGCCTTTAATGTAATTCTCATTACTTGACTTGCCATAAAAAAAGTCGCCTCCTTTTCGCACTTTTTGTTTCTAAGTACGACAAGCGGTGACTGTACACTCTCCCGTGTGTGTCCTGTTATCAAAGGACATCAACCACGTTGTTTCCGGTTATACCGGACATTCTTGCTTGTACAGTGACTTGTCGTCAGTTTCCTAACTTGACATTCGCTCCACGGAACACCTGCCACGAAGGCAGCAACCTCACGCTTCACAGCTATCATGCCACAGCACTGACTAGTATACATGATGTTTTTTTAAGATGCAAGTGTTTTTTAGTAAAAATGTAAAATTTTTTTCATATATTTTCAGTAATTTTTTCAGAAGCTTTTTTTTGCATACAGGCAAACGAACTTGCCGTCTGTACGAAATCCTTTTTCTATGATATCCTTATTGTTGTTTCGTGTAAAGGTTTTGCGCACGGTACCATGCCGCTTAGCTCAATGCGGACAAGACTGCTCAACTGTCAAAAAACTCAACTGTAATGAAAGGACATACACATGTGGATCGCTGATAACTGGAAAGACTATGAAGTAATAGATACATCCCGCGGAGAAAAGCTTGAGCGCTGGGGCGACTATATCCTCGTGCGTCCCGATCCCCAGGTCATCTGGGACACCGAAAGAGCCGACAAGCGCTGGAAACACAAAAACGGCCACTATCACCGGAGCTCCAAGGGCGGCGGCGAATGGGAGTTTTTTGATCTGCCGCAGGAATGGAGCATCCACTACCGTGATCTGACCTTCCGTCTCAAGCCTTTCAGCTTCAAGCACACGGGCCTTTTTCCCGAACAGGCAGTGAACTGGGATTGGTTTTCTTCTATAATAAAGGATGCCGGAAGACCGCTTCGAATCCTGAACCTGTTCGCCTACACCGGAGGGGCAACACTGGCCGCCGCAAAAGCAGGCGCAAGCGTCACACATGTGGACGCCTCCAAAGGCATGGTATCCTGGGCAAAAGAAAACGCAGCCGCTTCCGGGCTTGCCGATGCCCCGGTCCGCTGGCTGGTGGATGACTGCGTGAAATTCGTGGAACGTGAAATCCGCAGAGGCAATACCTATGACGGTATCATCATGGATCCGCCTTCCTACGGCAGAGGTCCGAAGGGTGAGATCTGGAAAATAGAAGAGAGCATCTTTCCCTTCCTCCGGCTCACTGCACAGATTCTGTCAAAAGACGCCCTCTTTTTCCTGATAAACTCCTACACTACCGGGCTGCAGCCTGCAGTGCTGGACTATATGCTCCAAACCGCCATTGTCCCTTCCTTCGGAGGCCGTACAGCGTCTTCCGAAATCGGACTCCCCGTCACAAAAAACGGGCTGATCCTTCCCTGTGGAGCCTCCGGACGCTGGTGCCGCATATAACCGGCACGATGTCACCCGGATGCCTGTATCCGGCTGTCACGGCATATCCTGCTCTCTTAGCCTGCCAGAGAAAAGATCGCATATACGCCAAAGATCCAAAGGACGAACATCAATGCAAACATGATTCCGAAAACGATCAGATACGCTTTAAAAAAGTTGGATTTGCTTTTCTTCTCATTCTTACCGAAGGCAAACACAAACATAAAAATAATGTTCACACAGGGAATCATCATGAGCACCATCGACAGTACCCACTCACTGATCTTGACAGGCTCTTCCAGTTCCATCTGATTGTCCTGATAAAACGGCGTATTATAAGGCTGATAACCATTATTGTAATTAGAACCGCCATTGTACGGGCTGCCGTTATAATTATTGTTCGCGTAACCGCTGCCGCCCGTATATGCACCACCGGAAGCCTGATCCGAATAGGCATTCCCCGTATAACCGTTATTCCCGTACCCGTTTCCGGCATAGTTATTGTTTGTATAACCATTGCCGCCGTAATTCTGCTCCGGTGGCATCCCCTGTCCCGAACCTTCCATGTTATTCTGTCCTGTCTGATTTTGATACATGTTATTGTCTTCCATTCCTCATCCCGTGCTACAGGCTGACTGCCTGTGCCCTATCCTTTCTTCTCAATTCCCGCATATAATATGCCGCATGGCTGCGAAGCAGACACATCCGCCACAGACTGCGGGATTACATGCTGCACTGTATATGTTTCCTCTATATCATATCACAAGATTCCAATGCCGTGTAACATTTGTTGATAAAAAGGCAGAAAACGGGCCAGCACATTATCCTCATGATAAATATAGGGTATCCTGTCCGGAAAATAAAGGTACATACGCACCACATACACCAGAACCAGCAGGACAACGTCAACCGCCGCCAGCCCCAATATCCCTCTTACACGTTTTCCTGCCATGTAACGCCGGAAGACAAAGTAAACTGCCGTAGCCGCAACAGGAAAAACCACCGGATTAAACAGCCACGCCTGCTCCCATCTGCCGGTCACAAAACAGGCCATGGCTCTGGTGACACCGCACCCCGGACAGGGAAAACCGCTGAAAATCACCAGCGGGCAAAATGCATGAAAAACAAGATTCATAAAAACCGTATACCCGGCCAGAAGCACAAATGCCATACCGTATTCTTTCAAATCTGTCCAGACCCGCTGCCAGACAGCCTTAGCATATTTCTTCATAATATATTGTATTCTCCCCGCCGCTCTGTCTTTGCGTCCCTGATTTCATTCCACCAACTCGTCTTTCCACATCCTGACGTCTGCTAAATTCCTGCCGCCTGCTAAATTCCCGCCGTCAGCCATACGATTCCCCGCAGCAACAGCAGATGAACCGGATAGAATCCGTAGCATACCGCCTTTGGAAGCTGTTTTCCCTTGCTTCCGTCGTACAAAAAGATCGGAACAAAGGCAGCCAGCCCGTACATCTCACGCATGGAAAACTGAAACAAATATTCCATTGTATATTCACCGGCATACCGCAGACAGTTGGCGCTCCACGTTCCGAACAGCATCACTGCTCCGGCAGCGGCTATTTTCACGGCAAAAGACTGTCTCCGCAGCAGATAAAACACGACAATGAGAAGCACTCCCATATATTTATAATCGGTGCGCATACAATACGCCAGTCCGCAGCCCAGAAAAAGCGTCCCAAACTGTATTGCCGCAAACACACCGACGCAGAGCCGGAAAGTCATATCCCCCGGACGGGGCTTTTTCAAAAGCTTCCATCTGTTCTCCGCAGCCCACTCCCATACCATCAAAACTGCAATTCCCAGAGACAATGTAAAATACACGTTCTGGCTTCCCCAGTCAAAACACTTCCCCGAAAAGGCCAGATCAAAGGGAAGCTCTGAAATCAAGGCAAAACCACCCAGCCGCAGCAGATATTTTTTCCTGTTCCCTGTATGTGCAAATCCTTCCGCTGCAAGATAGGCAAACAGAATAAAGGCAATCCTTCCGATTGCCCTCCCCATTCTGTAAATTTCATTCATTTGCCTATAAACTTCATTTTCTTGTGCTGTCCCGGCTGCGGCAGCGGCATACCTGCGCACGAAATCCAGATATACCACCGCAAAGAAATGATCCACGAACATGGACACATACGCTATGTTTTTCAAAACTGCATTGCTAAATCTGATCTTATTCATATCCCGCACTGTTTCAATGTTGCTTTGCCACGTCCTTCTTACGATTCTGCTTTACCAGATACAACTTCTCATCTGCCTGCAAAAGCGCCTCTTTGAGACTTACATCCTGTCCCGGATGGATCAGGGACGCTCCGGCAGACACCGTAATATTATAATCTTTGTCACTGTTCTCATTATATTCTTCAAATTTCCGGTACAGATCATTCAAAATCTGTTCTCCGCCGTCCGTACCCTCGTAAGCCATGGCAAAAGCATACTCGTCTCCTCCGATCCGTCCGGCAACGCCCTGTTCTGACACCATTTCCTTTAAAAAAGTACCGATCAGCTTCAGTGAATGATCGCCTTCTTCATGCCCGTAACGGTCGTTGATGATCTTCAGATTATTCATATCCACATAGACCGCCAGTACAGATTTTCCCTCTGCACAGCACTGTCCGATCATCTTTTCCGCCATATCATAAAAGCCTCTTCTGTTAAAAATGCCTGTCAAAAGGTCAGACTTTGAAAGCGTATCCAGCTTGATATTGGAATCTCTTAAAGTTGCCAGATTGTCCTCAAGCTGCTGCTGCATTTTCTCATTGGCTTCCAGCAGCTTTAACATCTTCACCGCCGGACTCATCTGGTTCACAAGAAGTTCTCCGTTATCATGCAGTGCGTCTGTCATATCGCACAGCAAAATACCGTAAAGCGTCTCATTATAAAACAGCGGCAGCACAACACGGTAACTGCAGTCCTCATTCTCTTCTCCCCGGAAGATCTCATGGTACTCTGTTCTCTGATGCAGCGCCGATACTGAACTGACAACGCCGTCCCGGCGGACCGCCTTCAGCCAGAGCGCCTCCGGTGCCTGAAACTTCTCCCTGAACAACTGCAGCGCCGGTTTCTCCATCATATACAGCCTGGCATTACGGATTCCCAGCCAGTCCAATTGCTCAAGCAAAACACTGTAGCTCTGATCCTTTCCGTTCTCAAACTGTAAAATAGCCTGCACAAAAAATTTCAGGTCGTAGTTCTCCCGCTGTTTTTCATTCTCGATGTCACCCACCTGCATATTCATGGCACGGACGATCTTGCGGTACAGGTCAAAGAACAGATCTCTAAGTTCCAGCCTTCCTTCATCAAGCCGCTGCATACCGCGAAGCACCTTGTAGGACACCTCAAAGTGTTCCAGCAAAATATCTATGTCCGCGTACCTGACGCCGCCCTCATGTATAAATTCATCAGCGCAGAGTGATACCTCTTCGACACCCTCCGGATCATTAAAACCTTTCAGTGCATTTCTGGCAAAGGCCATCATCAGTTTTTTATATGCAGCACGGATCTTTGCAATCTGTCCGGCTTTTTCCTCGGTGAGGCTTCTGTGAAAAATCTCCTTAAAATTGTTGTCAAAATCTTTCAGCCGGTAAAAATCCCCTTGTTTCCGGCCGGATGCTGTTCCGGAAATAGACTTCCTCTTGATAAATCGTGTCGGCAGTACTTTACACTGCACCCGTTCACCCCGAACAGCGGCACAGGCCATATGAACCGCTTCTTCGCCGAGTAACGCGGAATCCGCACGCACCGATGCAAGCGGTGGAGATGCCAGCGCCGCCGCAATGGTATCATCATAGCCCAGCACGGCAATGTCTCTGCCTACCCTGAGGCCGCGTCTTCCGATCTCCTCATACAGCCCGATGGCCGTGTCATCGTTAACGCAAAAGACTGCTTCTACGTCAGGGTTTTCATCAAGAATCTTTGTAAAAGCTGGCTTTGCTCTTCTGGTAAGGTCGCCCTCAACATACATCCGCTCCTCAAATGGAATACCATGTTCTGCCAGAACACTGACAAACGCTTGTTTTCTTGCGACAGAATCTGCATTTTCCGTACTGCCGCCGATCATGGCAAATCTCTTGCAGCCATTCTCTCTGATCAGCCATTCCAGTCCATCCTTGATTCCTTGATAATTGTCGAATGTCACGCTGATATTATCGTCCTTGTTGGAGGTGATCAGAATGCACGGAACGTCTGTATACTCTGCTACCATTTCCCGGATTCTCTGCTGTGAGGTAAAACACCCGATGGAATCCGCCGCAATGACAAGGGCATCGATCCCCTCATTCTTCGCGTATGCGAACACGGTGTGGTACTGATATTCATAGCGGAGATCTTTGCTGCCCGTCAAATCTCTGTCTATATATTTCCCCGGAAAAATAACTATATTGACATTTTCTTCATCTGCGGCGCGTTTCGCACCTTTACATATGTATTCGGTGTAGTCGTCCATAATGCCGCTGACCAGAACTCCGATTGTCTTCCTGCCTACAAAATCTGTCATATGCTCACCGATTCCCCTGTTTATTGTCTCAACGCTGCCCAACGGCATCGTATATTTTCTGCCTCAAAAACTTTTTTATTTCATATTTCATTTTACTACAAAAAATATGAAAGGTAAAACAAAAAATACAGCAAATTGCACAAACACAGTCACAGACATGCCAAAAATCCGGTACAAATAGGAATTTACTTTGCGAGATCCGCTTCGTGGACTCGAATAAGCGGAGGAATTTCCTATACCATAAAGGAAAACCGCTGTGACTCCCGGCACTCCCGGATTTCACAACGGTTCTGTTTCCAGATACTTATTTTTCATGACACATCCCGCCTCTGGCAGCGGCAAAAAAGCCATTTTTATAATTTGATATCTACAGGCTGATACCCCCGGCTGAACGCCACGCCTGGCATTTCCACATCATATGTATCATTCCCGGAAACGCCCGGAACCTTCTCCTCCGCTTTCTGTGCGCCTGCTGCCTGTGATGCAGTATCTGACGCGTCCACAAGCCCGGAGTCTGCCGCCCCGCCGGCTGTCTGATCTTCTTCCTTCGTGCCTGCGCTCACGCCGTCTGTCTTCTCGTCCTTCTGCTCTTCTTTCGCCGCGTCCTGTATGGTCTCGTTTGCCTGTGCCAGCGACTGCATCTGGGAAGCCGTTGCCTGATCCGCCAGCGCTTTTGCATCGGCAAGTTCAGCTTCTTTCAATTCTATGTTACTGCTGCCGCCCCGTCCCCGGTCCAGCATAATCTCAGTCTCAATCACGCCTGCTCTATTATCCATTTTCTGAGCCGTACTGCCATGTACATCCGCCTGCTTTAAGGAAGCATCTGCCGAGATCATTGCCTCCATGCTGCCCGTCGACAATCCCGTCTGCCTGCCGCCATCCTGCTTTGCCTGCTTCTTTGCTCCTGTCATCTCATCAAGCGCATTGCTCTCTTCTTTTTTCTTGCGGGTCTGCTCCCGTTTTACTTCCATCTGATGCTGACGAAGCTGAATTTCAAGTTCACTGATCTGCTTCTGAATGTCCTGTCTCTTCTTCATCTTGGCATCTGCAGACATCTCCTGATTCGCCGCAAGTTCCTGCATCTGCCTCTTCAGGCCGTCTATCTGATTTCTCAGATTCTTGCTGACCGGATCCATCTGGTCTGCACTGCCTGCTCCCATCCCCGCCGTACCGGCCGGCATTGATGTACCGTTAACACCGTTTATATTCATATTATCCTCCATTCTGAGACATCCGTGTCTCCTGATGTGATTTTTATAACTGTTCTTTCCCTGAACCAATACAGCCCCTCTGCTCAGAAACAGTCATCTTAGTCTTATTTTTTATTTCGGCCGCTCTCCCGGCTATATGAAGAAGGTATGTTGTAAAAGAACATTTATCCGTTGTAAGCATCCACATCCTCCTCTGAAGGCATTTCAGAAACATTTCAGGGAAAACATTTCCCCATCAGCTTGACTGACTTTCCCCAAGCTGCAGCATCACCCGCAGCACACAACACTCCCTCCCCTGATACGTTTCCTTGCCGATCTCCATATCACCGTAATACTTCCGCGCCACATACCGGATGTTAGCAAGCCCGAAGCCATGGCCTTCACCGGATTTGGTCGTGCGCGGCAGACCGTCTGCACCATCGTTGTGCAGTTCTTTGCTGTAACTGTTGCTCACTTCTATCATAAATATGTTTTTCATAAGCCCGGATGACAATGACACAACCGTCGCTTTTTCCTGTTCCACCGCCTCTATAGCATTGGACAGAGCATTGTTCAGAATAACGCTCACATCAAATACATTCATTTCTCCTGTCTGCGGATAATGAAAATCACATTCAAATTGAATCCCCTTTTCCTCCATTTCTTTCTTCCTGCCGGAAAGAATCACATCCGTAACAGGATTCCCGCTGGACACATCCAAAGTCACTTCCTGCATCTCCTGCTTCAATGTCCGGGCATACTTGACTGCTTCTTCATAATTACCTCCGCCGTACAACTGCTCTAACGTCATCAGATGATTTCCCACATCATGCCGCAGCCTGCGCATATCCCCGTAAAGCCTTTCCACCTCGTCTATGTGGCTCTGCATATCCTGAATCTGCCTGGCAAGCACTTCCTTCTGCTTATCCTCCTCCTGCTCATGTTTCCACTGTCTGAACACATATATCATTACAAAAATTGTAACAAAACAGACCACAGTATAACACAGTATGATCAAGTCATAGGTTCCGTAAAGCGAAAAGGGACTTTTTCCGGAATCGCGCTCATAAATAAAATTGTAGTATCTGAATATTCCATAGGCAAATACGCCCGACACCGAAGGCATGACCAACAGCAGAAATTCCCTGATAGTCATATGCTCGCGCCGTTCCCCGTACGCCCACAGCAGACATCTGACAGCCGCATACATAAGGGCCGCGCCCAGAATCACCATTACACTCCTGTCAGCCACATATACCTGAAACCAGAACTTTTTATCCTTTACCAGTTTTAAAGATTCCAACAGACCATAGGTTCCATTACTGATACAAGCTGCGATCCGCCACGCCTGCCACCTCAGACAGAAAAAAGTAACTGCAAGAAACAGCTTCTGTGCGCCGTATTCCCTGTCAAGTCTCCACAGCACAAAAAAAGCGGCACATGTTACAGCGCCATAGACCAGCATGGCACTGATATAAAACAACGGCCAGCCCGCCACAAACATTCCGGCTGCATACACAATCCCCGCATATTTCGCTTTTCTTCTTTCCGCCATAAACGGCCTGGCCCATATCACAAGACAGTATGCATTAAACAGCGTCACACAGATATTTTCGACCAGATTTGCCAGTTCATAGTATAACTCTATCTGTTGCACTTATTTCTCCCTCTTCCTGCTGATATACTGCATATACCGCCGTACAAAGCCTGCAAACTGTTTTTTCGACAAAAGGACCGTCCCATTTTCCAGCCAGATGGTAGTGGCATTGTATTTCTCCACATATTTCAGATTCACCAGATAAGCCCGGTGCGTTCTGTAAAAATTCTCTCCCGTCTGTTCCGACAATTCAGTCAGTTTCCCGTAATATTCAATATTGCCGCCTGTCGTATGCAGCATGACTTTCCGGTTAAACACTTCCGCATAAATGATATCCTCAAGAAGCACTTTTGTGGAAATACCACCCCTTTTTACAAGAATTGCTGCCGGAACACCGTCCTGCTTCCGGCCGTCCGGATGTGTGCCGCCGTAAATATCCGCCGCCCGGATCTGTTGTCCTTCTCCATCCATCCCCGCCTGCCGCAAAGTCTTGATCTCCTGCTGACATTCATACTGCTGCAATGCCCGCCCAAGCACCTCACTCAACTTGTCATCACCAAAGGGTTTCACAAGGTAATGCAATGCTCCCACATCAAAGGCTTCATATACATAATCCGGCAGTGCTGTCACGAATATAAGGATCGTATCCTTATTCCGCCTGCGCAGTTCTTCTGCAATCTCCATCCCGTTTTTTCCAGGCATCTGAATATCCAGAAAAAGAATGTCCGGCATCCATTCTGATCCCAGGTCCACTTCCTGTCCTTGTTCTGATTCCACTTTCTGTTCCGATCTTAAGTCCGCTTTCCGCTCTGATTTTGACTCCGCTTCCAGCCGCCTCAACACTTCCTGCCCGGAACTGCAACCGCTGACAAGGCAGGGAATGCCCCTGTCTTCACACAGCTTCTCTATTTTACGCTGCAGAATCTCCTGCAGGATCTTGTCGTCATCGCATACCATGATCTTTACAGTTTTCATTTCGTGCTTTTCACTCTTTTCCCTATCTGTACTTTCAAGGTTATTATACACGAAAAAAATAATTTTCTCTTCCATTCCTGCGGCAAAATGTTGTCAACAGACCATTTTATGTCGTAGAAAAAGAAGGTTGACCGCCTGCGAAAACTCATAGGTCGATTGCAAGCCGACTTTCCCGTTTTGTACACAAAAACCCATACGGTGAAAATCCATGCCAAAGACCGTCCCGCACCGGATCAGAAACGGCACAAATTATTCCACTCACAGTCTCCGCATATTTCTTCCCGCCTGCCCGGTGTCAGAATCTTCTCCCGCACCAGCCGTTCAAATTCCTTCCAGCGCATCTGATCCCCCGGTGCCAGCCCGCAAAGCGCAAGAACCTGGCTGTCGTATCTCTCCACCTTTTCCATGGAGACGCATCTGCCCTGCCGGTTGTTCGGACAGCACGCACACACATCATCCGTCTCCTGCAGCAAAACCACCGTCGGATTCTGTTCCAGCCTCTCCTTCATCTTCTGCATATTTTCCGTAAATTCACCGCTGTAACCTTTTCCCTGAAAAAAGGAAAAGCACATGCCATGATGTGCTCTGATCCTGTATATCATATATACGCTCCTTCAACTATCCTGTTATTATACACTTTCGTGCACTCTTTCAGCCAGTTTTCTTTTTATTTTCCATCCATCCGTGAATCCGCTGCCCGGAATCTCAAGATTCTTAAAGTTCCGGTGGTGATTCACTCTTCTAATTTTCTCCCATGATAGCCCCAAGCGGTCTGCGAAGCGCATTTCCCAGCGTCAATGCCAGTGCGATCTTAACGACATCGGGTATGATAAAAGGAATCACACACCAGCCGAGCACCGTTGCCAGACCGACAGCACCGGTTGTCCTCATGTACACAAACATAAACCACGCTGTTCCCAGCGCATAGCATGCAAGTAATCCGAGTACCATGGATACCGCCTGTACCCATAATTTTTTCCCGAATAACCGCTCCATGAGCCACATGATAAGCGCCGTCAGAATAAATCCAACGATATAACCGCCCGTATTCCTCATTATAACACCGAGGCCGCCGCTGAAACCCGCAAAAACCGGAACGCCGATCGCTCCTAATAATACATAAACAACCACTGCGATCGTGCCGCGCCTGCCGCCAAGAACCGAAACCGCCAGAAAAATCGCAAATGTCTGCAGCGTAAAAGGCACTGCCATGGGAATCGAAATCCATGAGCAGATTGCGATCAGCACTGTAAAGACAGCAATATACGCCATATCATATGTTTTACCCCTTCCCCCCGTCCTTACGCCGGTATTTTCCGTCTGTGTTGTCATTTTCGTACCCATAGCTTCCTCCTGCATTGTAATTTCCAGTAACAGGAAGCGAATTACTGTACATCTCTAATGTGATATACCTTCCCGCTCATCTTCCTGTGCACCGTCGCTCTTCCGAGTCCCTCTTAACGAAGCTATCGTAACATGGCAAAAGGCTATTGTCAACTTCTTTTCAAAACAAGTTAACAATAGCCTGTATCATTTTCAAAAATACTTTCAGAGAAACTATATCTTCAACCGTCGATACCGATTGATACATGCCAGGATCTCCTGTTTCCGCGGTCTGGCAAGCTGTGCTGCCACGTCGCCGCGCTCAAAAAGACTTTCCAGTCCCTTCCGGTCAAGCTGTTCCTCCAGCAGATCGCCGATCTGCCTCAAATCCTTCTTGCCGTCCATCATCTTAAGCTGGGCATATTTCAGCAGATAAGCCAGCGCCGCCGTCTGCTCCTGATCCTTAAGCTGCTCTAAATACCGCAGTTCCACATTTTCTCTGGAAAGTGACAGTTCACTGGTTCCCGTCGTCCTGATCTTGATACGGTCGTCTTTTCGAAGCGCCATATCCGGCGCCGGACAACGCTTGCGGTTAAATGCCGGGAACCGTGCACCTTCTGCTTTGCCGCCTGTCCGGCTGTCTGTCCGCCCGGACTGCTCGTCTGCAATACTGTCGGCGCTCATGCCTTCCCCTTCGGGCAACCCCTTATACTCCGCCGCCTTGTCATAAGCTGCCGCCGCCTGCTTCGCCCGCCCGGTAATGTCAATCGGCATATACTCTTTCATCTGGATGATAGTATCCGCAATATGGAAAAAAGCGCCGGAACTTCCCGCCACGATCACAGAAGACACACCCAGGTCCTCATACATCCCCCGTACCCTGTCTATAAATGGTGTAATCGGCTCCTCACCAGATGTAATCACCTGCGCCATCAGCTGGTCCCGTACCATAAAGTTTGTTGCCGACGTATCCTCGTCGATCAGGATCAGCCCGCTGCCGCTCTCTAAAGCTTCTATAAGATTCGCCGCCTGAGATGTGCTGCCGCTGGCATCCTCCGTGGAAAAATGCACCGTATCCTTTTTATTCGGCAGATTCCTGATAAACGGCGAGATATCCACGCCGGTAATGCTCCTGCCGTCCTCGGCGCGGAGCTTAAACGCCGAACTGTCCGTAATGACATATTCCCTGCCGTCTCCTGCAATATGATTGTACACGCCGTTCTGCAATGCCTGCAGGATCGTGGACTTGCCGTGATACCCGCCGCCCACAAACAAGGTAATCCCTTTGGGAATCCCCATGCCGCAAATCTCTCCCCTGTGGGGAAGGTTTAAAGAGACCCTCAAACTCTCCGGTGATAGGAATGTTACGGCACCTTTCATCGGTTTTTCCGACACTCCGCTCTCCCTCGGCAGCACGGAACCGTCCGCGATAAAGGCACACAATCCTTTCTCGGAAAGGCTCTGTCTGATGTACTGCTGATCCTCGCAGAGCCGGATCGCCTGCTTTAACTTCTCCTGATCAATTTTTACGTAATACAGGCTCTTCCGCACACAGTCCGGCAGAATATCAAAAAGCATTTTCTCCAGTTCTCTGGCATTGATAGTCCGCCCGTTGGCCGGAAATCCGGCTTCAAACCGAAGCGTCACATCCCCGTCCTGCACCCGCATGGCCGTGCGCTCCAACACCTGCTGTCCGCACCTTGAAACAGTCATCAGCCCGCTCTTGCCGGAACCCTTCGCCTGAAAACTGCCGCCCGCCACCCATCTGCCAAAGAGTCTGGTCAGATGATCCTGCAGAGTAATCCTCTTGGCAGGTGTATCGTAGTATTCCGCCGGAAAACCCGCTTTCTCTTTTTTCACCAGCACGGAAAGTCTGGACGGGGACGCAAAAGGGTCTCCTTGCACGTGATCGATGGAGAGAATATAATCTCCGAAATTGTACTGCCCTTTCAACTCCTTGTAGGCAGGATATCCTCTATGGTCAATATTTCTTAATTTGGTTCTTAATTCTGTGGCTGTGTTCATGGTTGTTTTGTCTCCTTTTCTGAACAAATGATATTACATCATGTTTTTCTCCATTTCTGCGCTGCTTTTTGCATATAAACGAGTTTGTGTCTGCGCTTCGTTGCGGCAGGTCCGAACCTTTTTTCATAAAGCAGGAGCTTGTCTGTTCTTCCGCCGTAAGCACATTCTGCTTCACCGTAAGTCCGTGCGTTCCCGTCTTTCCTTAATCCTCTTAATATACCGGTCACTTTTCGGACACTTTTCATATAGCAGACGCACGCCATACCGGTATCACCCGCAATATTGAAATTATAGCACTGATCCGTGCTGTTCACAATCTTCTTCCTGCAGTATAGCTTGTGAAAGCCGCTTTCAATTCATAACACAGAAGCCCTCATTTATAACGATCCTCTTCAAAACTCTGCCCTTGATGACGAATATAATAATAACAAAAGTGAAAACGGCCGCTTCAAATATTACAAAACTTATATTAGTGCGGCGCATAACAGAACACAGCCGCACAGGAAACGATTCATCAACCAACCCAGCAAAAGGAGACGCCCTATGAATATAACCGATATCATGTTTACCAACCGCCCGACAACAATCTATGACACGCCCGTCCCTTCCTCCAAAAAGACGCAGGCACAGCCTGAAAAAACTTTTAAAGATTCCATAGAGGAGAGCGTCGTTGATACCTTTAAGCGAAGACACCCCGACAGCGCCAGACATGTGGATGAACAGGTCCGGGCCGGCCGGGCTGTGCGTGAAAAACATGGCGGCAGCGTCTCAACTGACGATATGACCATGGAAGAATATCAGGCATATTTTTACGCTCTGCTGGATACGATTCCCTATGATTCCACACATATGAATGACACCAACATTATCTCCATCTCGGAAAAGGGCTGGGAACAAATGCGTAAAGATCCGGATTATGAGGCATGGATTCTCGGCTATTTTGTGGAAGACCGCGCCGTGCACAATCCTTTCTTTGCATGGGGGAATGACGCCGGCTGTGTCGTGACCGAGCATTTCGGCGCCTCCATCGAAGAGCACCACGGTCAGGGTATCAGCAAAGCCGCCCTGGAAGGCCGTAAACCGGACGACGATGATGAAGACGAGGAAGAAAACTGGTGGATCAAACGTCATAAGAGAATGAAAAAGCTGATGAAAGAACAGGTAGAAAGATCCATCAGAAAAAATGCGGCCGAAAAAGCGGCGGCGAAAGAAATATATGCGCGCCAGCAGTACCTGAGCCGTGCAAAGCAGCACAGCTTCCTCACTACAGGTACGCAGGATATGCCGGCGGCAGTCCCGAATCCCGAAGGCATGGCCGCCGCCATGGCTGCCGGTGCCTATATCAATACACTGGACTTATTCGGAAGCGGTATTACCGGCGACGTTCACTAAAAATCTGCGGCATGGATCAGTACACTGCTTATCCATGCCGCAGATTTCAGATTTTCACGCCTGCTGCCTCAGTATCCGCCGCATAACCTCAATTTCACGCATAACCCAGGGTACAGCTTCTCTATGCTGTACCTTTTCGTTGCCCGCGATTGCTTCTTCCAGAGACATCCACTGCACCCGGTAATCATATTCCTTCTCATAATCGTCCAGATTTCTGTTTCCGGCTGTCTCCTCCACGTCACAGACATAGTACCAGGAAACCATCTCCATCAGATCATCCTGATCTCCCTTGCGGCGCTCCGTCACTTTCATAAATGCCTCCGCGCTCTCCCGCTTTACGCGGTAGCCCGTCTCCTCCGCCACCTCTCTGACCAGCGTATCCAGAAGTTCTTCCTCCTCATGCTTTCCGCCGCCCGGAAACTTGTAGTCGCCGTATTTCATCCCGTGAATCAGCAGGAACCTACCGTCCTTTCGAATCATGCCCCTGACCGCGGTTCTCTTGAAAACAGTGCCGTCAGTCTTATAATTTTTCAAGTCAATCGTAAATTCCTGCATGTTTTTCTCCATTTCTGCGCTGCTTTCTTCCAGCGCCCAAATATCCCTGTTTCTCCTGAAATACAGGCATACGCCGATTCCTGCAAAAGCGATCACGAAGAACAGAAACGCCGCGCCGGACCCCTTTCCACTGCCAAACATCCTGACCAGCACACTGCCCGTTCGCTGTACCGCCATGATCGGTTCAAACACCTGATCCACCAGAAAACCGCCCAGAAAATATCCGATCGGTATGGTAAAAAACTGCAGAGAATTGCGCACCGAATAGACACGTCCCTGCATTTGCTCCGGCACCCGCAGCCGCATAATCGCGTCCAGATTGGTACTCATAAGCGGTATGGCAATCCAGCCGAGAAATCCGCCGATACACCAGACAAGCGGCGTCCGCCCGAAGGCCAGCAGGAAGTTCTCCGTGCTCATGGAAAACAGCAGACAGTTACAGATCACCCGCACTCTGCTTTTCGGCTTCTTTACAAAAGAAGCCAGCACACTTCCCGCAAACGTAGTCACCCCGATCACAGCATTTACCAGGCCCAGCGTTCTCTCGCTGCCGCCGTTTCTTGACAACATCATCGCCGGAAACGCCGCGTCATAGATGGAAGCCACCAGATTAATGGCCGCCAGAAACATGATAAGCCCGAAGATTCCACGCTCCTTGCGCAGATAAGCAAGCCCCTTTTTCGCTGCCGAAAGAAGCTTCTCCTGTCCCTCCTGTGCTTCTCCATTATCCGGAATCCGGATACCGAACGCCAGCGTGACAAACGCCGCTCCGAAGGTAAGCAGATCAAACGCCACGATCGCATTCATGCCGCCGATTCCCAGAACCGCCGTCGCAATGACCGGCGTCATAATGGAATTCAGGGAACTGGCAAAATAGCGCAGCCCGCCCACACGCTGATAATACTTCTTGGGAAGCACCCGCGTAGTCGCCACCTCGGAAGCCGGCTGCTGCACCGTATTCATAACGCCGCCAACGCCGTTGATCAGATATAAATGCCAGATCTGCAGTGCGTTATTTTGCAGCAGAATCAACATAACCACCGTGCTTACCGCCGCCAGCGTATCGCACACCAGCATGGTCACCTTCTTGTTCCATCTGTCGCTCAGAGCGCCCGCAAAAATGCTGAGCAGCACATAGGGCGCATAGGAACTTACCATTAAAAGCGCCGTCATGAGCGCCGACCCTTTCTGCGTATAGGACCAGATCACCAGCGCATAACTTGTCATCGCGCTGCCAAGCCCTGAAAAAGACTGGGTGCTCCACAACAGCAGATAAGTCTTCATTTCTTTCAGACTGCGTAAATATTCTTTGTTTTTTATTTTGTTTTTCATAGACTTTGCTCCTTCTATTCAAATTGTAAAGTATTTGAAATCCGCAAAGTCTAAGGGCAGTTATTGAAAATAAGGTCAACGGACCTGTTTTCAATCTACTGACTCCATGCAATCACTGCCCGCTCAGACTTTGCATGGAGCTGCTGCACTCATTAATTTCATTGTGTTCACCCACTTTCCTGACTGCCAGTTTCTTCATTTTACACCAAAAATGTATTCTCTCCCGATCCAGATCCCCTTCGCGTCCGTCCCGTGTCCGATCTGCCCCGTAACCACAATGGGCATATCCGCTCCGGCATATCTTCTGACAAGCGTCTCCATAGACGGCCTGCACCGCTTCTCCTGCATTTCGGTAAAGGTTCCCAGCAGTACGCCTGCCGCCTTCCGAAAAGCGCCAAGCTGTTCCAGCTGGCACAGATATGTCTCCATTCGGGCCGCCGTTCCACTGTAACTTTCCAGCAATAGTATCTTATCTGTAAGATCAGGCATATACTCTGTCCCGGCCAGCTTCAGAAAACATCTGATGTTGCCGCCCACTACGACTCCGTGAAGCTGACGCTGATTCCCGGCCGTTTCAACCTTGTCAGTCACTTCACATTCTGCCTGCGTATCCGCTGTGAGAAAATGCTTCTCTATCCGAAACAGCTCCTCTCCGCCGTCTATCACGCTGTTCCTGAAATCCGCAGTCTGCCGCTTCGCGTGATCATATATCAGATTCCGGATCTGATACAGCACCGACGCTTTGCCCGTCTTAGCGTAGACCGCGTTGATCACCGTCGTCAGATCACTGTACCCCCAGAATGTCTTACCACTGTCCGCGATCACGTCGTAGTCCAGATAAGGCAGTATGCCATTGGCAAGATCGCCTCCGGAAATGTCAAATATCCCCCTGATCTCATCATCCTGGTAAAAATTCATCAGTGCCGCGGCACGCTCCTGTGCCGTACTGCTAAGTCCCTCTTCCGACACATAAATAGAATCGCTGAACACCGGCTGTAAACCGACAGATTTAAGGACTGCTTCCAGTTGTCTGATTTTCTCTGCGTACTCTCTTTTTTGCCCGTCTGAACAGCAGACAATCCCTATTTTTGATCCGGCCTTTATCATTTCACAACTCCTTCAAGCTCCGCAGACCGCAGCTTACTCATCCATTCCAATCATTCTTTGATATACGCCAGATGATTTTTCATCGATCATGACCGCTCCTGCGCATTTTTGATAAAATGCAGCAGCGGACTCCGCCGGCCAGCCTATAATGGCATATGCATAACCCAGCTCCCGCATGGATTCCAGAGATTTTAATAATAGCGCCTTGCCGATTCCCTTCTTTCTTTCCTCTTCCAGCACGGACATGGGCCCAAAAAAATTTCTGGCAGTTGCTTCATAACACGCAAACCCGATTGGCTTCTTTTCCCTGACCGCAATATAGCAAGTCACGGGATTATTGCAAAATGCGGCAGTCACTTCATCCGAATAGTCATCCTTTGCGCACGTTCTGGCAAAATCAATGATTATACTCCGGTCAGGCGCCAGCGCTTTTTTTATTTTGATTCCCTCTTCTGACAGCTTTCTTTCTATGTCATGCGAATCTGGAATATTGTACAGTTTGACCAGCATATCCGCCATAATGTCCCCCCCCGTTCTGCACAGCCTGCAAATTTAATGCGGGCTAATATACTGTCATTCTTTTCATACCTTCTTATCCGCTCTTTTACTTTCCTGAAACTCTTTCTCGATATAACAGTGTTCCTGTTCCGCCACCAGCCTGTCCCCGTCAAAATCAAGTTCGATCACATAGGGCATCCAGTCTATGATCCGCAGAAAATCTTTGCACCCGAACGCCGGATGATAATAATTCAGGATCGCGCTGAGCGCTGTACCATGGGTTGCAATCACAATGCTCTTACCTTTATTTTTCAGCAGAGTCTCTGTATGAACCTCTATGTTTCTCCTCTGCACCATGCTGATCGATTCACCGTTTTCCTCATGGTAATCATGGTCCGCCCAACGTTTTTCGAACATGCCGTATTGATTGCCGTCCGGTCCCTTTTCCCTCTCACGTAACCGCTCGTCAGTCAGGATCTCTTTTCCGTAAAAACCGGCTGTATCCGCAATCGTATCAAAGCTTCTCTTATACGGACTGCTGTAAAATGCATCAATCCCCTTGTCTTTCAGAAAGTCCAGCACGATTGCGGTATCTCTCCTGCCTTCATCAGATAATGGTCTGGTTCTGTCATCCTCCCATCCATGCTCCGGCTGTGCATGGCGCACAAAATATACTCTTGTGACTTGAGCGTTCATTTGCATTTCTCCTCATCCTGTACTGTCTATTTCTGCGTATACGGTATTCTCACACCTTCCAACCATATCAAAGCAGTCCAAAACACTCTATGCCTAATTTATTCATTACACTGTTAAAATTATATCGCATAAAAAGAGAATTTAAAATAGATATCTATCATTTACAGTTTATTCTTCCGCTTGTCAATGACATATCAACAACTCCACCATATACAAAGTATCTATTTGTTCTCAGAAAAGCATTTGTACTAAAATCAGTTGATAAACCAGTACCGCTATATTATACTGTATACAGGGCTACAAATATAGCACTGAAGATTTATAAATTTATAAGGAGCATTACAGGATGATTGTATTATATGGAAAGTTTTATGTACGAAAAGAACTAAAGACAGAAGTATTTCTGAAAAAAACATTAGCATGGATAAGCGGAATGAAATTTATTCCAGAAAAATTTAAAGCTATAAAGTATAAACAAGTTGAAATGAATGAGATACAAGACGGTGCTAATCTTGTCGAATATGCAATAGACACTGAACAAAAAACAACTGCTTTTTGCCTGAAACTTGAAAATGAAAAAGGTGAATTGTGGAGAACAGATTTAGTTCTTCAAGAGAATGAGCAGCAGGGAATCATGCAAATCCGACTCGCTCGAGAGCAAAGGCGAGCTACTGCGGAACAAGACGCTAATTTCAGGCTTCCGTGGATACTTAGGCAACTTCTTAAAGAAGGATATGGCGGGAAAGATAATGAATTACCCGTAGAAGATAAACCATTTTTTATTGACATGGAAAATTGGAAATTGGGCGCACATTGTATTATGAACGCAGACCGTTTCCTAATGCCAATTGTATATGTTTCTATGCCGTTTTATTCAGACGAGTATTTTCTGGATGTAAGAGAATTAGCCGTCGATTTAGCTGGAATAGCACATGTGGTTGTTGAAACGGATTCATCTGTCACAGCAAAAATGAAAGAAGAGACTACAGGGAAAAATCCGTATAATGGTGCGGTGGGCATTTATTATGGAAAAGACGATTTTGTTCGTATAACAAAAAATACATGGGATAATAAAAATCAATTCAGATGGAAAGTTTCACATAGTGTATATGCAAGAATGGCGATGTTAAATATTCCGGAAAAGCAATCTATTTCTCGAATAACGTCAAATATATTATTAAAAAAGGTCCATAACAATCCGCAATTAAGTGAGAAGGAACGAAAAATACAAGAGCTGGAAATTCAACTTGAACAAAAAAGTATTGAATTAGAAGAATCAAAGCAAGAATTGCAGGAATATGTCGAAACCTTTGGAAATAAAGAAAAAGCGGTTTATGATTTAGAGGCAAAAGTTCAATATTATCAAAGTGTATTAGAGAGTAAAAAAGATATGAACGGAACAGCGATTTTACTAAACTATACCGAAAAAGAATTTTATCCAGAGGAAATAAAGGACATTTTATTGGAACTTCTTAATAAAATTGAAAAACATATAGGTGAAGCAGAAAAAAAGAGAAGATCCTATCATGTTATGCAAGACATAAAAGCCTGCAACACGATTAGTCAGTATAGAACAGAAATGCAACAAAGTATCAGAGAAATTATAGAAAGGAGAAATGTAAACGAACGAACAATAGCAGATTTACAAAGAGCCGGATTTGAAATGAAAGGAAATGATCACCAAAAAGCGTATTTTCATGGAGATGGAAGATACATGGTAACAATTGCAAGTACTCCAAGTGAAGGAAGAGGCGGAAATAATACAGCTCATGATGCATTGGATTTATTATTCAAATAACAGGATTGGGTAAATAATATCAAAGCAAGCCCACCATTTATTGTAATAATATACCTACACTTTTGCACTATCCTCATGCTTATGCTAAACTCAACTCAATCACCACGACTTCTCAGAAAGGTATCACATTTATAATGCTGAATCATAAAATTTTACTGCCCTTGCTCCTTATCGTATTAACCCTTACAGCCTGTGGAACTGCGCAGACCGCTGATCCGGATACACCGTCAGACTACAGCGCGGATGCTCCGTCCACATCAACCTTTGAAGCCACAGTCATCGAAGCGTCCGATCACACCATTCTGGTAGACCCCGTGTCCGGCTCTGCGGAACTCAATTCCGCCGACCAAATCGTCGTGCCGCTTCAGAAAGACATGACATTTCAGACCGGCGATCTGGTCAAGATTACATACAATGGTGAAATCATGGAATCATACCCCGCACAGCTGGGCGAAATCCATGAAATCACTTTGATCCAGTCCGCCGCGGAAGTAAAACCTGCAGAGACCGACGCAGAAGCCGATAGCGAGGCGTCGCACACAGAAACTGACCACAAATGGGACAGGATTCCCATGGTCATGGTGAATGATAAGCTGTACTATGATACAGGACGCGAGAGCACAATCGAGATGCGCTGCGGCAACATGGACGGGGAGATCACCTCATCTGTCGACGGTACACAGATCCCCACCCAAAACAACGAGTCAAACTTCGGTTCCGGCTTCGGATTCCAGTACGGCAGTGAAGAAGACACAATCGAAGTTTATATGAATGAGAAGTGGATAGTTTTTGAATACAGAGAAGGGGCAGACGAATGACCTGCCCCATGCCATTGGATTCCTATTCATATCTCTCCTTGCTTCATGATTTCCCCGGGCTGTTTCACCTGCTTCTTATTCCCGCGTACCATTCATTGCAGCAAAGAAATCTCTAAACCTTATCTAACCGTCCCGCACAGACGATCCCAAGGAAAATATCCGCACCGGCCCAGGCGGCCACCTCTCCCCAGAAAACACCCGTATGTCCGATCATGCGCGTCAGAAACAGCGCACACATGATCCGCATCGCGACCTGCATGAAACTGGACAACATCGGAATCACGGAATCCCCCATGCCCTGTATACAGGCTCTGACCACATACAGACAATACAGCAGCGGGAATCCGGCCGCAAGCACGCACAGATAATGACAGCCCACCCGCAGCATTTCCTCCACGCCTGTCTCTGTCTCTTTGATAAAAAGTCCCAGAACCGGCCGGCCGGCGAACACCATGACCGCAGACATCGCAAGCGCCGTAATGCTTCCGATGATCAGCGCGCTCTTAAGTCCCGCCCGGATTCTCTTATCACTGCCGATTCCTTTATTCTGCGCAGTATAAGTAAGAATGCCGTGTCCATATGATGTGGCGGCAATCTCCAAAAGCACATACAGCTTATTCGCCGCGGCGTATCCCGTCAGGAACAGAATGCCGAAACCGTTGACCGTAGCCTGCACCACCAGTCCGCCGGCCGCGGTAATGATATTCTGCACGCCCATGGGAATCCCCATTCTGATCTGCTCCCGCAGAATCTGACGGTCGATCAGCTTTCTTATCCTGCTAAACCGTCCTGTTTGGCTTTCTTCACAGCACCTCTTCTCTGACAGCGCTGTCTCTTGCCCCATCAAACCGTAATCCATATCCGGGCGTTCTGGCCTGTCGTATCTCTCCTGCCCGTCCGCTCCTGCCTCCGTCAGCCTTTCGTCTGTCTGAAAACGTATTCTCCGCAGCGCCGCCCCGCAGTAAACCGCCGCCAGAAGCTGTGCCAGCACCGTACCGTATGCCGCTCCCGCAATCCCCATGTCCATTTCCGCCACAAACAGCAGATCCAGGGCAATATTTCCGAGAGACGCTATGATCATGGCATACAGCGGCTTCTTACTGTTGCCCAGCGCCCGAAGAACCGCCGCCGTAATATTATAGAGAAAAGTCACCGGCACCCCCGCATACAGAATACGCAGATACTCTCTCGTCAAATCAAACACCTCCGGCGGCGTGCGCAGCAAACGAAGCACCGGCGTAAGAAGCATCTGCCCGATCAGGGTAAATCCCGCCGCACCCAGGACAGCAATGAGAAGACCGCTGCAGATTGCCCGCTTCAATTCATTCATCTGCTTTTTTCCAAAAAAACCGGCGATCACCACCGAGCATCCCTGTGTGATCCCCGATATCACGCCGAACATAATAAAAGTCAGCCATTCCGTCGCTCCCAGCGCCGCCAGTGCATTGGCGCTCACACACTGTCCCACGATGACCGCGTCCGCGAACGTATATAATTGTTGAAATAGATTCCCCAGCATAAGCGGCATGGAAAACGCCAATAGCAGCCGCCCGGGACTGCCGGTTGTCATATCTTTGGTGTCTGTTTTCATTTTACCTGTTTCCTCCGCACTTTCCCTGCATAGCACAGTGTATCTCTTTCCGGCTTTAGCTCATTCGCCTATTCTATCATAAATTTCATATCTCTTCCATAGCTACTTTGGTTTACATAACTTTTCCTCCAATCATGCGGTACTTCCTTCATGTAATTGCAGTTTCCCGATTCCGGATTTAAGTTTTCATATTTCATCCGGCACGCCCGTCGTTTTTTAGAGAAAATACGAATTTGAATTGTATTTTTCACTTGTCAGTAGTATGATTAGTCATACAAATCATACTTGCGTCCCATGATTCACAACGAAACAACTGTCAGGAAGCAGCCAGCCCGAAAACAAGTAACCCGTGACTGATACACGTCACTGCTTCCCTGTACATACATCAGAAACGGAGGATATGCCATGAAAAACATGCCGTCAGGAAAAAATGCATGGACCGTAAAAATCGGTGAGAAAGGTCAGTTTGTCATCCCAAAAGAAGCCCGGGATATGTTTGATATTCATCCGGGCGATACGATCCTGGTACTAGGCGATGTGAAAAGAGGAATCGCCATCCCGCCAAAAGCGATGATGGACAAATATATTTCCATGATTTTCGGCGAACTTTCATAGCGCCGAAGATCCAGATACCAGATCACGCCCCACCGGGCATGATTCCTAAAAACCAATGGACTGTCAGGAACGAAACATTGACCAGGAGAAAACACACATGAGCAAAATCGCATTTTTCTGCATACATGCACACGGACACACCAACCCGACCCTCGGCGTCGTAAGAGAACTGACCGCACGCGGACATGAAGTGCGCTACTATTCCTATGATCTTTTTCGGGAAAAAATAGAAGAGGCAGGCGCCGAATTTATCTCCTGTGACGCCTATGACGCTGAGCTGCAGCCGGACCCTGACGCCGCTGCCAGAATCGGCAAAGATATCGCGTTTTCCACTCATATCCTGGTGGACATCACCCTGGCGATGGATCAGACACTCTGCGAAGATATGCGCAAGTTCTGCCCCGACTGTATCGTGGCCGACTCCATGGCAATCTGGGGCAAGGCGGCCGCTCTGAAACTGCATATCCCTTTTGTCTCATCCACCACCACTTTTGCCTTTAATAAATACTCCGCAAGAATCATGCAGCAAAGTTTCGGAGAATTACTCCGCATGATGATATCCATGCCCAAAATCAATAAAGACCTTAAGCGCCTGCAGGATCGCGGCTACCCGATCCGGAATATCATAGATCTCATGCAGAGTGACCCGCAGACGAACACCATCATCTATACCTCACGCCAGTTTCAGCCGTGTGCCGAAACATTCCCTGACACCTATGCCTTTGTCGGACCGTCGGTCAGGCCCGTTACCACGCAGATTACCAGGACACACGACAAACTAGTCTATATTTCCATGGGAACCGTCAACAATGATATGCTTCCGTTTTATCGAAACTGTATTGCCGCATTGGCCGATACGGACTATCAGGTGATCCTGTCCGTCGGTGATCTGGCAGATATCTCTGCCCTCGGATCCTGGCCGGACAATATCACCGTAGAGCGTCATGTGGATCAGATCGCCGTGCTTGCGCAGGCGGACGCTTTTATCTCTCACTGCGGTATGAACAGCGTCTTAAGCTTCCTGACCGGCGTTACCAGATCCGTCTGCTGTGCCATCACCTCGTCGATATCCTTGTAGGCGAATCTGCACTCCTCGGCCACGTCATTTTTCTTACGCTTGCCCAGCTACCATGAGCCGGTCAGGATTCTGATCAAAAACCGCCGCAATGCATTAGAACGCGCCATGCTGTAATTCGCCAATTACGAGAAAAGCACCCGAAGGTTGAACGAAGATACCTACGAGTGCCTGCGATACTGCTTAATCACAGCGCGTCCTTGGGACACGCTTTCACACATTCATAGCACAGTATGCATTCCGTTCCGTTTTTGCGTTTTCTCGAATTGTCCGTGACATCAACCCCCATGGGGCAGACCTTTTTGCACTTGCCGCAGGAAATACATTTGTCCTTGTCACATTTGACGCGCATGAGAGAAAAGTACGACATCGGCTTCAAGAACACGGCCACCGGACATATGTATTTGCAGAAAGCCCGGTTATCCTTCAGCACAAAAGCCAGAACGATTCCGACCGCATAGTACAGACCGTTGCCGATCAGGAATGCCCAGAACATGATCCGCTCCATGTCATTTACCTGCGCCAGAAATAAGGCGCTTACAAATACAAAGGACAGCAGGAAGGCAACATATCTGATCCAGCCCCATTTTTTCCCCGGACGCTGCGGCGTCTTATACGGGAGCAGATCCAGGATCATCGCGGTCCAGCAGGCATACCCGCACCAGCCCCTTCCGAAGACCAGCGGTCCGAAAATCTTCGCCACCGCGTAATGAATGGTCGCCGCCTCAAATACACCGGTAAACAGATAATACCAGAAGCCTTCAATCTGCATATTCTCGTTGCAGAGCAATCCCAGATAGACAAGCATATAACTGCCCACCAGAAACTGTGCCACCCTGCGCGCATGTCTGTATTGCAGCTGAAACAGCAGAAAACCGATTGCCAGTGAAGTGCCGATGTAACTGAAGTTGAACAAATAAAATATATTCTGCTTTGTCAGCCAGAGCGTGACGGCTATCGTTTCGAAAATCAGCCACATCATAACCGGCAATGCGAATCTTTTGATTCCTTTTGATTTTTCCATCATAAATTCCCCCTCTTTGTAACTATATCATACCAGAATCTGATTCCCGCACAATACCTGCGGCACTAAGCTGCTTTGACGAAGCGGTATCTGGGACGTAACACGTATGCATAAGCATCCTGTTTTTTATGTAAAAAGGCGCACACTGCCGGCAATCGCCGGCTGCGTATAGCTGGCAGCCGGCGATTGCAGCAAGACTGGGAATCATCGTATACCGGATGCTGCCGCAGATCACATGGCTTCATCCATTGCTGTCCATGGGGGTTTTCTGTGCTCTGTTATCAGCCATTTTGCACTCTTTCCATCAGTGCCTGAACCGTTTCATAACCTTAAACATTTTCTTAATATCTACCGGCTTCGCCAGATGTTCATTCATTCCGGCATCCTTCGCCATCGCGACATCCTCCTCAAACGCGTTAGCTGACAGTGCAATGATAGGCACAAACTTCGCGTCCGGCCGGTCCAGGCCACGGATCACACGGGTCGCCTCGTATCCGCTCATGACCGGCATCATCAGATCCATGAGCACGCAGTCAAATGTTCCCGGTTCAGACGCTGCAAACGCATCCACAGCCGCTTTTCCGTCTTTTGCAGTCACGACCTTCGCACCCGCCTCCGAAAGCATGAACTCCATGGTTTCACAGTTGATTTCATTATCCTCCACCAGAAGAACACACATCCCGGCAATATCCTTCCGCAGATCCAGTTCCTCATCCGCATCCTCAGGCTGCAGACTCCGGGTTTCATCGATCTGCATTGGCAGAGTAATCTGAACCACACTTCCCTCACCGACCCGGCTGTCGATCTCAATACTTCCCTTCATCTGGTCAACCAGATCTTTCACAATGGACATGCCAAGCCCGACACCGTTATAGTTGGTTCTTGCACCCTGGTCTTCCTGCGTAAACGGCTCAAAAATGTGCTTAATAAATTCCTCCTTGATACCAATTCCCGTATCTTCGATCACGAAGCGGTAACCGGCAGTCCCGTCCACACAGGAAAGCTCCTTTACCTGAATAAATACAGAGCCATGAGGGCGGTTATACTTGAGCGCGTTGTCGATGACATTCATCAGAATCTGCTGCACATGCAGCGGATTGCCGATCAGCCTGCTGTGCTGCAACGTTGTTTCCTTAAGCGTCAGCCGGATCTCCTTCTCTTCCGCCTTAGCGGACAGAATCGCGATACTGTTGTTCAATATATCATAAAGATCAAAAGGTTCCTCCACTGCCGCCGGTCTTCCGCTCTGCTGCTTGCTGACTTGAAGAACATCGTTGACCAGGGATAGCAGATGCTCCGTCGATACACGGATTTTCTTCCGGCACTCACTCTGCCTGTCCGGATCATGCTGGCTTTTCTCCATAATAGCCAGCATACCCAGAATCCCGTTGATCGGTGTGCGAAGATCATGGGACATATGAGAAAGGAATTCACTCTTTATCGAATTTGCCCGCCTGACTTTTTCCAGCAGTTCCAGAATAGACTGCTCCTGTTTGTTCTTCGCCACCATAGTCTCCGTGATATCCTGATGGTATCCGTTCAGACTGGTGCCCGGCTTTTTGAATGCCTTGTTGGGCACACCTCCGCATCGTACATATATTTTACCCAGTTCAGGATGATTCCATGGATAAATCACCTCGGAACGGCCGGTTTCCAGTATTGCCCGAACCGCTTCCTGCACCATTTCCACATAATCCGGCTCAATGTTCTGAAACCAGTGCTGATAGCACTCTTCCGGTTCGATTTCATCCGGCACACCCAGTAAGATCCGCATGGTCCGGTCCGCATACATTCTCGGCCGGCACCCTTCTTCCAGTTCAATCGTCCAGATCCCGGTTCTTGCACCTTCCAGAATATCCTCCAGACTCTGCCTTGCTTCCAGTCTGTCCTTCTCTTCCTTCTCCACCACGGCATTGATGTCCCGCCTGGCAAAGATTGCGCAGTTCTCTTCCGCCGTCTTCTCCGTGGCGGAAAAGTGAATCTCCATGTGTTTCAGCCTGTAAGAACTGTCTTTGACCTGATACCGGACAAAAAATTTCTTCTTTGTCCGAAGCTGGGCAAGCACATAGTCTTTTTGGGTCACGGCACGGAGCTTTTCCTGATCTCTGGGAACCACACACCGGGAAATATACTGCTCCATAGCCGTCTGATATCCGTCCTCAAAGTTCACACCACAGTCCTTACGCATCCTTTCGTTGTCCCGGTAGATCTCGCACTCATCTGTATCGAAATTCACCTGGCAGATACCCAGATAGTCCACACTGAGGGCATGGAGAACATTATAGCTGCGCTTCTGAAGCTCGCGGAACAGGTTGCGTCGTTTCAGGGAAGACACAATAAAGTATGCCGCAGTCTGAAGCATATTGGATGCATATTCCAGCGACTTCACAGGCGGATTATCCACGCCGTAAAAGCCGATAATTTTTTCACCGTTATAAAGAGGCACTACCACAAGAGAATGTATCCCCTGCCTTTTCAGGTTCTCATACTGAAGAGGGTCTGTTTCCTGAATGTCTTCCAGATTCTTAATGACGATATGCCTGCCGATTCTGAAATTACGATACCAGCTCGCACACACCTCAGGCGGGACATTTTGAAGATTCTCCTTTTCCGGCTCCACCCCGTCGGCCACCCATTCATAAGTGTTATCATCGCCGCCGTACTCGTTCTGTTCAAATATGTAGGTCCGCTCCCCGTTCAGCGCCCTTCCCAGATGCTCCAGAAGTACATCCAGAGACTGATCCGGCGTCTCTTCCTGCAGCGCAACACGAAGCCCCTCATTGATAATAGTTTCCAGATTCTGAACACTCTGCATGTCATGATACTGTTCACGGTTTTCCTCGATCGAAGTGCCTTCGCCGCCCCGTTCAAAAAACTCCTTTGAATAATCCATACGCGTGCCCTCCATACAGACCGTTTCCGGTTCCATATTAGTTTACATGGCTTCACCGCAAAAACAGTTTCGCCTGTATCAGAATACCATACACCCCCAATCGCGTCAATGCGATAAACATACCTTACTCATCCCTCCTTACGATTGCCACTTTCATATCCAAAATATTTGCCCCACAAAAAATCCCGCCGGTTTCCCGACAGGATTTTGCTACCATGCAGTCATTCTGAATTGCTTAAATTAACGTTATCTATTTCCACAGATTAAAGTGTAAACGCTCCCATTTCAGACTGCAGCCCATCTGCAATCTGCCGTAATTCGCCTGAATTTTGGGCAATGCGGGACATATGCTCGCCAACTTCTGTCACCGAAGCTGCTACCTCCTGTGTTCCGGCAGCATTTTCTTCCGAAAGCGCCGTCAGACTCTGTACGATATCCACCACACCGGTTCTGGTATCGTCAATCTGCTCCATTTTCTCAGCAATGTTCCTGATACCCTCTATCGTCTTCTCCACACCGGAATGCATCTCCGCAAACCGTTCTCTGGTCAATCCCACATTTTCATTCTGGTCCGCCATGACCGCCTTGACCTCATCCATTGTCTGGACGGCTTTCTCTGAATCATCTATGAGATGTGCAATAATTTCCTCAATCTGATTTGCAGATTCATTGGACTCCTCTGCCAGCTTCTGGATCTGCCCGGCAACCACGGCAAAGCCGCGTCCCTGCTCTCCTGCTCTTGCCGCTTCAATTGATGCGTTCAAAGAAAGCAGATTCGTCTGTTTTGCAATTGACGTAATCAGCGCCGTCGCTTCTTTGATCTTGACAGCAGATTCATTGGTCGTATTGGTCTGCCGGTAAATTAAGTCTATTGCATCCTGTGCTTTCCGGTTTACTTCATCCATTGTATTTAAAGTATTGGCTGCAACTTCGCTGGAAGTAAACATTCCCTCAGCCATTTTATGCAGATCGTCCATCTCCATACTGTTCTCTTCGATCATGCTTCCCATCAGCACAATGCTCTCCATGGCCTTCTGCGTCTCTTCCGCCTGGGCGGAGGAACCGTTCGCCATATCCTGCACCGCCCGCTCCACCTGCTTGACCGTACCAAAAATCAGATCCGTATCCTCATTCAGCATGTGAGAAGTCTCCATGACCGTAGCACTGTGACCCTCGATCCGCTCAATCGCTCCACTCAAATGCCCGCGCAGCGTATCGACTGCCCGGCTTATGGCACCGATCTCATCCTTCTTGGCACTGAGTTTCTTCTGGCTCTGATCCTCCCTGAAATCCAGTTCCGCAAACGTCATTGCAAGTTCTGCAATATTTCTCAACGGTTTTACAATAATATCACAGACAAAAAATACGATAATCATACAGATGAGCATTGTAATGCATCCCCAGAAGATAGAAATCAAAACGATCTCATCCGAGGATTTCATGCTTCCGCTGGAAGACTTCAATGCAGTATTCTCATCCGCTGTTATTACAAAAATATATGTACCATCTTCTGTCACGCTGTATGCGGCATATTTTTGTGCTCCTTGATATACATATTTAATGGAAACTGCTTCCTTCGGAATATTTCCCTGTTTTATCTTTACAAGTGCGGCATTCACTGCCTCATTCTCAACCTGATTTCCAATCTTGTCGGGCGTAGGATGATAGCACATCGTTCCGTTCCGGTCAACGATATACGCATAAGAACCATCCATATCCATGATATCCAGGCCGCCCACCATCTTTTCCCAGAATTCCGTGTCCGGCTGCTTTCCTTCTTCTGCAAGCTCCGCAACACGAATGTTCATGGTCTTTTGATAAGAATCCGCGATGTCCTCCATATAGAAGATCACCATATCCTTGAACTGCTTCCTCGACATAGAGCCAAAAATAATGATCTGCGTTACACTCACACTTACAATGGCCAGCATCGCTATAAATATGATTCTGACACGAATCGACCGCAGCGTCGATATATCCAATTTTTTCCTGCTGTTTTTCACCCCCGCCTTCTCATGCCTTTGTGTTGGTCTCCCCTTTTCCATAGCTGCTCTCTCCTATATTGTTGTATAGATTTAATTTACCATGATGCCTCGGCATCATAATATTTCGTCTTACATCAAGACCTTAAAAATTGGGTAGTAACTATTTGAATAAACCCGAAAAAAAAGAATTGCTCGAAACCAAGCAGCTATATTTTACCATTTATATTTTGAATGTCAATATATACCATCCTTATAAGCCTTATAAGCCAAACAATTGTAACAGTTCAGCCTTCAATGTCATTAAGTTAATAGCGATATTTGTATGGTTA
>CAJUJP010000027.1 GCA_910586615.1 uncultured Lachnospiraceae bacterium
AACGAATATTTTGTGTAATCTGCCCTCTCAGCCTTTCGTAAGCACCTTTTGACACCCTAATCGATATAGAAAATTGCTACGGATTTACGAGTCCGCAAATCGAATCCCGTAAACCAACGTTGCCCGCTTTCAGAATAAAAAACGAGTCAGGATCAGACTCGGAAAATCAGGGAAAATATTAATATTTTAGCTGTGAATAGAACAATTTTGACCATTGTAAAATAGCCGTTGCGGAGCGAAAACGAATGTGCTATGTTTGAAATTGCCTGATATGAATTCCAATGCAAAATGCAGCGGTATATACAGCTTTTGGCCGGTATGCCGGGGCAGTACGGGAATGAGTTTGACAGTTTCAGGCCGGGGAGGATTGTTATTATGGAAAAAGATATGACGAAGGGAAGCCCGATGCGTTTGATTCTGGGCTTTGCCGTACCGCTTCTGTTCGGTCTGCTCTTTCAGCAGTTCTACAGTATGGTGGATACGATTATTGTGGGCCACTATTTAGGTGTGGATGCACTGGCGGCAGTGGGAGCTACCGGTTCCGTCAACTTTCTGATTATCGGATTTTGTATGGGCGTATGTAACGGCTTTGCGATTCCGATTGCGCAGGAATTTGGTGCGAAACATGAGGAGAATCTGCGCCGTTATGTGGCGAACTGTGTCTGGCTGTCGATTATTTTTGCGGCAGTGATGACGGTTCTGGTGGTAATATTGTGCCGTCCGATTCTGCAGGCAATGCGGACGCCGGATAATATCATTGACGGATCGTACCAGTATATTGTCATTATTTTTATAGGGATTCCGGTAATTTATCTGTATAATATGACAGCATCGATCCTGCGTTCTCTGGGGGACAGCAGGACGCCGGTTATTTTTCTGGTAATGGCGGCGATTTTGAATATTTTTCTGGATCTGCTGTGCATTATCGTATTTCACATGGGAGTTGCCGGGGCGGCAGTGGCTACTGTGGTGTCCCAGGCTCTGGCAGGAATCTGCTGTCTTATTTTTATGTATAAGAAATTTTCGATCCTGAGATTGTCGAAAGATGAGCGCAGGTGGAACCGGGACTGCGCGGCGAAACTGTGCAATATGGGCATTCCCATGGGATTACAGTATTCCATTACTGCCATCGGAAGTGTTGTTCTGCAGAGTGCGGTAAACGGAATCGGTTCGGATGCCGTTGCGGCGGTTACAGCCGGAAGTAAGCTGAGTATGCTCCTGATGTGTCCTTTTGATGCCATGGGTTCCACAATGGCAACCTACGGCGGACAGAATGTGGGGGCAGGTGATCTGGACCGGGTGGACCGCGGACTGAAATCCTGTACGCTGCTGGGACTGATCTATTCGGTTCTTGCTGTGGGGATCGTATACCTTCTGGGAGAGAAACTGCTTCTTTTATTCCTGGATGCGGGAGAGACGGCAATTCTTGTAAATGCAGATGCTTTTACCCGTATGAACGTGCTGTTTTATTTTCCCCTTGCGCTTGTGAATATCGTGCGTTTCCTGATTCAAGGCATGGGGTTCAGCAAGCTGGCGGTGTTTGCCGGTGCTTTCGAAATGTTGGCAAGAGGACTGGCAGGCTTCGTGCTGGTTCCCGTGTTCGGGTTTCCGGCCGTTTGCTTTGCCAATCCTCTTGCATGGATTTTTGCTGATATTTTTTTGATTCCGGCGTTCTATCATGTACGTAAGAAAATGGCCGGAATATTTGCTGGAACAAGGAATGCAGCGCTTACTGACGGATCATGTGCTAAATCGTAAACTGATGCAGCAGTTTGGTCAGTTCTGCAGCGCGCTCCTGTAAAGTGCCTGCGGCAGCATCTAATGTCTGGATAGCATCACGCTGTGCGGTCACCGTCGAATGAACATTGGCGGAGCCGGCGGAAGTCGCGGCTGAGATCGCGGAGATGCTTTCTATTGCATTTAAGGTGGTGCTGCGGGCATTTTCCATGTTCAGCATACTTTCTGAAATGCCGGAGATGGAATCCAGCAGCGTATGCACCTGGCTGTCCATGGTAACGAACGATTCGGTGGTCTGTGAAACGGCCTTTTCCTGGAACTCCACGGTGCTCTCGGCTTCTTTGGCAATATCCACTACTTCGTAAGTGGTATTGACAATATCATCTATGATCACCTGGATCTGGCCGGCGGAAGATGAGGACTGGTCTGCCAGTTTACGGATCTGTTCCGCTACGACCGCAAAACCACGCCCGGATTCACCTGCTCTGGCAGCCTCGATACCGGCGTTCAGGGATAACAGATTTGTTTCCCTTGCGATACTGTTGATGCTTTCCACGATCTGGCCGATGGAACGGGATTTGTCCGCAAGGGCTTCAATCGCATTGATAACGCTGTCAGTGATTTCGGAGGTCTTCTTTGCACTGTCAGTCAGAACGGACATGGAAGACATTCCGTTATTGATCGAGGTGCTGGTAGACTGGGTCAGCGTGATGATTCCCTTTGTGTCGTCCGTTACATCGCCGATCTTGCCTGAAAGAGTATCCATCTGGGTCAGACAGTCAGCCGAATTGCTGTCCAGCTGTGCAACACCGGATTCGATCTCGGAGATGGCCTCCTGAATATCCTGAGCGGCCATCACAAAAGTCTCAGAAGAAGAGGATACCTGTCCGGCGGCTATGTTCAGGGAATCACTGGCCTCCGTAACATTGGTGATCAGGGCTTTCATGCTGTCGGTCATGGTGTTGACACCCTGTGCCAGAAGCCTGAATTCGTCTTTGCTTTTGGATTTCAGGTGAATGGTCAGGTCGCCGGAAGATACTTCTTTCAGTTTATTCAATATGTAATATATATTGCCGTTGATATGAGTTGATAAAAGGCTTCCCAGAAGTGCGGCTATGACAACAGCCAGCATAACCAGGAAAAATGCCACGGTTTTAATTCCGTCAGCCTGTGCGAGAATAAGGGACTGCGGAATCAGGGTACAGATCATGGCGGAATGGGACGATAAGGGGGAGTAAAGGAACAGGTATTCCTTATCATTGTAGGTTACATATTCCATACCGCTTTTTTCTGAGCCGGCCGCTCTCTGGTAGAAATCGGTGGCGCTGAATCTTCCGTTTCTGGAAGAAGAACCATCGGAATAAAATTCTGTACCGTCCTGTGTGATCAGAGCCGTGTAACTGCCGTCTCCGGCGTTCAAGGTGGCAAGGGAATTGGTGATAACGTTGCGGTCAAAATCCACCAGCATGATCGCTTTACAGTTATTCATGTGCTTTGCAATACGAAGAGAATACTTTACATTGCTTGTTCCCAGCGCCTGGTCAGCATCTGACATGTTGCCGAACAGATAGTAGGTGGAGCGGTTCTCAGTGACCAGCGCGCCCTCAGGCGTTTCGGTATATGCCGTATAAACTGACGACGTGGTGGGAGCGCCGGATGTGATGGATATCTGGCTGTCCGATATAAAATAAAGGTTCTGTACCAGACTGTTTGTGTTCACGTCCCGGTTGATCTCTTTCAAATATTTCAGTGCAAGTGCTTTTCCTTCGGCACTTTCCATCTGTCCTTTGAAGTATTTCGACAGATCACTGTCGGACATGTAGGATTTGTAATTGGATCGAACCGTGTCGATGACAAGCGACAGATACTGGTTCGTCATGGTCATGGTCTCCTGAGCCGATGCCTCGTAATTGCTGATGATCGCTTTGGAAGCCTGTTTGTAGGAAGCGGAACCCAGCACAATGATACAGATAACCGGTATCATGAAAGACGCAATCAGCTTTGTGCGCAGCTGCCGGTAAACAGGTACCGATTCATGAGATTTTTTCTTTTTGCCAGCCATAGTGTAACCCTCCTGTATATCAAAACATATTTCTCACTTAAACAGTATATCATATTTAAGTGGTGACTGGATATTTTTTTGCGGGAAAAGTCGAAAAAAATTACATACTGTTTTCAGTTTTCAAAGCGCCGCACTGCGCAATTTCTGCGCAACAAAATGGAAAATAAGATTGAGACGGTCAGCGGTTCGTGGTAGAATGGAAAAAACGGAAAGCCGTTTAAGATGCAGTGTGTTCTCTTTAGCACAGGGCCTGTGTGGAAGCATGAAAAGAATCATTTATGCTGAGGCCGGCAGAAGAAACAAGTGTGGGAGTCATGGTACGGATTATTATGGAAAAGGAGAGAAAGATGGGATATCAGGAGGCATACGAAAAACTGGAGAAATACGGGCAGCTTCACGTGCTCAAATATTATGAAGAACTAAGCGGATATGAGAAGGAGGAGCTTCTTTCGCAGATCGGGAACACGGATTTTGAAATGCTGGGGCAGTGCAGCCGGAAGGAGGAACTTAATCCCAGAGGCAGGATCACACCGATTGAAGTGATGCAGCTTCCTGAAATTGAGCAGAAGAGAGAAGAGTATACGAAGACCGGACTGGATGCGATCCGGGCCGGCAAGGTGGGCGCCGTGCTTCTGGCCGGCGGTATGGGAACAAGACTCGGTTCCGATGCACCCAAAGGTGTCTATGATATCGGTCTGACGAAAGAAGTGTTTATCTTCCAGCGTCTGGTGGAAAATCTGATGGATGTGGTGCGTCAGGCGGAAGCGTGGATTCCGCTTTATATCATGACCAGTGATAAGAATCATGAAGCTACCACAGCTTTTTTTAAGGAAAAAAATTATTTTGGATACAATCCCGACTACGTGACCTTCTTCATGCAGGATATGGCGCCGGCATCCGATTATAACGGCAAGGTATATATGGAAGAAAAATGGAAAATGTCTACCTCGCCCAACGGTAACGGCGGCTGGTTTTTGTCTATGGTGAAATGGGGCGTGGTGGATAAGATCAGAGAAGCGGGCGTGGAGTGGTTGAATGTGTTTGCGGTGGATAATGTGCTGCAGAGGATTGCCGATCCCTGTTTTGTGGGCGCTACCATCGCTACGGACAGCGCGGTGGGCGCCAAGGTGGTCAGAAAGAATGCGCCGGACGAAAAGGTAGGTGCCGTCTGTCTGGAAGATGGCAGACCGTCTATCGTGGAATATTACGAGATGACAGAGGAACTGATGGATGCCAAAGACGAACAAGGGGAACCGGCGTACAATTTCGGTGTTATTCTGAATTATCTTTTCAGGGAAAAGGATCTGGAAGAGATCGTGGCCCGGAAGCTGCCCCTTCATATCGTAGAGAAGAAGATTCCTTATCTGGATGAGAACGGAATGCTGATCAAACCGGACAGCCCCAACGGGTATAAATTTGAACAGCTTGTTCTGGACATGATCCATGAACTGGATTCCTGCCTGCCCTATGAGGTGGTCAGAAATTATGAGTTTGCACCGATCAAAAACAAGACGGGAATCGATTCCGTGGAAAGCGCAAGGCAGTTGTGCCGTGAGAACGGAATCGAGTTATAGGTGGCAGTACTGCAGGAATGGAATTGCGTGGTAGACGGTGACAGCAGCATTGCGGGAATGGAATTGTGTGGTAGACGGTGACAGCAGCATTGCAGGAATGGGATTGAATCGTAACGGTTAACATTTTGACAGATTTGGATAACATTATCCTATTGTATAGATTGGCATGGAGAGTGTACACTATATATAAATCGAGAAGCGGATGATACGGACATCAGAACGTGCGTGGCGGATTCGATTAACATTTTCACAAGGTATCATACTGAGAAAAGGAAGGTGCATGTATATGGCGATTTTGGTTACGGGCGGTGCAGGGTATATCGGTTCCCACACGGTAGTTGAGTTACAGAACGCGGGATATGACGTGGTTGTTGTGGATAATCTGGCCAACTCCAGCGAGAAGTCTCTTGAGAGAGTGGAGAAGATCACAGGAAAAGCGGTGAAGTTTTATAAGGCAGATATTCTGGACAGAGAAGCGCTTGAGAAGATCTTCAAGCAGGAGACGATCGATTCCTGTATTCATTTTGCGGGGCTGAAGGCTGTAGGCGAATCCGTACAGAAGCCCTGGGAATACTATGAGAACAATATTGCAGGTACATTGACGCTTGTGGATGTGATGCGTAAGAACGGTGTGAAGAATATTATCTTTTCTTCTTCTGCGACTGTATATGGCGATCCGGCAATCATCCCCATCACAGAGGAATGCCCCAAAGGACAATGTACAAATCCCTATGGCTGGACGAAATCCATGCTTGAGCAGATTCTTTCCGATATGCAGAAGGCTGATCCTGAGTGGAATGTGATTCTTCTCCGCTACTTTAATCCGATCGGCGCTCACAAGAGCGGCACCATTGGCGAGAATCCCAACGGGATTCCAAACAACCTGATGCCCTACATCACACAGGTGGCAGTGGGCAAGCTGAAAGAGCTTGGTGTTTTCGGCAATGATTACGACACCCCCGACGGAACCGGCGTCCGTGACTACATTCATGTGGTAGACCTGGCTGCAGGACATGTGAAGGCGCTTAAGAAGATTGAAGAGAAAGCGGGCCTGTGCATCTACAACCTGGGTACGGGTGTGGGCTACAGCGTGCTGGATATTGTGAAGAATTTTGAAGAAGCAACCGGCGTGAAGATTCCTTATGTGATCAAGGAAAGACGTGCCGGAGATATAGCTACCTGCTATTCCAACGCGGATAAGGCAAAGAAAGAACTTGGATGGGAAGCACAGTACGGTATCAAGGAGATGTGTGCAGACTCCTGGAGATGGCAGAGCAACAATCCTAACGGGTACGAAGCATAAAGGATCAAGAGTAACGAAGCATTTACTTTATGATTGTATTCTCGTTATGCTTATATGAAAATTTTTGATAGAAAAGGCGCGGTTCCGGGAGTGGAAAACCGCGCCTTATTGTTACAAAGTTATTTGCGAAGCAAATTACATCTCTACGATAACAGGAAACACTTCCGCATATTCGAGTTCGCGAAGCGAAACTCGCAATCGAACTTGTTCGATTTGTTATTTTGCGAAGCAAATTACTTTTCAGATAACATAAAGATACATAAATATAAAATGACAGATGCTTCCGCCCATCACAAATAGATGAAAAACCTCATGGGAACCGAAATTTTTATGTTTTGAATTAAAGATCGGCAGCTTCAGCGCGTAAATGATGCCTCCGACGGTATAGACAATGCCTCCGGCCAGCAGCCACAGAAATGCGCTGAGAGAGAGCGTATTCCACAGAGTGCCGAACACTGCCAGGCATACCCAGCCCATTGCAATGTAGAGAATGGAGGAAAACCATTTCGGACAGGTGATCCAGAATGCCTTGACCAGCATACCTGCGACGGCGATTCCCCAGACGACAGAGAGCAGAGTATAGCCGATCTGATGGTCGAGTACGATCAGGCATACGGGTGTGTAGGAGCCGGCGATCAACACGAAGATCATCATATGGTCCAGCTTGCGGAATACTTTCAGGATATTGTCTTTGACTGTGACACTGTGGTAAATCGCACTGGCGCCGTAAAGGGCCACCATGCTTCCTATAAAAACCGCCATGGCAATAAAAGCCACGGGATTTGAAGTCGAAGAAGCCTTTACCATCAGCGGCGTGGCCGCTGTGATTGCCATCATCATGCCGATAAAATGTGTGATTGCACTTCCTGGTTCGCGTATCGTGATTTGCATAAATAATCCCTTCTTTCTGCTAAATTCTGTTAAATCATTTTGGTTCAGGCAATTGAAATAATCTGTTGATGCAGATTCTGAGTCATTTGATTGTAACGTGATTTTAATGTATTGTACTGACTGCATAAACACGACATATAATAATAAATGATGCATCATGTAGTAATCAATACTATGTTTGGTATATTACAATACTAATACTTAAAGTATGCAAAGTCAATATAATTATGCACAATGTTTTTGGGAAATTATTTGGAATGTTTATGAAATATTCAGAGGTGCCTAATCTTCTTCGATAACATGTATTTCCAGATAATCGAAATCAATTGTTTCAATAAAATTATCCTGTGTGAATCTTACCTTGTCATGGCGTTTGAAATCCTGCACGGTGGAATCAAGCCAGATCGGTTTTCCCAGATCGAACTGACAGCACACCTCATCCAGAGCCCGGAACACCTTATGGGTGCGGGTATCATCGGAAGCGTCCTCAATAACGATGTCTTTTAACATATGATTGTTTTCAAATTCTTTTGCCCACAGACGAAACATGAATATACTCCTTTGGTGCCGTGATATTTTGCATTCCCTTTCCGGCACCTACGTTTATCCGAGTTCGCGAAGCGAAACTCGCAAAGATATTTGCGAAGGAAATTCCACCGCTTATCCGAGTCCGCGAAGCGGATCTCGCAAAGTTAATTTGCGAAGCAAATTTACTTTTATGATAACAGGAAACTCTTCCGCATATCCGAGTTCGCGAAGCGAAACTCGCAAAGTTAATTTGCGAAGCAAATTTACTTTTATGAACAGCATCTAAAATTACTATACAAATCCTGGCGCAAAAAGTAAACACTTTTTCTTTCGCAGATAAAATGATACACTGATGATACAGATCAGTTCAGGCATAGCTGCATATGATGCGGCTTGGGCGGCAACCGGAGGAGTACATTGAATACATTAGAGAAAAGAAATAAATTTATAAAAATTGTCATATTTTTGATACTGTCCGGCATAAATATAAATTTGGCGGTATCTTTGGAGCTTTGGACGAAATCGGCGGGGCGGGCGGCTGTAGCGGTGTTTATGGCTGCCGGTTTTGTTTTGGGATATGTGCTTGTCAGCAGTTTTTCAAAACGGCAGGAAGGAAGGCTTAAGCGGCACTCCTTTCTGTGGGCGCTGCCCATGGCGGCGTCTTATGTGCTGGGCTGCCGGATGCGCCGCGACGGTACGGCTCTTTCCGGGGCGGGAGAACTGCCTTTGCTTTTGCTTGAGATTCTGCTGCTTGCTGTGCCGGCGGCGGGTGCTGTTGCGGCTGTGCTGGCGGGGGGATCTGGCCGCCGGAAGATGCAGGCGGCAGCCGGACCCGGACAGGTGTGCGAAGCCGGGAGTGTGCGGGGAGAAGAACATCGTGCGGAAAAGCGCCGGAAAGAGATCAGGGTGTGGCTGGTTTCGGCGGCGGTGATTTTTCTTTGCTGGCTGCCGGTTTTTCTTGCTTATTATCCGTCTGTGTTTGCCTATGATGCGGAAGGGCAGCTTTATCAGGTAATTGCTCATGACTACAGCACCCATCATCCGCTTCTTCATACACTATTTCTGGGAGCTTTTTTTCGGCTGGGCGGCGGACTTTTCGATTCCTACCAGACAGGTATGGCGGTGCATTCTCTGGTACAGATGGCTTTGATGGCAGCAGCATTCGGATATACGCTGGCATTTCTTTACCGGAAAGGTGTCCGGTCCGGCCTGAGGACAGCACTTTTGCTCTTTTACGGGCTGTTTCCCGTAAATTCGGTTTTGGCGGTGAGTACCACAAAGGATGTGTTGTTTTCGGCCCTGGTTCTTCTATATACCATTTATGTATTTCAAATGGCGGATCAGAGGGAATCGGACCGGGATTCGGCGCATGATTTACGGATATCCGGCGGGAGAAATCCTGTGGAGGGATTAAGATTCTGGGTGTTGTACGTGTTTTGGGCGGTGCTCATGCTGCTGTTCCGTAACAATGCGGTCTATGCCTTTGTACTGACTGTGCCCTTCCTCTGCACAGGTCTTTACAGAATGAAAAAACTGAATGCCGGATTGTGGAAAAAATGCCTGCTTTTTTCTCTGACGGCGCTTGTTTTGGCCGGTGCTGGAAATGCTGTATTGAAGGCTGCTACGGGGGCACAAAACGGCAGCCCCAGGGAAATGCTCAGCGTTCCGCTGCAGCAGATGGCGCGCACAAGGGTGAAAGAAGAAGAGACGATACCCTCTGAACTGAGGCAGGAGCTGGAACGTTATCTGCCGTCGGAGTGGGTTTTTGCGGCATATAATCCTTATCTGGCGGATCCGGTGAAAAACCGTGCAGTGATTCATGATGATCCGGCCGGGTTGATCAGAACATGGGTAAAACTGGGCCTAAAATATCCTCAGACTTATATAGATGCTTTTCTGGATAATTCTGTCGGATACTGGTTTCTGGAAGACAGGACACATGCCCGGATTTACGGCATTGGTACAGAGAGCGGGTTTGGCTATCTGTCCACCGATAACCGTACAATGCCTGCAGGCTGTGAGATCCTGCCGTACAGCTTTTTGCCGGGATTCAGGGCGGGGATGGAGCGGATCGTTTCGGACAATGTTTATGAGAAACTGCCTGTGATCAGGCTTCTTTTCGCGCCGGCTTTCTATTGGTGGATGCTGTGCCTGTACATGGCGGCGGTAATCTACAGGAGACAGTACAGACTGATTCTTCCTGCGGTATTTCCGGTGATCTACTATATGACGCTGCTTTTATCACCGACGGTACTGATACGCTATATGTATCCTTTCGTGGTGACGGTTCCCGCTATATGTTGTTTATATTTTGGTCTTTACCATGCTTATGGCGGTGAGAAGGGGAGGATATCTGTACTATAGCGGTAAAAATACACAATAAAAATTAAATATTTATGAAAGTTTTGTGTAAAATATACATTTTTTCAACGGAATATGTTATAATGTTGATGATAGTAATGCATAATGGTTCAGCCTTTGGCTTTGCTGTTTCAGCAATGTTTCTTTTCAAGGGTACATGAAATATATTTTAAAGAAATCTCAGGGGGAAATCATGGAAATCAGAATAGACCGGGACGGAGATATAGACAGTTGGAAAGAAGTGACCCTCATCTATAACTCCGCTTTAAAGCAGATCTCCACCAAGCTGGAGATCTTAAATGATGAATTTCAGCATGTGCACAGATACAATCCGATCGAACATATTAAATCGCGTATCAAGACACCGGAGAGCATTGTTAAGAAGCTGAAGAAGCACGGTTATGAATCTACTATTAATAATATGATTCGCTATGTCAATGATATAGCGGGTATCCGTGTCATATGCTCTTTTTCTTCGGATATCTACCAGATTGCGGAGATGATCAGCAACCAGAGCGATATAAAGGTGATCTCTGTAAAAGACTATATCGTGAATCCGAAGGCAAGCGGCTATAAGAGTTATCACATGCTTGTGACGGTGCCGGTGTACTTATCTGACCGTATTGCGGATACGAAGGTGGAGATACAGATCAGGACAGTAGCCATGGATTTCTGGGCAAGTCTTGAGCATAAGATCCATTATAAATTTGAGGGCAATGCGCCGGAACATATTAAGGATGAACTGGTGGAGTGTGCCCAGATGGTATCGGAGCTGGATGCCAGAATGCTGGCGCTGAATGAGGAGATTCAGAATATTGAGCGGAAGGCATTGGAAGAGTATTAGAGCCGTCGGGAACAACAGGAACAGTGGGGAGGCAGCGCAGGTATATTTGGCGCTGTCTTTTTTGTGTGGTAAATTGTTGCGGATTTATAAAGGTGCAAAAATGAGGAGTGCCCAAGCACCTTTCGGCGCTTGGGCTATTATGAAAAAATTTATCTATGTGTGTAATGTGTTAACATTACATGTTCGCTTGATTGCTATGTTTAAAGTATACAGTTCAAATATGAATAAATTATGAACATGATGTAAAGTTATCGTTAATATTTACAATACACAAACAAAAATGATGTCAAAGTTGTGCAAAATACATAAAATTCTGGAAAGGCCGGAGAACCGTAAAAATCCATTTGCAAAGTAAATTTTGCATGGAGTTTTACCTGTTACCGGAACGGAGTAAGCAGTAACAACTGTCACGAAGATTCTTCTGATGAAGGTTTCTTATAGTTGTCATGACGTTGGAAAGATGATAAAATCCGAAGGCAAGCGGCTATAAGAGTTATCACATGCTTGTGACGGTGCCGGTGTACTTATCTGACCGTATTGCGGATACGAAGGTGGAGATACAGATCAGGACAGTAGCCATGGATTTCTGGGCAAGTCTTGAGCATAAGATCCATTATAAATTTGAGGGCAATGCGCCGGAACATATTAAGGATGAACTGGTGGAGTGTGCCCAGATGGTATCGGAGCTGGATGCCAGAATGCTGGCGCTGAATGAGGAGATTCAGAATATTGAGCGGAAGGCATTGGAAGAGTATTAGAGCCGTCGGGAACAACAGGAACAGTGGGGAGGCAGCGCAGGTATATTTGGCGCTGTCTTTTTTGTGTGGTAAATTGTTGCGGATTTATAAAGGTGCAAAAATGAGGAGTGCCCAAGCACCTTTCGGCGCTTGGGCTATTATGAAAAAATTTATCTATGTGTGTAATGTGTTAACATTACATGTTCGCTTGATTGCTATGTTTAAAGTATACAGTTCAAATATGAATAAATTATGAACATGATGTAAAGTTATCGTTAATATTTACAATACACAAACAAAAATGATGTCAAAGTTGTGCAAAATACATAAAATTCTGGAAAGGCCGGAGAACCGTAAAAATCCATTTGCAAAGTAAATTTTGCATGGAGTTTTACCTGTTACCGGAACGGAGTAAGCAGTAACAACTGTCACGAAGATTCTTCTGATGAAGGTTTCTTATAGTTGTCATGACGTTGGAAAGATGATAAAATGCCAGTAAGCCGCTTGGGATTCTGCAGGCTTACGGAAGCAAAGGCAACATGACGGTGAAATTGCAGAAAGAGTAAAAGGGCGGTGAAACTGCGGGAGAAGTAAGAGAAGGTCTGGCAAAATACGGGAAAAGAGACAAAGGTACAGGAACAAGGGGACAATGGTCGGAGGAAAGAGAATGGATACTTTTATTGATAAGCTTGCACAGAAAAGAAATGCACAGGAGATGATCCGGGCGAATATGACGGCCGAGACGGCTAAAATGGAACAGATGCAGGAGCAGATGAAAGCCTATGACGAACTGCTTCAGGAGATTCGGAAGGTCAATCTGAAGACGGCGGAGAATGCGGCAGAGGTTCAGAATGTACTGAAAGCGTGCATGGAGCAGGTGGAAGCAATGGGAGCAGGCGTGAAAGAGGAAAATGCCTGCGACAAGGCGGAGGAGGCTCTTAAGATCAGTGAGGATACGCTTAAGGAGATCAAGGCGCTGCTGGAACAGCAGTTCACACAGACCAATGATTTTCTGCATAAGGAAAATGTGAAAGTGTACCGCAATGTGCAGGCGGCCATGGCAGAAGAGCTGGGTAAACAGACGGAAGAGCTGAAGGCCAGCCAGGTACAGAACAGAGGAAGCCGTGCGCTGCTGCCCGTTTCTGTGCTGATTCTCATTGGTGTGCTGGCTGACATTGCGATCCAGCTTTTTTCCCTGCTTATGATTCCGATGCCCTGATCTGGTGCATTACGGAGGATATAAGACCATAAAAATGATGGAGGTTTAATATGGGCAGACAAATATGGAAACCGGGTAATATGCTGTATCCCCTTCCGGCGGTGTTAGTCAGCGTGGCTGACGGGGCAGGCAGTACAAATCTGTTTACGGTGGCGTGGACGGGAACGATCTGTTCCGATCCGCCGATGGTGTCGATCTCTGTAAGGCCGGAGCGCTATTCCTACCATATGATAGAGGAGACGGGAGAATTTGTGATCAATCTGACCACGGAGAATCTTGCCTTTGCTATAGATTACTGCGGTGTCAAGAGCGGCAGAGATGTGGATAAGTGGAAAGAGATGAAGCTGACGCCGGTTTCAGGCGTACATGTAAAAGCTCCGCTGGTGGCGGAAAGTCCCGTAAACCTTGAGTGCCGTGTGACGCAGAAGCAGGAACTGGGCTCACATCATATGTTTCTGGCCGAGGTGCTGGCTGTCCATGTGGATGACCGGTACATGGACGAGAGCGGCAGATTTCGTTTAAACGATGCAAAACCGCTGGTTTATTCCCATGGCACATATCTGTCTACGGGTAAAGAACTGGGAACTTTTGGCTACAGCGTGAAGAAAAATAAAGATCATTAACCGTGATCCGGCAAGGCGGAGTCCACGCACGTTGATGTACACAAAATCCTCTCAGAGACCATTCAGTCATATTTCGGTTTTTTAGAGTCAGAGAGCAGGCTGCCGCGGACAACGGCATCTGCACCATAACGTTTTCTGATAGAATCCAGAGCGGCGTCGAGCTGCTCTTTTTTCTTGGTGGAAGGCTGTCTGCGGGGGCTGCCTGTGTATGCCGGGGCGAAGGAATCATCTCCTGCGGTACCGGCATCTGCCGTCTGCAGGTCAAAAAGAGAAAGCTGTACAGGATCCTCGTTGGAGACCAGCTTGGAGGAACGTATGCCGAGAAGACGCACCGGCGTGCCGTCCCATATTTCATCAAAAAGAGCGCAGGCAGTCTGATGTATGGCATCTGTCTGCCCGGTAGGAGAAAGCAGCGTGGTCTGATGGGATACTTTCCTGAAATTATTGTATTTGATCTCAGTGCTGACCATACCGGCAGACTGACCCGATGAACGAAGCCTGCGGGATACGGATTCGGCAAGGGAGAGGAGTACGAGATGAGCGGTCTCCTTGTCTTCGGCATCTTTTGTCAGGGTAGTCGAGTTGCCGATTCCTTTGGCATCCGCCTGTACTGTGGCGACTTCGGAAGCATCAATGCCGTTGGCATATTCCCACAAAAGTGTGCCATGGCTTTTCAAATGGGATTCGACGATGGCGCGATCCGTGCGGGCCAGATCGCCGATGGTGAGGATTTCCAGATTGCGCAGCGTCTCCACACTGGAATGACCGCACATAAATAAAGAGGACAGCGGGAGTGGCCACATTTTCTCTTGGATCTCATAGGAGTAGAGGGTATGCACCAGATTGGGCTTCCGGAAGTCGGAGGCCATTTTTGCCAGTACCTTGCGGTCGGAAATTCCTACGTTTACGGTGAAGCCGAGTTCTGCCTCTATCCGTTCTCTGATCAGATGGGCGGCGGCTTCCGGGGAAGGATACTGCCTGCGGATGGGAGTAAAATCCATATAACATTCATCCACGCTGACCTGTTCCAGATCGGGTGAAAAATCTGACAGAAGTGTCATTAGTTCTCTGCTCCGCCGGCTGTAAAGTTTGTGATCCGGCGGCTCCAGTGTCAGGTTGGGGCATTTGCGCCGGGCGTTGACGATGGGCTCTCCGGTGACGATACCGTAGGCTTTGGCGGGAATGGATTTTGCCAGAACAACGCCGTGCCGTTTTGCCATATCCCCGCCGATGATTGCCGGAATGGTGCGCAGATCCACGCAGGAGCCGTTATGCAGTTTTTCCAGTGCGCTCCAGCTTAAGTAAGCGGAGTTGACGTCTATGTGAAAAATTATTCTATCCATGCCTTTATTGTAGCATACGGGGAAACCGGCTTCCAGATGATTTTTGCCCGGTACTGTGGCACTTTACTTTTCGGAAAAAAACTGCTAGAATACTAAATGTTACGTTTTTGTTACAAAATATGGTCAGTGTATGTTGAAGCCGGCAGATGGTCTGCCTGGCGGAAGAGAGCAGTTTCGAACAAAATCTGCAGATCATAGTCAATCAAAGTCAGAATAGTAAAGTATGAAAAGATAAAATCGGATAAAATATAATGAAAAAGATGAGCAGATATTATAAAAAAATGAAAATTGCATATATTAAGGTTGCGGTGATTGCGATCTTAATCAGTATATTCTTTTTTCCAAGTTATCAGAAGCTGGAAAGTACTGGAGACAATATCTTTACGGTGTATCTGAATGGAACGAAAGTCGGTATTGTGGGCGACCCGGAGCAGGTGGACAAGTGTCTGATCGCGGCCCGCAGGAAGCTGGCGGGTACAAGTGATGAACTGGTGCTTGCCGATGCGGAAGTGAGCTATGAAGGGCAGGAGGTTCTCTGGGGCGTTGTAGATGACAACAGTGTCATAGCTGCAAATATGACATCAGTGTTAAAAAACAGTGTGAAAGAGACACTGAACCGTTCCTATACGGTGAAGATCAATGAGTATACCGTAAATCTTGCCAGTACAGAGGAAGTGCTTGCGCTGTTACAGGCTTCCATTGACCGCTATGACAGCAGGAACGAATATTACGTGGATCTGGTGCTGGATGGAAAGCGGGAACTGAATGTGCTTACGACACAGATCTATTCCGTGAAAGAGCAGAAGGAGCAGGAAAAAGCGGCGGAAGAGGTGATGACCAGCGTCGGTATTACGGCAGCGCTGGATGAGATGTTTGCCGATGTGGAACCGGCGGTGGAAAAGGAGTTTTCCGATTACGAACTGGGATTGATGGAGCTGGGCTTCGGTGATACGGTAGAGGTAGTGGAATCTTATCTGCAGGATTATGAGCTTACTTCACTGGAACAGGCCATCGAAGAAGTGACGAAGGACCAGGAGAAAGAGCAGATCTACGAAGTGGTATCCGGCGATACGCTTTCACAGATTGCGGAGAAAAATGAGATCCCGCTGGCAGATCTGATTGCCATGAATGAGACCATCGAAAATGAGAATTCCATGATCCGTGTGGGGGACGAACTGATTGTTACCGTTCCGGAACCGGAATTGTCGGTGGAGCGCACGGAGCAGGTATATTACGAGGAAGACTACGAGGCGGATATCGTCTATGTAGACAACGACGACTGGTATACAACACAGACACAGACGCTGCAGGAGCCCTCTGCAGGACACCGTATCGTTGTGGCTGACGTTTCCTACCGTAATCATGAAGAAGTGGATAGGACGATTTTAAAGGAAGAGATCACTTACGAGGCAGTGCCAAAGATCGTGGAACGGGGAACGAAAATTCCGCCTACCTATATCAAGCCGATCTCCGGCGGACGGAGGTCTTCGGGCTTCGGCAGACGTAAGGCGCCTACAAGGGGAGCCAGCAGCTATCATAAAGGTATAGACTGGGCTACGCCGGTAGGTACGGCAGTTATGGCATCCTCCACTGGAACCGTTGCGAAGGCGGGCTGGGGAAGCGGATACGGATATGTGGTATATATCAATCACGCCGACGGCAGGCAGACCAGATACGGGCATTTAAGCAAGGTGCTGGTATCTCCGGGACAGACGGTCAACCAGGGACAGAAGATTGCTTTGAGCGGAAATACGGGTGTGAGTACGGGACCTCACGTGCACTTTGAGATCCTGATCAACGGCTCGCAGGTGGATCCGTTAAAGTATCTGAATTAGCCGGCACGGTTATCAAAGCCGCCTGTAGTCGTGATGATGTACCTCGTGATGATGTATTTGCCGTGGCGTTATACTAAATTAATTTAGTATTTATGAAGGTACGCATTCTTTCTTTACAAATGAGCAAAATATGGTATACTGTTAGTTAATTGTTTTGTGTTTTTTACCGGAATTACTGTTTGGACATGAAAGTGATTCTGTGATATATTTGTTATTTGGCAATGGTTCGGCCTTATGATATTTTGATAGAGAGTGGCCTGAGCCGGGCGGTTATGCTGTTTGATCATTGGTTAAGAACTTATTTCGTTTGATATACAGGGGACAATTATGGAACAATATGCGATTAAAGGTGGAAATCCGTTAGTCGGCGAGGTGGAGATCGGCGGGGCCAAGAATGCGGCTCTGGCTATTCTTGCTGCGGCTATTATGACGGATGAAACTGTTTTGATAGAAAATGTGCCGGACGTCAGGGACACGAATGTACTGATGCAGGCGATGGAGAGTATCGGCGTTATCATCAACCGGATCGACAGACACACAGTCAGAATCAATGCGTCTCAGATTCACGATCTGGTGATCGAGGATGATTTTATCAAGAAGATCCGCGCATCTTATTATCTTCTGGGTGCGCTGTTAGGCAAGTATAAGAAAGCGGAGGTTGCACTTCCGGGAGGCTGCAATATCGGACTTCGGCCCATAGACCAGCATATCAAAGGATTTCGGGCGCTGGGAGCCAGCGTCAGGATAGAACACGGCCTGATTATCACCGAGGCGGAGCGTCTTGGCGGCAACCATGTTTATATGGATGTGGTTACGGTAGGTGCCACTATGAATGTGATGATGGCGGCGGTTATGGCGGAAGGCCAGACGGTGATCGAGAACGCGGCGAAAGAGCCTCATGTGGTGGATCTTGCCAACTTTTTGAACAGTATGGGTGCAAATATCAAAGGTGCCGGTACGGATGTGATCAGAATCCGGGGCGTGCATAAACTGCATGGTACGGAGTACGGCATCATTCCCGATCAGATTGAGGCAGGAACCTTTATGTTTGCGGCAGCAGTGACGAAGGGTGATGTGACGGTAAAAAATGTCATTCCCAAGCATTTGGAGTCCATCAGTGCCAAACTGCTTGAAATCGGGTGTGAGGTGGAGGAATCCGATGATGCCGTCCGGGTGGTGGCGGCTAAGCCTTTGGGACATACCCATGTCAAGACACTTCCCTATCCCGGTTTTCCGACGGACATGCAGCCGCAGATCACGGTGGCGCTGGGACTGTCCGGGGGTACAAGCATTGTGACCGAGAGCATTTTTGAGAACCGGTTCAAATATGTGGACGAGCTGACCCGTATGGGGGCTAATATCAAAGTGGAAGGCAACACGGCCATCATTGACGGTGTATCCAGATACACGGGAGCAAGCATTACGGCTCCGGATCTGAGGGCAGGTGCGGCACTTGTCATCGCGGGATTGTCGGCTGACGGCATTACCATCGTGGACGATATCAAATATATCGAACGCGGCTACGAGGATTTTCATTTGAAACTGCAGAGTCTGGGCGCACAGATCGACAAGGTGTCTACGGAACGGGATCTGCAGAAGTTTAAGCTGAAAGTCGGATAAGTTCAAAAAGATAAACCTGATCAAGACAAATTTTTATGATGATATTGACAGAGACCCGATATGGGTGTATGTTATGTACAGATATGAAAATTCCATATTGTGATTTTTTCTCTTATTCAGAGTGGTGGAGATACATAGGATCTGTGAAGCCACGGCAACCCCTGAGAAGGAAGGTGCCAGCCTGAGCGAAAATGCTGTCATATGACAGCTCGAACAATAAGAGGATTTGATTATCGACTGTCAGGTCCGCTTATTTGAATAAGTGGATCTTTTATTTTGCGCGAATAAGCAGAGCCAGAAGGACAGATCAGCAAGCGTCATGCTTGCATGAAAGATTGCTGATCAGGACTTATGGCGAGCAACGCGAACGAGGGAGGCGAAGCATCCCGAGTCTGCTTATTCGCACATAACAAACACAACACAGAAAAGGAGAACAAACATGGAGAAGAGATTATTTACTTCAGAGTCAGTAACAGAAGGCCATCCCGACAAAGTCTGCGATGCCATTTCCGATGCCATCCTGGATGCGTGCATGGAAAAAGACCCGATGAGCCGTGTGGCATGTGAGACGGCATGTTGCACAGGATTCGTTCTGGTGACAGGTGAGATTACCACAAATGCATATGTTGATATGCAGAAAATTGTACGTGAAACCGTAAAAGAGATTGGCTACACCAAGTCCGAGTACGGATTTGACGGCAATACCTGTGCCGTGCTGGTGGCCATCGACGAGCAGTCTTCCGATATCGCAATGGGCGTGGACAAGGCTCTGGAAGCAAAAGAGAATAAGATGTCTGATGCCGAGATCGAGGCCATCGGCGCAGGCGATCAGGGTATGATGTTCGGCTATGCCACCAACGAGACGGAAGAGTATATGCCTTACCCGATCTCTCTGGCACATAAACTGGCATTACAGCTTACCAAAGTGCGTAAAGAAGGCACTCTTACTTATTTAAGACCCGACGGCAAGAGTCAGGTTTCCGTAGAGTATGACGAGGACGGCAAGCCGGTAAGACTGGAAGCGGTTGTATTATCCACACAGCATGATGCGGATGTGACACAGGAGCAGATCCATGAGGATATTAAGAAATACGTGTTTGATCCGGTGCTTCCGAAGGAACTGATTGACGACAATACCAAATTTTTCATCAATCCTACGGGACGTTTCGTGATCGGCGGACCTCACGGCGATGCAGGTCTCACAGGACGTAAGATCATCGTAGACACTTACGGCGGATATGCCCGTCACGGCGGCGGTGCTTTTTCCGGTAAGGACTGCACGAAGGTAGACCGTTCCGCGGCATATGCGGCCCGTTACGTAGCGAAGAACATCGTGGCGGCAGGTCTGGCCGACAAGTGTGAGATCCAGTTGTCCTACGCCATCGGCGTTGCACAGCCTACCTCCGTTATGGTAGATACTTTTGGTACAGGAAAGGTTTCCGACGAGAAGCTGGTAGATATCGTCCGCGAGAACTTCGATCTTCGTCCGGCAGGCATCATCAAGATGCTTGATCTGCGCCGCCCGATCTACAAGCAGACTGCGGCTTACGGCCACTTCGGGCGCAACGATCTGGATCTGCCCTGGGAGAAAGTGGATAAGGTGGATGTGTTGAAGAAGTATCTGTAAGATGGCTGCGGATTACAGACGGCAGGAAAAATGAAATCATTCTTATAAATTTTATGATGTGTAATGGCATGGAAAAAGGATATTGCTTCGGCGATATCCTTTTTCCATGATATAGGAAATTACATCAAACTTTAAGCAGGCGAGTTTTATAAGTGTGCTAAGGCAGCGTGTATAAGTCCTTGAGGGTCAGTAAACGTTTATTTTCTTCTCGTGCGAGAGCGGTCAGAGTATCCGTAAATCCTGATTTGGAGAAAAGATAGTAGTAGTGTTTCCGGTAGTGCCCCATGGCCTGCGCGTAATCTTTCAGCAGTGTGAGTTCATTCACGTCTACAGGTGTATTACGAAATTTGCAGGAACCGACAATACACCAGTCATCACTTGTGGATGAAGCTACGACATCGATTTGCGCCTGTTTGCGGGTTTTTGGATGCCCACCCCACCATTGCCCGACCTGACCGATGGGAAAAGGAAGATTGTTGTCATAATAGAGAATATAGTCCCGGCACATTTTTTCAAAGGTAAGCCCCATGTAATCGGATATACGCCCTTCTATAGAAGAGGCGTAGTTTTGCTCTATTCTGCCGGAGAGAACGGCGGACATATTGTGTGGCATAAATGCGAACCAGAACCGGAAAAACTGATCTTCAATCAGATAAATCGGTCTCCGGCTGGACGGGTCGGTGACAGGCGTTTCCCTTCGGATGACACCCAGCGAGATCAGATTGGCAAGATATTTTGTGCATAATCCGGTTTCCATTCCGACAGTGGTTGCAATTTCTGACATTTTGGTCTTTCCAGAAGCGATTGCAGTTACTATTGCATTGTAGGTGGAAGGTTCGCGCAGTTCTTGTTTTAACAGGTTGGAAGGCTCTTCAAATAACATTGCGTTTTTATTGAAAAAGTTTTCCAACAGATTTTCACGAATACTCAGAGAGGATGAAAACTGCTCTAAATACAGCGGGATTCCGCCGGTAATACCATACATGACCGCTTTGTCAACGTAAGAATAGTCAGGAAACCATTTGCCGGTATCTAAATAGCCGAAAGGCTGGATCTTGAACTGTGCCGTTCTGCGTCCGTAGAGTGGGCTCTGATATCCCAGAACCTGATTTTCCATAAAACTCATGGATGAGCCGCAAAGAATCAGGAAGAGCTTTGTATTCTTATACTGATGATCAATATAGTTCTGCAGAAGAGATGAGATACCGGGCTCTGCACCGGCAAGATACGGGTATTCATCAATTACGAGGATAATCCGTTCCGAAGCGGATATCTCTGCAATGCGGGTTAATGCGTCGCCAAAACTGCGATAGAGTATGCCGGCTGCACTGCTGCCTCGATCGGTTTCTGCGATGGCATGGGAGAGCGCTGCAAGATTCTGCTCGGCACTGTTCTCCAGTGCAGCATAGAAGATCGTCTTCTTGTTCTTGCAAAATTCTGTAATCAGAGTCGTCTTGCCGACACGCCGCCGTCCATAGATAATGGCAACTTCAAGTTTCGTGCTTTGATACATTTGATTTAATTTCTTCAGTTCTTGTTCTCTGCCGATAAACATGACTTCGTCTCCTGTGAAATTTAATTTTTGATTAAAGCGGGACACAAATCTAACCCCTGTTGTATGCGGTGGGGGTTGACTGTGGAAGTAAACTGGTTTGATAGGAAGTGTAGTAAATTATTATATAGTTCATTATAATATAGTATATTATAGTTCACTAAAAATTATCTGTCAATATAACGGATGGATTTTTTATTTGTTTTACATAGATTATGTGGTTTTACTTGGGGGAGTTTTTTCATTTGAAAAGTGAGTTTAAACAAAGGCAGTTGTAAACAGTAATGCAATTATTATGCAAAGCTTCTCAAAAAGGTGTGTTAATATTCATAAGACGCCGCCTATACATTATCATAAATTTTGTCCCCGTTTTCTTCTCAAATAAGGTATACTATATGTATTGATAAATTGCAGTCTGGCGCTTATATAACTCGCAGAAGGCTGAACGATAACCAATTCCCCATCGGAGAAACGAGGTCCCACATGGCATTTACACACCTTCACGTCCACACCGAGTACAGTCTGCTGGACGGTTCCAATAAAATCAAAGAATATGTTAAAAGAGTCAAAGAACTGGGCATGGACAGCGCCGCCATCACGGATCACGGCGTTATGTACGGCGTCATTGAATTTTATAAGGAGGCTGTGGCGGCGGGGATCAATCCGATCATTGGCTGCGAGGTCTATGTGGCGCCCAGATCCCGGTTTGACAGGGAGCTTACCGGCGGCGAAGACAGATATTACCATCTGGTGCTGCTGGCGGAGAATAATACAGGTTATGCCAATCTGATCAAAATTGTCAGCCGGGGTTTTACAGAAGGGTATTATTACCGTCCCCGTGTGGATATGGAGGTGCTTCAGGAATTTCATGAGGGTATCATCGCGCTGTCCGCCTGCCTGGCGGGGGAAGTTCAGCGGTACATTCAGAAGGGACTTGTGGATGAGGCCAAAAAGGTGGCAAGAAGGTATGAGGACTGCTTCGGAAAAGGAAACTTTTTCCTGGAACTGCAGGATCATGGCATTCCCGCACAGCAGATGGTGAATTCCACGCTGCTGGCCATGAGTAAGGAACTGGATATTCCGCTTGTGGCCACCAATGATGTGCACTATACCTATGCCGAGGACGCCCAGCCCCACGACATCCTGCTCTGTCTGCAGACGGGCAAGAAGCTGGCGGATGAAGACCGTATGCGTTACGAGGGCGGCCAGTATTATGTGAAGAGTGAAGAGGAGATGAAAGGACTCTTTCCCTATGCCTGGGAGGCGGTGGAGAATACGCAGCGCATTGCGGACAGATGCCATGTGGAGATCGAGTTCGGCAAATATAAAGTGCCCCATTATGATGTGCCGGAGGGGTACGATGCATGGACATATCTGAATAAGCTGTGTCAGGACGGCATGAAGGAGCGTTACCCGGAGGATGACGGTGCGCTTCAGAAACGTCTGGAATATGAGTTGAATATCATCAGGGATATGGGGTTCGTGGATTATTTCCTGATCGTGTGGGACTATATTAATTATTGCAGGGAAAATGATATTTCTGTAGGTCCGGGGCGTGGATCGGCGGCGGGAAGCATTGTCTCTTACTGTCTGCGTATCACGAATATTGATCCCATCAAGTACAGCCTGCTGTTTGAGCGTTTCCTGAATCCGGAGCGTGTGTCCATGCCGGATATTGATGTGGATTTCTGCTTCGAAAGGCGGCAGGAGGTGATCGACCACGTGAACCGCAAGTATGGTAAGGACAGGGTAGTACAGATCGTGACTTTCGGTACGATGGCGGCCAAGGGTGTGATCCGGGATGTGGGACGGGTGATGGATATGCCCTATTCTTTTGTGGATTCCATTGCGAAAATGATTCCCAACGAGCAGAACCAGGGCGTTCCTATTGCAAAGGCGCTGGAAATGAACCCGGAATTTCGCAAATTATATAACGAGGACGAGCAGGTGCATACGCTGATCGACATGAGCAGGCGGCTGGAAGGTCTGCCCAGACATACTTCTATGCATGCGGCAGGCGTGGTGATCTGTCCCGATGCGGCGGATAACTTTGTGCCTCTTTCCCGCGGGTCTGACGGGTCTGTCACCACCCAGTTTACCATGACTACCATTGAGGAGCTTGGTCTTCTGAAAATGGATTTTCTTGGGCTGCGTACTCTGACGGTGATCCAGAATGCGGCCCGGATGGCGGAGAAAAGCAACGGCATTTCCATTGATATGGATGCCATTGACTATAATGATCCGGCGGTGCTTGCGTCCATCGGAACGGGCAGGACGGACGGTATTTTCCAGCTGGAAAGCGGCGGCATGAAGAGTTTCATGAAGGAATTAAAGCCCCAGAGCCTGGAAGACGTCATTGCGGGAATTTCCCTGTACCGCCCCGGCCCCATGGATTTTATACCGAAATATATCAAGGGGAAAAATAATCCCGAATCCGTGACCTATGACTGTCCACAGTTGGAGCCGATTCTTGCCCCCACTTACGGCTGTATCGTTTATCAGGAGCAGGTAATGCAGATCGTGCAGGATCTGGGCGGCTATACCATGGGGCGCAGCGATCTGGTGCGTCGGGCCATGAGTAAGAAGAAGCAGTACGTGATGGAACAGGAGCGGAAGAATTTTATCTACGGCAATCCGGAAGAGGGTGTGCCGGGCTGTGTGGCAAACGGTATCAGTGCCCAGGTGGCGGATCGGATTTACGGCAATATGATGGATTTTGCCAAATATGCTTTTAATAAATCGCATGCGGCCTGCTATGCGGTGGTGGCGTACCAGACGGCTTATTTGAAATACTATTATCCGGTGGAATTTATGGCGGCGCTGCTTACATCCGTGATTGATAATCCAAACAAAGTGGCGGAATATATTATGTCCTGCAGAAGCATGGGCATCCAGATCCTGCCCCCGGATATCAATGAGGGCGAGGCGGGCTTTTCGGTGTCCGGAGACAGGCAGATCCGTTATGCACTGACTGCCATCAAGAGCGTGGGAAGACCGGTCATCGACATTGTGGTGTCCGAGCGGGAGGCACGGGGGCCTTACACCAATCTGGAGAATTTTATCACCCGGCTGGCGGACAAGGAAGTGAATAAACGTGCCATAGAGCATTTTATCAAAGCCGGTGCCATGGACAGTCTGGGCGGCACGAGGAAGCAGTACATGAGCGTGTACGTGCGGATTCTGGAAAGCATACAGCATGATAAAAAGAATAATATGGCCGGCCAGATCTCCTTTTTTGACATTGTGGACGAGGAACAGAAGGAAGATTTCGAGATCAAGCTTCCCGATGTGGGGGAGTACTCCAAGGAGATGAAGCTTGCTTTCGAGAAAGAGGTGCTGGGGATCTATGTCAGTGGTCATCCGCTGGAAGAATATCAGGAGATGTGGCGCAAGAACATTACGAACACCACGGCGGATTTCGTGCCGGATGAGGAGACCCAGGAGACGGCGGTGCGGGACGGAGCTACGGCCACCATAGGCGGTCTTATTTCAGAAAAAAAGATCAAGTATACGAAAAATGAGCGGGTTATGGCTTTCCTGCAGGTGGAAGATCTGGTTGGCACTGTGGAGGTGATTGTTTTTCCGAAACAGTATGAGCAGCACGGAAGCCAGATTGCGGAGGACAGCAAGGTTTTTATCAGGGGAAGGGTGACTGTGGAGGAGGAAAAAGACGGAAAACTGATCTGTGAGCAGATCACACCTTTTGAAAATGTGTCCAGAAAGCTGTGGATCAAGTTCCCCACGAAGGAGGCATACGAGAACCGCAAAGAGGAGCTTTTTGATGCCATCCGGCAGTCGGAAGGGAAGGACAGCGTGGTCATTTACGTGGAAAATCCCAAGGCCATGAATCCTCTGCCCCGGAACTGGAACGTGGATGCCGGGGAGGAACTGGTGGCGCGCCTCTCGGAATTGTACGGGGCCGAAAATGTGAAGGTGGTATAGACGGAGACGGTCTTTTTCAAAAAAGATTGAAATGCGGGCATGTATAGAGTAAAATACTGTTAGAAAAACAGCGAAGAGATGCATGAAAAGGTGCATATGGAAAGGCATGGGTGTAGATATGGCGAAGCAGATCAAGACGATAGGTGTTCTGACAAGCGGCGGCGACGCGCCGGGCATGAATGCAGCGATCCGTGCGGTTGTCAGAAAGGCGCTTGCAAACGGCGTCAGTGTTAAGGGAATCAAGAAAGGCTATCGCGGCCTTCTGAATGAAGAGATCATAGACATGCAGAAATGGACGGTGTCCGACACGATCCAGCAGGGTGGTACGATTCTGGGGACGGCGCGGTGCTCGGAGTTCCGCACGGAGGAAGGCCAGAAGAAAGGTGCGGATATCTGCCATAAGCACGGCATCGACGGACTGGTTGTGATCGGCGGCGACGGTTCTTACCGCGGGGCACAGGCTCTTGCAAGGCACGGAATCAATACCATAGGCATTCCCGGAACAATTGATCTTGATATCGCCTGTACCGAGTATACCATCGGTTTTGACACGGCGATCAATACGGCAATGCAGGCTATAGATAAAATCAGGGATACTTCTTCTTCCCATGAGCGCTGCAGTATCATCGAGGTAATGGGCAGGAATGCCGGCTACATCGCACTCTGGTGCGGCATCGCCAACGGCGCCGAGGATATTCTGCTGCCGGAAAAATATGACTATAACGAGCAGCAGATCATTAATAACATCATAGCGAACAGGAAACGCGGCAAGACCCATCATATCATTATCAATGCAGAGGGAATCGGACATTCCACTTCCATGGCAAGACGTATTGAGGCGGCCACGGGCATTGAGACAAGAGCCACCATTCTGGGATACATGCAGCGAGGCGGTTCACCCACCTGTAAAGACCGTTACTATGCTTCCATTATGGGTGCATATGCGGCGGACATTCTCTGTGAAGGCAAGACGAACAGAGTGGTCGGATACCAGCATGGCGTGTTCCTTGACTTTGATATTGAGGAAGCTTTAAATATGAAGAAAGATATTTCCGATTATCAGTTTGAAGTTTCCAGGATTCTGGCTCTTTAAGGAATGCCAGGATATGCCGGCGGCTCACATAAAGGTAACGTAAAGTGCAGGAAGAGGCCGCAGAAGCTGTATGATGAAGATCATTCCCCGCAGATGATGAGTTTGCGGGGATTTGTTGTATTTATGTGGAATGGATATCCGGCGGCATACGGAACATTTCATATTTTGCATCGGACGGATGTATGATGCGGAAGCATGGACGAAAAGAAAAGGGCGGTGATCTGGTCCGGTGACGGAACATGGGACGGATTACTGCCGGAAAAGCGAGGAGTGGATATGATCACCAGCAGCAGTAATCGGGCAGTCAGAGATGTGGTGCAGTTTATGCAGAAAGCAAAGGCCCGTAATAAGCAGGGCGTTTTTGTGGCGGAAGGCATCAAGATGTTTGAGGAGGCTCCTGCCGCTCAGATTGAGAGAGTTTATATTGCCCGGAGAATGGAAACGCAGATGCGGGAAAAGTACGGCGAGAAGCTGCGCAAGCTTTCCTGTGAGATTGTGGCGGATGATGTGTTTGATAAGATGGCTGATACGAAGACACCCCAGGGAGTTCTTTGTCTGGTCAGGCAGTTTCACTATGGATTGGCGGACATGCTGGCCGGGAAGTATCGTATGAATTCTTCCGGGATGAGCATTGTGATGAACTCAGGAGCGGGTGTGGAACCTGATGGCAGAAAGAGCATTGATGCGGGAGGTCTCCGGAGATCCGGGAGGCAGATGCTGTTTATTCTGCTGGAAGATCTGCAGGATCCCGGCAACCTGGGTACAATCTTTCGTACCGGAGAAGGTGCCGGTGTGGATGGCATCATTATGAGCCGGCAGACTGTGGATGTATACAATCCCAAGGTCATACGTTCCACCATGGGGTCTGTTTACAGAGTGCCCTTTCTCTATGTGGATGATCTTTGCGAAGTGATTCGTACCATGCAGGAACATAATATCAGCGTTTATGCCGCACATCTGAAGGGTAAAAAGTATTACGACTGTTATGATTACCGGAAAGGGACTGCCTTTGTGATTGGCAATGAAAGTGCCGGATTGAAGGAAGAAACTGCAGGAAGTGCCGATGAGTATATCAGAATCCCCATGGCAGGAAAGGTGGAATCACTGAATGCCGCCGTTGCATCTTCCATTCTGTTATATGAAGCCGGACGGCAGAGAAGAAGATAAATGTGTTAAATTATAATTTAATCACGATTTGATTGAAGGAGATTTCTGACCGTAAAACCATGGCATTAAAATTACGATAGTTATTAATAGGCGACCGTATATTATGATGTGTGGCGGGAACGTATGTGTTGAATATATGAAAACGTGCATTATGACGTATTGCGGGAATGCATGTGCGGAATATATGAAAAAAGCGAAAAGCATGTGGAATGGCATAAAGGCGGGAGAAGCCTGAGAGAAAATGTTTTTGACCGGATGTGCACTGTAAGGCTGTTCACGGATTGTCTGTGTGCATATTGTGCATGAAAAAGAGAAAATAATAAATTATATTTAGATTTAGCAAATGACACTGGTGGAATTTTGATAAATACCAACTGTTATATAATGCGAAAACTGTATGTATATGGCTGTGTATGAAATTGTATGGATTGCTTTCGGAGAAAAGAAACTTTTTCGGGTAGTTTTTGATTTCCGGACGAAGAGAGAGGAGGATATTGAAGATGAAGATTGGTTTTATCGGATTAGGAAATATGGCGAAGGCGGTTATCGGCGGTATGCTGCAAAACCAGATGGTTCAGCCGGGGGATATCGTCGGTACAGCCAGAACAGAGAAAACAAGAGAGGCTGTTTCGGAGGCATATGGTATAGAGACACGGCAGTCCAATGAAGATGTGGCGCGAGAGGCGGAGGTTCTGATCCTTGCGGTGAAGCCTCAGTTTTTTCAGGAGGTGATCGAACAGATCAGAGATGCAGTATCCGAAGATACACTGATCATCAGTATTGCGGCGGGCAAAACCCTCCGGTGGATCGAGGAGGCGTTCGGAAGAGAGATCAAGTTAGTCCGCTGTATGCCGAACACGCCGGCGTTAGTGGGCGCAGGATGCACTGGTGTCTGTGTGAATGACAGAGTTTCCGAAGAGGAGATGGCCTACAGTATTCGACTGATGGAAAGTTTTGGGCGGGCCAGTCTGGTGCCGGAGCATCTTATGGATGCGGTGGGGGCGGTCAGCGGAAGCTCTCCTGCCTATGTCTTTATGTTTATAGAAGCAATGGCGGACGCAGGAGTGGCGGCGGGTATGCCCCGGACGCAGGCATACGAATTTGCGGCACAGGCGGTTTATGGCGCGGCAAAGCTGGTGCTGGAGAGCGGGAAACATCCGGGTGAGCTGAAAGACATGGTCTGCTCTCCTGCGGGCACTACGATTCAGGGTGTACGGGTACTGGAAGAAAGAGGAATGCGCGGAGCGGTCATGGATGCCCTTACAGCGGCGGTAGAACAGTCAAAAAAACTGTAAAAAAACGAGCAGAGCTCGTTTACGAGATTCGCTTCGCGAACTCGAAAAAGCGGAGAAATTTCCAATACCGTTAGAAAAACAGGCATAAAAACAAGACAAGCTGTATAAACTTGACAAAGAATAGGTGTTTTGCTAAAATTATCCAAACTTCGGATTTAACAATTTTGTAATATTTTAGTATTATATTTATTATATTTTTGAGTGATGATGGAGGATTGTGTTTATGCTGAGAGGCAGAAGAGCGCGGATTCTGTGTGCAGGTATTCTTCTTTGTCTGAGTCTGTCGGGGATGTTTTATATGGAAGCCGATGCTTCTACCAGAAAGGAATATCTGGATTCCCTGAGCGTCGGTATATCGCAGATCGTGGATCCTACAACGGGAGGCGCTGACGAACAGACGATCAGGGAACTGACCGAAATGGCTGAGTCTAACAGCACCCGGAGCAGTGATGAGTCCGATCTTGTTATGGTTAATGTGCAGGTGGCCATGAACGTGCGTCTGGAAGCTACCGAAGAGTCTGATAAAGTGGGCGTATTATATAAAGACTGCGGGGGCAGAATATTAGAGCGCAAGGATGGCTGGACCAGACTCAAGAGCGGAGACCTGATTGGCTGGGCAAGTGATGACTATCTTCTTTTTGGAGAGGATGCCGAGGCGATGGCAGACGATGTGGGTAATCTGATCGTTACCATCGAGACGGAGATCCTGCGGGTACGGACGGAGCCGGATAATGGGGCGGATGTGATCGGACTTCTCACAGGAGATGATGAACTGGAAATTATTGAAATTGTGGATGACAACTGGATCAGTGTTGAGTATGGAGAAGAGACCGGCTATGTTCAGGCAGAATATGTGGATCTGGATTTTCATATTGATGAGGGAGAGACGCTGGCGGCTATTAAAAAGAGAGAAGAGGCAGAGCGTCAGGCGAAGCTGTATGCGAATCAGGGCGCTGTCGTAGTGGGAGGCGATGATACGAGACTGCTGGCGGCACTGATCCAATGCGAAGCAGGCGGAGAGACATCCAACGGAAAACTGGCGGTAGGTGCGGTGGTTATGAACCGTGTCAGGAGTGGAGCTTATCCGAATACAATATCTGGTGTTATTTTTGCATCCGGCCAGTTTACGCCGGCACTGAACGGTAAAGTGGCCAGAGTATACACCAGCGGTAATATTTCCGAAAGCTGTTATGAGGCGGCCCGGGCGGCGATCAACGGCGAGACGAACGTGGGCGGCGCAACGCATTTCAGGAGAGCGGGCAACCATGACGGGCTGCTGATTGATCATCAGGTATTTTGGTAGAACTAAGTCATGTCTGGGTGACAGCAGAGGAGCGTGCGGGTAGAGATCGGGGATCTTGCTACTTGTAAGTGTGTGCATTATATAGTAGAATGTTTGTAACGGTTCGGCAGTTATCGGGTTTTTGCAGCTGTTTTGTTTTACACGACTCAGATTGCGGATCCGGGAGGCGGACCGGGGTAAATATCGGGTAGTTGGCAGGAAAGGGAGTGAGAGCTTATGGCTATTGTGGCTAGTTTGAGCATGACGGTGTTCTGGCTGATTGTGCTTGTGGTATTAGTCGTTATAGAACTGCTCACGATGGGGCTCACGACCATTTGGTTTGCAGGCGGGGCACTTGCTGCTACAATTGCAGCGTTGTTCCATGCACCGGTTGCCGTACAGGTGATTCTGTTTCTGGTGGTATCCGGCGTGCTGATTTTTTCCACAAGACCGCTTGCGGTGAAGTACTTTAACAAAGACAGAGTCAGAACCAATGCGGAGAGTCTGGTGGGACGTCAGGCGATCGTGATCAGCGAGATCGATAATCTGCAAGGGATCGGACAGGTCAATGTGGGCGGTATGGAGTGGTCTGCGAGGACGAGAGTGGACGGTGTGAAGCTTCCGGTCGGCACAGTGACTACAGTTTTGGCGATCAACGGTGTGAAGCTGGTCGTTGAGGAAAGAAAAGAGGTTTGATCATGGGTGGACTTATTGTATTAGTGGTTTTCTTGATTCTGGCAGTGCTTATTCTGCTGTCCTGTATCAAGATCGTTCCGCAGGCGCACGCCTACGTAGTAGAGCGGCTGGGAGCGTATCAGCAGACATGGTCTGTAGGTCTGCATATTAAGGTTCCTTTTATTGATAAGGTGGCCAAGAGAGTTGTTTTGAAGGAGCAGGTGGTGGATTTTGCACCTCAGCCGGTGATCACGAAGGATAACGTAACCATGCGGATTGACACGGTAGTGTTTTTCCAGATCACGGATCCGAAACTTTTTGCATACGGCGTTGAGAATCCGATCATGGCGATCGAGAATCTGACGGCAACTACGCTGCGAAATATCATCGGTGAGATGGAACTGGATCAGACGCTTACATCCCGTGAGGTGATCAACACAAAGATGAGGGCTTCTCTGGATATCGCTACAGATCCCTGGGGTATCAAGGTAAACCGTGTGGAGCTTAAGAACATCATTCCGCCGGCGGCGATACAGGATGCCATGGAGAAACAGATGAAGGCGGAGCGTGAACGTCGTGAGGCGATTCTGCGTGCGGAAGGTGAGAAGAAATCTACGGTCCTGGTTGCAGAAGGTAAGAAAGAATCTGCAATCCTTGAGGCTGAGGCTGAGAAGCAGTCAGCAATCCTGCGTGCAGAGGCACAGAAGGAGAAGATGATCCGTGAGGCAGAAGGTGAGGCCGAGGCGATTCTTAAGGTACAGCAGGCAACTGCCGACGGTATCAGAATGGTACGTGAGGCGGGCGCTGATGAGGCCGTACTGAAGATCAAGAGCCTTGAGGCATTCGAGAAAGCTGCGGATGGTCAGGCGACCAAGATCATCATTCCGTCTGAGATTCAGGGACTGGCAGGTCTTGCATCCTCTTTGAAGGAAGTATGGAAATAGAGGAAGGGCTGAGATCTGAATCGCTGCAGCAGGTTGTTTGGGCATGAAGATTCTGCTCGGTCATATCTGTAAATCGGCGTATCGGGATGACAATTGGAATAACACATGTTTTATAGCTGGCGGACCGGAAGAAAAGGAAAGCCGGCCGGCACATGGGTTTCAATATAGTGGGATGGTTCTGCGGAGCCGTCCCATTGTCGATTACGTATCATATATAGTAAACGACATAACAAATTTCTGTTTCCGCTTCTTGCAGAATCCATATACGGCAGCTTCTGCAAGGCCGAAAACGAGATTTCTAATGTCGTTAACTATAAATGGAATGAATCATGCAGCATGACAGGGAAGCCCAGGGCTGAACTGCTGCTGAACAATAGAAAAGGGGGACATCATGAATTTAACAGGACGTAATTTTTTAAAACTTCTGGATTTTACACAGGAAGAGATTACATACATGCTGGATGTGGCGGCTGATTTGAAGGATAAGAAAAAGAAAGGCATTCCTGTGGACATCCACAGAGGCAAAAATGTGGCGCTGATTTTTGAGAAAACGAGTACGAGGACACGCTGCTCCTTCGAGGTGGCGGCACATGATCTGGGCATGGGCACGACTTATCTGGATCCTTCCGGTTCCCAGATCGGCAAGAAGGAGAGTATCGCAGATACGGCGAGAGTATTGGGAAGCATGTATGAGGGAATCGAGTACCGCGGTTACGGACAGGAAATCGTGGAAGAACTGGCCAGATACGCAGGTGTTCCGGTGTGGAACGGACTGACCAACGAGTTTCATCCGACCCAGATGCTGGCTGATTTTCTGACGATCAGGGAGCATTTCGGGCATTTGGAAGGCATTAAACTGACATATATGGGAGATGCACGCTATAATATGGGAAATTCTCTTATGGTGGCATGTGCCAGGATGGGTATGCACTTTACTGCCTGCACCACGAAGGACTATTTTCCGGCACCGGAACTGGTTTCGACCTGCAGGGAGATCGCGGAACAGACTGGCGGTACAATTACGCTGACGGAGGATGTGGCCGGGGGAGCAGGCGGAGCCGATGTGATCTATACCGATGTATGGGTTTCCATGGGAGAGCCGGAAGAGGTGTGGAACAGCAGGCTGCATGACTTGATGCCTTACCAGGTCAACAGGAAGGTGATGGAGTACGCAGGCGAAAATGCGGTATTCATGCATTGTCTGCCCGCTTTTCATGATCTGAACACCGGAATCGGCAGGAAGATCAGTGAAAAGTACGGCATCAGCGAGATGGAAGTGACGGACGAAGTGTTTGAGTCGAAACAGTCCATCGTGTTTGAGGAGGCGGAAAACCGTATGCATACCATTAAAGCCGTGATGGCGGTGACGCTGGGAGAATATAAACTGTAGGCGGATTCCGGTGAAGCCGGCGGTTCACACTGCGGAGTATGTTTTTGTGTGCTGGGGCGATCTGAAATCAGAGGAGTATATGTCCTCAGTCATGACAGATGATATGGATAAAATAAAGATGAAGACGAATAAAACAGATATTTTAGCATTACTGAGAAACAGTGAAGATTATGTGTCGGGACAGCAGATCTGCGACAGGTTCGGCGTCACGAGGACGGCGGTCTGGAAGGTGATCAACCAGTTGAAAGAAGAAGGTTACCGGATCGAGTCGGTTTCAAGCAAAGGCTACCGTTTGGCAGAGGAACCCGGTGATATCCTTTCCGCCAGCGAGATATCCAGCAGACTGACCACAGAATGGGCGGGGCGGAAGCTGTATTATTATGATGTTACAGGGTCCACCAATAATGATGCGAAACGCTGCGGTGAGGAGGGAGATCCTCACGGAACCGTGGTGGTGGCCGATATCCAGAATGCAGGAAAGGGACGCAGAGGCAGAGGATGGCAGACGCTGTCTGGCACGGCACTTTCTTTTACCATACTTTTGCGGCCGGAATTTTCGCCCGACAAGGCTTCCATGGTCACACTGGTCATGGCACTGAGTGTGGCGGAGGCCGTGGAAGAGGCTGCGGCAGGTGCAGAAAATGCCGTTATCACAATCAAGTGGCCCAACGATATTGTGCTGAATAAGAAGAAAATCTGCGGTATGCTGACAGAGATGACCATGACACCGGAGATGGATGAGATCCAGTATCTGGTGGCGGGTGCAGGTATCAATGTGAACACTGCAAGCCCGGAGGAGTTTCAGGAAGAGATACGGAACACAGCCACTTCAATTAGGATAGAGACGGGACGGCAGATCAATCGGGCCGGGCTGTTGGAGAAGACGCTTCTCAGATTTGAAAAAAATTATAAAACTTTTTTGGAGACGCTTGATATGTCCGGCCTGAGGGAAGCTTATCAGACATATTTACAGGGAATAGGCGGACAGGTCAGGGTGCTGGATCCGGCGGGTGAGTATACAGGCATATCCCGCGGCATCAACGACAGAGGCGAACTTCTTGTGGAGAAGGAAGACGGTGAGATTGTGCAGGTATATGCCGGTGAAGTGTCGGTGCGCGGATTGTACGGATATGTGTAGAGCACAGGCAGTATTGCAGTCAGCCTGCGGTATGCAAGGAGATGATAGAAGTGCTTACAGGACGTATATGTAAGAAGTCCGGTTTGCAGCATTTCAAGTGCATAAATTATGATGCAGGCAAGCGTGACGGTACTGCCGGAGGGTGAAACGCTGCGGCGGAAGAAAGGCATGGGTGCAGGAATGGATAAACGAGTGGTGCTGTGCGGCGCCAATGCTTATGAGCAAAAATATTATTTTAATGAACAGTTTGCGGCGATTCCAGAGTCCATCAAGGAAGAACTGCATGTGATCTGTGTGCTTTTTACGGAAGAAGTGGGCGGTATTTTTACCATTGTATTTGAGGAGGACGGCAGCATCTCACTGGAAACGGATGCCGAGGAGGATGATTTGCTCTATGATGACATCAGCAGCGGCCTTCTGGTTGGTGAAATCCGCAGAAACAGGCAGGAAATGCTGAAATCTCTGCAGTTGTATTACAGGGTGTTTATTTTGCATGACCAGACAGTGCTGGAAGAGGAAGAGTGATGCAGTCTGATCTCTGTGAGCAGAGCACCGGGCAGCTGTTTAAAAACGGCCGGCAAACGTCTGAATATATGGGTGCTTAAAGCGAAAATACTTCTTATTTTTACAGAGAGATTTGACCGGGATTTATGTGGAACGAAAGGAACGGGTATCAGGCAGGATGAAAGATTTACTGCATAAGCTGACGATCGGAAACGTCACTTTGGATAATAACATCATATTGGCACCTATGGCAGGCGTGAGTGACCTGCCATTTCGTTTGTTGTGCAGCGAACAGGGAGCGGGCCTTTGCTGTATGGAAATGGTCAGTGCCAAGGCGATTCTTTATAAAAACAAGAATACGGAAAGTCTGCTTGAGATCCATCCCGATGAAGGGCCGGTGTCTTTGCAGCTGTTTGGTTCCGATCCAAACATATTAAGTGAGATGGCAAAGCAGATCGAGGACAGGCCCTTTGACATTCTGGATATCAATATGGGATGCCCCGTGCCCAAAGTGGTGAGTAATGGAGAAGGCTCTGCATTGATGAAACAACCCAGGCTGGTGGGAGAAATCGTGTCGGCGGTGGTGCAGGCGGTTCACAAGCCTGTCACGGTTAAGATCCGTAAAGGATTTGACGAAGATCATGTGAATGCGGTGGAGATCGCAAAGATCGCGGAAGATGCGGGCGCGGCGGCCGTGATGGTGCATGGCAGGACGAGAGAACAGTATTATACAGGGGAAGCCGACTGGGAGATTCTTGCGCAGGTGAAGGAAAAGCTGACCATTCCCGTGATCGGCAACGGTGATGTGACTGATGGACCAAGCGCAGAAAAAATGCTCAGGCAGACGGGCTGTGACGGTGTTATGATCGGCCGGGCGGCAAGGGGAAATCCCTGGATTTTCGGGCAGATCGGGGCATATCTGCGGGATGGTACGGTCCTGCCGAAACCTGCTTCGGAAGAAATTGTGCAGACGATTCTGCGTCATGCACGGCTGCAGCTTGCCTGTAAAGGAGAATATACGGGTATCCGGGAGATGCGCAAGCATGTGTCATGGTATACGGCAGGTATGCCTGATTCCGCCAGACTGCGCCAGAGCGTGAATCTGGTGGAAAAGTTTGAGGAATTGGAGAGACTGGTGGGGCATATACTATGGCATGGAGAGGGAAAAAATCGTCTTTTATTATCCGATGACGGAACAAATAAATCATGAAAGCAGAACTGCTTCGGCGAAACGACACTGGTATCAGGAAGTGTCTCTTGAGGCGCGGGTGTTTGGCGGGCAGGAGGATGTAACGCCTGGAACCGGTTTTTCGCATGGCCGGGTTTCCGAGGGAGAGACAGCAGGTAGGGCAGAATTTGACGTGATCGGGTGCCCTGTGCCGCCCTTTTATTACAGGCACAGACCATGGAAACCGGACATCCTGTCGGAAGCCATGGAAAATGTGCTCCATCGCACGGAGGGAATGGCTGATGCCTGGCTGCATCCCCGGATTATGGAAATGCTTACGGAGCAGTACGGCAAAAGCTGGGAGCCTCGCAGAGATACCCTGCGGATGATCGTAAAATACCTGACAGAACAGTATGCTGCCGGAGTTATCAGTCGAAGCGGGGAAGCAGTGGTACTGTTGGGGGAACCGGCGGACACAGACTGGCAGATGGAAATAACCAGAGAGCTTTTGCAGCCCTTTCTGCCAAAAATCAACCGGCTGCTGATTTTTTATGAAGAGATTGACGGAACAGATATCTGGATGGAACTGGAAAACTATTTGGACGAATACTATTACGAGTTTGGCCTGGTGCCACAGTTAGAGCCGTATGTGAGGTTTTACGGCGGCAGAAGGGCGGATTTTTGCAAAATGCAGGATCCACGGAGTGACTGCGGGATATGCGGGCAGCAGGATGAGATGCTGCAAAATACCTTAAAATGCGGAAAACCCGGATGCTGCGGACTGATTCTGGACTATTGTGAAGATTTCCGGTATCCCAAAATAATGCCGGACAGCACGACCGTGTATCTTGACGTGGCATCGGCAGAGGGGAAAGAACGGATGCTTGGGCGAAAAACGCCCCGTATTCCGTATATTTCACCGCTAAAACACCTTGACACTATAGTGAAAAGTAGTTATTATAGAAAAATATGAAGTTCAGAAACAGTGCGCATCAGCGGTACAGTGCTGATTGCGGCATATTTTAGTAACGGCAGGACTGAAGTTGTGAGTGATTTTAACATCATATTGATGTGTAACAATATAGAGAGAAAGGGAGAATTACCATGCAGGAGAAAAAGAATATCTTAACGTATGAAGGCTTGAGAAAATATGAGGATGAGCTTCACGATCTGAAGGTTGTAAAGCGTAAGGAAGTGGCACAGAAGATCAAGGAGGCAAGAGAACAGGGAGACCTGTCCGAGAATGCCGAGTATGATGCGGCGAAAGACGAACAGAGAGATATCGAAGCAAGGATCGAAGAATTAGAGAAAATTCTGAAAAATGCAGAAGTCGTTGTGGAAGATGAAGTGGATCTGGACAAGATCAACATCGGCTGTCAGGTAAAGATCCTGGATATGGAGTATAATGAAGAACTGGAATATAAAATTGTAGGTTCTACGGAAGCTAACAGCCTGAAAGGCAGAATCTCCAACGAATCACCCGTCGGCAAAGCGCTGATCGGTTCCAAGGTGGGCGATGAAGTGGATGTTGAGACACAGGCGGGCGTGATCAAGTATAAGGTGCTTGAGATCCAGAGATCCAACTGATCTGTTTGATAGGGAAATCACCAATAACAGAAATTTGTTTTTTATAGAAAAACTGTCAGCATGGCTGCCGCGGAGATATGGCAGATGGCGGCAGCATTCTGATACGGAACGAAAAAGAAAACAGCCGCATTTCAGGTTTGGACAGAAAACAGACAAATTAGAAATGTAATTATGTAAGGCATAACATATAGAGAAAGGTGTAGGTGTTGACATGGCAGAAGCACAGAATCGGGGAAAAGAACAGCAGGAACAGGATATCAACCAGCTTCTGAAAGTGAGACGGGAAAAACTCGCTGCACTGCAGGAGAGTGGCAAAGATCCTTTTCAGATCACAAAATACGATGTGACCCATCACAGTCAGGAGATCAAGGACAATTATGACGCGCTGGAAGGCAAAAAAGTCTCTATCGCGGGTCGCGTGATGTCTAAACGTATTATGGGCAAGGCTTCTTTCTGTAACGTGCAGGATCTGCAGGGCGATATCCAGTGCTACGTGGCGAGAGACAGCATCGGTGAAGACCCCTATGCCGAATTTAAAAAATATGACGTGGGTGACATTGTCGGTATCGAGGGAGAAGTATTTACCACGAAAACTGGCGAGATTTCCCTTCATGTGGAGAAAATGACACTCCTGTCAAAAAGTCTTCAGATTCTGCCGGAGAAGTATCACGGGCTGGTAAACACGGATATCCGTTACCGTCAGAGATACACAGACTTGATCATGAATGCAGACGTGAAGAAAACTTTTGTCATGCGGTCTAAGATTATCAGTTCCATCAGGCGCTATCTGGACGGACAGGGGTTCTTAGAGGTAGAGACGCCCATGCTCGTGTCCAATGCGGGCGGTGCGGCGGCAAGACCTTTTGAAACACACTATAACGCGCTGGACGAGGATGTGAAGCTTCGCATTTCACTGGAATTATACCTAAAAAGATTGATCGTGGGCGGCATGGAGAGAGTCTACGAGATCGGACGCGTTTTCCGGAACGAAGGACTGGACGCGAGACATAACCCGGAATTTACACTGATGGAATTGTATCAGGCTTATACGGACTACTACGGAATGATGGATCTGACGGAAAATATGTTCCGCCATGTGGCGGGGGAAGTGTGCGGCACCACCACCGTTCCCTACGGCGACGTGGAGATCGACCTTGGCAGTCCCTTTGCGCGTATGACGATGACAGAAGCAGTGAAGAAATATGCCGGTGTGGATTTCGATGAAATCAAAGATACCGCTGAGGCGAAGAAACTTGCCGACGAGAAAGGCGTTCATTATGAGGACAGACATACGAAAGGCGATATCCTGAACCTTTTCTTTGAAGAGTACGTGGAAGAACATCTGGTACAGCCGACCTTCATCATGGATCACCCCATCGAGATCTCTCCGCTGACCAAGAAAAAACCGGACAAGCCGGATTACGTGGAACGTTTTGAACTGTTTATTACGGGCCGTGAGATGTGTAACGCTTATTCTGAGTTGAATGATCCCATTGACCAGAGGGAGCGCTTCAAGGCTCAGGAAGCGGCGCTGGCAGCAGGCGATGAAGAGGCCAATACTACCGATGAAGACTTTATGAATGCGCTGGAAATCGGTATGCCACCCACAGGCGGTATCGGCTACGGTATTGACAGACTGGTGATGTTACTGACCAATTCACCGGCAATCCGCGATGTTTTGCTCTTCCCGACCATGAAGAGCCTGGATAAAGCACAGGATAAAAAAGCGGCTGACCGGGAGAAGAATGCTGATCATGGAACGGATGGCGGGCATGAAAAGAGTGGTGATGCAGAAGGGGACAGCAGCAAAGAGAATGATAAGCACGCAAATGAGAGCACAAGCGGGAAGACAGAAACGAAAGCAGACGGCAGCATTCAGGAACAGTCGGTGAAGCAGAGCAGGATTTCCCGTGAACAGGCGCTTGATCTGCTGAAGAAATATAACAAAGAACCTTTTCATATCCAGCATGCGCTGACCGTGGAAGGCGTCATGCGCTGGTTTGCGAAAGAACTGGGCTATGGAGAGGAAGAAGAGTTCTGGGGAATTACCGGGCTTCTGCATGATATTGACTTCGAGCTTTATCCGGAGGAGCACTGTAAGAAAGCACCGGAGCTTCTGCGCGAAGGCGGCGTGGGCGAGGACATGATCTATGCGGTCTGTTCCCACGGTTACGGACTCTGCAGTGAGGAAGAACCCAGACTTGAGATGGAAAAAGTGCTTTTTGCTGCCGACGAACTGACGGGACTGATCTGGTCCTGTGCGCTCATGCGTCCGTCTAAGAGCACTATGGACATGGAAGTCAAGAGCCTGAAAAAGAAATTCAAGGACAAGAAGTTCGCGGCGGGCTGTTCCAGAGAAGTGATTGCACAGGGTGCCGAAATGCTGGGCTGGGAGCTGGATGACCTGTTTGACAGGACGATTCTGGCAATGAGAAGCTGTGAGGCGGCTGTGGCGCAGGCCATGGAAGCGGAGGCTTAAAGAGAGCCTGAAAGTGATGTATAGATCGAGTCAAAAGCAGCGCAGAGATAGGGAAGATAACATGATGTGATAAACAGGAACGGGTCGAATGGAGAGAATTCTGTGCGATCCGTTTTGCTGTTCAGGGGAAAGAGGATGTATCGGTAGAAATTGCTGAAATTGGATTCCATTTAAAGGGAAGTGATTGAAGAAAGAAAAAGGGTTCTGTATAATGTATATAGGAGTTTGTTAAATTACGTATATAATTGTAGTGTGACGGGTAAATGTAGACAGGAGTTTTGGTATGGAAAAAGATCCTTTTAAAGAATATATCAGACAATCTGAACCGGATATGAGGAATAAAGGCTATGCCTGGCATACTGCGATCGGTCTGCAGGCGGTAGACGGGCTTACGCCGTCAAAGTACCTGGTGGAAACGGCTATTAAGAATATTGAAGGGCGTATCACAATAGATCAGACACAGCAACTGCTTGACCGTTATTATGAAGAAAATCCGAAAGGAGAGACCGGTGACCGTACGGAGGAGGCGGATAAAGTATCGGCCCGGATCGCAAAATTACTTTTAGAGAAAGCATTCAGTTTTACACCCACAGAATATATAGCGATTCACAGGAAACTATTTCAGGGGATCTACAGACATGCCGGCAGAATGCGGGATTTTAATATTACGAAAAAAGAGTGGGTGCTTGACGGAGCGACGGTTTTGTATGGAAGCGCTACGGAATTGTCGGTGACATTGAATTATGACATTTCTGAGGAGAAGAAATTCAGTTATAAAGGTCTGGATCTAAATGAAGTGATCAGCCATCTGGCTTTTTTTGTGGCAAGATTGTGGCAGATTCATATTTTTGCGGAGGGAAATACCCGTACAACGGCGGTTTTCTTTATTAAGTACCTCCGTATGTTAGGATTTGAGGCAACGAATGATATTTTTGCCGAGAATGCATGGTATTTCAGGAATGCGCTTGTTCGCGCCAATTATAATGATCTGAAAGCCGGTGTACATGAGACGACTGAATTTCTTGAATTGTTTTTGAGAAACCTGCTGTTAAATGAGAATAATCCCCTCCATAACAGAGCCATGCATATCAGCGGCATATTTCATAATTTTCAAAAGCAGGACATTGCAGAGCAAGAACAGGATATTGAGAACCAAAAGCAGGACATTGCAGACCGGGAACAGGATATTGAGAACCAAAAACAGGATATTGCAGAGCAAGAACGGGATATTGCAGACCAAAAACAGGACATTACAGACCAGGAACAGGATATTGGAAATCAAAAACGCAATACAGATATTATGATAATATATGAAGCAAAACTGCAAAAAACAAATTTTTCAAAAAAGACGTTAGGGCATATTCAAAAATTATATGACAGATTCGGTGAGGAGAAAGTATTTGGAAGAACGGAGATTATGGCTGAGTCAGGTTTGACAGAATCTCCGGCCTCTGAGCTGATCAGGAAATTATTGGATATTGCAATAATTATACCCGTAAGGGGCAAAGGAAAAGGGAAATATGTGTTTTGTACACAGTAATGATATGCATGTGATAAAAGGAAGGAGAAAATTATGCAGTACAGAATCATTGGAGACACAATGCCGGCAGTGGAGGTGCTCTTTGACGCACCGGGAGAGTCCATGTATACACAGTCCGGCGGAATGGCGTGGATGACGGAAGGAATCACCATGGATTCCAACATGAGAGGCGGGCTCGGAAAGAGTATTGGCAGAATGTTCTCGGGAGAATCAATGTTTATGGCAACTTATAAGGCGGAGCGTCCGGGCGCAATGGTAGCCTTTGCTTCCACCGTTGCCGGAGAAGTGCTTCCCGTGGATGTGGGTGCAAACGGCGGGCTGATCTGCCAGAAAGGCGCATTTCTCTGCGCTCAGGAATCGGTGAACCTGAACGTAACTTTTACGAAGAAATTCTCTGCCGGCCTGTTTGGCGGAGAAGGTTTTATCCTGCAGGATATCAGTGGCAGCGGCATGGTATTTTTGGAGATCGACGGGAATAAAGTAGAGAAAAATCTGGCGCCCGGCGAAGTTATTAAAGTAGACACGGGAAATGTGGTTGCTTTCGAGCGGAGCGTGCGGTATGAGATCGAAACGGTGAAGGGACTGAAAAATATCTTCCTGGGCGGAGAGGGACTGTTCCTGACAAAGCTGACCGGACCGGGCAAGGTGATCCTGCAGACACAGAACTTTAACGAGTTTGCGGGAAGGATTGCCGGGTTTATTCCTACGAGGTAGAGGCGGAAAGCGTAAGAAGGACAGAGCGGCATGACGCGAAAATTAAATGCAGGAAGAATGGATTCAGGAAGACCGGAGGGCTGGTCTTCCGTCAGCCGCTGCCTTTTGCCTGCTCAGTGATGGTATTCAGGTTTTCATAATATGACAGCGTTTTCCTGGCACTGTCAATCACTTCATTTATAAGAGATTGTGGTTCCAAAACAGTTATCGAAGACCCATAGCTTCTCAGCCATCTGCGAAAATCCGGCATACCAAGTATATCATCTTCGTAATAGTAATCATTTCCATCATAATATAGTTTGCAGGTTTGCCTTCTAAGAGCAGTATCATTTCTGATTTTTTCTATGATATTTGACGTTTCGGCAGAAATTCGTAGTTTAACATGCACCGGGTTCTCATGTACTTTATATTCTGTCCCCCAAAAATACTTTTGCAGGGGACTTGGCGTGTACTGGTCAAGATCAGAGTGGGCCGGCAATATTTTTATATTTGATTTGATTCGGTCTATTCTGTAGTGATTCGTTTCACTGTCCTTTATATATAAAATATGAGAGGTCAGATTCTGGATGACAGAAACAGGGCTGCAAATTATTTTGGATAAATCAAATTGTGGTGATTTATAACTAAATTCTATTTTCCTTTTCTGGGAAATGGCTTCCTGCACCCGGTCTTGTTTCTCTAAAATAATCTTAGGTATCGAATCAATTGTATCTTTCATTTCAAATAAACCGGTGCGCTGATTCTGAATCAGATTAGGATATATGTTATTCAGGCAGCCGGCTTCCACTGACGTAATGGGTAATAAATGGTAGCCGCCGGTGAAATCATCCATATCAATCAGATAGATGGTTTCATGGTCGGCATTTCCGGCGGCTATTTTATGGAGAAAAATTTCGGCTGTTTTGAGCGGATCATCATCCTGGTCATCTGATTCTGGTGTCGGTGACAGATGACTGAATAAGATGCTGTTGCCAAATATGATTGAAATATATTTTCTCATTTGCGGTACAGGTAAATTACATGCACTGGAAAGACTTGTAACAGAAGCAGCAAAATGATCAGACAATATTAAAGATATGATCAGTCCAAGCATGTCAAAAGTATGATTTCTTTTCATTATAGTCCGCCCTTTCTGTCCGGCCTGTACACTGGTGTACTGACAAGTTCTCGTAATGATTCAATATTTTCTGATTAGACTGTATCATTAGTTCACGAAGTCCGGCAGGCTCCAATACAAGAGCACTGCTTCCAAAACTTCGTAGATATCGGGAAAAGGCAGACATTCCCCGCAAGTCGTCCTCATATACGATAGAATGGGGTACGTGATCTGTAAGTGGTTCAATTTCATATAGTTTTGAGTGCTTTCTTCTGCTATGCAGGGTATTTAGCCGTTCCCGGATATTGCCAAAATCCTGAAATAAAACTTTTACATGTGTCTTCTTTGAATCATATGCGGCAGAAAACATTTCGTCATATAGATTCATAAATTCCAAAGATCTATAATGTTTGTTTTCCCTGTTGTCTTCCCGGATGGAGGCCATGCGGTCTAATCGAAGCTGCATGATGCCGCCATCTGCGGTATTCATACAGAGAAGATAGAAATAATTTGTCTCAGCACTGTAAAATAGCAATCCGGAATCAATCGTCAGGTTTCTTTCACATTCACGAGTTATATATTTCACACATAAAGATTTGGTTTTGTACGGGTACTGTGTAAAGTTATTTAAATGAGCAAGTTGATTTTTGCCGATACGATTTGACTTTCCGTAAATCTGCACCGCGCTGTCATAGCTTTCCCAATCATATATATTTGTTATTTTTTGATACAGTGATTCCAGAGGTGTTGTATTGGATAACGAGTCCCTGAAGTTGTCATAAAAAACCATAAAGTCATACAGTTCATCCTCTGATTCAAAAAGAATGGCAGGAGACTTTTCTGAAATGGAGTAGACCACATGGATTCCGCCCTTATATGGAACACGTTTCTGATCTACATATCCGCTCCTGATCAGAGCATGTAAATCTTTGCGCAAAGTAGGAAGCGGCAGGAACCGGTCAATGTCATCTTTAGCCGCCGGGTTAAATTCCTTTAAGTATTTTAAAATATCCATATTTGTGTAATTCTGATCTGCAGTGATACCGTCATACAGGTATGTATGATCTGCGATCGAAAGAATGGAACAGATCAATTCCATATATGTTGCAAGCCCGGATTTGGATAAAGCAAGAAGGATCAACCATTGACGGATTTCTTTTGGGTTAATGTCCGGAGCGATTTTTGCCCCGGATTCCAGTCTGACTATGCCGCTTCTGCTGGGTGTGGATATTTCATATCCATCAGAACGTATTTCATGAATTAATTCACTCAGCCTTGACTTTGATATGCCTGTGTGCCTGACAATTTCTTCTCTTGTAAGATCTGTATCTGGCTTTGAAAGTAAATACGCAACAAGAAGCTCTTTTGAAATATGTTTTTTCCTCATAAATACTCCCGGGTCTATAATTCGAAAAAGAGATGAATAAGTGATTATAGTATATACCTGTAACAGGAAAACAGCAAACGGTTTTATGGAGGAATTTTATGATGGCTAAGGATAACGAAGGAAAGGTAATGGGAATTGGAGCGGAAGTGGCAAGGGAAGGTTATGAAGCAACTGTTGTCGGCAGGATGGCTGGAAGGGCAGGAGCTTACAGCTCAAAGGGATCGGCAGGAAATGCGCTGGAAATTATGGCAAATGATAAGAGTAATTTTGCTAATTTATGTAAGCCGGATACTGTTACCAGACTTACCAGGTCATCTACTGCAACACAGGTTGATGCTGTTACAACAAAGGCGGGCAAGGTAATTGAGCGTATTCAGTATAAGGATACCGTAAGCCCTGCAGGGGTGCAGAAGACGTTGAATCAGGTTAAGTCAGGTAAATATCAGCAGGCGCAGCTTCGTGGAACTATTGAAGCGGCTGAAAAGTATAATGCCGCAGCGCAGGCGAATGGGGTATCAAAGACGATGCAGTCAACGGGGATTTCACATAATGCTACGCAGCGTATTGGTGATAAGTTCACCAGACAGCCTGTTAAAGCAGCCAGTCTTGGAGATGCAGTGAAGGGATCGACAGCTGTCGCAGTTGGAATTACCGCGGCGGTTGAAGTCGGAAAGTCAATTGTAAATGGTGACTCTGTAGGGGAATGTACCGGTCATGTGGTATCAAAGGGAACGGAAAGTGCATTGAGTGCGGCAGCAGCTGCATTAGCAGCAGAAACCACTATTAGTGTTGCCGGAAGTCTGCTGGCAGCGTCAGCCGTTCCTGTAGTTGGACCGATAGCGGCGGGAATTGGCGCGGCAGTTCTTGTGGGAGGCGTTGTAGGTGAAATTACGGATGGCATGTTTGACGAGGTTGGTTCTGCAATTGGCGATGCCGTGGATGACATTGCGTATGGCATAGGTGATATGGTTGAATCGGTAGCAGACGGCATTTCGGATTTTTTAGGGGATCTTTTCTGGTGGGCATGACCAGGGCCGGCAGAAGGGCTGGCCGAAGGATTCATGTATTTGTCGTGTAATATGTGACAGATAAATTGATATTATCTGTTGGGTAGATTATAATCAAAGTTATTATGAAAAGCAAAATTATGATGGAGGAAAAGAACATGGCATTTAATCCGGATAACTACAAGGCACATGAGGTTAAGAAGTTACCTGTTATTCTATTGTTAGACGTAAGTAGAAGTATGCAGGGCGCTAAGATTGACAGTTTATACAGCGCTGTATGCGATATGATCGATACCTTTGTTGGAGCACAGCTTAAGGAGCAGAGCATTGATGTGGCAATTATTACCTTTGGCAAAGAAATCAGGCTTCATACCCCATATACACCTGCAAAAGAATTACAGGATAAAGGAATTGAACACTTTGAGGCTGACGGGACGACGCCAATGGGAACGGCGATTCAGATGGCCAAAGACATGATTGATGATAAGGACGTAACGCCATCGAGAATTTACCGTCCTGCAGTCGTGCTGGTTTCAGACGGTGAGCCTAATGATGACTGGAGGAATCCCATGGCTATGTTCATCCATGACGGCAGGTCAAGCAAGTGCCAGCGCTTCGCCGTTGCAATTGGTGAAAAGGCAGACCGCGCTGTCCTGGAAACTTTTACAGAAAATCCGGATGCAGTTTTCTATGCAGCGAATGCTTCTGACCTGGCAGACTGCTTTAAGACGGTCAGCATGTCCGTTACGGCAACTGCAGTTCAGACAGGAGGAAAGCCTGCAGGCGAGACCGGGACGGCAGCGACAACGGAAACTTTTACAAGGGATGAAGATGAGGATGATGATGGCGATGACTGGTAAAAGAGAGAGGTATTTACATGATGGCCAGAGAATTAAATGTTTTGGTTGACGTATCCGGGAGTATGGCAGAAGATTGTAAGAATGCGGTTGTCAGGTATTTGATCCATACGATTCTTTCACAGACGAAATGTGTGAAAAAAAACATTTATTTACTTGGCAATACGATAGAAAAAGTAGATGACAGCGAAAACTTAAAAATAAATTACGGTGGACAGATCTCTGTAAGTGCTGTCAACCAGCTGTTTGCGTCAGGAATGAATGATGCCCCTGTACTGCTGCTCAGTGATGGATGTTTTGATGTTGAGATTGAGAATGCACTGTCGAAGCATCAAAATAAGATTGTATGTGTGGCAGTGGGAAGCGATGCGCTGCTTCATAATCTTCAGCGGTGCTCAAAAAATAAAAAAGTATATCAGGCCGAAGATATTATTTCGGCTGTGGCATCATTCTGATCAGGGGAGGAGCTATGATAACAGATGGCGTGTCGTGTAAAGGCAGTTATCATGAAATAAACCAGGACAGTTTCATTTGCGATGCGATTCATAATGGATATATATTGGCTCTTTCTGACGGAATGGGGAGCAAGAAGTTTTCGCAATATGGATCGAAGGTTATTTGCGAGATCTTAAAATATGAGTTTGAAAAGGAAGAACTGCCTTTAGAACAAATAGACTGGATTCCATTTCTGGAAAGATGCCATAAAAAATGGACAGAAGATGTGAGAAAATACGAAGTTGCGCAATGTTATGCAACCATGCTTGTACTTTTGGTACAGGGTAATTATTTGAAGGCGGCCCGATTAGGAGATGGTTTTCTGTCTGTCCTGATCGACGATACGGCTTATATTCTGATGGATCAAAAGACGGGATATTTTATAAATGAGACAGACTGCCTGATGGAAGTATTTGATGAAGAGCATCTTGAGATATTAGAAAAAAAGTTTGAAAAATTTTCCGGCGCAGTGGCATGTTCCGACGGAATAGAAATTGGTGCGATGGAGCCGGAAGAGATCAGCTGCTTTGTACGTGATTTTCTTGGGGAATATTCCAAGATGTCTGCCTTAGCCGGAAAGCAGGAAATAGAAGGATGGGCTGCATCATGGCCGGGGACAGACGACAAGACTATCGCGTACATGATTGAGGGGGTCGAATAATCGTGAATCAGCAATATGAAGATATTTATGGAAATGTCTTTCGGATTGACAGAGAACTGAGCAGTGGCGGGCAGGGGATTGTTTATAAGACAAAAGAACCTGATATTCTTCTGAAAATAGAATGGGATCCAAAGACCAAAAGAATCAATGTAAATACCGGTGATAATGATAAATTTGATGAAATAAGACTGCTGCCTGTTCCGCCAAATGTAAACATTACACTTCCGCAATCCATATTAAAAGACTGTGCCGGGTACTCCATGAAAATGCTGGATCATATGATTTCATTTGAGGAAGCATTTCGATATGGCGATGAAAATTACAGAAATGCATGGCTGGACGAATCAGAAGCCAGTCATCCTGAATTTGTGAAAGGGTTTGGAAATTATATCAGCACGGGCGGGAAAAGAAGAAGGATTGCGGCATTTTTATATGTTGCCGGTATTTTGTCCGTGATTCATACAAGAGGTCTTGTTTATTGTGACCTGTCGGATAAAAATATGTATCTGTCAGATTCGAAAGATACAAATGTTGTATGGATGATAGATGCAGACAATATCAATTACATTACAGTGACAAGCAAAAGAGATGGTATCTATTCACCCGGATATGCGGCGCCGGAAGTGCTGAAAGGCAAGGGAAATACATTCTATTCGGATATTTTTTCTTTTGCGGTAGCATTGTTCTGGAATTTGACCGGAAGGCATCCTTTTGTCGGTCCGCAGCTGGAAGAAAAATTGGGCGAAGAAGATTTTCTGACGGTTTCGGAAGAAACTTTTGCATGCGGCAGTGACGTTGCCTGGATCAGAGATGAGAAGGAGGACGATAATTTTTCAGATACTCCAATACCATATGAGCTCATTGTGGGCGGGAAACTGCACAACTGCTTTCAAAAAACTTTTGGTTCGACCGGACGGCATAAAAGGCAGAAGAGACCAACGATGATAGAATGGGCAGAAGCTTTGGCTTATGAAATGGACCATTCTGTGAAATGTAAGAAGTGTGAAATGGAATATGATCCTTTTCACAGCGATATATGTCCCTGGTGTGATGAAAAGAACAAGTATATACAATTGACTTGCAGGAATCAGGAATTGGAAGATGATGAGGATACGCGAAGCTATGTGCATGAAATGTACGGTTCCATAAATGTTCCCGTGAGATTGGTCAAAGGTTTAGGCATTTCGGAGCTGGAGGAATGCATTTTCAGCATCACATCGGTTCGCGGAAATGCTGTCATCGAAAACTTGAATTGTCGTTATCTTTATGAACGGAACCAGGATGGATTCTACCAGAAGATTTTCGGTAAATGTGAACTTGGGGATAAGGCAGTCATGAAAGTTACCGATCAATTCACCGGTGAGGAATATGTTGTAAATTATGAACTGAAAGGCTGATTGTATGAAAGTATCAGAAATCAAGATAGACGGACAAAGTGAATTAAGAGATATTTCATGCCATGTTGCCGGCAGCAGGGATATTGTCTCAAAAAGCGGCCGTGTTGCATACACAGGAGAAAATTCATTTGAGCTTGTGACGAAGGACAATATCATTCCATTTACGATAGATGATGTAAGCGATTGCAAAACAGTTACGGATTTTATGAACAGGCATTATTACTGTCTGGCTGAGATTTCTGCATCGTCAGGCAAGCAGGGCGCAGGGGTTATGTTTCTTCACTTTGTTTTTTTCTGTAATTGTAAGAGGATGGGTGCCGTGCCTGTCATTTTAAGCGAAACGGTTATGCAGGATCTATTCAGGATGTGGAAGGCAGACCAAAAGGAAGAGAAGGTATATGAACGTCTCAGAGAACAGTTTGGATTAACAAACGGCGATGAACCGTGCTTTGCTTTTGAAAGCAGCGAAAAAGAGATAAAATATGCGTCAAAAGACGGCCGGGCTGACAATGATGATGAAGAGGACGTTCACGAAGAAGGTGATCACGAAGAAGCAGATGAGAAGAAAAGGGTATTGATTTTTCATGGCAAGTCAATCAGGCTTTATGCGACGCTCCGTGGAAAAGCATTTGAAGAAAAATTATATGTTGAAAAGGTTATCAGGAACCGCAGCAGGAAACCCGCTAATCTTATGCTTGGAATAGGAACGCTGGAATTTACGGATACAGGGGCCGTATTGTCACAAAATGCCAGAAAATTCTATGATGAAAATAAGGGTTATCTTGACTTATGGAATGAATATTCCGAGAAAGAGGGTAATTTTATCCTGGCCCACGCAAGAGATGTTGGCCTGATTATGCTCAGCCAAAAGAGTATGGCATTTGAGACGGACGGCGGGGTATACGTTGGAGTGAGTGAGTACGATAGATTGTGCAGGCTCATAAGCGACAATTCGTATCTTGTTTTTGCAAATGAAATGCCGGCTTATCTGGAAGACCCGGATATGACATGGAAAGATTACGATAATTACCAGGAGGAAAGACGCCGGCTGGGAATAAAGCCGCAGCGGGGTACAGTCATCAAAATTCTGAGAAAGAAAAACGGGGGTTTTGTTTTAGATATGAGCCAGCTTTCCCTGCCGGATGCCAAATATGTGTATTTGTCAATATATGGAGATGAAAGACAGATCCAGAGGCGTAAAAATGCCAGAAGAAGAATTGCATGCGGCGAGTCGGCAAACAGGTCTCTCGGGCTGATTCTGGAAGGAGAATTACCGGATGTCTTCGAGGATACAAAGAAACGGGTTAAGGTGGAGCCGCTGTCTTCTTTTGTAACACAAAAAATATTCCAAAATCCGCCCACGCAGACGCAGAAGAATGCAATAGATATTGCCCTTAACACACCCGATATAGCAATCATCCAGGGACCGCCCGGAACCGGCAAAACAACGGTTATCACAGCCATAATTGAGCGATTGAATGAAATCAGCAACAAGAAGACTGTGAATAACGGACAGGTGTTGATCACAAGTTTTCAACATGACGCAGTCCAAAATGTAATTGAAAGATTAAGTGTGAATTCCCTGCCGACTGTAAAATTTGGAAGAAGGGATAGAGATGGGGAAGAAGACAGGACGAAAGAGGCAATCATAGAAGCATGGTGTGAAAATTATGCGGATGCCCTGAGGAAGTCAAACCCGGATCTCGTGCAGACAGAAGGAATGAGACAGTTGACGAAGGCACATAACTTTTATCAGGCTTACCCGAGTGATGCGAATGCAGCCGCATTTCTCGGATGCGCAAAACGTTTCAATTATGACAGGGAAGTAAATGAACTGATTGATCAGCTGCTTGAGGAATACAGAGAGAATGCTGTTCGTGAAAAAAATGAAATGACAGGGTTTGTAAGAAGACTCAGAACAACAGCAGCGGGCTTTATGGATGATGGCGCCGATCATGCTTACGATCTGCTTTTGCAATTAGAATCACTGAAGCTTGACAGAAGGAAACCGGAGAATGAGTGGATGCTTTCCACACTGGAAAAGGCATCGGATTGTTTTGATGAGGAACCGGACAGCGGGCTTCTGGATGAATTGCGCAAGGTGAAAAAATATCTTCTTGATCAGTGTATGCCAAGGGCGGTTTACACAGAGAAAAAGGCCAGGCGCGAATTGACAGATCTATATCTGCTCCTGCAGGACAGCTTAAGAAAATACGAAAATAAAGAGATGGAAATCCTTTCCGGGCTTTTAAAAGATGTTGAGGGAAATCGAGACGAGGTAGAAAGAACTTTAAATAATTATTTGTATGTATATTCTGCTACGACGCAGCAAAGTGAAGGCAGTGAAATCAAAGATGCCAAAGGTGTTGAACGCTGGGAACATCCGGAGTACGAAACGGTGATCGTGGATGAGGCGGCAAGAGTCAGCCCTGTTGATTTGATGATTCCGTTGGCCCAGGGAAAAAGGAGAATCATTCTTGTAGGTGATCACAGACAGCTGCCGCATATCTACAATGAAGAAGTTTTGGAAAGCATTGATGTTTCTAAAATCGAGGACCTGGATATGGAAAACATAAAGAAAAGTATGTTTGAGTATCTTTTAGGCAAGGCAAAGAAACTGGAAGAGCAGGATCATATTCCAAGAACGATTGTCCTTGATGCGCAGTATAGAATGCATCCCATGCTGGGTAATTTTATCAATGAAACTTTTTATATGCCCTACAACGAAGGTTTTTCTTCGCCGTTAGCAGAATCATATTATGCACAAAGTCTGTATCACAAACCTGTGATGTGGATTAACATGCCGAACGAAAGCGGGCCGGAAAGGAAAGAAGGAACAAGCCGGGTAAGGGATTGTGAGGCAAGAGCCATAGTTGAACTGGTGAAAAAGCATATAAAATCAGCGGCAGGAGAGAAGCTGTCATATGGGGTTATATCATTCTACAGTGAGCAGGTGAGACTGATTAAGCGCTTGCTTAAGACAGATGAAGAGCTGAAAGAATATCAGGATCAAGTCAGGGAAATCCGCGTAGGCAGCGTTGACGCTTTTCAGGGTATGGAGTTTGATGTGATTTATTTGTCTGTTGTAAGGACGAATAAAAAGGATCCTGTATTTACAGATTGCAGCACAAAGAAGGCGGTTCCGGTTGATTTGGCATATTTGAACCAGGATGAACGGGAATTGCAGAAAGACAGGAATGCGCTTAGAAAATACAGAGAATATAAGGAGCAGGTCGGGCTGCAAAATTATGGTTTCCTTATTTCAGAGAACAGGTTATGCGTTTCCCTGAGCAGACAGAAGAAACTGCTTGTTGTAGTAGGAGACCGCAATATTTTCAGTACCGGGAAATGGGATAAACTGGCTGAGATCTGTGTTCCCGGTATGTGGAAACTATGGAAGCTCTGTGAAAGGGAGGGGGCTGTTGCAGATGGCGCTTGAAAAAGTCTTTAGTTTATTTGAGGATTCAGGCTATGAAGAACTGTTTCCACAAGTCCGGCTTCTGGGTCATGCAGCAGACTATTTTGTCCAATGTAATACTTATGAGGTCCTGGTACCTTCCAGGGCTGTCACGGGGCAGAGGATTGACCTTTTTGAGGATGCGGTATTAAAGCTGCTGGACTACAAACCATATACCGGAGAAGAAATGGCTGCGAAATTATGTCTTCCCACAGATATCATTCATTTTGTCAGAATAAGATTAAAAGAACTTGGATTGCTGGAAAAAGATGAGTACACGGTGAGTGAATCCGGTAAAAGTTACTTAAACGGAACCGCAAATAACAGGGTAGCTTACAGGCAGGCAAGACTTTTTGTCCTAAAAGATACCGGTGAAATTTTGCCTTATGTACATTATGGCGAATTAGAATATGCAGGCGTCAGGAAATCTTCTAAGAGGAAAACAGAGATTGAATATGGACCGGCGGGCAGGCCTGTGGTGGTCAGCGGCGCAAATATATGGGCTAAATCACCACAGGGCGCACTTGGCGGACGAATGTTAAAGCCGGATCATATCAAAAAAGCATTGATTTTGTACAATAAAATTTCGACTGGTTCCACGCGGTTTGCCCCGATTGAAATTGTCAGTGATTATGCCATTGAGAATACAATTTCAGAAGACTGCTTCTTACATGTAAAAGCTGCTGTCCAGGAAGGAAGCACAGATGAATTAATTGTATCAGACGGATTTGTTGCGAATAATGATTTCCTGGCAAGATACATAAGGAAAGAGCATCCGGAGTTGATCAATGAAGTAAAAACACAGATTGTGCATATGCAGTCAGGCGAGGATCAGGCGGGAGAGTGTTTTGACTTTGAAAGCGCCAATAAAGGCCGTTATAGAAACTTATATCAGCCGGTGCATGTCATAAATTCCCTGTATGAAAAGCTGATGGCAAAGGAGGCAGGAACTTCGCAGGATGAGTATGTCGAAGAGCAGTATGATCAGAAGCAGCTGCTGCTGAACTGCTATGCGGTGATAGAGCATACATTATACAATTATCTGCGGAACAGTCCATTGAATCCGGACAGACTGAGACTTCTGTACCGCCAGGATACCTATCAGAACCGGGAGCTGATTCTGACATTATCGGAACAGTTAGGAGTGGATTATATCAGGCGGTATGACTATTTATTCGGAATTGTCAGCAGGAACAATATCAGGAAGATGTTCCATTCAGGAACGCCGAATATGTACATAGCTTTGCCGTTGGTTTTCATTGAGGCATTCGATCATAAGGATAGTTTTTTCAGAGACGTGATCAACGAATATCCGGGTGTGGTACATACGATCAACAAACTGCATAATAAGTGTAAGAATTTACGTCATAAAACAGCTGCTGATGATATCAATATCCGGTATATAGATCAGGTATATTATTTCACTACCATGCTGATAGAACATTTGCTGCCTGATTTTATCGATCAGGGATCAGCGAATCGAAGAGCGGCTGCCGATGATGTAAAACAGAATAGCAGACTGCTTGTTGATATTCGGCTGGCGGAGGTGTTTGGCTCCATGTATTATTACAATGTTATGGATGAGACGCTTAAGAACGAGTGGAGGCGTGTGGCACCCGGGAAGGAGCATTATCCTGCGCCATATGAATATGTAAATACGCTCTATAGAATCCTGCAGGAGACAATTTTTGAGCAGGTCTTTTATATGCCAAAGAGACAGTTGTCAAAGGAGCAATTGATTGAACTGGCGAAATCCCGTCTGGGAAAACAACCTGAAAGAGGTTTAACAGGAGTCAAACAGGAATATCTGAAAGATACGCTTGCGGGTAAAAATACCACGTTGGGTGCACAAGCTCTGGTATATCTGTGTTTTTGCCCGGATGAAAAGCTTGAGATGTTACAGAAAACAGAATTTGATAAAACGGTATCTTCCATAACCGGATACAGAGAACATGGGAACAATGTTGCGCTGGAACTGGATTCCAGGGAACTGGAACAGCTTCGAGACAGCGTGATTGATGTGGCAAAAGCAATAGGGGGGATTTAAAATGGACGATAAGAAGCCGAACGAAGCATTAAGCAGACCGGAGGCGGCAGAGGGCGTGCGTGCTGCTGCAGAAAAAAAAAGCTATCAGGCATGCGCTAAGGAATTACTTGAATGGCAGGCTAAACTTATTGATGAACAGGCTAAACTGGAAAGATACAGAAGTAATTTACTCCGTCAGGAGGGTGAACTGGAACGGCAGAAGAAAACGGCAGTTCATGAGCAGCAGGTAATACTTCAGGAAGAACGCCAAAGGTTTGAAGCTGATCTGGCCGCAGCCAGAGCGAAAAAAGATGCCGAGACCATCGCAATGATTGAAAGCGAATGGAGCAAATTTGAAAAGGAAAAAGAAACGCGGATTGTCGAGTTAAAAAAAGAACTTGAGGCGATGCGCACACAGACGCAGAAGGAGATGGATACGCTTCGCTCACAGGTCGGTAAAGAACTGGATGATTTCAGAACTGCCGCGGTTGAAGAAATTGCGGCTATGAAAGCGGAAGCCCGTAAAGAAATAGAAAAAGACCAGGAGAAAAGCAGGAAGGAAATCAATGCGGCAAGGCAGGAGTCGATTCAGGCGGCCGAGGCGGAGACTGCACAGAGGACGATAGAACTTACTGAAGGAGAAGAAAGGGCAAAAAGGGAAGCATCCCGCCTGACCGGATTGGAGAAGAAACTGCAGGAACTGGAAATAGAGCTGGAAGAAAGAGAAGCGCAGGTGGAGGCTGGCAGGAGCGCCAATATCAGAGAAAAAAGACGCCTCGACAGAGAAAAACAGAGAATCAGTGGAGCCGGCGACAATTTGGAACAGGAGATCCGGGAAAGGTTTTCGGACAAGATTGATTCTTATGAGCAAAAGCTTGCTGCAAAGAATGATGAATTGGAAAACCTGCGGCAGGAACTTGCAGGCTTAATGGCAGCAAACGAATCGATCCAGAGCCTCAGAGCGGCATATGGAATGGACCCGGAAAAGATAAACTCCAGAATAGCTGATCTGGAGGCGAGAAACAGGGCGCTGTTGGATGAGGCGGCAAACAGTACGACAAGGATAGAATATGATCGTATCAGCAGTGAAAAGCGTGCTTTAGAGACGAAATTTGCGCAGGCGCAGGAGGAGATCAGGCAAATTTCAGTCACAGATGGTGAAGTACAGACTCTTCGATCTGCAATACGCAGATTGGAGTCGAACAATGAAAACTTAAGAGTTGAGGCGGAGGAGGCAAGGAATATACAAAAGTCTTTACAGGCAGAACTGCTCAGATTGTCAACACCTGCAGAAAGAGAACTGGACCGGGAAGCAAGAATCCAGTCTATTAAGAGAGAAATCATGACCGCAGAAGAGCTTGAATGGGGAAATTACCCTGTTGACATGGATGAGATTGCCTGGCTGGATGGCATCAAGCGGCAGTGTGATGCCTATGGCATAAAATTCCAGAGAAGAATTCTTTATGCGTTCCATACAGCATTAAAGATTAATGACTGGTCTATGATCACCGTGCTTGCCGGCGTTAGCGGCACTGGTAAATCGGAGCTTCCCAGACTGTATTCATTTTTCGGGGGATTGAATTTTATTTCTGTTGCAGTACAGCCTAATTGGGACAGCCAGGAGTCAATGCTGGGATTTTTTAATTCCATTGATAATCAATTCCAGCCGGAAGATTTACTCAGCTTTTTAGTTCAGTGTTCTGATAAGGATAGTAAATTCCACAATTATACGAGTATTGTTCTGCTTGATGAGATGAACCTGGCTTATGTGGAACACTATTTTGCCGAGTTCTTAAGCAAACTCGAAGAAAGAAGAGGAAAGACCCAGAAAGATCTGCCGAAGGTAAAGGTGAATTTAGGAGCGGGCGTTGCGCCCTATGAATTGCCGCTGGTTAGAAATGTGTTGTGGACCGGAACGATGAACCAGGATGAAACAACGAAATCACTTTCGGATAAAGTGATTGACCGCAGTATGGTGATTCATTTTCCAAGACCGAAACACCTTGCAGAGAGAACAAAGATGCAGAAACTTAAGAAGACAAAGCAGAAACTGTTATATGATACCTGGAGATCCTGGATCACGGTTGATCTTGAAACGGATTTTACGGTTGAACAGAGGGCTGTATTTGAAGATTACAAGAGGATTATTGAGACGATTAACGATCACATTGAAGAGGTCGGAAGAGCTCTTGGCCATAGAGTATGGCAGTCCATAGAATATTATATTGCGAACTATCCTACCGTGATCAGAGCTTTGCAAAGCGCACAGGGACAGATTACCGAAGAACTTAAGAAAGAAATGAGAACAGCATTTGAGGACCAGCTTGTTCAGAAGGTCATGCCTAAACTGAGAGGGATTGAAACAAGGGGCAAAGGCCGGCAGAGTCTGCAAGACATTGAAGATCTTCTTGCGGACGAGGGATTTGATAATCTGAAGGACGATTTTGAAATTGCCTGCGAACAGGGGTACGGACAATTTGTATGGAGCAGTGCAAAGTATCTTGGTGATGACGAAGACAATATAACAGCGGATGAAATTACAGATGAAGGCGTAGATGAAAGTACAGATGAAGATGTAGATGGAAGTACAGAATAAATTGAAAAAGCAAAAATTTTACAACTTTCTGTTTGCGCAGCATCGCAGACAGGCCTGTGATATGTATGAAGCGCGGACTGAAAATCAAAATGTACCAAAGGAGGGTCTGTCGTGAAGGAAATAGACAGTTACGAAATGTATTGTAAGTCCTTTACTGATGATACAAACAGCGGAGCTAAGGCAGACGCACTGCTTTTATGCTACATCCGGAACTGGATTGTCAAATTACAGAGTCATACAGAGAAAGAATTTACGGATGCCAGCCTTGGACAGTTAATCGAAGATAATCTCGATCAACGAAGAAGGGAAGCTGCGAAGGAAGACGCATTATCGCATATAATCAATAGTTCGATCGATGCGTTCAGGATTATTTCTAAAAGTATGAGGGAGAAGATCATTCGGGAAAATGTGATGATGCCTTCCTATAAGGTGAAAGAGATTAACAGCCAGGGGCTGAACTGGCTCAGCAGGCAGTCCGGCCGGAATATAAAGCAGAAGATTTCGTCTGCCGGTAACAATGTCCTGGCTGTTTCGCGGCGTATGAGCTATGACACCGGTGAAAACAGACTTTTTGTAGCGTTTGTCAGAAAACTATTGGAGCAGCTAACCGTTAAATTAAAGTATGTTCCGGAAACCCGGCTGCCGGAAGATGAAAAGGATGTGTATCATGAAC
>CAJUJP010000028.1:0-2756 GCA_910586615.1 uncultured Lachnospiraceae bacterium
ACCTTACTCGTCTCCTCACGCTCCGACAGTCAATCCAGCGGACAGGCAATTCTGAACATTTCCTCGCAGACATGATGAACAAGCTGTGCCTGCTGCGTATCCGCCAGTTTATAATATACTTCTTTTCCCTCCCTTCTGCTTATGATCAGGCCGCTTCCCCGCAGCATCCTCAGATGATGGGACACCGCAGGATCACTCATATCCACCGCCGCCGCAATATTGCTGACACATTCTTCACAATGGCATAAAAACCATAGAATTCTCAACCGCGAACCGTCACTGATCTGCTTAAAAATCTCCGCTGTTCTGGCACACTCTTCCTGGCTCGGAAGGGCCCGTAAGATTCTGTCTTCGTTTTGCCCGTGATCATGGGGCAGTACTTTTTCCGTCATATCCTACTCCGTTTCTACGCCGCTTTATGGCGCTGATCCATCTTTTTATCCTGATACCGGAGCGCCCTGGCGGCATTCAGCACCGCAATGATCATGACGCCCACATCTGCAAAAATCGCCCACCACATATTGAGAGTTCCCACTGCCCCCAATGCCAGACAGGCAAACTTGACTGCCAGTGCAAAGACAATATTCTGATGTACAATACGCAGCGTCTTTCTGGAAATGCCGATTGCAGTCGCTATTTTTGCCGGATCGTCATCCATCAGCACAATATCCGCCGCCTCTATGGCGGCATCCGCTCCCAGTGCGCCCATGGCAATCCCCAGATCTGCCCTGGACAGCACCGGCGCATCGTTGATTCCGTCTCCCACAAATGCCAGCTTTTCCTTGCTGCCTTTTGCATCCAGCAAGGTTTCTACCTCGGACACCTTATCCGCAGGCAGAAGTTCACTCCTGACCATATCCACGCCCAGCTCCTCTGCCACAGCCTCTGCCACATTCCGGGCATCTCCGGTTAACATAACTACTTGTTTTACGCCCGCCGCCTTCATTTCCGCCACGGCCTCTTTCGCTCCCGGTTTTACCACATCGGAAATGAGAATATATCCGGCATATTTTCCGTCTACCGCCACATGCACCTGTGTACCGGTCTTTTCCGGCTTCCTGCAAGCAATCTGCAATTGCTCCATCAGCTTCCCATTCCCTGCCGCCGCTCTTCTGCCGTCCAGAACCGCCGTCACTCCATGACCGCTGATCTCCTGCACATCACTGAGTCTTGTGGAATCTATTGTTTTTCCGTAGGCATCCTTCAGACTCTTGCTGATGGGATGATTGGAATAGTTTTCCACATATGCCGCTGTTTCCAGCAATTCCTCTTTCGATATGCCTTCCACCGGTTCCACTTCGGCAACTTCGAATACCCCTTTCGTCAAAGTACCTGTCTTGTCACATACTACATAAGTGGTTCTGGAAAGAGCTTCCAGATAATTGGAACCCTTCACCAGAATGCCTTTCGCCGAAGCGCCTCCGATCCCGCCGAAAAAACTGAGCGGAATGGAAATCACCAACGCACAGGGGCAGCTTATGACCAATGTAGTCAACGCCCGAATGATCCACTGTGACCATTCTGCCGGATTTCCCGTGGCCATATTGACTGCCGGCGGCAAAACTGCCAATGCCAGCGCACCGATGCAGACCGCCGGCGTATAGTATCTTGCAAATCGGGTAATAAAGTTCTCCGATCTGGACTTTTTCATGCTGGAATTTTCCACCAGATCCAGAATCCTGGAAACTGTAGATTCCCCAAAAACTTTCGAGGTTCTGATGCGGAGCACGCCGGACATGTTGACACAGCCGCTGATCACCTCATCTCCCTCCCCAGCCTCTCTCGGCAGGCTTTCTCCGGTCAGGGCGCTGGTGTTTAAAGATGAACTCCCGCTTATAACCACACCGTCAATGGGAACTTTTTCCCCCGGCTGCACAATGATTACCGTACCCACTGCAACCTCGTCCGGGTCTACCTGTACCAGTTCTCCGTCCTGTTCTATATTGGCATAATCCGGGCGGATATCCATGAGCGCCGTAATGTTTCTGCGGCTCTTTCCGACGGCATAACTCTGAAACAGCTCGCCGATCTGGTAAAAAAGCATGACTGCCGTTCCTTCCACATATTCTCCGAGTGCAATGGCTCCCACTGTAGCCACGGCCATCAGAAAATTCTCGTCAAACACTTCTCCGTGTATGATTCCCAGAAATGCCTTTTTCAAAATATCATACCCTATGATCAGATAGGGAATCATAAACATCCCCAGTCTGATATAAGAATGCTCCACAGGAATCAGGCAGCATACGCCTGTCAGCACTGCGGATAAAATAATACGGATCAGAACTTTCTTTTGCTTCCTCGTCATATCGTCTATTCCTCGTCTTTCTTTTTCTCTTGCTTGCGCTTCTTCTCTGCTTTTTATATTTATAGCTTTTATTTATATGAACATTTAAACATTTGTTTAATTATTTGTCAAGCTTTTTCATCTATTTCCTTCTTAACACCTTCTTAACTGTTCCTGTCACTCGCCCAGCCGCCACTATGCCTCATGCTTCCGCACCTTACAAAAACAGCCGTCCTCAGATCTGCATGACCATAATCACACAGATCTTTCGGACGGCCGTTAAAAGTTTCTGTCTTTCTTCCGCCAGACTCCGCAAAAAATCCTCTAAAGCTACGTTACACCGGAATTCTGAGCTTCTGCCCTACCTGCAAGGCATCACTTGACAGTGCATTTAGCCGTCTGATGGCATCCACCGTGGTGCCGTACCGGTTTGCCAGAAGCCACAGCGTATCTCCGGGGCGCACCGTATATT
>CAJUJP010000028.1:2856-57966 GCA_910586615.1 uncultured Lachnospiraceae bacterium
ACTGTGCAGACTGCCCGGAAGGAATCCGCAGTACCTGCCCCACACTCAGATTATCGCTGGTCAGGCCATTCATCCGCCTGATGGCATCCACTGTAGTGCCGTACCGGTTTGCCAGAAGCCACAGCGTATCTCCGGGGCGCACCGTATATTCGATATACTGTGCAGACTGCCCGGAAGGAATCCGCAGTACCTGCCCCACACTCAGATTATCACTGGTCAGGCCGTTCATCCGCTTAATGGCATCCACTGTAGTGCCATACCGGTTTGCCAGAAGCCACAATGTATCTCCGGAACGCACCGTATATGTGAACGAATCTTCTCCTGTTCCGGGCGAAGGAGCAGGAGACGGACCCGGTGCCGGCACATTCTGTCCGATTCCAAGATAAACACTGTACAGGGAATCCCATGTTGAAGGTCCCACGACTCCATCCGGTGTAAGTCCCATTCTCCGCTGAAAAGCAATCACCGCCTGCTTCGTGCCGCTTCCGAAAATGCCGTCCTGGGTCACTCCCGGAATATCCGGGTAATACTCGGATATGAGACTAAGAAGATATTGCAGCGTAATCACATCCTGTCCTCTGGAACCTTCCCGAAGCACTGACGAAGGCGGCACAGTCCCGATTCCCAGCGTATTTCCCTCACTGTTCAGTTCCGCCAGCCTGGTCACTGCGGTGTACAGACTGGAAAGCTTATACCACGTGGATTTTCCTACAATGCCGTCCGGAGAAAGGTTAAAAATCCGCTGAAACGACGTCACCGCCGCACGGGTGCTGTCTCCATAGGTCCCCGCCGCATCAGTAATACCGGGAATAGCAGGATAATTCCGTCTGATCCTTTTTAAATAATTCTGAATCGTCTGTACATCAAGTCCGGTACTCCCCGGCCGAAGCGGTGTGCCCGGATAAGAAGTCAGCACGTTTGTTATGGCATTGGTCTGCGCAATCTCCACATCATCCGGATAATAATAACGCAGAATCCGAATAGGTGTATACCCCTGATTCGCCAGTGATACACTTCCCCATTGAGACAGACCGCCACAGGTCGCTGTGGTGCCGTTGCAGAAAGATGTAAAGAAAGGTGCAATCTGCCCTTGCCTGCGTACATATTCATTAAAAATCTCGTTCACGATCCGGTTAATAGATTCATATATAGGGCGGCCATATACAAAATATTGATCGTAGGCCGTGCTGTTTGTAATATCAAAAGAATATCCCTGGCTGCGGTACCATTCGGTATAAACTCTGTTTAACGCAAATGTAATGATGGCATAAATATTTGCCCTCAGCGCCGCTTCCGGCCAGGTAGGATAAATTTCACTGCTGGCAACGTTTTTGACATATTCCGGAAAAGATACCTGTACATTGGAGGCCGCTGAATCAGGCCTTCCCAGATGCACCGTGATGGGATTCGGAATCACTACCTGCCGCAAGACATAGGGAGTCTCCGCAGGCCCCTGTTGATTTCGCTCCTGATTCATGGCAACCGCCGGACCGCCCACTGAAATCTCTGTCTGCACCGCACTCCTCTGCCCGTTCTGCATCGGAACCAGCATAAGCGGAAGGGTTGCCAGTTCTCCGTCAAAAACAGGAATATCGGAGACATATACTGAATCAAATCCTTCCGCCTGCGCAAGTACATTATAAGTAACATAAGGTGTACCCGTAAAATTTTCGTTCAGAGAATAACTCTTGTCCACTGTCTCCAAAGAAACCCTTCCTGTTTCTCCGTTTTCATCTGTGGTCAGTTCATAAATCCGATTTCCTTCATCATCCAGCACCGTAACCTGCACGCCGCGCAGCGGCAGCGCATCATGTGCCGTCCGGGCCTGCATAACCAAATAACCGATCGCCATATTCCGATTCTCCTCCATACCATCCTGAAATAACAATATGATATAAAATATGAATCATACAATCCATCAGTTACACTTTTTACAATTCAGCTTTCATAATCTGCAAAATTTTAGGGTCACGTTTTCTGGTATTCTTCCAGAGATGATTTAGTCCTGCTAAGGTCACGTATTTTGTGACCTTAGCAGGACTTCATCTCTTTTTATTGAACCACCCCGTTACCGCTCCTGGTCCATACAATATTCTGGCTGATCATCTGATCGATATCCATTCCAATAATTTCCGAAGCCCGCGCTTTTGCCGCACCGGCGTTAGCAGTTCCAAGGTTCTTGTAAATATGATAAGCCGGCTTCTTGTTCCCGTTTAAATCATACAGCCCAAGCGCCAGATGGCTTTCCATCTCATGGGCGTCATCAGTCTGCCTGAAAAGCATAAATGCATCTACATCCGGCAGCGAAGCCGCCTTCAGATATCCATAAGCCACTGATGCCTCCTGTTTGTCATCTCCGAAGCTGGATGTAAATCCGATCTCCGCCAGGGAAATGCTCCTGACCTGCCCACCTGGACTTAAGAACTGCGGCTGATGCATATAATTGATCAGTATATCTATGTTCTGCATTGTGATATAAGGCGTAGAGAGATTCTGCTTCACCCACACCGCCGGTCCGTTCCATGCATAAGGATCATACAAGGGGGAATTGTAAGGATGATAGGAAAGCCCCCAGTCAATATTCCCCTCCCTGTTCATATAGTAGTTAAACTGGTCCAGATATTCCTTAGCCAGAAAACTGCCCGGATTGGACTTCCGGTTCCACTCCTGATCGATGGAATTATATACTCTCACATTGGCATTCTGGCTCTTCAACTCATTATATAAAATACGGAATGCCTTGACATAAATATTCACATTAAAATCCAGAGATGTGGAACTGCTGTACCACCAGGATGTCCTCGCATTCACTTCATTGCCCAGAATCCAGTTGTCTACCTGTCCACAGCCTGCCTGTCCCGAATAACGCTGTCCAAGAAAAGCTCCGATTGCCTTCAAATGCTCCGTACCTGTACTGTCCGCCACATTCAGCGCATATCCCGGACAGTCACCGCCTCTGGCCGTAGGATGCACAAGATGTTGTGTATAAGGACTGCGGCCGCCGTTTAACAATACCATCGTGACCTGCATACCGTAACTGTTAAAGCTCTTGATCATGGAATCAAACTTCGTCACCATACCGTTGTTAAAATACCATGTCTGTCCGTTATACGCAAAGGGAATGGCTCCCGGCACAGAAGCATCCACACAAATATCATCTACATACATATTGTATACGACCTGCGAAACACCCAGTTCCTGCAGTTCACCGTTAGATGCCTTGGTCAGATCCGGCAGAATTCCCTTAATCCCGCATTCCTTCCGTGGGGATGTGTGCGATGCGATCGCCTCCGGGTTGGTGATGTAGTGCTCATCACTGACCTGTACCATCTGACCGCCCCGTTTCACTGCAACTAAAAATTTACGGCTTAAATTAGACTCTCCTGTATTATATCCCAGAGGAAAAACTGCCGTAACGGAAGCTCCCGCATCCACCACTGCAGCCACCTTGCCGGTGGGACCGTCCTGATACACCTCATCCGCAAAAATATAATATTTTCCGTCGTCACTGGAAGGAACGCTTCCTGAACTGAGCTGGCAGACCACGTCTGCTCCCGCAATCGTACAGGAACTGATCGCTACGGGCCGTCCCGACGCCTCGGCATACAATGTATTTTCTGCTCCGAAAAACGCACCTGCCGCCATCAATATAAAGGCAAACACAGCCGAAACGACTGTCATTTTTCTCCTGCTGATGCCCCCATGTGCTCTCCCGACTGTCCTGAAAGTACTCTCGCCTTTACTTCTTTTGTCTGTTCTCATCTCTCCCTGCCCACCATTCCGAAGCATATATGTTCCCGAATAAAACCCGGATTTTCCTCTCCATACGCTTCTCTTTTTATCATTTTTATCAAACCATTCTTCATGCCGTTTCAACGACACAAACAATACAAAAAATCATTTATTACTGTCCACAGCCCTCACAGATTATCCGCCGGGCGGACAATAACAATTTTCCTTCTGTGATTCATTATATCTGTAAATATATGGATTGACAAGAGTCAATTCGCCTTCCGGAAGCAGTCCCGGCTGGCAGAAGTATGAATTTAACACAGCAGAGAATCCTCCGGGTTTACATGCACCATAATATGTTTTACCTTAGGAAAATTCCGCTCGATCGCGTCATGAACTTCCTCTGCGATCCCATGCGCTTCCCGTAATGTCTTGTCGCCATCCACACGGATTTCAATATCCACATATATCTTATTGCCGAAAACCCTTGTCTGCAGCAGATCTACTCCAAGCACTCCCTTCTGTGAAAGGGCACATTCCCTAAGATCCTGCTCCGCCTTATCGTCACATGCCTTATCAACCATCTTATCCACCGCATCCATAAAAATCTCGTAGGCCGCCTTCTCGATAAAAAAGCAGATCACAACACTGGCAATCGGATCCAGAACCGGAAATCCCATACGGGCACCGGCAATACCGATCAGTGCGCCAACGGAAGACATTGCATCCGAACGGTGATGCCATGCGTCAGCCATAAGTGCACCAGAATCAATCTTTTTCGCATGAATCTTTGTATAGTGATACATTCCTTCTTTCGTCACAATAGACAGGATTGCCGCAACCAGTGCCAGCGCACCGGGTACAGCCAGCTGTCCGAAATTACCCTGTACAATCTTCTGCACTGCTGAATAGCCGATCCCTAATCCGGTGGCCGACAAAATCGTGGCAAGAACGATAGCCGCCACACACTCCATCCGTTCATGTCCATAAGGGTGGTCTCTGTCCGACGCCTTGCCGGATATTTTGATGCCGATTATGACCACCACCGTACTGAACACGTCAGAAGCCGAATGAATTGCATCAGACACCATGGCTCCTGAATGAGCGATCACGCCGGCCAGCAGTTTCAACACTGTCAGTACAGCATTCGCAATGATACTGACTTTTGAAACCCTCATTGCCACTTTTTCATAATCCTGTACAGCATCTTCCATGCCGTCCGCAGATTTTTGCCCGTATCCCGTCAGTCCTTCTCTGCTTTTCTCCATTCTTTGCCTTCTCCTCTCCACAATTTCCATGCCGGCATGTTCCTGTCATGCAGTTTCATTTGCTACAATAAACCCGTGCATACCGCAAGCCTGCTTGCGATACTGCTTAAATAAAACTTTCCGCCTGAAAGAAAAAAACACCCGCGCACACAGTAATCGCAATTACTGTCCCGCAGATGTCTGTATCCACTGTCGTCTTACACGACCCGGCTCCCGGGCACGTGCCCCGGCCTGCTCAGTTTATCTTGTATCGGTTCAAAAACCGGTGTATCGCAACAACGAAGCCTGCTGCCAGACTGTTACGAAACTTTCGGATTTTGCAATGCAAAATATATTTTTCCTAATGTAACATATGCAGACTCAGAATGCAAGTGCAAATGTTTTACCAGATTGTTTCCGGAAAAGTTTCCCCGGAGCCGGATTCCCTGGCTCAAAACTGCACCGGCTCTGTTTCCGCCGTAAGCGGCTCCATCCGGTACTCCGGCAGTGCTTCAATCAGATCGCCCAGAGCATAGGCCGTCCGGTCTACTCTGTCATGGGCGAGCATAACAACATGCCGTCTTCCGAGGGTGGTATCCACCGCAGTGCGAATCAGTTCTTCCGAAGTTGCATCCTCTCTGGTGGCATCTTCCATGCTGGCATTCCAGTCATAGTAGACGAACCCCTTTTTTTCCATCTTTTCAATGATATCCCGATATACATTTTTGTTAAATGCATTCACGCTTCCACCCGGAAATCGAAAAAACTGTGCTTTCACACCGGTCACTTCATATACTGTATCATATGCTCTCTGAAAATCATCTATGTAGCTGTCTGCATCGGCATACAATTTCTGATAGTCATGCACGTCACAATGAATGCCTATGGTATGTCCTTCCCTGGCAATGCGTTTTGCCGTCTCCGGATACTTGCGCACATACTCTCCGATCACAAAAAAAGTGGCTTTGATATTTCTTTTTCCAAGTTCATCCAGAACCAGATCTGTATACTCCTCAGAGGGTCCGTCATCAAAGGTCAGATACATGGTTTTGGGATTCAGAAAAAGGTCTATCCCCGACGCAATTCCCTCCGCGATCTGTTCCCGGTACTCTTCCGTATTCAGCTTTTCCCGTTCCTTCTTATTAGAAAGAAACCCTGTTTCAATCAGACATGCCGGCATTGATGTCTTTCCTGTCACACACAATTCACTGTCCGCCACAAGTTCTCTTCCCGCCGCCCCGGAAGCTTTCACCGTTTCCTGCTGAATCAGCTGTGCAAGCCGCTTATCCTCCCCGGATGTATCGTTTGTATCATACCATGTCTCAATTCCTGCGACACTGTGATCCTCACAGGAATTCTGGTGAATGCTGACATAAAGCAGGGCATTTTGTCTGTTGGCCGACTCCACCCGCTCCAGCTTATCCACATAATTGTCTCCTTTTCTGGCCAGTTCGACCTTGTATCCCATGTTCCTGAGCTTTTCTGCAACCCTGTATGCAATCAGTCTGTTGATTTCTTTCTCCACAGTCTGGTCAAACGTACAGCCGCCGTCCATTCCCCCGTGTCCGGGATCTATCACGATCACGCGCTCTGCTTCTGCTCTGGCATGTTTCGCCGCGTCTGTCATGACCGTCTTCTGCTTCGTCGTCACAGCCTGGGCAATGTCAATCATCCTTCCTTCATCGATCAGCCCGGAGGCTTCCAGCGTAATCGTCTCTGCCGCCACCACTTTCGATACTTTTCTTGTCTGGAGCGCCATTGCAAGACATACGGTCACGATACATATGACTGTCAGCACCCACAAAAGAGTCTGCAGATACCCCTTGATTTCTTCCCTTTTCCTGCGTGATCTGTAATAACGTCTTGATCTTTCGTACATAAAAATGATGCTCCTCTCCTGTATTTGTTCCTATCATACAGGAAGGGTGCATCATAATTTCATCAAATTTGTAACATAGTTACATCATTTTTGCATCATAATTACATCGTTTTTGCATCAAAGTTGCATCATTGTTACTTTTGTCTCCGACTGCGGTCAAGGCACAGATTCATCTGGATATTTTCAGAAAAAGCTCATTGATTCCCTCGTAAAATCCAACTGTGACAACTGTTCTCTCACCGCCCGTACCGGAAAAGACGTACTTTTTATAATACGGCGTCGTTTCCAGCAGCGGATTGTCTGTCTCATATGCTTCTGGAGCGGTCAGTCCCATGTAGGATGCCCATGCCTCCACCAGCAGGTCCGGATCTATCTCCTCCCATTTCAGCTGAGACCGCACATAGAATTCATAAATTCTGCCATCATCCGCATCCACGTAGGCATCGATCATGCGATTCTCCTTATTGGCAGTCTGAAGTCTGCCCAGAAGGCTCAGCTTCCATACTGCCACGTTATTTCTCGGTTCCGGCACATCAATAGCAGAATACAGCGTAGCCTGATAGGAATCCGCCTGTACTTCCCTGATATTCTCAGGCAGAACTCCCAGTTCCTTTAACATGGCGATTCCTTCGTTGGCAGTCTCATAAATCTGTTCATCCGTGATTTCCTTGCCGGAAGGACCGTTATGATTCACCACAAAAGCATAGGTGCCCGTCAGATCCTGATAAGAAGCCTCCGCTTCCCTGGTCTGCGCACTCTGCTCCGTTTCAGGACCATTCTGGGAATTGAGACACCGGGATAAAATATAGAGCTTTTCATTGCTGCTCAGCTGATAACGGTATCCCTCTCCTCCCGTCTCTTCCTCGCTGGTATTGATCTGGTTTAACACACCTTTGTCTTTATACAGGGCAAGCGTCTCCGGTCCCCATATGGACAAAAGGACCACTCCCACTGTCAGAACAAGGAGCATCGGACTAAGAATCGATTTCTTCATGCCCGTCCTCCTTTCCCTCCGCCTGCAGTACAAAACCTGCTGCAGTACCTTCGCCGGGTGTACTTTCAATTTCCAGCCTGCTTCCGTGCAAAGCAAGAATTTCCGTGCAGAGTGCCAGTCCAAGCCCGGCACCGTTTCTGCTGCGGGATCTGGATTTGTCTACCATATAAAATGCCTGGGTGATCTTGGACAGCTCCTCCTCCGGAATACCGATCCCGTAATCCCTGACCGTAAACCGGTATCCTCCCGGCTCCTCACGCCCCACAACTTCGATCCTTCCCCCCTGTTCCGAAGCCTTGCAGGCATTGTCCAGCAGATTTACAAGTACGGTCTGAATCAGACTCACATCTGCCTGCACCAGAGCCTGATCATAGGAAAAATCAAAGACCATCTCTTCATTGGGCAGAAACATGCTGCGCAAATACTCAAACAGGCTCTCCGCCTGCACCTTCTGAACTTTCGCTCCGTCTTTCTTCGTCACAATGATATCAAGCAGACGAAGTGACATCGTTTCCAGGCGCTTTCCTTCCGTATATATGTAATTGGCAGAAAGAAGGCTTTTCTCCTCATCCAGTTTTCTGGAACGGAGCATATCCGCATATCCGATAATCGAAGTCAGCGGCGTTTTCAGCTCATGGGCAAAAGCACCCACAAAATCTTCCCTGGCCTGTACTTCCGCTTCCAGCTGTCCGATGGTTTCCTCCAGCACCTCCGACATATGATTAAAATCCTGGGTCAGCCGGCCCAGTTCATCACTGCTGACCTGCTTTGCCCGATACCCGTAATCTCCCGCCGCCATCTCTTTGGTGGCCCGCATCAGCAGGCGGATAGGCTTGGTCAGCCTGGACGCAATAAAGTACATGATCACAATCCCGAAAATCAACATCAAAATCATTAACCGTCTGTATACCATAAATCCCATAGCTCTTTCTTCAAATACCTGAGACACGTCTCTGAGTGTTTCCAGGTAGAGTACTCTCCCCATGGCATTGACGCTTCTTCCTGTCTGGATATAGTACCGGTCTCCCACGCTGATCACACGATAGGAATAAATATTCTCATCCGTCATATGTAACAGTTCATCATCTGTCTCAAAACCGTCACTGACATAGAGACTTTCTTTCTCCTCATCGGAAATTCTGATCAGACGTCCTGTACTTTGACCGCTTATCTCAAGGTTGGAAGCAATCTGTTCCACAGAACCGTCCTGTAAAAGATCATATTTCACCGGCACATTCAGGGCTGCAGTCTCAAAAGCAAACCTGAGGATGCTGTTTTCATCCAGCGCCTGATCAATCTCTCGCGCCAGGGATGTCTCAAACACATAATTTACAAAATAATAACCGCTGACGCCCAGCGTGAGGGCTATAATGATCGTAGTCCACAGCAAAAGCTTCTGAGAAAATTTCATAAGATTCCCCCATGTATATCGCAAGCCTGCCTGCGATACTGCTTAAATAAAAAATAAGAAATGCTCCAAAGCCGCAAATAATCCCTTTAAACCCGCTTATATCTCCAACCGGTATCCGACCTTATATACAGCCACCAGATTTTTCTCCCATCCCAGCTTTTTTCTGAGCCGCTGTACATGAAGGTCCAGTGTCCTGCTGTTGGCATAATATTCATCATCCCATACTTTTTCGTACAGATTTTCCCTGAAAAGCGCCACATTTCTGTTTTCTGCAAAAAGCATCAGCAAGTCGAATTCCTTACTGGTCAGAGATACCGGATTTGCTCCTCTGGTCACCCGTCTGGCCTCAATATCAATCTTGATCTCGCCCACCGTAATCTGCTTTTCTGTCTTGTTATATCTGCGCAGAACCGCCTCCACCCTGGCCAAAAGCTCTGTCACGTCAAAGGGTTTGATCAGATAGTCATCCGCCCCCAGTTTCAGTCCCTTTACCCGGTCTCTCACCTCATGTTTTGCAGAGATAAAGATCACAGGCACCTTATAAGGTTTGATATATTCCATCACATCATAGCCGTCCGCACCCGGAAGCATGATGTCCAGAAGCACCAGGTCAAAATTGTTTTTTTCCACCTCATCAATAGCCGCCAGTCCATCCTGAACCGCCACACAGGAGTAGCCTGCCGCCGACAGGTTCATGTCGATCAAATCACAGATCGGCTTTTCATCATCTACAATCAGTATTTTTATCATGTCTCCGGACTCCATCCCCAATAGGCTCTTGCCTTCTCAACAAGCCCCGCCACCGTATCCTCATCGGTGCAGAAAACCTTTTTCTTCACTTCCGTATCTGTCTCAAATCCGCTGGTGCGCTGGTAATAGATGGCATAATCGCTTTTTGTCAGCAGTTCATTATCTTTTCCCGCATAGCTGTACCGCGCAAGCACCAGAATGTCCTTCATGCCATCCCCGTCAATGTCCCTGCAGGTAATGCCCTTTAACGCATACAGATTATCGAAGTCTCCCATAGGCTGGAAGCTCCACACAATGTTACCCTGTTCATTGATCAGATAGATCATAAAGGTGGAAAATTCCGCCATCGTATAACTGCCCGGCATCACCTCAAGATATCCCAGCTTCTCAAACTGTCTGGAATAATCCTGCTCGGCAGTGATCACAAAGCCATGCCTGAGAAGTTCTGCTTTCGTCGATGCGGTGTAGAGAAACTCGGTAGAATAACCATCTCTCACATAGGCAATGATACTCTCTGCACTCTTATTCATGCCGAATCTGTTGATCTTATCCGAAATCCTGTAATCCCGGTAGAATCCCTCGCTGCTTTGAAACAGCACATCTCCGACTTTATAAGTCTTACCCGCATAAGTCCCTGTCCTGTTTCTGCAATCGGTGATCAGCACGATATCCATCCTGCCATCCCTGTTCAGATCCTGAAAAGACACGGCTGAAATCCCCACCACCGGCTGTTCCAGACTGCCCGGACGCCGGTTGTTTGCAGCCAGCTGATCCGTCCGGTAAATTATGGTGCCGTCCTCCTCTGCAAAAAACAGTACAAGCCGGTGAAGCTGTTTCTCCATGGCAGGCACCAGATAGATACTAGCGGTCGATTCCGTTTCCTCCATCGGAAAGATCTGATCCTCAATGACAGAAAAACCGTTGGCGTTAATATCACGACGTTTCTCAACGGCATTTAATCTGGCAAGATAATCCTCATAGTCCGCAAGAAGCCTGCTGTCTGCTTCTGTATTTTCCTGCCCCTCGGCTGCCACACCGGCTGTCTGCTCCGTTTCTCCCGCCTCTGCTGTATTCGAGGTTTCCGCAAACAGCAGCATGATTACGCCAAACACTATAAACTTTTTTAACACCTTCATCTTACGCAATTCATACACCAGCTTTTCTTTTGAATCAGTCTGTTCCATGGTCAGGTCAACGAATGACTTCTTTTTTCCGTTTCTTCCTTTGTTCCCTTGTCATTGTGGATCAAACAGTTCCGTTCTTTCCACCCCTTATGCAGCGTTCATCTACACATTAATCTCCGCCTTCACGCCCAGCAGTTCTTTGTTTTCCACCAGAATGGGCTTCACGATCTCCTCCAGGAACTTTTCTACCTGAACAGGCGCCCGGCCGACATATCTGGACGGATCCATGGTATCTGACAGATTCTCCTCAGTCATATGAAAGGCCGGATCTGCAGCAATCAGCGAAAGCAGGTTGTTCTCCTTCCCTTCCCGCTTCACATTGGCTCCCGCTTCCATGGACAGTTCCCTGATCTTCTCATGCAGTTCCTGACGGTTGCCGCCCATCTTCACGGCATCCATCATGATATTTTCTGTTGCCATAAAGGGCAGCTCACTCATCAAACGCTTCGTGATGACTTTATCATACACTACCAGCCCGTCCACCACATTCAGGCACAGATCCAGTATCCCGTCAACGGCCAGAAAAGCCTCCGGAATAGAAAGACGCTTGTTGGCAGAATCATCCAGTGTCCGCTCAAACCACTGTGTCGCGGAAGTAATCGCCGGATTCAACGCATCGATCATCACATATCTGGCAAGAGATGCGATACGCTCGCTTCTCATCGGATTTCTCTTGTATGCCATGGCTGAAGAACCGATCTGGCTCTTCTCAAAAGGCTCTTCCACTTCTTTCAAATGCTGTAACAGCCTGATATCATTAGACATCTTGTGCGCCGAAGCCGCAATACCTGCCAGAATATTACAAACCCGCGTATCTATCTTGCGGGAATAAGTCTGTCCGGATACCGGATAGCACTTTTTGAATCCCATCTTGGCGGCGATCATCGGATCAATTTTGTCGATGGTCTCCTGATCTCCGTCAAACAGTTCCAGAAATGAAGCCTGTGTACCCGTCGTTCCCTTGGACCCTAACAATTTCATGGTAGAGAGCACATAATCCAGATCTTCCAGATCCAGACAAAATTCCTGCGTCCATAGTGTTGCTCTTTTTCCTACAGTTGTGGGCTGTGCCGGCTGAAAATGTGTAAAAGCAAGTGTCGGAAGCTCCTTATACCGCTCCGCAAACCCGGCCAGTTCCGCAATCACATTCACCAGCTTTTTCCTGACTAATTTCAGCGCTTCCGTCATTACGATAATATCCGTATTATCACCCACGTAACAGGATGTAGCTCCTAAATGAATGATCCCCGCCGCCTTGGGACATTGCTGCCCGTAGGCATAGACATGACTCATCACATCATGACGCACTTCCTTCTCCCGCGCCTTTGCAACCTCGTAGTTAATATCCTCTGCATGAGCTTTCAGCTCATCGATCTGCTCCTGCGTGATCACAGGCTGCCCGTTCTGGCAAAGCCCCAGCTCCATCTCTGTCTCCGCCAGGGCAATCCACAGCTTCCTCCATGTCCTGAATTTCATATCAGGCGAAAAGATATACTGCATCTCTTTGCTGGCATAGCGCTCCGATAAAGGACTTACATACCTGTCTGTACTCATAGTTTTTCTCCTGTTCTTCTGACTGTTTTTCTTTTTATTATGTGCATGGCCGCAAATAATGTCAATCAAATGCATAAAAATGTTTTTCAGTAACCCGCAAAATCACATATAAAACGCCTTGATCTGCGAGGCAGTACAGGGCGGAATCATGGATGTTCTTTTACATATTGAAGAAACTCCGGCGTTTTTGACCAGTATTTGATGCCCCAGTTTTCAAAGTTCCATTCATCCATATAGTCGTTACACTCGAAATCAATATAATAGATGTCTTCATCCTGCACCACAAAATTTGTCGGAAAATAATCTATATTCGTGTTTGCTTCATAAAGCAATGCACACATATCCTGCACCTGACCGATATAGGCAGTGTTCATCCGGTCCTGCAAAATCAATTCATAAATGGTATGACCATCGATAAATTCCTTCAAAATACGCTCATTTTCCGTATCAACATCAATCATAAGCGGAATTCTGATTCCTATTTTCTTTAACCGGTTATAATCGCATATCTCTGCTTCAATCTTATTTCCAAATTGATAATAGTCACAGGGTTCGTGATGTATTTGTTTCAGAACATATTTTTTCGTTCCGTCCGTTGCAAGGTAAGAATAGCCGCCCTTTCCCTTCCCCAGCAGTTTTAATATTGTATATTCCTTTCCGTTTACGTGCATTCTGTCTTCCATAATTAACTCCATTTTTCTTCAGCAGTTCCCCGGCTCCGGATCAAATTGTCAATTGCTCAAGCCAGCCGTCAAAATGATTTCAATCCAGTTCAAACTGACGGTACAATATTTCCCTATACACCGTATCGGTAACCGCCCTGGCCAGATCATCCGTCCGGGCAGCCTTCAGAAGAACCTGCGTGAGCCGGGCAAAACGTGCTTCACCTTTTGTGCACCCCTCTGTAAATCCAACTTTACGTCCTTCCGCACGTCCCTCTGCATGTCCTTCCGCACGTCCCTCTGCATGTCCTTCTGCATGTCCTTCTGCACGTCCTTCTGCACGTCCCTCCGCGTGTCCTTCCGCCCAGCCCTCTTCCCTTGCCTTTTTCCTTTCAGCAGGTATATCAACAGACTTAAAATGCTCAAATAAAACTGCCATTTTACGCTCCTTTACCTGTTCCGTAAACTCCTCCACCTCATCTTCCGGAAGGTTCAGCTGCCGCAGCATGACCGACGTTACTTTCGCTACGATATCAAGAATCTCTTCTGTGGAATGTTCCGACAGGTTTTTCAAATAATCATCGGGTAGATTCAGTTCCTGGAATTCTGCTATGCTTTGCAGCCGGTTGATCAGCATCACCAGCGATAATTCATCGTTTTTCTCCACTAATTGTCCAATACTGTAAGAATTTAATGCAACCAGTTTATAGAAAAAATTAGGCGTAAAAGGTTCAAATGCCTTATCAAATAAAATACGCTCCTGTAGACTGCAGGCCGCAGTCCACTTACCGCTTCCTTCATAATATACGATCGGAAGGATGGGTGGATATTTGAACCCTTTGGTTCTGCTGATACCTTTCTTCTGCCGCTCCATCTCTTTTTCATAGTCTTCCCATATATAGACCATATAGCGCAGCATCTGCATACTCACATTATAATCGACTTTGGTCTTATGTTCAATAAGAGATACAAAAAACAATGTATTATTTCCTGCCAGTTTTATACGTTTTACCGTATCCGAATTTCTTTCTTCGGTAAACATGGGCACATATCTTTCTGTGACATCTTCGATATCCTCCGCCCTCACATTTTTCAAAAGCGGTATATCTATGTAATTTCTCAGGAACTGGCAGCACAGTTCCGCATTGCCGAAGATCAGCTTACTGCTGCTGTCACGGGACCGGCTGTTGAAAATCCGGGATTTCTGTTTTCGTGCAGGACTGTGACCGGCCGCCTGCCGTGCGTCCTGCTGCAATACTGTCTTTGCAGGTACTATGTCCCTGTGTTTTGATTCTGCCATAAGGAGTCTCCTTTCGATGTGGACAGCGGCAGAGCGAGTCGATGATAAAGATATGATGTAAGACTTGAGTCCGATCCTCTGAACTTCCGTCAGACAACATCGCGGGCCCATCGCCCGTCTCACTGCACACGGAAAGTAACAGCATGGATCAAAAAAGAATGAGATCTTCTGTCTGCCGGATTCAATTGTTAACGGGTTATACAGCCTGTATCAGAAAATACAGCCGCTATTCCTGACGGAATATTTGACGCACAGCAGAGATGTTTTCCTGTGCGATGTAGTTTATTATAGACCAGATAAAAAAATTATGCAAGAAAAATTTATATTGACTTTTACTTAATGATCTATCCGGTGAGATCGTAACGATCCCACCCGGTTTATTTGATAATCATTACTTTTCTGTCTGCGCCGCACACAGAAATCGTACCCTGCGCAATTCTACCCGCAAGGCAATGTCAGGTGGACCTGTAACCTTCGGATACCTCCGCCTGCGGATTCCCTTAATTTGTAAATTTCTTCTCGTACTCTTCCACCGATGCCATGACCTCCTTGGCATACTGCGGATATTTCTCCACCAGTTCCTTAATTTCCTTCTGGGAGCCGCCTGCTACCACCTCTTTGTTATAATCCATCCGGCGGCGCAGTGACTGCCTTCTGATAATCAGATTGTGCCTGATCTCCACCATTTCCTTATGATCCAGGATCGCCTCCGTCTGATGGAGCCAGATGGCCGGATCCTTGATCTGATAGCATTTCAGAATCTGCAGCAGTTCCTGCTGGTTATAGTCCAGATCCAGTTCCGCCTTGCGAAGCTTTTCCCGTTCTGCCTTTTCAATCTGATAGTTCTCCCATGCATCCATAAGCTCTTTCGCGCTGGACACACCATATTTCAGGTAAAGATAATCCAGCAGATTGGTATTATTCACGTAACGGATCTTCACCTTATTCTGTAAAAGTATGATCTTATTGATTCCTGTCTCCACACGATGCAGTTCCTTTCTGGCATCCACATGCTTTACATAGATCACCGTGATCGCCAGCGCTGCTGCCGCCGCCGTCACCAGATATCCCGCCTTCGTATCCATATCCAGGAAAAACTGCAAAAGAAGCAGCAGTAAAATGCAAAGTCCAAGCGCCACCACACAGATCACTGCCATGCCTCTGGTATCCGAAATAATGCCCATCACCTCATTCTTGCGGTACTGATAAGCGTGCCTCTCGCCGTCCAGCCGGCTTAGATCCTGTCTGATCAGATTCTGATACTCCTCAGCCTCCGTCAGCTTCTGAAATCCCTCTTCCACATCCTCGGTCATCCGTTCCATCTGCTGGTACTTTTCATCCGTAATCCGATGTGGGCGCTCCATAAAGCTGGCCTTGCTGTCCTGCAGAAGAGACACCCGCTTTGCACATTCCTTGAGCTGATCGCTCTCCTCCGGCGGAAGTGCCTCGATCTCTTCCATATCTTTCAGATACGAGGTTACCATATCATACTCGAAGGTCAGATTCTCCAGTTCTCTCGTGGCTTCTGCCATCCGTTCCAGACAGTTTCTGACATAGTCGTCCCTCTGCTCTTTATTGTTGTAATCGATCTGGGGGACAGCCTCCTCTGCCTCCCATTCCTCGTCAAAATATTCCTCTGTTTCATTTCGTTTGAACCGCGCGATTAAATTTTTAAACCAGCCCATATTCTTCTCCCGCTTCTGTTTACGCCCGCCGGCACCGCTGCATGATGCTGCTGTCAGACCAAATGGTCCGCCTTCCGGCATTTTGTACAAATTACAGTTTCCTCATTTCCTAAGAAACATACTCCCGGTATTTCTCCTTCAGCCCCTGAGTCAGCTTCTCAATCTCCTGATAGTAAGGTGCATCACTGCCCGCCGTACTGCTGCCTTCTTCCTTGAATACCTGTAGAGTAAAGAGCATACGGTTTTCGTCCGTCCCTTCAAACTGTCCATATGCCTGCTCCATCTTTCGCTCCACTCTCAAAGACGCGTCATGATATTCAGGATGATCTGCAATAAAAGTAATATATTCTTTCTCCTCATAGTGCATCCGGAGCGCCGCCAGATATAATTCCAGGCTCTCCTGATCCCTGTCCGTCTCATAAGCCTGCATAAACCATTCCGCCGCCTGAAGATACATGAACAGGCCGGCGCAGGCTGCTCCCATATTGTGCCGGATCCCCGCCAGCAGCTGTCTGTCCGTCTCCGGCACCTGCGCAAGCAGACTGTAATACTGTCTGAGCGCTTTCTGGTATTTCCGGTTCTGCAGCATATAGTCTGCCTTGGCTTTTTTACGTTCATATGGACTTAAGCCTTCATTATCCTTAATGATCCGCTCTGTCTGCTCCACAATTTCCGGCGGATACAGATTCACATATTCTAATATCGTTCCCGCAAAAGCAACAATCGAACCATTCTGGTTCAGCAGAGCGTACAGGGTGTGTGCCAGCCGGTCCAGCCCGCACTGTTCGTCCAGCCACTGAACCAGTTCTCTCCGCATCAGTTCCTGATCCAGAAGCTCAGCTTTTTCCACCAGAAGATAGCAGAGTTCTTCCACAGAATACAAGTTTACATAAAATTTTTCCACAAAAAAAGGTTCTTCGGCATATCTGCCGGTTCCCAAGATAATCTGACTCATACGATCAGCCACATCCTTTGTCCTGTATATCATTCCAGTCTGCCGGTTTGTAACAATCCCAAATTCCAGCTATACTACCGAAAAGGATTCTTCCCACACCTGTCCACTGCCTGGAAACAACTCCCCGAATCCCAGATCAGCCACCCTGATCTGCACCGTCTCCGGTCCGCTCATGGACATTTCCATACAATATCTGGTATAAGGTCCGCCGGTCCCGCTTCCGCCCGAAAGCGCAACTGTTCTGGTCTCTATATTTTTACCGGTCAGCGGCGTGACTACAAAAGACAACTCCCGCTCCCCGGCCAGCAGAAATTCACACTTCTTCTCCACCTCGTACCAGTTCTCACCTGCATCCAGCAGCGCATAATAAGATTCGTTACCCTGCCGCAGCACATTCATTCCGATATTGGACTTTAACTTATCCCTTCCAAGAAAAACATGCCCTGCCCCGGCCTCGCTGGGTTCCAGTTTTTCCAGCAGACCGTAACATGCCCCTCTGCTGAACAGATTATTTCCGCGAAAAACTCTCCTGTTACGGCAGAGAAATTGCATGGATTGCTCTCCCCAGTCTACCCGGAAACCGTCTCCCAGCAGATAAGCGGAAGATATGATCCTGCCGCTGCACATATCCCGCAGGATACCCAAAAAACGCTCATCCGCCATATGATACGCATCCTGCCGGATCGTTTCCTCCTCGTCTTCCTCAGGAATGACCAGCGTCTCATAAACCTGTTCCTCAATCAGCACCACAACAGGCGTCGTGCGCTTGTTGCAGTCCATCCGGTAAATCTTAAGGCGCCTGCCATCATGTTCACAGGCCAGCACCTGATAGTTCCATAATTCCTGAGGCTGATGAAGCATAAAGGAATAGAAGCTCTCCGTATGGCTCTGGAAAAAGATCCGTGTCGTCTTGAGTCCAAGATTGGCCGATGCCTGTGCCAGAATCTCTACCATTCTATCATCCAGTTCATCCACTGTAAACATAATCCCGTCAATCTTCTCGACAGTGGCGATAAAGTTCATCAGCGTCATGCTCCGCTTGATAAAAAGGGTCAGCAGCGCCACCGGATCAAAATCTTCATCATCAAGACTGATCTGTTCGCCTTTTCTGGCAAGGGCAAGCAGGCCTTCCACCGGAAACATTTCTTCTTCTCCGGCATTCTTCACAGCATCCTTGCCATAAAACCATTGATTGACTCCTTTTCGTTTACATAACATTGTCGGAATATTATACTGCTTTGTTCCCACCACAGTAGCAACTGTATCCACTTCCTCCTGCCCGTAGACGCAGTAACTGATCTGGGAATACTGTTCCCCCAGGTCATATCCCACCAGCACGCTTCCCTTATGCAGTTTGCCGTCATCCTTTCGTTCCAAGAACATGCTGTTACCCCTCACATCGTAACGGTTCAGCCTTCGGCTTCACTGTCACGCCTGATGCACATCACAGCAATCCCGGCACCATCGCCGGATAACCCCGGCTGGTGTTTTTCTCATGCTGTCTAGCGCATCCTGAATATTTTATCTACCATATAATCCTGTCTGTAATATTCCCGCAACAGGCCGTCCACCGTATCATAGTCATGCAGTGTCCTTCCGGTCATGATGTCATTCAGTACCGTAAACCGGCTCTCAAAATTCTCCTGCCCGATATCACTCTTATTGATGGTCCCGCTTTTGGTCAGCTGCTCTCCGTTCTCCGACTCTTCGGTAATATAGAACTGCAGCCGCTCTCCGAAAAAGAGGATAAATTCCTTAACACAGATTCCCCCGAACACATCCCGCATCTCTTCCTTGCAGTATTCGTTTCCGATGCTGCCTTCACCCTGGATCACATAATGTATAACCGCCCTGCTTCCCGGTCTGGCCCGGTATTCCACCATCGTCTTATCCTGATATTCATCCATCTGGGGAATGTATCCCTGATATTCTTTATAAAGAGGCAGAACGATCTGCTCGTCCGTCAACTGCTGCAGAAAATCACAGCAAACTTTTTTCACCTGCTCGTCCTGTTCCTGTTTGTTTTCTGCATAGTACCGCAAAAACGCGATTCTGCATACAGAATGCACCGGTACATCCGTCTGATACAGTTCCATTACGCTCCTGAATATGCAAGGCTCCATGATCTGTTCATTGACCATATAGTCATAACAGCACTGTGACAAAAAAGCCGCCCTCAGCCTTTCATTTCCAATTCCTTTGCTGTACACGCGGAAGATCTCCATCTTATCTCCCACATATGCACCCGTATACAGCATCTGTATGATCAGCCTCTCACACAGCACATAGGTATCCATACCGAAGTCTGCCGCTGTTTTCCACACATCCCGCATATCCTTAAGGCTGCCCGAATAATATCTGATCAGATAATTTAATATATTTTCATCGTACTTGCCCTTACGCATCACATAGTGAAGCACCCCCGTCATAACCGGGTCTTCCTCCGTCTCATGCAGGCTGAGCAGACGGCTGCACAGCTTGACAAGGGTCTTGGCATCCACACCGTAAGGCCCATACTGCCGAATCCAGCCGAAAGCCTCCTCATACATACCCCGAATGGTCATATACCGGATGATCTCTTTGCGCTGTCGTCCGGATATATCTTCCGGGGAAAGTTCAAGCAGATAGTTGTCCAGTTCCCGCATCCGGTCCTTTTCATAATAGAAATCTACCAGCTTCATGCGGATTTCGCGTTTCACGGTCTCCGCGGTTTTATCTGATCCGGCCAGCCGCACATAGAGGTCAACATTATCATCCTGCACAGTGACAGAATTCTGATATTCAAAACATGCATAAATCCCGTATCCCGGATTTTCACGCACAAAAGGAGCAATCATCAATGCAAGCTTTGCCGGACTTAACAGCATTTCCGACACAAATCCGATACTGGTGGTATAACGGTTTCCCTCCCCGTCGCCCAACAGAATCCTGCAGTCCGAAGCATACACCGGAACCTGTGCCCGTCCTGCAATCACAGGGTAGACAAACTCACCTTTCATGTAAGGATATACAAGAATCACTTCTTTGACCCGGTCGGAATCAACACTGATCTCCCTCATAAAAATCAGAGATGCCAGCTGCTGCGCACTCTCCTCGTCAATCATGGGCTGACTGACCATATTGCGATACAAATATGCCAGATCCTTATTGATCCTTCCCCGCCGTATCTGTTCTGACACGAAACGCTCTATGGCCGCTGTATAGTTTACATAAATATCCGGCATTTCCTCCCTGTGCCGGTGTACATAAGCGTAAAGATAGGCCGTAGTCTCATAATGCAAGTCACTCTGGTATGCAAAATACATCAGCACCATCTTCGGAAGCTGTCCTGCAAATTCCGGCGGTACAGACATCATATAATATTCGTACAGTCTTGTGATTCTCAGATTCTGCTCCACTCCCCTGCGGTACCATTCAAAATATGCCGCCCCCTGCCGGCTTCCTTTGATCAGGAGCGTACAGATCGCGTGAAGAATCTCATTCTGCGGCCATTTTTCATAGCACCCTTTCAGTATGCGCAAAACACTGTCAGAATAGTTTCTCTGCTTCTGTGCCAGATAGACGACCTGAAGGATGATTTCTTCCTTCATAAGATCATTTTTGACTGCATAACACAATACCTGCTGCTCAAACCCGTCCAGCTTCAGAAGCATTGCCGGATTGAGGCACAGCAGGTGCCATGCTTCAATATAAATGACCGGAGATGTACAGTGATACCGGAAAAGTTCCTCCAGCAGCTCCCATTTCCGGGACGAAAACTTGATATATTCTTCCGAAAGATACAATAACAGCCAGGCAATACGCCAGTTTCCCCGGTTACGCTCGTAAACATCCGCCACTTCCGCCGCAACGTCATCCACATAACTGTCATCCTGACTGTACAGCGTCGTGAGATACAGATAATAGCACCACAGTTCCGGGCACTCTTCCCGAACTGCCATCACCTGCTCCTCATGCTTTTCGATCAGCCATTTAGCCTCGTTATAGCGCTCCTCCGTCAGCAGGATCTGCGCCTGAAAAAGCTTCAAAGTAATATCCCTGTCGTCAAGCTCCGTCAAACGTCCCAGAAGTTTGTTGGTCTCTGTCATCCATGTCCTTGTGCTGATCTTCTTAAGACGGAAAGCCTGATAATATTCCATCAGTTCCACCGTAAGCCGGCCCTTTTCCCTTTGGATTCCCAAAGCCTTCCTGCCGGTCACATGCACCACCACCGTAACCGGCACTCTGATCGTCCGGTTTTCCCTTTTCAAAAGGATACAGCCATAGTTATTTCCACCATGCAGTTTCTCATGGTCCACATAATAATATACTCTGTATATATTTCCGAGAAAAGAAGCGTCCGTCACAACGTCTTCCTCCACTCTCAGAAACTCTCCTTCCGTTCCGACCTGCAGCCGTGTATATCCCCACCCGTTTCGATTGACCACAAGCGCATACCGCGTATTTTCCAGAGGATCCTCTATCTTCACCTCAGTCTCCTCCAGTATGTACTCCACCTCTTTCTTCTTGTTGATCTCAATCAGAAATTCCTCCACGTTATGCTCGTTGCCCCGAACAGCGCTTAATCCCTGATAAGCTGCATAGTGATGTCTGTCATTGCCGGTAAACACCCCGCAAAAAGCATCGGAATAAAACAGTTTCACTGCTTCCTCCCAGTTGCTTTTTGCCAGATTGGTGAAGTGAAACAGATTCTTGATATTGCCCATACTGGAAACAATCGTCTCCGGCAGAATCGTCACCGAAAAAGGAAGGTAGTACTCACCCTGATTGGAAATGATATTGAAAGCGCCTCTGACCTCCTCGCCCGCCTCCATTCCATGGGCATCGAACCGGTAGTGGATCTCATCCTGGCTGCCGCCAAACCCGTTCGTAATACACTCCATGCGGAGATCGGAAGAGACCACATATCCTTCCGTCATACGGCCTTCCGGCCCGTAAACCGTGAAAAAATCCTCCACGGTTTCATCGGCATGAAGTGACAGTTCGATCCGCGGACAGGAAAAATCCAAAGATCCGCTGTCAAAATTAAATTTTCCGTTTAAGATCTCTTCTATTACCTGTCTCACGTCGTACATCTGCCCTTCTACATAGTTATTAAAATTATACCATTTCCATAGCAGACCGTGCAACCTCAAATATGGGGCGGCGGTACGCATCCCGGTACGGCCGGTATGCACCGGACAGGCGCATTCCGCGCCATCCTGCATATCATATCAGGAAGAGAATTTCATGAGGTTTTTTATGGAAGAGCCTATCTTAAGAAGTGCCCAGTCCGAAGGTACGGCCCGCGGCAGCCTGCAGATCAATGTTACTGCCAACGTCGGACTGATCCCCATTCAGAACGCTGACATAACCATTTCATACACCGGGGAACCGAACAGCACATTGGAGACACTGACCACCGATTCCTCCGGCCAGACAGACACCATATCTTTAAATGCGCCGCCTTTGGAATACAGCCTCACCCCCAACTCACCCATGCCTTACGCGGAATATACACTGAACATCACCGCTCCGGGATATGAACCTGTAACCGTATCCGGCGTGGAAGTGCTGCCTGACGTGACAGCCGTACAAAATATTGAAATGATCCCCACAGAAGTAGCCCAGGAGCCTGAAGAAACCATCGTAATCCCCGACCACACGCTTTACGGCGATTATCCGCCCAAGATCCCGGAGGACGAGATCAAGCCCATGGACGAATCCGGTGAGATCGTTTTAAGCCGCGTGGTTATCCCTGAATATGTGATCGTCCATGACGGCGTGCCCTCCGACTCAACTGCGGGCAATTATTATGTCAGATACCGGGATTACATCAAAAATGTGGTTTCTTCGGAAATCTATGCCACCTGGCCGGAGAGCGCCATCTACGCCAACACGCTGGCTATTATGTCTTTTACCCTGAACAGGGTTTATACGGAATGGTATCGGAATAAGGGATATAATTTTACCATCACTTCCTCCACCGCCTATGACCAGAAATGGATCCGGGGCAGAAATATCTACTCCAACGTAGACAGACTGGTGGACTCCATCTTCGCCAACTATCTCTCCCGGCCCGGCGTGCGCCAGCCCATTTTCACCTCCTACTGTGACGGAAAGAACGTGACCTGTAACGGCTTGAGCCAGTGGGGCTCCAAGTATCTGGGCGACGAAGGCTACACCCCCATCGAAATTATCCGCTACTACTACGGCAGCGACATGTATATCAACACTGCTGTAGCCGTATCCGGCGTTCCCTCTTCCTGGCCCGGATATAACTTAAGCACAGGCGCTTCCGGCGGAAAAGTATTGCAGATCCAGCAGCAGCTCAACCGCATTGCCCAGAACTATCCGGCCCTTCCGCAAATCACTGCGGACGGTATTTATGGAACCAATACCGCCAACGCAGTACGCACATTCCAGCGGATCTTCAATCTGCCGCAAACCGGTATTGTAGATTATCCTACCTGGTATAAGATATCAGAAATCTATGTAGGCGTGAGCAGGATCTCAGAGCCGGGCTGAACCTGCTCTGCATGGAAAGATATATCCTGTCAGAAGAGCCAGGGTCAGACACTCCTGCCCCCGGCTCTTCCTGATCAGATATCCAGATGTTTTCCTGATTATTTCTTCCATCTCATAAAATGCAGTAACAGAAAAGTTACCATCGCTGTAATCATGACGGCAAGTATGACTGCAATGATGACAAACATGTTTGTCATACCGCTTCCCGCACCGTCCTTTTCAGCATCCCCCTCTTCTGTTCCCTTCGGCTGCCAGTCAATATAGGCAATGGCATAAGGAGAGAATCTGTCGGTAGAAAAGGTGATCGTATCCGGATCGTCATCCTCATCCATCAGTTCCGCATAATCCAGACTCCCGTCCTCGTTGGTGTGCAGCCTTAAAATATAGAATTTCCGGTTTTTTGCCCGTAAATCCTCCGGCACATTGATCACTACCCTCAATTTCTCCGGAAGTTCAGAGATCATCTGCGTTTCACTATGCCTGGAAGCCATGAGTACCATGTCAAAATACTGCCCGATGTTCATGGCCGGAACCATTTTTTCTGCAAATGCTTTTATCGTCGTCCGCGATACTTCTTTATCAGCATTGTTTATGTACAAGTTCACCAGCACAGGACTGTTCCCCTGAAGCATCTCTATTTTTTCTTCCCTGGTTAAAATATGGGCCATGACCCTGTCAAAATTCGTGACACTGGAATTTTCGTAAAAGCTGTTGTAAGAAGTCTCCTGCATCTGATCCGCAAAATCGTTATGGATCGTCACCTGCAGATCGCCGGTCTCAAGTGCCCCTGTCATCAATTCCATGTCATCATCCGCATCAATCAGCCTCTCTGCCTCCTCTACGGATATATTTAAATATTGCAGTGTGCCGGTCAGCCGTCCCGTTTCCTCTGTCTGCAGTTGTCCCTCCGTGTCTTCCTGCTTTCCTTCCGCATTGTCTGCCGGATCTGTGCCGGATGAACCGGTTCCGCTTCCGCCTGCTGTCCCGGAGGATGCCGTACCGCTGTCGGGCAGTGCAGGTATCGCCCTGAAATTCACGGAAACAGTATGTTCCGCCTTTACATCGGTAAATCTATAGGAAGAGACCGCGCCCACGGATTTTCCGTCCACATATACATCATCAATGTAATAACCGCTTGCAGGTACAATGGTATAAAGTATTCCCGACCCCTCCGGGACAACACTTTTTCCTCCCGGTATGATGGTCCCGTCAGGAGACGATACCGATGCATGGAGTGTATATGTTCTGTTCTGCTCCTTTTCAAAAAGCGCCACAAGATACCGGTCTCTTAAAAGGTTCTCTACAAAATACTCTGACTTCGTACTGACGATACTGCCGTTCTCTGTCCATCCGGCAAACCTGCATCCCTGTGCAGGATGAGCCGTTACTTTGACACTGCTCCCCCTGTCATAGATTCCCTGACCGGATACGCCTCCCATATCCGCCGGTGAACAGGCCAGAGAAAGTTTGCATTTGCTCTGGGAAAACATGGCGGTAAAGCTTCTTGCCTCCGTGATATTGTTGATCTGTACTTTACTGTCTGTACTTATGATCACCCCGTTCTCTGCCCAGCCGTCAAACCGGTAGCCTTCCTTCGCCACGGCTTCCAGCGTTATGCTTTCTCCATACCCGACGGTTCTGCTTTCCGTTACCGTACCGGCATTGCTGTTATTGAGCGTTATATTGATCCGGCAGCTTACCGGCCTGAAATTTGCCGTATAAATTCTGTCACTGCGTATGTTTTCCACAACATACTGTGAATTTGCAGAAATTTTATTGTTGTCTGATGTCCAGCCGTCAAAAACAAATCCGTTGTTGGGTGCCGCGGAAATAACGGTGTGTCCTCCCTCTTCCACGATACCGCTCCCGTATACAGAGCCCCCGTGATCCGGAGAGGCTTTTACCTGTATAAAATAGACAGACTTCTGCAAAGACACCAGCGCTGTTGCACTGAAATTGCCGTCCTGCACGGAAACCGCCTTCACGATCAGGCTCAAAGCTGTTTCATCCGCCCCTATGGTCAGGATTCCACTGCCGTCGATCATTGTATCACGGCTTTTCTGCCCGGAAACGCTCCACATAACTTCCCGGCTGTAATCGTTCTCACCGGATACAGAAGCCGTAAAGGCACAGGATGAATTTTTTGCGGCAACCGTTGTGCCGGGTGAAATACTGACCGATGTAACCACCGGTGCCGCCGGCGCAGGTTTTACAATATCCAGAGAGATATTTACCTGGACTCCGTTCACAAAATATATGTCCTCCCTGTCGCCAAACAAAAGAAAGGCGCTGTAAGCTCCCGGTTCCAGAGATGTGTCTGCCTCCACGGTAAAAGTACAGGATTCGCCCGGCCCTAAAATGTCGACATCAGGGGCATCCACAACAATACAATCATGATAATCCGCCTCATGCCACAAAAGCCGGACATCCTCCTCCCCCGTGTTGGTAAGCACAATATCCTGCCCCGGCACAAGACTGTTTTGTTCCGATGAACCGAAACTGATCTGCTCTCTGTCCGCTGTCAAAGCATATCTTTCCTCTACACGCCCGGAGCCGTCAGAGCATATACTCCCTGTGGCGCCGGCACTGCCGGATGCAACGCCTGCTTCAACCGGGTATGCCACTGAACCGGTCTCTGCGGCATAACAGGGAAATATATTGAAAAGAAACATCTGTATCGCCCATAAAAGCACTGCCGCACAGTACACTTTCTTCTTTTTCAATCTTTACTCCTTTCCCGGTCAGTCAGCCGCATTTCACCGTTCGCCAGTCAAAACTCTCCCATTATGTAATAGTTTAATAATTTATTCCTTTGATCCGCAGCTCACCGTTTACCACGCCAAATGTAATGCTGGGGTCTTCCCCGCCGCCCATCAGAGTAAATCCTGCCTTGCTGGGCGCCAGGTCGGAAGTGTCTGCTTTCTCGATGGAAGCACACATTTCTTCCGAAAATACAGCCGCCGGATCAAGCGCCAGGAAATCTTCCCGTGATTCTACCACATCCACGCCCTCAAGACCGACATAGACAGGAAAGCCAGTCAGGTCTGCCAGTTTCTCCATATCTTTTTGTGCCACCGCTTCCTTGATCAAAGCAGCATAATCCGCCACCACGGCAGGATCTGCACTAAAATTATCAGCTATTGGTTCTGCCGCTGTTCCATCCGTTTCCTCTGCCTTCTCCTCTGCGCCCGTCTCCGTATCTTCATCCGGGTTCCCCATTTCGCCCTGAGAGATCTGTAGATCCCCGCTGCTCTCATTGCCGGCAGTTGTGCTTACAGTTTCCGTGTCCGCAGAACTCTTTTCCTCTTCCGATCCTGATGCCTGACAAGCCGTAAGGACAACTGCCCCCGCCAGCGCCGCCAGAAGAACCCCTCTTTTTTTTATTATATTTCTGCTGCCTTTTTTAATCAATGCTTTCATTTCCTTTTCCTCCATTATTATACCAGTTCAGCCTTCGGCTTCACTGTCTTTCGCTTATTTGCTTTTAGATTACCGCTCACTGCCGCTCTATTTCGAATTCCACCTCCCCCGCAGAACCCGGCGCTATGGCATACTTTTCAAACACGATCACCGGATTTCCTCTCTCATTGATATAAAAAGCCACATCCTCTCCGATACCCGCAAATCCACCCTCCGAAGACGACAGAAAAACAGCCCCTGTCTGTATCCTCTCTGCGATCTGTTCCCTGATCTGCCCGTCTGCAATGGTCATATAGTCTTCCCCCAGCAGATCCTCAAGTGTCAGACAAGTGTTGGTTTTTAAATCCAAATTGTAATATCTGGTCTGTGCATAGGCCGAAGTCCAGCTCTCCGTCCCTTTCACCGCAAAAGACAGAATCTCTTCTGTCTGGCTCTTGATCTCATACCATACCCTGACCCGGATATCATGTTCGATCCATTCCTCCTCCGTACCTCCCGTAGCCAGAAAGGCTTCTTTATATTCATCCGCTCTCTGAAGAGCCTCGGCCTCATATTGAGCCGTCATCTTTTCAATCTGCTCATTAACTTCTTCCGACAGCCCGTTATCCGTCTCCCCCAGATCCACTCCCGGAACTTCCACTTTAACCTGCATTTCCCTTTCTGATCTCTCATAAGAACGAATCGTCATGATCTTTACAAGCCCGCCGACAACAGGAATCTTACGTGCTTCCATGGCAAATACCTCGCTGGTATTGAGTGCCACCGTCAGCGCCGCTGCAAGTAAGGCCGCTGTTCCGGCTGTACGCAGCAAAAAGCGGCTGAGCCTTCTTCTCCGCTCCCTTTTCATTCGGGAACTTTCAACGGCCTGGCTGACTTTTTGCTGTAATTCCTCCGGAATCCTGACGTTTTCATATGTCTCTCTACCCTTTTCCATTTCTTTCATAGTTCCAGTCCCTCCAGATCCACCCGCAATGTCTTTAGTCCTCTGTAAAGTTTTGCTTTCACCGTGTTCAGGTTTCGTCCTGTCACCTCTGCAATTTCCTGCAATGACAACTCCTCGTAGAAGCGCAGCCGGATAATGTTCTGCACCTCCACAGGCAGAACTTTCAGTCTCTCATTCAAATTCTCCGTCTGATCATATTCTTGCATACAAACATAAGTTTCCTCATCCGCAAATTCTTCCACCAAAAGCTCTCTTCTGTTTTTTCTGAGAAAATTTATGCTCTCATTCATCAGGATCCGGTAAAACCATGTTTTCAATGCGCGGATATCCCTGAGTTCCCCCGCATGTCCCAGTGCCTTACAGATGGCATTCTGTACCACATCCATAGCGTCCTGGGGATTTTCTACATTGGAATAGGCAAGCCGGTAAAATTTATCCTGGTTTTCAAGGATATACTGCGAAATTTTATCAAAATAGTCCTGTTTCATTATGTCTCCTTAATACATACTGCCATCTGTAAAAATTCATTGCCAGATTCCCTCCGCAGTCTACTTTTTGCATTTCGGCATTTTTGCCCTTATTATGTATTTATATAAAACAGACAATGAGAGGGTGCAAAAAGTTGCATTTCCTCTCACTTCAGATCAAAAATATTTTTCATTACAGTCTTCCATTTTCCGGATTTCTTTACCGCTGTATACTCTCCACACAGTTTCAAAAAAGGGGAATGAACCCTGATCAAATCACAGATTCATTCCCTCTTCACTTATAGTAGACGAAATTTTTATGTCGTTAACTATCCTATAATTGAGTTTACATAATATTTAAAATCATTTCGTCAGCATCAACATGATCTCATTGCTTCTCGCGACAAACTTTGTCATGGCTTCCGGCTCAAGGGGCGCCTGCTGCAAAAGGGCCAGATCATAGAGCTGCTCACAGATCATCTTCACATTTTCACCATCCTGATGATCCAGCACATACTGTACCAGCGGGTGGTTGGCGTTCAGAATCAGGGTCTCTCCCTCCTTGCCGAACATTCCCATATCCATCCCCTGCATGGAATACATTTTCATCATATCCTGCATTCTGCGGCTTTCCTCGGACAGCGTGATCATGGAAGAGATCTTCTTGTTCTTCAATTTTTCGATCTTTACTTTGATGGCATCTTTCTTGAGAACTTTCTTCATCAACCCGGCAACTGCTTCTGCCTGCTCTTCCATTTCCTTTTCGGCTTTCTTGGAAGTCTTGGCTTTAAAGACATCGGTCAGGTCCGCATCGATTCTCTGGAATTTAATTCCTTCATTCTTCGCTTCCAGCTGTGAGACAAAGGGCTGGTCGATATTATGTGTCAGCAGGACAGCATCCATCTTCGCAGCCTTGAACATATTGATATACTGGCTCTGCTGCTTCTCGTCAGTCACATAATAAATGACTTTCTCTTTCGGCTCTTCCTCTACAGGCTCTCCGTCCTCGTCAAGCACTTCACCTTCTACCTTTTCGGCCTGGTCAACCACCTCGGCCTCCACTTTCTCACCGTTCTCGTCTACCGCTCCGGCTTCTGTCTGACCGGCCTCAGCATTCCCGGTGCCTGTTTCTGCCTCTTCAGCCTTCTTATCATCACCTCCGGCTGCTTCATTTTCCGTCTTCTCAGCATCGTCACCGGCGTCTTCCTTCACCTCGTCCGGATCAATCTTATTCACCTCAAGGCACTCCGGCAGCGTCATGTAGACACCGTCCAGATTCTTGAAAAGAATATAGTCCGTCATCTTCTCACAGAACTTATCGTCTTTCAGGCAGCCGAACTTGATGAAGGGACTGATGTCATCCCAGTATTTCTCATACTCCTCTTTCTCGGTCTTGCACATGCCGGACAGTTTATCCGCCACCTTTTTCGTGATATACTCGCTGATCTTCTTAACGAAACCGTCATTCTGCAGCGCGCTTCTGGATACGTTAAGCGGCAGATCGGGACAGTCGATCACACCTTTTAACAAAAGTAAAAACTCCGGAATGACTTCCTTGATATTGTCCGCGATAAATACCTGATTGTTGTATAACTTGATCGTTCCTTCGATGGACTCATACTCCATGTTGATCTTCGGGAAATACAAAATCCCCTTCATATTAAAAGGATAATCCATATTCAGATGAATCCAGAACAAAGGCTCCTTATAATCCTGGAACACCTTGCGGTAAAATTCCAGATACTCTTCCCTGGTGCATTCGTTGGGATGCTTCGTCCAGAGCGGCTGCGTCTCGTTGAGCAGTTCAGGACGCTTCTTAATCTTTAATTTCTGCTCGTCCTCTTCCTTCTCCTTCTTGATCTCCTCCACAACTTCATCCGTATCAAGTTTCTCGTCTTCCTTAATGATCTGCGTCTCTGTCGTGTTCGCTTTGGACAGATAAATCTCGGTGGGCATGAAAGAACAATACTTCTTGATGACTTCTCTCGCCTTATACTCGTTGCAGAACTCTAAGCAGTCCTCGTTGATATGGAGCGTGATCTCCGTGCCGACCTCAGTCCTTGTTCCCTCTTCCATATCGAACTCTGTACCGCCGTCACACTCCCAGTGCACCGCCTGCGCGCCGTCCTGATAGGACAGTGTATCAATGTGCACTTCATCTGCTACCATAAACGCGGAATAAAAGCCCAGACCAAAATGTCCTATGATCTGATCCTCGTTCGCCTTATCCTTATATTTCTCTATAAAATCCGTGGCCCCGGAAAAAGCGATCTGATTGATATACTCTTCCACCTCGCCTGCCGTCATGCCGATGCCGTTATCAATAAACTTTAACGTCTTCTCCTCTGGATTTACAACTACCTGGATTTTCGCTTTATAATCATTCGGAAGCTCATATTCTCCCATCATATCCAGTTTCTTTAATTTCGTGATCGCGTCACATCCGTTGGAGATCAGCTCCCGGAAAAAAATGTCATGGTCGGAGTACAACCATTTCTTGATAATCGGAAAAATATTGTCGCTGTTGATCGATAAATTACCATGTTTTGCTGCCATTTCACCACGTTCCTTTCTTCAATGCCCTTCGATTCATTTCCGGCTGTCCAGCCTGTATCAATTTACGATGTACTAGAGCATAGTTTAATACGTGCATTATAATAAGTCAAGACAAAATTAGCACTCAACTGTATTGAGTGCTAACAATTTACATTTTGCCCGCATTCTATGCGGCTTTGCAAAATTCTAAACTTTTTGTAAATTTTTCAAAAACTACAATATGACTCTCATTCACCAAACGGCTCTGCCTGTAATACTTCCCGAACGCAAAATTAAGCAGACCGGATTTTTCAATGAATCTCAAGAAACCCACTCTCAAAATATTCTGTATAAACATCAAAAAAACTCTTTGTTTTCACAGCCTCATCATGAATAAAACCCACCCGGTCCCATAATTCCTCATTCAGATTTCTGGTCAGCGTCTCCACGTAAGCATCGTATTCATGCCCGAAAGCCTCCGCACGTCTCTGGTCCACAATCTTGATCTTATTGGCATCAGTCTCATCCTTGTTAAAAGTATTGAGGCATTTGATGATATGATATCCGAACTCTGTCTCCACGACCCCGCTGATTTCATCTTTGCCCAGATTAAAAGCCGCATTCTCAAAAGCCGCATCCATCTCGCCTTTTCCGAAAGAATAAGTTCCCTTGTCATCCTCGCTGTAACGCCGGATCAGCTCATCGAAATCCTCTCCTTCCTGCGCCAGTTCAAGCACCTCGCATGCCTCTTTATATGCATTTTGCCTGGCCCTGTCCGTATACTCGATTTTTTTACCCGTGCCGTCCAGGGCATAGGTCTTGATCAGAATGTGCTGCACTGTGATCGTCCGCGCCTCATCATCGCTGATCTCCGGATTGATATCCTTGATCGTATACTGATATACCTTCTCTGCCAGTGCAAACTCCGTATACAGATTCCGTATGGTCTTCTCCGACACTCCCATTTTTTCGATTTCCGTATCGTTCAGAGATTGATAATAGGCACTCGCCGCATTTTCCACCTGTGCCTTCTCTTCGCTGCTCAGTTCCACCTGATAGCGTTCCGCCATCAGATTCATGGTCTTGATGCGGGCAATCTGCGCCAGTGCGATATCCTTCACATTCTGCTCCAATGTCACTCCGTCCACATTCGTATTCCAGATCTCCGTACCGTATACGCTCTCATAACGGTTCTGGATGTTGGTCAGATATACCATGATCTCAGGAAGCAGGCAGGTGCTGGTCTCAATCCGGAATATTTCCTCTTTGTCAAAGCCGGTGGTGAGAACCACCTTTGTGCCGGCGCCTGCTTTATTTCCGCATCCGGCCAGGCTTGTCATAGAAAGAATCATGACCGCCAGCAGCGCCGCCGCTTTCCAGACCTTATCCCGTCCGTGCTGCGAACTACTGCATGGGTTATGACACACATTTAAAACTACAGATTTCTCCCTTTTCTCTTTACTGCTGTTCATATATCTCCTTATACTCTGTAAAAAAAGTAATTTGCTTCGCAAAATAACAAATCGAACAAGTTCGATTGCGAGCTCCGCTTCGCGGACTCGGATAAGCGGTGGAATTTCTTACCACGGTCCGGCACAAATCACTTCCCCATACCGGTCATACCAGGTCTCACCGTTCGTCAATACATAATCCTCCCCCGTCAGGATCGCTTTCGCGTAATCCGAGGCTGACTCAAGTCTCCGGGAAAACGCAATGCCGCCGCCAAACAGCCTTGTTCCGTGGATATCTGACCCCGCACTCATGGGAAGCTTATGGTGACGTGCATATGCAATGGCCCTATCATCGAAAACGGGATCATTATGTGCCGTGCTGCGGGAATTGGAATGGGTCGCATTGACCGCTTCCACACCGTCCACCCAGTCCGGATACAAACGGATCTCAGGTATATAGTACTCCTCTCTGTAGGGATGGGCATGAACCACCAGTCCACCGGCCTCATGCACCAGATTGTACTGTTCCTCCACCGTTGCATCACGAAGCTGCGGATGTGCCTTCATCCAGGATGTATCCACTCCATATATTAAAAATTCCGTACCTTTATAACCCGCTTCATATCCGAAAAAAACGTCCAGCCCGATCCGGCTGCCTTCTTCCCTCGCATGTTCATATCCTGCTCCGAAAGCATCCACCCAGTCCTCCCATGCAAGCCCTCTGTCTATGGCCGTATTGCCGCCCCAGTTATGATCTGTCACAAAAATGCCGGTATAGCCATACTCTTTGCAGGCTCTCGCCATTTCCTGCCCGGTACTTCTGGCACATGCGCTGGATTCACAGGTATGCAGATGAGTCTCATATAAGTATGGGTATTTCTCCCGTATTGATACGCACATTTCCTGTCTCAAAACCTTTCATTCCATAAATTGATAAAACGGGCAGACCAAACGCCCGTAACATATTTCCCCGCCACAAGGCAAAAGGATTAAATTGTGTGCTTCGGCATCTCAACTTAATCCCCTTCCCCTTCTGTTTCAACAACGTTTCTCTATTTGATCACATGAATCCAACCTTCGGGTGCATCGATGCGTCCCATCTGAATGCCCGTCAGAGTATCATACAGCTTCTTCGTTACCGGCCCCATCTCACTCATGCCGCTGGGGAAAGCAATCTCCTTTCCGTGGTCCACAATCCTGCCAACCGGAGAAATGACTGCCGCCGTACCGCAAAGACCGCACTCCGCAAACTCTGCCACTTCTTCAAGAGAAACTGCCCTCTCTTCCACCTCCAGACCGAGATAATCCTTTGCCACTGTCATCAGGGAACGTCTCGTAATCGACGGAAGAATGCTGTCAGACTTAGGAGTCACCACCTTATTGTCCTTTGTCACGAACAGGAAGTTGGCACCGCCCGTCTCCTCCACATTGGTTCGGGTCTGTGCATCCAGATACATATTTTCATCGTATCCTTCCTCGTGTGCCGTCACGATGGCATGAAGGCTCATCGCATAGTTCAACCCGGCTTTGACATGTCCCGTCCCCCGCGGCGCCGCCCTGTCAAAGTCACTCACTTTTATGGTTAAAGGCTTAACACCGCCCTTAAAATACGGTCCCACCGGCGTAGTAAATACTCTGAACTGATATTCGTCTGCTGGTTTGACACCGATTACGGAAGAACTTCCAAACATGAAAGGACGGATATACAAAGTCGCTCCCGAACCGTAGGGCGGCACATAAGCCTCATTTGCCGCTACCGTATCGACTACCGCCTGTATAAAACGCTCTTTCGGGAACACCGGCATCTCCAGCCGCTTACAGGTCTCTTCCATACGCTGTGCATTCAAATCCGGGCGGAACGTCACAATCCGTCCGTCCTGTGTGGTATACGCTTTCATGCCTTCAAAGCAGGTCTGAGCATACTGTAACACGCCGGCACACTCGCTCATGGAAATATTAGCCTCACTGATCAGCGCTCCTTCATCCCACGCACCGTTCTTATAATTTGCCACAAATCTTTTATCCGTTTCCTGATAGTTGAATCCGAGATTTGCCCAATCTATGTTTTTCTTCTCCATTTCCCTGTACCCCTTTTCCTCAAAGTAAATTCTACATCTGCAACAGTTCAGATCCCTTACTCCGGTCAAAACCCGTACCGGCCAATACAGTTCTACCGGTATAAAAAGAGACCGCTCCTTCACTGTTACCTTTATTTATCTTATACCTATGCCGCCAAAAGTCAAGCCCTCATCACAGCACCGCATTGACAACCTCCAAAGCAATGTCATAGGCATAATCCCTGACCGCTTTTTCACACAGACGGAGCATCTTCTTATCTGATTCCGGACGGTCATACTTTTTCAATTCCTCGATCTTGGCATTCACACTGTCCCCGTCAAAATCGTCCAGTCTGTCGGCCAGTTCCCGCAATGCCTTTTTCCATTCATCCTCCGTAACAGCCCTTGATTCCTCTTTGGCAGGCAGCTTTATGGCCTCTTCTTTCTTTTCTTCACTGTCCAGATAAGCCTTCAGTCCGTTTTTCATGTTCTTCATCATGTTAAACAAAATGGGGGAACGTACTTCCACATCCTCAAGCCGGCCCGCCTTACTCATCTTTTCCAGTTCAAAAGCCTCATCGGCAAGGCCGTCAGCGCCAAGATTTCTGGCGTTGCCCTTCAGCGAATGGACGATGATGGCATACCCCGGCATATCCCCTTTTTTCAGGAAATTCCTCAGTGCCTCCTCCTTTTCCTGCAGGATCATATGGAAATCATGAAGCACCTTGCTGTAGAGCGCCTTATCCCCGCCCATATACTTGAGTCCGTTCCGGATATTAAAGCCGATTATGTAAAGCTGGCTCTCTCTGATATCAAGAGCAAGTTCCGCATCCTGTTTCTCATACTCTCTGTCCATGCTCTGCCCCTGGGTCAGATAAACCACATTGTCCGGCAGATATTCAATCAGCATATTTTCAAATTTATCCGCATCAATCGGTTTTGTCAGATAATCCTGAAATCCCTCCTGCAGATAAAATTCCCGTGCTCCCGCCACCGCATTGGCCGTCAGCGCAATGACCGGTGTGTCCTTGGAGGGATTATTTTCCAGCCCGCGGATTGCATGTAACGTCTGCACACCATCCATCACAGGCATCATATGATCCAGACAGATCAAGTGATAAGTCTTACGCTTAAGCAGTTCCAGACATTCCTCACCGCTGGCCGCCACATCCACCTGCAGTCTGGTCTGTTTGAGCAGTCCCTGAGCCACTGCCAGATTCATGGCATTGTCATCCACAATCAGGATTCTTCCGAGAGGTGCGATAAACTTCTGATTATAATTTTCACTGCTCCTGAGACTCTCATTATACTGCTTCTCAAAGTCCCCCAGCGGCTCCGTATCTACCACCTTCTGTACCACCTTAAAAGAAAAAGAGGAACCTTTTCCATAGGTGCTGTCTACTTCCAGCCTGCCTCCCATCATCTCAACAAGCCTGTTGGTGATCGCAAGCCCAAGCCCCGTCCGCTCTTCCTTGCTTCGCACTGTGGAATCCATCCGCTGAAATACACCGAAAAGTTTTTCCATATCCTTTTCTTTAATACCGATTCCGGTATCAAGCACGGACAAATCCAGTTCAATCTCATCCTCAGACACCTTTTTCCAGGCAAGACGCAGCGTCACCTTGCCTTTTTGTGTAAACTTGACAGCATTGGATAAAAGGTTTCCTATGATCTGCCGGATATGTATTTCATCTCCAAACAGCTTATAGGGTATATCTTTTGCGATATCCAGTTCCAGATCCAGTTTCTTCTTACGAAGCTGCAAAGATATTCCGTTGATCAGATCGTTTAAAAGCGAACTGATATCATAGATCCCGTCCATCACATTCATCTGTCCCGCTTCCAGCTTTGAGAAATCAAGAATATCACTGACCAGCGCAAGCAGGATATTTCCCGCCTGCCTGATATCAAAGGCATACTCTTTGATGGCCTCATCCTGACTCTCACGAATAATCAATTCATTCAGTCCCAGAATCGTATTGATCGGTGTCCGCAGTTCATGGGACATATTAGACAGGAAAATGTCTCTCGCCGCATTCGCCCTCTCCGTAGCAAGTATGGCCTCCTGCAGTTCCACATTTTTCTGTTCCAGCTGCTGTTTTGCCTGCATCAGCGTGGAAACCTGTTCCCCTTTCTTTGATCCTGTTGTCCGCTCTTTCTCTTGACTCATACCGCTATCCCTTCTTTCATTTACAGATCTCAATCTATACTATAACGCTCAAAGTCTATATAAAAAAAGTAAATTTGCTTCAAGATTAACAAAACAGGCAGAGCATGTCTGTAAGATCTGCTTTGACCTTATTTCTTACGCTCGTATCTCACAAATTCATATGCCAGGTCAAAATATGTCTGTTCTTCGCTGTCCGCCGTGATCTCCCACTCATCTGCCGCGTCCAGATTTGGAAAATAAGCATCCGCCTCATATGCATGGTCGATCTTCGTCACATGCGCCACATCACAATAAGGCAGCATCATCCGGTAAACGCTCTCCCCTCCGATGATATAGATGTCTTCACTTGGATAATCCTTTAACTGATCCAGCAGTTCATCTTTGCTGTGCACGATAATTGCATCCTTCACCCTGTAATCCGGGTTGGTCGACATAATAATGTTTGTACGGTTCTTCAAGGGCAGTCCCTGAGGAAAAGTCTCAAGTGTCTTCCTGCCAAGCACTACCACCTTTCCCGTGGTCTCCTGCCGGAAAAACTTGTGATCCGCCGGGATACTCACAAGCAGGCTGTTCCTGCATCCAATCGCCCAGTTACGGTCAACTGCTACAATTAAGTTCATATGTTTCCTCCATCTGAATCTATATTGCCACCGGTATATTCTCAACCTGAGGGCCGGTCACATAGTTCTCCACTTTCACGTCATCCCTTGTGAACTGATAGAAATCCTTTATATCAGGGTTGAGCCAAAACGCAGGCGCATCATACACCGGCCTTTGGATCAGTTCCTCTATAATCGGAATATGCCTGTCATAAATATGCGCGTCCGCAATCACATGCACCAGCTCTCCCGCCTCCATATCACAAACCTGTGCCAGCATATGCACCAGCACTGCATACTGTACCACGTTCCAGTTATTGGCGGTGAGCACATCTTGGGAACGCTGGTTCAAGACCGCATTCAGTGTCAGTCTGTCATGCCCTTTCTTTTGCGTCACATTGAAAGTCATGCTGTAGGCACAGGGGTACAGATTCATCTCGTGCAGATCCTGATGCACATAAATATTCGTCATAATACGGCGGCTGAAGGGATTGTTCTTCAGATCATAGATCACTCTGTCCACCTGATCCATCATCCCCTCTTTATACTGATGCATCACACCCATCTGATAACCGTAAGCCTTGCCAATAGAACCACTCTCGTCTGCCCATTCATCCCAGATATGGCTGTGCAGATCATTCACATTATTGGATTTGCGCTGCCATATCCACAGCATTTCGTCAGTTGCGCTCTTAAGAGCCGTCCTGCGCAGTGTCATGATCGGAAACTCCCGCGACAAATCATACCGGTTTACTACCCCGAATTTCTTTACCGTATAAGCCGTAACCCCGTCAGCCCAGTGAGGTCTCACCTTCTCCCCCTCCGTGCTCGTCCCGTTTTCCAGAATATCCCTGCACATATGAATAAAAATATGATCTGCTGCACTCATTTACCCGATTCCTTTTCTTTCCCGTTATATCTATATGAAATACCGCCAGCTCTGCCCTGGCCATTCCAAGAACACACCCTCTGCATTCCCGCAGACACCACAATTTACTCCTCTTCCGCCACGCCGAGAATGCGCTCTTTGCATTCTCGCAGACACCACAATCTACTCCTCTTCCGCCACGCCGAGAACACGCCCTTTGCATTCCCGCAGACACCACAATCTACTCCTCTTCCGCCACGCCGAGAATGCGTCCTTTGCATTCTCGCAGACATGACTTAGTTATACTTAGATACCGTACTTTGGTATCTTAGTATAACTTCATGTCTTATCCCACTTATCACAAAGCGAATTAATCTGATCCGCAAACTTCGCCAGATCCTTGTTCGCGCTGCCTTCGTTCTTATGAATAATGGCAATAAGCCTCTGTCCGCTGGCCAGCAGTCTGGCAAATACATCGGAAATACCACGCATTCTCTTCTTCACTGCCACAGGCTCAGCCTCGTAGATAAAGCTGCCAGAAATCAGGTCGAAACGCGTCCCGCTGTAAGGCGCATAAGCCTCAATGCCATGCTCTATCTTCAGACACTCCGTAAACAGTTTACAGACACTGTCTTCGCCGTGTACCACAAAAGTCTTTACAGGTTTCTTCCGAAATCCCCTGATCCATTCCAACAGGCCGTTCTTGTCCGCATGTCCGCTCATACCGATCAGTTTCATGATCTGTGCCCTGATCTCAATCTGCTCTCCGAAAAGCTTAACCTCTTTGGCACCCTCCACGATATGTCTGCCCAGCGTCCCCATTGCCTGATAGCCGACAAACAGAATCGTGCATTCTGGCCTCCACAGATTATGCTTCAAATGATGCCTGATACGTCCTGCTTCACACATGCCCGATGCCGAGATAATGACCTTGGGACTGGTCTCAAAGTTGATCGCCTTGGATTCTTCACTCGTGATAGCCAGCCGCAGCCCGGGAAACGCGATGGGATTGATCCCCTGTCTCACCAGTTCCATAGATGCCTCGTCAAAGCATTCGTGCTCGTTTTTCTGAAAAATACCGGTTGCTTCAACGGCCAGCGGACTGTCCACATACACAGGAAAATCCTCATGCCCTTCCACCAGCCTGTCTGCCTTGATCTGCCGCAGAAAATATAATAATTCCTGGGTCCTGCCCACGGCAAACGAAGGGATAACCACATTGCCGCCCTTGTCAAATGTATTCTTTAAAATCTTCGCCAGTTCCCCTATGTAATCCGGTTTGTCCGTACTGTGCAGCCTGTCGCCGTAGGTTGACTCCATGACCACATAGTCTGCCTCCTCGGTAAATTTCGGATCCTTGATCAGCGGCTGGTTCCGGTTACCGATATCTCCGGAAAAAACGATTTTCCTGGTCACGCCGTCTTCCTCCGCCCACACCTCAATACTGGAAGATCCGAGCAGGTGTCCGATATCCGTAAATCTTATTTTCACACCTTCACAGACAGTCACTTCTTTATTGTAATCACAAGGAACAAGGCGTCTGATCGCCCCATCCGCATCCTCCATCGTATAGAGTGGCTCGATCACCGCATTTTCAGCGCTTCTTTTGGCTTTACGATTCTTCCACTCTGCCTCATGCATCTGGATATGGGCACAATCGCGCAGCATTATGCTGCACAGATCACAAGTAGCCTCTGTAGCAAAAATATTTCCCCGGAATCCTCTGGCAAATAACAACGGTAAAAGACCCGAATGATCCACATGGGCATGGGTCAGAAATACATAATCAATCAGCGCCTCATCCACCGGCAGTTCGCAGTTCTCAAATACATTCGCCCCCTGCTCCATACCGTAATCGACAAGTATATTTTTCTCTCCGACACGAAGATAATGACAGCTTCCCGTCACCTCATGGTCAGCCCCGATAAACATAAGTTCCATAAGATACCCTCCTGTAATCCCCGCAAAACCCTCTTCTATGTTCTCCTGTCTTTATATGTAATCTATCATACCATTTTTTATGATAGGCGTAAATAAAATTCCGCAACTCCTCTCCTTTTTTCCATACTATATACAGTAAAATAAATTTCTGATGAGGTGATCCTATCATGTCCTCCGCCACCACGGCGCTGTTTCTTTTTCTGGCCGCTGTATCTGTCGATTCACTGACTGCCGGACTGACTTACGGAACCCAGCGGGTACGGATCAAGCTCCCCGCTTACCTGATACTGGTCTGTATTCCTGCGGCTTTCGTCACTGCTGCCAACCGCGTCGGTTCTTATATTTTCCTCCTTCTGCCTGAAACAGTTCTTCCTGTTCTTTCCTTCACCCTGCTGGCAGTTCTTGGGCTCAGTAAGCTTTCGGAAAGCCTGATCCGTTTTCTGGCACGCAAATACCCCAGTCTCTCAAGAAACTGGGGCTGTAAAATCAAACAGATCAATATTATCTTTACCGTCTACCTGTCTCCGGAAGACGCAAACCGGGAAGATCTTCAGGTTCTGAGTCCGAAAGAGGCTCTGCTGCTTTCCCTGGCGCTCTCCCTGGACAGTGTACTGGCAGGTATGGCGTTCACCACCGGAACCCTTCCGCTGGCAGCGCTTTTTTTGCTTTCCGCCCTGTTTAATCTGATTCTCTTTATGGCCGGATACGGTTTCGGGCATCTGGCATCTTCCGTGCTCCGCGTAGACCTCTCCTGGCTCAGCGGCCTGTTTCTCCTGATCTTAGCCGCATTGTCACTGGCATAGATTCTTCCTCCTCATGCCTCCTGCCTCTGCTTACCGCCACAAGCAGTTCATGCACGATCAGAGGAGTAACCGACAATGCGATTAGCTGAATCCACTCCGCCATGCTCAGCCGCACCGTACCGAACAGCCGGATCAGCGGTTCGATCTCCGTTACCGCAGCCTGCAAAGCGATGCCCGCGGCAACCGCGCCCAGCATATATGGATTGTTCCTGTGATTCATCTTAAACACTGACCGGTTTACATCCCGCATACCGATCGCATGAAACAGCTGGCTGATTCCCAGCACCGTAAAGGCATGGGTCTGTGCCTTCGCCAGTACTGTAGAGATCCGGAGTCCCTCCAATACATTATGTAAACTTACCGGCAGCCCTTCCGCCAATATCCTGTCATATGGTACTTTCAGAAATGCTGCCAGACTCACACCGCCTATCACCAGTCCATAACAGATCACGCACAGCAGCCCGCCTTTTGCAAAAAGGGAATCTTCCTTCCGCCGGGGCTTTTCCCGCATAAGGCTTTCACCCTCGTTGTCGTCCACCCCCAGCGCCAGAGCCGGGAGCGAATCCGTAATCAGATTGATCCATAAAATAAAACTGGCCTTTAAAGGACTGGGCAGTCCGGCTACAATGGTAAGCAGCATAGTCATGATCTCACCCAGATTGGAAGACAGCAGGAAAAGCACTGATTTTCTGATATTCTCATAAATTCCCCTGCCCTCCCGGATGGCTGTGTGTATGGTGGCAAAATTATCATCCATCAACACAAAATCCGCCGCTCCGCGGGCCACATCCGTTCCGTTTAATCCCATGGCAATCCCGATGTCCGCCGCCTGCAGGGAAGGTGCATCATTGACCCCGTCTCCCGTCATTGCCACCGTTCTGCCTAAAGTCCTGTAACCCTCCACAATCTTTACCTTATGTTCCGGCGTCACTCTCGCAAACACCCGCAGTTCCTGTAACCGGCGAAGGAACTCCTGATCCTTCATACGATCCAGCTCCCTGCCTGTGATACACTGTCCTGGATCATCCGCAATGCCAAGCTCTCTGGCAATAGAATAGGCTGTGTCAGGATGGTCTCCCGTGATCATAACAGTGGACACACCCGCTTTTTCAAAATCCGCCACCGCCTGTACCGCCTCAGTCCTCACCGGATCCTGCATACTCAGAAGACCTAAAAAAATCATGTTCTTTTCTTCCATCCCGCCGCTTCTGTCCATAGCCAGCGCCATCACACGCCGGCCTTCTCCCATGAGCTGCTTCTGAATCTTTGCCACATCTTCCTTTTCCGCTCCGGTCATCCGGATAAGCTGTCCCTGTCTGTACATCCGGTCACAGCCCTCTAAAATACGCTCCGCAGCCCCCTTGGAGTAGGAAACGATCTCCCCGTCCTCCCGGTGAACTGTAGTCATCATTTTCCGCCGGGAATCAAAACCTTTTTCCCCTATTCTGGGATATGCGGCTCTGAGCCTGTCAATATCCGCTCCGCACGATCTTGCCATATATAAAAGTGCCAGTTCCGTAGGATCGCCGATCTTGTCATCTTCCAATAGTATGCCGTCATTACACAGCAGACATCCCAGCAGAAAATGTCTGCACTCTGTACTTCCAGCCGGACTGTCCGTCACCGCACCTGCAAAAAATCCCGCTATCCTGTCCTGGGTGACAAGTCTGCCTTCCAGATAGCACTCTGTCACCGTCATTTTATTCTGTGTCAGCGTACCGGTCTTGTCAGAGCATACCACTTCCACTGCACCCAGCGTTTCCACGGAAGACAGCTTGCGCACGATCGTCTTGGCCCGTACCATGCGGGATACGCTCAGTGCCAGCACAATGGTCACGATAGCCGGAAGTCCTTCCGGCACCGCCGCCACTGCCAGCGATACAGAGGTCAGGAGCATCTCTCCCACATCCCGCCTTTGCAGTACCGCCACAACAAACAAAAACACACAGATTCCCACTGCCAGAAAACTGAGTATCTTACCCAGTTCACCCAGCTTCACCTGTAACGGCGTCAGCTTTTCCTTGCTGCCGTGAAGCATATCCGCAATATGACCGATCCGGGTATCCATGCCGGTAGCCACCACCACACCCCGGCCCCGGCCTTTGGTCACATAAGTAGACATATAAGCCATATTGGCACAGCTGTTGTCCCCTGTCTCTTTTACCACATGATCTGCATCCTTTTCTACCGGCACAGACTCTCCTGTTAGGGTAGATTCTTCAATACAAACTCCCTGTGTATCAAGCAGCCTAAGATCTGCTGGAATCATATTTCCGGCTTCCAGCAACACAATATCCCCCTGTACAAGATCCTCCGCATCGATCTTCATCCGCTTTCCTTCCCGCAGGACAACCGCCTGGGGCGAAGAAATCTTCTTCAGGGCTTCCACCGCTTTACCGGCTTTACCCTCCTGGATAATGCCCACCGTGGCATTTAAGACTACCACCGTGATAATGATAATGGCGTCTCCCAGTTCATGCAGCATCAGGGAAATCGCCATTGCCACCACCAAAATCAGGATCAGGGGATCGTTTAACTGTTCCAGAATCATCTGCCCGACACTTTTCTGCTCTTGATCTTTCAGTTTATTGGCCCCATACTTCGCTTTCCGCTCCATTGCCTCACTGCGCGTAAGTCCACGTTCCCTGTCCGTTCCAAGCATTTGGAGCACATCTGCTGCCGTCTTCATCTCATACATGCATTTCCCTCCCGCATCGCTTCTTACTGCCATACCCCCTGTCCATGCCTGTACAAATCGTGCGCCTCCTGTCCTGCACCGTTTTTCGTCCTGCCTGTACATCTTGGGGTTTTGTATGTTATATGCAGAGGCTGTCCCCTTTATGACACTTGTCCCTGTATGTGCAGTTTCAATCTGACGTAATCCCCTTTTACCTCCTCCCACCCACAATAAATTACGGAGCCTCTGTTGTCAGAAGCTCCGCAGCTTATCATTCCCGTCATCTGTTGTATTCTCAATCGAACGAATCACTACATAATACCCCGTACCCGGATTTATCTCCACGTAGACCCGGTCGCCTGCCTTGTGTCCAAGCAGCGCCTTCCCGAGTGGTGACTCTGTGCTGATCAGTCCTTCCAGTGAATTGCCCCGGACTGTGGTGACCAGCTTGTACTTTTCTACCAGATCGTCCTCCTCAAAATAAACCTCTACCGTATTGTTCATGCCCACTTCGTCCTCCGCCGATTCATCGGAAACGATCACCGCCGTCCTGATCATCCGCTCAAGATAACGGATCCGGCTCTCGTTCTGGTTCTTCACCTTTTTCGCCGCATGATACTCGAAGTTCTCGCTCAGATCACCGTGCGCTCTCGCCGTCTTGACATCCTCAAGCGCCTCTTTACGGACTACAATCTTGCGGTACTCGATCTCTTCCTCCATCTTCTTTATATCCTGCTTTGTCAATTCATTGTGCATAGCTTCCCGATTCTCCTGCGAAAATATTTTAAAACTGCTCTGTGCTGTTTTATGTGATCCTTCTTTATCTGCTTTTACCGTACTTTGACGTAATACAGCATTTAATATGGATCTTTTTCATGCGCATTTCATTATACTAGAAGAATCCTCCTCCGGCAACCTTTTCGTCCCATTTCTCCATTTGCTCTTCCATTTGCTCCTCAAATGCATCCTCCCACTCGTCAAGCTTTTCATTCTGCTGCTTTTCCAGTTCAAGAATTCTTTGTTGTATGTCCTCCGAATACTCCTCAGCGCCTATATTCCCCATCAAAGCATTGATCAGTTCCTCATCAAGATGAATTTTCCAGCCGCCGTCCTCCCGGTCAGCCGTGACCGTCACATTCAGAGTACACAGATCTTCCTGATCACACTCTTCTATGATGGAAAGCAGACCGCCCTTTTCCCCAGTTATCTCTGACAAATCTTTTAACAGCTGGCCTAAACCGGTTCCCGGACTTTCAATCATATTTTCCAGAATTTGAAGTTCATATTTTCCCATCACGTCCGTCATATTCAAATTAGTGATCTCCATATTGATTTTTGCCTGTTCCCGATCCTCTTCCACCTCTTCTATTTTCCATTCCAGATTTTCCATCATTTTTTGGCTGAGTTTATAGCTGTACTCATATCTTTTCTTCCATTTCCCGGTCTTTATCACAGGCTGCTGCAGCTCATTGAATACCCGGTATTCCTTTCTCACCGGAACCCCCATCCAGTTATAGTACGTTCTCACATAATTATCCGTATAGCTGTTAAATTCTTTCATATCCAAAGTCTTCAGACTCTCCATGACACATTCCACCGCCTCTTCAGGTGTGTCCAGCCCAGCGCCCGGATTTTCTACAGCATAAGCGCCGCACCCGCCAAACGCAAGACTTGCCGCCAGCGCTGCCCCACAGATTCCGGTTTTGCATTTACTCCTTTTTTTCACGCACACATCCTCCTTTTCATGTATTTCACTGTTCTTCGCAAATTTTATTTTATGTTTTATAATGTCAGACTTCATTCCTTCCCCCTGTCTGTTCCGACATGAGAACACAGGTTTTGCCACGGGAATATGAGCGCCTGCTTTATTTACATTCTATTTGCGCATATTTCTCCATGCAATATACATGACAGAAATCGACGGTACGGCATCAAAAAAAGACGCCCGTGCGCCTTTTTAAGTTCTCTTTGTGATCTCTTTGTTATTCATCCATGAAATATTTATATTCCGTCTTAAAATCCCCTAAAAGCTATCCCCGCCCGGAGGAATCATCGCCGAAAAAGAAAACCACCCGTCCTCACATTTCCGCACGCTCGTCCCCCCGTTTTTACTGATGACAGCATCAACATTCAGCAGACCGATCCCGTGCACTGACTTGTCACGTTTACTTGTAACAATTCTGTTGTCTTTCATCCGCACCGGCTCTTTCACAGGATTGCGGACCGACAGAACAAGCTGCCCGTCTTCCAGAATCATCTTAAACTGTATGATCTTATTCTCTCCCAGCTTCCCACATGCCTCAATAGCATTGTCCAGAAGATTACCCAGCAGCGCCACAAGATCTTCCTCGCTGACCGTCAGTCCGGACAGATCATTCAGCGCCATCGTCACAACAATTCCCCGGTCAACAGCCTCCTGATACTTCTGATTCAGCAGTATGTTCACCACCTCATGGTTTGTGTCCACACGCATCTCACTCTGCCTGAAATTCCCCGTCAGCTTTGCAATGTATTCCAATGCTGCCTCCGGATGTCCCTCTCCCAGCATCCCGCGGATACATTCCAGCTGATTTTTATAGTCATGCCAGAATCTCCTTTGCTGTTCAAAGCGCTTTTTCATGCCCAGATATACATTCATCTGGTTTCTGGTGTGCTCATGAAGCAGCCGGAGTTTCTGCACCTGAGCTTCCTTTTCCAGCGCATTAATCATATAATAAAAACTGAAAGCAAATACTACCACAAACCCTGTGATCACCAAAAAATACACGTAACCGTCTTCTGTACGATCCAGCGGCATGACCACTGCAATACTCACGATGATACCGCTAAAAGCCAGCAGACCGAATTTCCACCACCTGATTTTTGTCAGTTCACGAAGCCGCTCCCGAAACCGGCAGCGAAAAACCAGCATCAAGCATAAATATCCCACATCCAGCACCGGTTCCGTCAACTCATTTATTACCCTGTAATCCACCGCCGGAGTGACACTGATCAGCGTATAGAACAAGGCGGACAAAATCCAGTACATGCCGCAGAATATAACCGACAGAATCAGATTTTTCACAAAAGATATCTGAAAAAAAATCTGCGCGACTACTACGATTACCACAATAACCCGCACCGGCTGTAAAATCCAGGGCGGGATCTTTGTCATGGCAATGATTATAAAACCCACCGTAAAAGAAGGAACTGCCACATATTCCATCCATGTGTGACGCCACTTCCGGCGCGGCACCGCTGTCTCAAAAAAAGCCTGACAACTCATTCCCATAATCACCGACAGAATCAGACTCCTGATCATCAATCCCATCATGTCTTCCATCAAAACTCCCCTTTGTAGGCTACATATGCCTCCTTAACAGCCTGAAACCGAAGCCTCGGAACAGGCAGTTCATCCCCCGTGTCCAGACTGGCCGTGTAATTGCCGATCCTGCAGATATGCTTCATATTCACCAGATAACTCTTATGAAGACGCAGAAATCCACAACCTTCCAGTTTTCTTTCCACCGCATCCAGCTTGTCGTAAATCTGATAAGTCACCATCTCTGATTCCATATAGTAAAAAATAGCTTTGTGTCCCTTGCTCTCCACATACAAAATATTATCTGTGTACAGCCTCCGCTCCCCTTCCAGAAACGAAAATGTCACCTGTGCGATCTCCATCTTCTGCAGAATCGCCGTCATACATTCTCCCATTCCAAGATCAAGCGTATCTTTCATGAGATACCGGACCGCATTCACCTTGTAGCCTTCCAGCGCATAATCCATAAATGCAGTCACGAACACGATAAAAGTATTGCTGTGAAATGATCTGATGTGCATCGCCGTCCGGATGCCATCCATTTCTTCCATATTTATATCCAGAAACACAATGTCAAATCTGACATTGTTTTCACACTGTTCCAGAAATTCTTTTCCCGACGAAAAAACACAAATCTCATACTGCAGGTCACGTCCCCGAAAAAATTTCCTAAGAAGCTTCTCTATTTTCTCACGATAAAATTGTTCGTCATCACATATGGCAATCTGCAGCATTGATGAACCTCCATAATATATAACGCCATACCGGACCTGCTGGCACATTTCAAAGATACAATAACATACGGTACCCCCCTTTGGCAACTCTGCCGTTCCATATCCTCTTCACCTGCCGGAAAATCCGATACAGTAATTTCATTCTGATCTCTGGCGTTCTCAATGATCGCCTTTATTTCAGATATCATATAGTAATCCTTTAAAGATATCATTTTGCCCGTCCGCAAATTGAAATTCATTCCTCTGTTATACTCCGCATAAGATCCCATATAAGATTGATAACCGTGAAAATGAATGCTTACTGTTTCTTCACCGACAGATTCTATTTCATATTGAATCTCTGTATCTTCCCGCCCATTTCCATATTCCCAGAAATCCTCCGGAACAATTCCATGATAAATCTGTTCATTTATAAAATTATTTATATCCTCGTCATTTGCTATATCAATGTTTGGAAAGGCTATCCGTTTGTGTATAATGTTCGTTTCAAATTGAACAAAAGACTCCTGTATTTTGATATCTTTTTCCACCAGTAATTTCTCTAACGCTCTATATAATTCCTCCAGTTCTTTTTCTTTATATGCCTCATCCTGTGCCACAATGTCTCTTGCAAAAGACTTCTCAGCCGTCTCATACTGTATTTCTGCCTCCCTGTATCCCGCCATGTACTCATCCAGCCGTTTCCTCAATTCTCCGCCATCGCATACCTTTTCCCCACGAAAATACATTTCCACATCATCTTCCGGAAGAGAATACGAAATTTCAGCCAGTTTCACTGGCGTGGCCTGTTTTCCCGGAATTGTCTCATATAAAGTTACCGTACCAATACTGCCACGCTCGTTGCCGCCAAAAATACTATAATCCAGAGAAAGATACCGATATTCCTGATCCCGATTCTGATAGGCCGCCAGTAAATCAATATCCATATATGGCGAGATTGCCTTGTAATCTATATCGCTCGTGACATACTCTCCAAATACCGCATACGTATCCACATAAGAAACAACCCTGTCACCCTCCTGCTTATATATATAAAGAGCGTTTTGTCCGCAATGGTTCGCCGCAAAGGTCACAAGCAGTTCCAATGTACCGTCAAAATCAACATCCGCGACAGAAAACTCCCAGCCCCTGCCACTGTCCTCCGGCTCGATAGAGTGCCCCATTAATATTTCATAATCAGTCCAATCAACTGTAAGAAAATTCGATTTTTCAATTGTTTCATTTGCTGCTACTTCATTTTCGCATATCTTATCTATGTACACATCCATGGGACCCGGCCCAAATCCTGTTCCAAACTCAACTAATCCTTTTCCTTTTTCCCACACAAATAAATCTTTTTGACCTGATTCGCCATTTTCCTTTGTTTCCGATAAATAATAAGTTACCTTATTTCCTTCCTGCGTTATGCTAAAAAAATCTTCCTGCATTTCATCCTCTTGACATACAATCACGCCATTTTTCCGTAGCTTTTCATCTGTATCCAGCGTTTTAACCAGCAATTCATCATTATCATAGAAATCGATTGTTGCACCATTCGATTCGAGTTGGGCATATGGTAAAATCCTATATATTTTATCAGACGTTACATACAAATATATGTTCATAATATCATCAAGAGGAAAATACCATGAACTCATGAACGGGATGATATGTATCGTCAGTTTATATATGCTCCCTTCCTGATATATTTCAACCCTATTTATCTCCGCCCTGGCAGTTTCGTCAACAAATTCAGTACCATTATGATATTGTGCATGAACCTGCAGCGATATATGTTCTTTATACGGAAAATAAGGATTCGTAATAGCAATCTCGTCCTCATTCTGTTCATTTACTATTTCGCCATACTCCTCATATTCAATATTATAAGCCTTTTCCTCTTCTGGCTGTTTATCCGTCACCTCATTCTCCTTTTTTTGTTCTCCGTCTTTTCCTGCAACTATTTTTTTCGAATTATTTAAATCCTTAAGACCACTTTGCCCGCATCCTTCTATAATATATACTGTGAATAATATCAACACGATAAAAAATTTTGTTTTCATAAGTACTCCTTGTTTGCTTAACAGCGCATGTAAAAGAATAAATATATCCACCCACCTGATTATCAACTGCATTTGGATCACAGACATCATCTGCCATATATTTACCTGAAATATAAACATTTGTTCCACTATACAGATATGGATTTACACGATTATTTTTATAATAGCCTAATTCGTTATATATTTCCCAAAAGCAAAGCATTGCGGTCACATCTTGCGTTTCATATGTAATATTAAGTGACATAGCAGTCTTCCAACCACACTTGAATATATATACACCCCGCTTACAGAATCTGACACATACAACCTTATATCACAGGCTTTATAGACTGTCTTCAACTGTCTTCAAATTTGCAGACACAAAGAAAAGCGGAAACACTGTATTTACCAACGTTTCCGCTTCATTAAAAAGAGCGCGAGACGGGACTCGAAAACGCTAACCATTTCGGAAATCAATTGTGTGTGAGTCATGCACAATTCACTAGCTGCATTCTTGAGTTGTCAGACAACTCGCTCTCGGTCGGAAAGGCTTAGACCCCCGGTATAGTAATACGGGGGTACTAAATACAAGGTGCTCTATGTTCGGAAATTCTGAAAATTTAGACAACTCCCTCTCTGTTTCTATTGACTGGATCGCATTTACTTCCACCCTGATCTCCACTGTACCGGAGATGATCTCTTTCCTTGGTTACCCAGATGCAAGTTTTCTCCCGCTCTCCCGGGGTGCAAACGGTTATAAGAAGATGCACCGCCTTGACAGTTTCCCCATAACCATCCTTTCTGACGGAAATGAAGGCATGGGGATCCACGTCGTGATCAGCGGCTCCGCCATACCGGACCTGCTGGCACATTTCAAAGATACAATAACCTGCGATACCCCTTTTGGCAGCTCTGCCGTATGTGTCAGTGACCTGGACAACAGTATCATGATCGAGTTTCTGCAGCAGGTAAAGCTCATCGGCTGGCTCACCCGGTTTGACCTGGCTGTTGACGACTACGGTGCAAACTACTTCACCGTCGGGGATCTCCGCGGCTTCCTGGATCGCCAGGATGTGGTCAGTAAATTCAGGACCTACCGCGATGTCTATGAATCCACATTCACAAATGAAAGTACCGGCCACACGATCTATTTCGGCAGCCGTCAGAGTGAAGTCATGCTCCGGGTCTATGACAAGCAGCTGCAGCAGAACCAGAAGGCCGCCTCACCGGAAGATCTGGTCAGTGAACCATGGATCCGCTGGGAAATCGAACTCAAGAATGACCGTGCAAATATCGCCGCCGGCTTCCTGATCGGACGCAAGGAACTGGGTGAGATCGTCATGGAAGTGCTCAATAATTACGTGCGGCTGATCATCCCGGACGACTCGAACCGCTCCCGCTGCTCTTCCCACCCGCTCTGGGAAAAGTTTGTCGGCATGATCGGAAAACTTCGTCTGTATGTGGAAGCAGCACAGAAGACCATAGAAGAAAAGAAACGTTGGCTGATCCGCCAGTGCCTGCCTACCATCGCCGGCGTGATCATCGCAGACGGCGGAAGTTTTGATATTATCACCCGTCACTTTGATGATGCAGTGTCCCGCATGAGCAGCAGCCTGCGGCACCTCGTCACGGAAAAGAATCCCGGCTGGATGTCCGATTACGATGCCGTCTACATCTGAACTTAGTAAACCTGCACAACCGGAAACCTGTTTTCCGCTCCGATCTGCCACGCAGCGCTGGTATCTTATTGTGCATATCTGACAAAAATATACATACTTTGCCATTTCCGACAAGATATGATATGCTTGTCTTGTTGTCATACCCAATCCTGACAAGGAAAGGGGGTGAGTTATTTGCACGATATGATTGTGTCTGTTTTAGTTACTGTCGTGGGTGGTGTGATCTGCCATTACATCATCAAATGGCTGGATAGTAACAGACGTGACAACTAGCCTCAGTCTGGTCCCGCTGTAATGGGAATAGAATACCCCAGAGCTGCAACTCCGGGGTATTTGCTTGGTGAATCATTTTGCACGATTTCACTGTATCTGTTTTTGCCTACTGGCATTATAGCATATGCAGAAACCGATTGCAAGATTCATCAGATTTAAATCATCTACGGGATGCCGAATAATATCTCCGGTCTGCGGCGGCAGACACAAAGGAACAGCAGTTCTTAGCTTTTGCGCGACCGCTTTTTGAAAAGGGGGTTTGGGTTCCTTTGCCCCCTTTTCTGGTCGAAAAAAGGTTAGAAATGCGATACCTGTAACGGCTTGGACTGTTTAGCGGTCATCACATCCCTGTCTATGCCTGCCTAACCAGTCTTTGTAACCGATAATTTCGCGCTGTTGATTCTTTCCGCTCCGATCTGCCGCGCAGCGCCGGCATCTTATTGTGCATATCTGACAAAAATATACATACTTTGCCATTTCTGACAAGATATGATATGCTTGTCTTGTTGTCATACCCATTCCGGCAACGGAAAGGGGGTGCGTAAACGGTGATCGGTTCTTTCATTCTTTCCGTGCTGGCAAGTATAGTTGCCTACTATATTTGCAAATGGCTAGACGGTGAGAACGACAACAACTAGCCTTGGTCTGCTCAGCCATAAATCGAGAAGAAACCCCAACAGTTGCCGCTGCTGGGGTTTCGCTTTTGGTGCATAAATAAGTGCTCGGTTCTTTTGCCTACTGGCATTATAGCATATGCAGAAACCGATTGCAAGATTCATCAGATTTAAATCATCTACGGGATGCCGAATAATATCTCCGGTCTGCGGCGGCAGACACAAAGGAACAGCAGTTCTTAGCTTTTGCGCGACCGCTTTTTGAAAAGGGGGTTTGGGTTCCTTTGCCCCCTTTTCTGGTCGAAAAAAGGTTAGAAATGCGATGCCTGTCCCGCCTTAAATAATCCCCCGCTCATACAACAACATCATTTCCCTATGTAAAGGCCAGGGTCTTCCGCGCCATTGATTCTTCTATGCTCTTTCAAACTAACTGATAACTTTATCCTCTGTTTTTGAAATTACTATTGACATGTCATTTTCACTTGTTGGAATCACTTCAACTGTTACAGGAACATTACACAAATCAAGGTTTATCGTTTCTTTTGCTTGCTCAATAATATGATGAAGTAATTTATACCGATAACGTTGTGCTGCTTCTGTATTAGCAGAAAATTCATTTATCTCTATGCATTGTTCTTCGAAATCTTCTTTTGAAAGTAAACAACATATTTTATCTTTTTGGTATATTCTTATCTTCATTCATCCACTCTCTTATTTATGTTTATCTATCCAGTTTTGGTAATTGATACCCCCAGTTTATTTATACGTCCATGCTCTTTTTGATATTGTTCAACATATTGCTTAATTATTATGGCAGCCATTTTAGATTCAGTTCTATCTTCTCTTTTGCAAATTTCCTTGAATGCGCTATATATGTCTTCATCAACTACTGTTTGAATAATTGGTTTCTTTGTTGGCATAGTTACTCCTATCAAAATGTTATTGACAGTTAATAACTCTGTATGATATCGTTCACACATAAGTTATTAACTTTTATTATCGGTTAATAATGTTTACTTTCTCCACCGCAGGACACATGCAATACCCCTACTGCGCGTCCTGCGGCAAATGGAGACGATTTATTTCCATGATAGCAGAGGAAAAGGGAAAAGGCAAGCAGCAGGAAAGGATAAGGTAAAGGCGCATGGAAGAGGCTTGGACAGAATACCGTGGAGGAATGCCAGGTCTCCTGCTGATCATCAGAAACGGTGTTATACACTGCACACTAAAACAAGTCCGGGTATGGGAGGGGGATGCTTCCATGGGTGCAGTGTCTGACATAAATGCAGTTACAGACAAGCCCATAGGGAAAGGAAAAGGTAAGGAAAATGGACAATGTAAGACGGCAGGTATTGGGTTACCGCAACTTTAACAGAAAATCGGACGGCAAGCCCCTGACAGTTATCACAGTGATCTGGCAGTGCACGCCGGAAGATAACGAGCATGGATCGTTTGGAAACCGGTATCGGGATATCTTCGTTCCTGATGGACTGGTCGGCACACTGAAACCCGACTGCATCGGGCAGGAACTTGTTTTACAGTATGAACTCGGCGGCTTCGGCAGTCCTGTAGTCACCGATATTACATTTAAGCCATGGAAGTAGGTGGCCGCATGGAAGATCTGGAAACGAAAATTCCGGAGCCTGCACCAGACAACCAGCAGCCCGCTGATCCGGCCCCGGAAGAAGAAACAGGTCCCCAAACCGGACCGGAAGATACCGGATCTGAAGGCCAGGCTGAAGGATCTGGAACAGAATCCCCGGAAGAAAATGACAAAACGGAAGACCTGCCCGGGGAAACCGCAGGCCAGGAGGATGATACAGTCAGTGGCAATGATGCCGGTAATGTCATCACGATCAGCGGCAATGCAGTCATCTTTCCGGAAGACTTCGACCTGTCACAGCTTGGAAGCGGCGAAAGCAGCAACGGCGACACGACCGCATTCATAGATGTGATAAAGGCCCAGACCGATAACACAACGGCCGGATTTGTCTGTGTAACTTTTCTGCTGGGCCTGCTGTCAGGTGCGGTCCTTGTATCCGCTTTCCGTCTGAGGAGGGTCTGAAATGCTTCAGAACATGATACACCAATACGTCACTATTGCCGGTATCGGGCTTGTCCTGGGCGGTTCCCTGGCCGGCATTGTGATAATACTCGATTACGTGATAACAAGCGTGTTTTCGATGATGAAAGGCAGGTGAAAAGTATGATGAATTTAACAGCAGCTGCATCTTTAGGTGCAGCAAAACTTGCAGCCCTTCCCGCAGCTGTGTCAGCAGGCGGTGACGCTGCCAGCTTCGATATTGTCGGCATTATGAAGGACTCCGTTGATACAACCCAGGCCCAGGCATTTTCAGTCCTGGCTGTCGTGGTTCCTGCGATCGTTGTTTTAGTAGGCGCCAGCGTCTGTATCAGATACGGGATCGGCTGGATTAAGAGGATCAAAGCTTAGGTCATTCCGGAACGGGCTGAGGTGTTATCAAACGCCCCGGCCCTTTCTGTTTCCGGAATTCTGCAAAAAATAAACAGGGTGATTTTATGAAAATGAAAAAAAGAAAACATCTGATAAACACAAACCAACCATCCATCCCGGCATGGAAGCAGAAAATTTCCTGTATCCTGCTTACAATTGTTCTGGTTATCGGAATACTGCCGCTGTACCCGCTCCCTGTGAAAGCATCAGCGGTCCCGGTTGAC
>CAJUJP010000029.1 GCA_910586615.1 uncultured Lachnospiraceae bacterium
TTTCCGAACTCACTCCGGCATAACGTCCAATATCATGTAACAGCCCGAAAAGATATGCCTGCTCAGAAGATAAATCTTTACAGTGTGACGCAATGTTTTTACAGGCTTTGGCTACATACCGGGAATGGTCTGTCCATGCCCCCGGATTGGACTGCGCCGCTTCCTTTAATGCCAGCTCTGCGGTCTGGATGTTTAGTTCCATTTTAACTCCTTTCAAAAGGGCAAGGCTGGCAGATAAGCCATCCAGCCCTCTTTATAACACCTAAAATGTTTATAATAAACCTAATTATATGGTTCGTATTTCACAACCTCCTGATCAGATAAATATTCAAACAAGTCCTGTATATCTTCTTTTTTGTATCTTCTTAATATCAACCTTTCTGTTTCTGCTGCGACTTTTTTCTCCATGTCATGCTCTCCTTATCACATAAATCATTTTCATCTGAAATCCTTATCCTTGCAATAAGGCTCATATGTTTTCAGTTTTCTGCCCCCTAAAAACCATAATTCGTCACCCTGCAATGCTCATATCCGATATGCGATTGTATTGTTTTGTGCAAGTCATGGAAATTCTCTGTGAAAATATTCATCATTTGTCTATTTGTATTAATTTATATGTTTTCTGTAAACTCTGGAAGGATCCCCACGTACATCGCGCATCATCTGATAAAATTCAAACCCATACTTTTCATATAATCCGGTATGATCTGTTGAAATAAAAATGTCATGCACGTCCTCTGCTCTGGCCAGCTTTTCGATCTCCTGAAACAGCTTTCCAACATAATGATGACCTCTATGCTCAGGAAACGTATACACAAACCCGATCCATGGGGTCAGTCTGGTCGGACGGATATCATCTTCTTCCGAATAGGTACAAAACGAAATGAGCTCATCACCATTGACAAGCAGCAATACTTTCGGGTCTTTACCCGCAATATCGCCAAGCTTGTTTTCGCTTAACAATTGATACAGATACTGTCCTGCTGCCCAGTCGCTCTTTCCTATCTGATGCAGCCAGTGTTCCGGCCGATCGCTTTTAAAGTACTCTATGATCTGCTGCATAGTCCCTCCGAATCATTCATTACAAACTTATACATGCAGTTCCAGCAGAAGCCCGTCTGGATCAAAGAAAAATGTCATGCGCTGCTTTACAATAAATAATTATTTTCCCGGTTGGCAATCTGTAAACCGACTAATTTCCAGGTTGCATATCCTCCCGTAACCAGCGGCTCTGCCTTACATATTTCTTCTGCCTCTTCACGGCTCTCTGTTTTCAGGATATACATGCCTGCCATCCCCGGATAGCCCTTAAAAACACCGCAGATTTCCAGTTTTCCCTCATCGTCCAGCTTTCTTATATTCTCAACGTGTTCCATCACTACCTGCTTTGTCAGTTTATTATAAGTTTTGCTTTTCTCAATCATCATCATGTACATCAAATTTTCCATATGATGCCCTCCTCTTTGTTTTACATTGTTTCACTGTTCCTCAAGTTTCAAAATCCAGCTTTGCCTTATTCCACCATTTTACTTTATATGGAACATATACACAATACGAAATTACGCCATGAATCCAGCACATCTTCCATTACTCTTCACTCCGTTCCAGTAACCATCTTCCGTCTATGAACCATCTGTAATAAATTATATAATTGCGTGCGCACGCATATAGTGATATACTATTTCAGATCGGAGGTAAGTTATCTATGAAATTATTAAAATGGCTATCGGTTGCGGACCGTTTCTACAAGATTTACCTGGACAAACAGCTGGCGCCCTTCGGAATCAACAGCAGCCAGCATATGTTTTTAATCAAAATATGTGCCTCTCCCGGCATTATGCAGGATTCCCTGATGGATATCTTTTATGTCCATCCGAGCAATATTGTACGGACAATCGCGGCATTGGAAAAACAGGGAATGATCACCCGCACCCCCAATGATCAGGACAAGCGGACATGGAGACTGTATCCCACCGACCGTGCACTGTCTGTTCTTGAAGACATACGGACGGTCTGTGAAAAGACAGAGACGCTTTTACTGCAAGGTTTCAGCGAAGAGGAAAAAAAGCTACTGACTGATCTGCTTATGCGGGCTGGCAGGAATATTACGGCCTCGCTTCAGATCGAGAGAAAGGAGGCGGAATTTGATGACTGAAAATCCGCTGGGATATGAGAAGATCCCGAAACTGTTGAAAAGCTTTGCCATTCCAAGTATTACGGCAACACTGGTAGGTTCTCTCTATAATATTGTGGACCAGATATTCATTGGTCAGGGTGTCGGATATCTGGGCAACGCCGCAACCAATGTTTCCTATCCGTTTTCAACTATCTGCCTTGCCATCTCTCTGCTGATCGGAATCGGCAGTGCTTCCCGTGTTTCCCTTTATCTTGGAAATAAGGAGCCTGAAGCGGCGGCCAGAACAGCCGGAAACGGCATAAGTCTGATGATCATTTTCGGACTTGCCTATCTGATCATCGGCGAAAGCCTGCTGCCTCAGCTTCTGAAATTATTCGGCGCCACAGCAGATGTATATCCCTATGCACGGCAGTATGCCGGTGTCACTTTAGTGGGTATGCCGTTTCTGGTCATAACAAACGGTATGAGCAATCTGATCCGGGCAGACGGAAGCCCTCGTTACTCTATGACCTGCATGGTAACAGGCGCCGTTGCCAATACCATTCTTGACCCGATTTTCATTTTCGGTTTTCACTGGGGTATTTTCGGGGCGGCTCTGGCAACGATTCTGGGACAGATTTTATCCTTTATAATCGCTGTACGTTATTTATGGCACTTCAAAACCATTCATCTTGAAAAAAAGAGTTTTCGGCCGGATATAAAAGAAAGCCTGAAAACCTGCAGTATGGGAATCAGCAGCAGCGTGAATCAGGTCGCTATCACTTTCGTGCAGATCGTACTGTATAATTCGCTGACTTATTACGGCGCGAAGACAGTCTACGGTTCCGATATTCCTCTGGCCGCCTGCGGAATCGTCATGAAAACAAATGCGATCATTCTCTCTATTGTTGTCGGCATATCACAGGGTGTCCAGCCGATCATAGGCTTTAACTACGGGGCAAAGCAATATCCTCGTGTACGGGAAGCGTACCTGCTTGCGATCAAATGGAATATGGCCGTCTCAGCAATCGGTTTCTGCCTGTTACAATGTTTCCCCGGATATATTATCTCTCTGTTCGGAGCCGGCGATAAGCTGTACCTTGAATTTGCGGTTCTGTTCATGCGCATATATCTTTTTATGGTGCTTGTAAACGGCGTGCAGCTTCTTTCTTCCAGTTTCTTTACCGCCATTGGTAAAGCGATGAAAGGGGCTTTGCTGGCACTGACAAGACAGGTTTTCTTCCTGATTCCGCTTCTTATAGTGCTCCCGCTCCGCTTCGGGATCATGGGCGTATTATTTGCCGGACCTGTTGCCGATTTTGCGGCATTTATACTGTCTGTTGTGCTGGCAGGCAGAGAACTGCGGAAACAGAGAATGGTAACAGCCGGTCAATGACTTTCCGCCTTCATATCTTTTCTATACATAAAGATACAAAGGAGCGCCAGTACCGTTTCAACAACCGGCTGTGCCGCGATCACCCCGTTTAATTTCCAGCAGTAATTTAAAATGATCACGCCCGGAATAAACAACACCGCGTTCCTTAACACTGTAATGATCAATGATTTTATGGCTTTGCCCAGCGCCTGAAAATAGCTTGTCATCATATTGATCACGCCAAGCAGAGGCGCCGAGAGGCAGAGAATTTTCAAAAAATATGCCGTCTGTCCGATCAGCGCTTCATCCTGCAGGAATACGGCGGCAAGCGGTCTGCCGAAAAGAACAAAGACAACCATAAATACCGCACCCGTGAGAATCCCGTATAACACCGCATACTTCACGGTATCAGACATTCGTTTTCTCTTGTTTCCTCCATAATAATAGCCCACCAGAGGCGCCACGCCCTGGGATAACCCTACGGACAGTAAGATGGGGATCATGTCGAGCTTATATGCAATGCCGTAAGAAGCAACGGCGTCAGACCCGTATATACTGATATAATTGTTCAATACAATATTCGAAACACTCATAAGAACTGTAATAAGCGCACCCGGAATACCGATGCTCACGACGTTACGAATCATTCCTGTATCTGGTGAAAAATGTTTCGGTGACAGCGGCACTAACCGGTTTCCCTTATGCTCTTCACGAATCATACAGACAATATAATAGACCGTCGCACATACGAATCCCAAAGAAGTCGCAAGCGCAGCGCCCGCCGTTCCCCATGCAAAGACAGCTATGAAAACATAATCCAATACCATATTGACCACATTGCCGAGCACCAGTCCGACAGTACTTTCTTTAATCAGACCGACCGAGCGGAACAAATGTACAAATCCGTTTGCCAGCATGATAAAAGGCGTCCCGATGAAAATCCATTTCAGATAATCACAGGTATAAGCAATATTATCCGCGTCCGCACCGGATATTTCCGCCAGCGGCCGCAGAAAAAGCAGCCCCGCAGCAAGCGTAATAACGCCGGCAATTGCCATTGCGTACACACAGAAATTCATTGTCGCGCCGGATTCGGCTTTCTTATCTTCTCCCAGTAACCTGGCGATTACGCTGCTGCCGCCCATTCCAAAAATGCAGGCGATCGACATAATGATAAGTAAAATCGGCGCACACAATGTTACGGCTGCAATTGTCGCCGGTTCCTTTGTCAGAGACACAAAAAATGTGTCGGCAATATTGTAAATAAGCGTAGTAAGCTGTCCCAGCATAGCCGGTAATCCGACTCTCATGATTGCTTTGGAAACATTTCTTTCTTCATAAACCGATGTCATATTTTCCTCCGTTTCTGCGACTGAAAATTTGCAGCAGTCCAGTCTTCAGCCTCACTGTTACGAATTTTCGGTCTCAATCAGTTTCTTCCTTGCATGTTTCCTCATTGTAATGTAAAATAAATTTCCGAAACAAGACATATGTCCTGTTGGAAAGGAGATCCATGGAAAAAATATATGACCAAAAGAAAGTTGCCGCCTGTATTGCCAAAAGCAAATACCATGCTGTGCTTGACACAATGGATCTGGATTTTTATCTGATTAAATATGAGAAAGGCGAATTTGTGAGTTCGCCTTTTCAGAATACTTTTCTGTTCCAGATCGTGGAACAGGGTTCTATCAACATCTATCTCATCCGTGACGACGGGACACGCTATTGTCTGTCGAACGGAACGACAGACTACTTTCTCGGAGATATGGATATCTTTTATCCCAGAAGCGGCAGCATTTACGCCGAAGCCGCCGAAACCTTAACCTGCATTGCATTTTCTATCGACAAACACAGGGACATGCTGCTCTCAAACAACAGATTCCTGACGCTGATCTGTAACAGTCTTTCGTCCAAAATCGGCGCCATGACTACCATAGAAGCCGCTCCTGCTTCCCTCACGGAACGGGTCATGTCCTACATGAAATACAAATGCGAGGATAATACCTTAAAGGGAATCGAGCGGTCCGCTTTTCATCTTCACTGCAGTGCCAGACAGCTTCAAAGAATCCTGAATCAAAAAGAGGCTGCCGGATCTGTCACAAAAATCGGGAAGGGAACTTACAGGCTGGTGTAAAAAGGGAGGGGCTCTGTCCGCCGGAGAATGGATTAAAAATTAGTAGAAAAACCATAAATGTTGATGGCTGTATAATAAAAAGATTCTGCATTACAGCGCATTGAAAAATCATACAACCATAAGCAGTGTTCCCGCACCGATCAGCACACAGCCAGCCAGCGTCTTTACCGTAAATTGCTCATGCAGAAAAATAAACGCCAGTAAAAGGGTAATCACAACGCTCAGCTTATCTACAGGCACCACTTTTGATGCTTCCCCGATCTGCAGCGCCCGGTAATAACAGAGCCATGACGCACCGGTTGCCAGCCCGGATAACACCAGAAAAATCCAGCTTTTTTTACTGATCTGCGCTATGCCGCTCTGCGTATTTGTCAAAAACACCATTCCCCACGACATAACAACAACTACCACTGTCCGTATTGCCGTGGCAAGGTTTGAATTGACACCCTCTATACCGATTTTAGCCAGTATAGACGTTAACGCCGCAAACAGCGCAGACAGTATTGCAAATAAAAACCACATATACATCAGCCTCCAATCTCAAACGTCTCTTTTGTATCGTCGTTCGTTTCGTAATCCGACACAATTTGAACCGCTATTTCTTTTGCCAGCGAACTGGATACGTTCATGACCTACATCTGTTCTTTCATTTATTCCAGTAACCTGATGATTGCATTCTCATTATACATAGCCCGTTATGCACAGCCAAGACCTAAATTAATAGATCTCCATAGATTCCCTGTATATTTCCAGATTTATTTCTTGTAATACCGATAGAAAAAGGATTTCTTGAATGATATAATGTGATGGATCACATGACACCGGAATCCAGCCTCAAAATGCCATTTTGCCGTAAATAACATATTTGCAACCCGGCGTTGACAATGTGCAACTCAGAAAAGCTGGAAAGTTACAACCCAAATTGATAAGATTGGCCTACCAAAATCAAGGAGGACACATATATGACATTCGGAGAAAAACTGTTGAAGTTAAGAAAAGAAAAAGGGCTTTCACAAGAAGCGCTTGCTGAACAGATCGGAACAACCAGACAGGCAGTCAGCAAGTGGGAAAATGACCAGGGATTTCCGGAAACGGAGAAATTATTACAATTATCCAATGTTTTTGAAAGATCCATAGATTTTCTATTAAAAGATGAAAAAACCACTAACGATGGAAACGAGAGAGGATATTATGTAAGCAAAGAAATGGCAACAGCATACATTGCAAATCAGAAAAAGATAAGCCTCTATATTGGTATAGGATTTATGTCCTGGGCATTGACCGGAATACCTTATGTCATGTTTACTGTAAATTTGACATGGCGCTATTTGGGGATGGCAATTTTTATTATTACAGGCATTGGTGCTTTTGTATTAGGCTCTTTTTCGGAGCAGGAACAATATAAGGTGCTAAAAGAAGAACCCCTGATACTTGATTACGGGTATCTGAATGAATTATCTAATATATATCAAAAAAGAAAACGAGTTTATACCGCCCTGTCTGTGCCGAGTATTATTTTATTTATAACCGGTATTTTGGCTGTTTCTTTAACTATGAGCGGAAAGTTTGCCTGGTCTGAATACCATTCCTTTGTATTTTTGGGCTTTGCAACAGGACTTTTTGGATTTTGTTATTGTGCCGGAGTTATTGACGCTTATGAATTACTGATTAAAAATGAACAATATTGTTCACGTTTGTCCTTTAAGGTAAAGCACAAACTCAAAGATAAAATCAATAATCTTTGAGTTTGTATTACCTATCTGAATTACAAAGTGGGCAGCAAAGCTCATCTTACGATGTCAATCGCTTCTCGCGCTCCCGCCTGCCCGCCGTAAATCCCACGCAGATTGCCCCCGTCGGGCAGGCTTTAGCGCATTCGCCGCAGCGGATACACTCTGCCGAATCAGGTGTTTTGACAGGATCGACCTCCATCCCGCATTCGCGCTTACACTTCCCGCAGTTCACACACTTATCCGCATCCACTTCCAGTCTGTATATGCTGATCTTATTGCACAGCCCGTATATGGCGCCAAGGGGACAGAGCGTTCGGCAGAAGAAACGGTAGATCAGAACGCACCCGATCACCGTCACGATCAGGATCACCGTTTTCAAGGTAAAAAGCGGTCCGATCGTCTGCCGCAGCGTCTCATGGGATAAGAGCAGCGGAACTGCGCCCTCCAGCATACCTGCCGGACAGATGTACTGACAGAACGCCGGTTTCCCCATCCCCATATAATCCGTGACTGCAATCGGCAGTATGATCACAAACACTGCCAGCACAACATATTTGATATATAAAAAAACTTTTTTCAGCCGCAGTTTCGGTGACGGAATCTTATGAAGCAATTCCTGAAACAGCCCGAAAGGACATAACCAGCCGCAGACTGCCCGGCCTAAAAGAATGCCGAAGGCCAAGAGCAGCCCCGTCACATAAAAGCCAAACTTATAATTCATAGAACCGTTCACTGCCTGCAGCGCGCCGACCGGACAGGCCAAAGAGGCAGCCGGACAGGAATAACAGTTCAGTCCCGGATTGCAGAACTGCTTCCACTTTCCCTGATACAATTTCCCGCCCTTGAAATTCATAAGATAGGGGTTGGAATATCCGAAAGCGACAAGCTGTATGATTTTTCTTTTCAATGTATGTTTCATTTGTGCCCCTTTCTCCGTATCAGGCTCTACTATCCCAGCCCGATACACTCAAAACAGATATTGACGGCTTTATTCAGCACGACTCCTGCTTCCCCTCTCCATACCCCGTAACAGATAAAAGCACATGCCATGGCAAGTCCCAGAATCCGGCCGGCCGTTTTCTTCCTATTGTCCATCCAGATACTCCTCCACAAACTGCTTATAGCCATCCACATCCGCCCCGATGATGGAGTCACCCACGATATTGCCCTCTTTATCCACAAAGATCGTGGTGGGCACCCCATATACATCTTTCAGAATATCCGCAAAATCCTGATTGGCAATGATCTGGGTAAAATCCGCGCCTGCCTTCTCCATGATACTCACAGCCAGGTCTCGATGCTCCGTGTCCTCTTCGCCCGCCACATCAATCACCAGACCGATTAACTGCACGTTGTCCGGCATCTCCTGCGCCCATGTTCCAAGCTCCGGCATTTCGCCCACACAGGGACCGCAGAAAGTTCCCCAGATATTTACAACCGTCAGGTCTTTTTCACTGAAAATACTCTCTGTGACCGTGTTGCCGTTAAGATCTACAGCCGTAAAAGACGGCATCTTAGCGCCGCTTTCCGCCTGCTCCGCGACATCTTCCGTCCCTGTGTCACTGCCGGAATCGTTGTTTCCCTCTGTATTCGCGACGCCGGAAGGATCCGAATCACTCTGTGTCCGGTTCTCGGTCGATGTATCACCCGCCGTCTGCGCACAACCTGCTGACAGCATAACCAGCATGATTACCGCCAATGCAACGCCCCTGGATCTGTTCTGTCTTTTTCCTGATTTCATTGATTTCATCTCCTTTATACTAATCTCCATGCATATCGCAAGCCTGCTTGCGATACTGCTTAAATAGACAGTTGAAAAATCTTTGATTTTTCAACTTAATCTCCATTCCGGAGCGTTTACGCGACAAGCGGCATGACTTTGCTAACGCAAAGCCGCGTGAATACACCGAAACATCTGCTTATATGCCATTTCCTGATTTCCACGTAAAGCTCATATCAGATATCATATCAATTTTATTGCACAAAATCAAATAGGACTTTGAAGACTCTCAACACTATATCCACCCTAAAAAGACTTTTCATATAAGTGTTGACATTAAGAGTACAAAGTGTTATCTTTATTTTAGATTACACATTGTACTCTTAATTTTTTACTGTATTCCGGTGGATGTAGAGAACATACGGGACTTGTATAAAACGCCTGTATTCATTCCGCACAAAGTTCACCGCAATACTACGAATCGGAGGAAATTATGCAGCAAATATCAGACTATGAACTGGAACTCATGAAAGTGATCTGGGCAAACGGGGGAACTGCGCTCTACGCAGAAATCGTCGCGGCACTGTCCGTTAAAGGAATGGAATGGACGAAGAATACAATTATCACTCTGCTTTCCCGGCTGATCGATAAGGGACTGCTTAAGACCAACAAAATTGGACACCGCAACAAATACACGGCAATCGTCTCTGAAGATGAATATCAGTCTTCCCAGACGGAAACCTTCCTCCATAAAGTCTATGAAGGAAATGCCAAAGGACTTGTCTCCGCACTGATCCAGAAAGATCTGCTTTCCGCCGCGGACTATGAAGATCTAAAGAAATACTGGGAAGAACTGAATGGTAGTTCCGCGACCGGAAACTGAGGCATTACAATAAACCGCCATACACATATCCTACGGCAACACTACATAAAAATCGAGGACTGTTAGACATGAATGAATTACTGAAAATTATCTTATCCCTGTCACTTTCAGGAAGCATACTGATTCTGGCTTTACTGCTTCTTCGTCCACTCTGCCAGAACCGGATGAGCTGGCGCTGGCAGTACTATATCTGGCTCTTAGTCATAGCGCGTCTTCTGCTGCCGTTTACACCGGATACAAGCGTGACGGGGAATCTTTTCCGGCAGGCGGAAAACCATATTGTGCAGACAGCAGCTTCCGGTGATGCAGCTGGCACAGGATACACGGCACAAGCCGACAATACAGCTGACACTGAACGCTCAGCACAATCTGGTGACGTAACCGAAACCGAACGCCCGATACAATCTGACGACGCAACTGAAACCGGACACTCGACACAATCTGACAACGCAACCGAAACCAAACGCCCGGCACAATCCGGCGACGCAACCGGCACCGGACAACCAGCGCAAGCCGATGCTGCAACCGGCAATACAGCACCGTCTGCTGATGCCGTCGGCTCTTCGCTGACAGCCGCGGACAAAACAGAACGTACAGACAGCATTGATAAGCCGTCTGCCACTCCGGCTGTACGTATCTCCGGGAATATACTCTCCACGCTCTGCGCCGTCTGGCTGGTTATCGCCCTTCTTTTGTTTGTGCGCAAAGTCACCATCTACCAGAGCTTTGTAAAATATGTGAATGCCGGAAGTTCACCTGTCGATGACATCGACCTGTTGGAACGTTTCGGGCAGATCATTGCCGGGCAGCATATACGCGGCACCATCGACCTGCGTGTCAACAGCCTCGTATCCTCACCGCTGCTCATCGGATTTTACCATGCCCGTATTGTCCTTCCGACCGTAGATTTACCGGCAGATGATTTTTATTATTCTATCTTGCACGAACTGACACATTACAGAAGAAAGGATATGTTTTATAAATGGCTTGTACAGCTTACCGTCTGTCTGCATTGGTTTAATCCCTTTGTCTATCTGATGGGGCACGAAATCAATCGGCTTTGCGAACTCTCCTGTGATGAGAGAGTTATCAGATCGCTTCCAGAAATTTCAAGGAAATTATACGGAGACACTTTACTAAATTCCCTCACAGCAGATGGTTCCTACAGGGACACACTCGCCTCCTTAACATTAAATGAGAGTAAAGAATTACTGAAAGGACGTTTAGAAGCTATCATGAAATATCGTAAAAAGACCAGATTAATCCTCACCGCCACATTATGTATCACTGCCATGCTCATATGTGCCACTGTCTCCATGGGCGCATACATGCCTGCTTCAAGCCGGAATTACAGTCCGTCACCTGCTGACGCTCTGCTCTCACTACCTGAAATTCCCTCACTTTCTGCAGCCGGCGGGACAAAATCGCTTCCCGATCTGCCGGATGCACCCGGCGCAGGATCATTCCCCGGTTTCGATGACGAATCGGGATACTATATTTACACGGACGGTGACAAAGGATATGACATATTCTTTCGTAAAAACAGATACAGCATACTGATTGACGGAACAAATACCTCCTACATCCCTACCGGCAGCATCACTGACGGCTGTTTCGGTATTTACCTGATCCAAAAAGACGAGTATATGTCCCTGGCGCCTCTGGGACCTTTTTCCGGATCGGATGCCGCTGCTATTACTGCTGAAATAAAAGAATCCTATGATTCTGCCGCCTCAGACAATCGGCTGGTTCTGGATCACAAAGAAATTCTGGATGATGCCATCCCCCGGATCGTATCCCATATTCTGGATTCCGAACAGGCACCGGAAAACACCAATGCTGTTTTCTACAATTATGTCCAGCAATTTCATTACCAAAAGCCCTACATCGTTGGTCTGGGTTATAACGTACCTTCAGGTACATGGCACCTGTATAACAATACTTCCGTCACCTTATCGGATCACAGCAGCATAACGGTTTACTTCAATGCCGAATGCAAGAAATATATCCAGGACAAAACTGCAATCGACACGATCACCGCACTGCTTGACCAAATCGTTCCACAAAGGGCAAAAACAACCCGGCCCATAAAAGATCCCCTGATTGTAAACATGGAATACGTGGGTGATGCCGATCTTTATTCCCTGGCAGAAAAGTACTATTCTGAACCGCATGAAGACCTTGCTTACTTCTCGGCTCTCTTCCCTGAATTAGACAGCCGGACACAGCAGCAGTACCTTGAACGCATGTTTGAAGACGACGGAATCGGTTTCTTTATGTGCTGTATCGGCCTGCTGAAAGATACCGAAACTTACAATGAACTCGTAAAACACTATCTTCTCAAGGCATATGAGCAGGGTGACAACAGCTTTTTTTCAGCCCTTGCACCTATGCTGGATGCGGCATCCAGAAAACGCTGGCTTGAAAAATGCAAAGAGGAAAGCAGCAATACTTTTTACTATTATCTGCTTCAGAACCTTCAAGATGATGAAGATATGATTTGGGGCGATTCCTGGAGCAAAGACTTTTTTGATCAGAAAGAACCGTATGAAGACTTATATGACGAAGATTTTGAAGAAGCTTCCCCAATAGAGCTTTTAGAGGACTGGCTGGACACTGCTGAATATGAAGAACATGATATCAACGACTATCAGGACGAATATAACGAACAGAACATCGTCATCATCAAAAATGCGTGTTACTATCAGAATGCCCGCGTCCGTATTTTAATGGATGTAAGAGCTGACGGTTCCTTCGAGAACTTCGCTTATAACAAACGCGGAACCGTCGATCTTCGTCTGATCCGGGACAACAATGGCAGAATTATCCACGTGGAATATCTGACTGCAGAAGAATCCGCCGAGATTTTGGAGGAAATTGATTTCTATCCTGTTTCAGACGAGAATGATAAGCATAATGATACCACAAATATCATAGATCTGAACCGGCTTACAAAGCAGGAGATCTCCGACACACTGGTAAACACACTGGATTCCTGTGAAACCGGAAAATGGTATCTGATCGACGACGACGGCTGTCAGTATATCTACTATAACGGTCTTCCGCATTCTTATGCCTATGAACCATGGATCAACGGCAGTGAAACGGGGGATCTCATTACTGTGGAGATTGCCGATATCAACATAAACTCCCCGCTTCTTCGCAGTGATGAAGCTTTAAGCCATTATGTCCTGCTGGCGTTCTCATACACGCCGCATGACCCGGAGGCTGCTTTCAGCCTGACGCTCAAATACAACAATGTGCCTGTCACCTATGAAAGCATCTCCACTGCAGCGCCTTAACCGGCAACAAAGTTCATCTCCTATGCACTGTACTTTCACTTCACAGAATTTTATAAACCGCAGCGTGAGATGAACTTTATCTCAGAGTATTTTAATGCGATGAAGGGATTTGCATAATCACCCATACATTTCCCATGCATAAAATAGAGTAAAACCACATAGGATTATAGGTTACAACTTATGTACTACGCTCTATTTATCTTATTATTACTCGTTCTTTTCTGCACGATCTTCTCATGGGCAAGGCGGCGTAAGGTCATCTGCCGCATCAAATGCATGGATAAATGTCAGAAATGTTCTCTTTTAGAAGAACTGGCAGTCCCCTTCGGCTACGCATACCACTGCCGCTGCGGCTTTTTTTCCTCCACCGTTGACGCGTGGCAGAAAGCCGCCGGCTACACCTGGTTCTATGACTATATGGCGCCACGTTTTCAGATGGTCTTCGACGCTCTGCCGGTCTACTTCGACTATCGTGGCAGAACCTGGCTGATTGAATTCTGGAAAGGCCAGTACGGCATCAACACCGGAGCAGAAATCGGCATCTATCATGCCGACCGGCTTTTGTCCGAAGCGGAATATCAGACGGCTATGTTCCATGCCGCCGAAGATAACGAAATGCTGCCCTGCACGATGCGGCTGTGCCGCAACGGTTCCGACTGTCTGCAGTACTCCGAAAGGCACTGGTGGCTTACCGCCTTTCTGCCGGGTTGTTTCTCCAGACCTTCCGACCTGTGTCTTGAGGCTTCCATCTGTTTTCCCAATTCAGAAATGTGCGACGCTTTCTATGAGGGCCTTTGCCGGGCCGGATACAGCAGAGAAAACATCTATGTCCACGGGCTTTGCCTGCACTTCACATTTTACGCAGATCTGAACCGGGATTACGGTCTGCTGACCCGTTTTCACAGACGGCTGTCTCAGTTCTTAAACCGTATGTACTGCCGTCTCTTCGTATGGGTCACCCGTCCTTTTATCAACACGGAAGACCGAATCTTATATTTGTATTTCTTCCTTCCGGTCTGCTTCAGACGGTTACTCAGAATGCACCGCTTCCACAGACACTGCCATAAGAAAAACGGCTGCCGCCCGCCCAAATGCTACCGTACCTGTAAGCCTCATAAGCACAGGCATCATCACGGCAGCGGCCATGCATGTTGATCCTTAAGCATATTGTGACACACCACATGAAACATTTGATGATCCAGTTATAAAAAAAGTAAATTTGCTTCGCAAAATAACAAATCGAACAAGTTCGATTGCGAGATTCGCTTCGCGGACTCGGATAAGCGGAGAAATTTCCTATACCATAACAAACGGAGGCACTTTTATGAGCGTATCCTACCGCCTGGACCGGGCATTTGCACAGGCTCCCATCCTCCCTTTGACCGTCCGTTCCAAGTACGTGCTTGTGAGCGACTGCCACAGAGGGGTGGGCACCTCCTCCGACAATTTTCTGAAAAACCAGCATCTGTACTTCGCCGCATTGGAACATTATTACCGGAACGGCTTTACTTATATTGAGTTAGGAGACGGGGAAGAATTATGGGAAAACAGGCATCTTCGCAACATCACCGAAATTCACAGCGATGTATACGATATGTTCTCCTGTTTTGAAACACGTGACCGCCTGTATCTGATTTACGGCAACCATGATATTGTAAAGAAAAAGAATCCTGCCTGTCACGAAGCAGTCATTCTGCGGTCTGATGCCGCCCCTGAAAAATCCCTTTATCTGACCCACGGGCATCAGGCTAGTCTGCTCAATTCCACTTTCTGGCCGCTGGCACGTTTTCTGGTGCGGTATTTCTGGAGTCCTCTTGAAAATCTTGGCTTCCTGGATCCCACCAGTGCGGCGAAAAACTACGATGTAAAAGAAAAGTGCGAGGAGATTCTGCGGCATTGGGCAGAAGAAAACCATCATATTCTGATCACCGGTCATACCCATCGTCCGGTTATGCCGGATGAACCTGCTTACTATTATAACACAGGAAGCTGTGTGCACCCCAGATGCATCACCTGTATCGAAATCGAACGGGGCCGGCTGACTTTAGTCAAATGGACCATGCAGTCCCGCAGCGACAGCATTCTTTACGTAGAGCGTGAGGTGATCGGTGGCCCTGTGACATTGTTATAATCATTCCTGCATCTTGTGTATACCATCCACGAACCGGCGACATTTTCTTTGCCGCCGCATATTCTATAATGATACCGATTTCGGGAGGTAACTTTTCATGCCCACTCCACTCACCGCCATTGTCGGCCGCACAGAAGACACTCTGAACTACGAAGCTGCGATCCGCAGTCTGGAACTCCCCTGCTTCACCACATTAAACCCGGAAGAAGCTTCTCTGGCAAGTCATCTGATCCTGCCCGGAGGAGGCGATATCACTCCCGCCTTTTTCGGCCAGCAAAACCACGGCTCTTACAACATTGATACCGAGCTGGATATCATACAATTCCAGACTCTCTCCCATTTTATAGCAGAAAAAAAGCCCGTTCTGGGCATATGTAAGGGGCTGCAGCTGATCAACGTCCATCTGGGCGGTACGGTAACACAGAATCTCGACACCGCAGATACGCATAAATGGACCGGCCAGGACCAGCATCATCATGTCTATCACAGCGGCCTGGACCGCACAGACTTTTTCTACCAGCTCTACGGCTCCGCTACAATGGTCAACTCGGCCCACCATCAGGCGGCTGACCGTCTGGGAACTGATCTTGTCACTGTATGCCGGGCCGGTGACAATGTGATTGAAGGCATCATGCACAACTCTCTGCCCGTCATCGCCGTCCAATGGCATCCGGAACGGATGATGGACGACGGCGGTGAGCTTTTACTGCAGTACTTTATGACTTTTTAAACATCTGCTCCAACTGTCTGATTCCCTCGTCAAACTTCTCCCTCTGCTGCTCCGATCTGGACCTCATACGCTCTTTTGCGTTGAGGGATGCAATGTTAAAAAGAGACTTCATAATCTGTATCATCATTTTTCCGGTCTGCTGATCAAGACCTTTCAGCGCCGTGCCGATCTTATGAATGCTCTGAAACCAGTTTGCCGTGAAATCTATCAGATTGTCAGTCTCCGAAGCAAGTACGATCTGATAAAAAGTATCCACGAAAGTATGCATCTTATTCTGATCCAGTGAAAGAATCCACTGGTTCAGTGCTTCATCAAGAAATTTGCGCCCGGCATACAGTTCCTCCTCGATCTGGAACCGGTCTTCCTTTACCAGCCACGTGTAGGGATTATGCTGTGCCAGACCGATGGTCCTGCTCCCCACCACCTCATAGACACCGTCCGTATACAGCAGCATCCCCACCAGAGAAGAACGGGGTACTGTCTTACGGATCCTGTCCGCAATCTCATCATATGCGCCCGCGGCCTTTACCTCCGGCCGGAAACCGGGGCCGTCATGGTCGAAGATCGTTATAATGCGCTGCCGTACATTCTCTTCGCAGTTCATTGCCGCATAGACAGCAAGATTTCCGCCTTTGGAATGCCCTCCCATATAGAAAGCTCCCTCGATACACGCCGCCGCATAGTTCAGATACTCCACGGCCATGCATTGTCCCGGTACCGGTTCTGAGAATGCAAGATTCATATCCTCTTTCCAGCCCACAATAGTCTCATCCGTTCCCCGGTATGCCACATAAGATACACCATCGGGCAAAAGAAATGTCACCGCGGAAAACTGCGTCTCCGTATCCAGGTCAATTTGGTTTACATAATTTCCAATTTTCAGATTCCGGAATCTTTTGCTGTTATACAGTCCGTCAAACAGCGCTGTATTGTCTTTGCGGTAACGCTCATCTCCATACAGATCATCATACTTCTCATGTTGTGCCAGATAAGCGAGACTCACCGGCGGAAGCTTTTCACCTGCAGCCGGCACCATACCGTCAAATTTCAGATAGGCAAACTGACTCAGCGCAAGACTGTCCACCTCGCTGAAAGCCTTTTCCTCAAGCGTATAATCTCCGTATTCCTTCAAATAATCCAATATCGTTCCCATTTCCCCACAGCTCCCATTTGCATCCACGTCGGATTTCGCATTCATTTATGATCATGATTCCTCAGAGCTTTGCTTCCAGATGCTCAATATTTTTGATCAGCACAGAAATCGTTCCGTCAGGATTTGTAATGAACTCTACGCTTCTCGGATTTTTATACTGATCCATCGGAATCTTGATCTCGATTCCCGTATCTGTATACAGATGCTGGCTCTGGAACTTTCGCACCGTATTTTCGCTCTGAGGCTGTATTTCCTCTTTCACCATATCATACTTTTCCATCTTGTCCTGAAAAGCAACTTTTAATTCCGGCTGTTCCTCAAAAATCCGATCTGCAAGTTCTTCCACCACGAAGCCGCCCTTCTCCTCAATTTCCTCCTGAATAATACTTTTGGCGCGCATCTGCTTTTCAAACCGCTCCGTCTCGTCAAATCCTTCCTTCTGTACGCTCTCCACTGCCCGGCTCACGATGGCAAGCTTTGATTTATGCGACAGATGAGCACTGCATTTTAAAAAGAGAAAGGAAAAATAGTTCGTCTTCTCTCCGTTCACCTCATACTTCTTCTCGATCACCCACAGAGCCAGATCCTGCAGCCGAATGACCGCCGCCTCCGTCAGCCGCTGGCTCTCTGACGGAAGAATCGACTTATGCCGGATGATCTCATTGCTGTTTCCCTCGCCGTCCTCCAACGCCATGGTCCGGTGTGTGTACAACGCCTTATAATTCATCTTCAGCAACGCCAGATACTCGTCCTCTCCCTCTTTAAATCTGACCACCATCAAATCTGCCGGGGGAATATCAATATTGCTGTTCATAATCTCATACAGCATCGTGGCAATGTCCTTGCTGACCGCCACAAAATCCTCATCCGCATAGGAATCCAGAAGATGATAGACTTCCGACTCTTCCTTGTAAAAACGGCATTCCTTGGCATCATCCCCGGAACTGATTTTCGCGATATGTTCCTTCAGAAAATCCGCAATCTCGGATCCATACGCAAGCTCCGTATCCGACAATACCGGCATCCCTATGGTGGAATCCAGAATATGTACGATCACGTTTTTGATCCTGATATCTTCTTTGTTCATCTGTGGTAACTCCTGTTCTTATCTATATTTTGTGCTGCTGCATGTATGACCTGCACTTTCCTTACACATACTTCCCCGGATAATCCGTTCCCGTCTCGCTCTGCATCAGGTTAACATAATATTCGGGTTTTTTCTCCATCTTAAGCAAGGTATCAAAAGCCATCAATAGCATTTTATCCCCGTTGTTCTTCATATCATCCTTGCCTCTGTCCATCTCCGCCTTGAAATGATCCATCTGCCAGACCATGATATCTACAACACCATAGCCTGCCACCTTATATTTACAGCAGAATGTCTGGTGCTCCAAATAGTAGATAAATTCCTGATAAACGTCTTCTGACCCCGTCAGCCGTTCCCAGAAATCTGAAAAAAACACCTCATCCTCACCGGCATAATGACACAGCGCCTTCGCCCATTGATATGCTTTTTCCTCTGACTGCTCCATATTTTCTCCATCCTTTTCTCTATTGGATTTGCTTTCTGTTGTATCCTCTTTCCGCTTTTCTTTTTCCTGCTTCTTCCCCTATCTTACCACATTCCGGTTCTTTTTGCCGCCCCGGCACTAATATAATGTGATAATAAAAAAAAATTGGAAAGCGACGTCATCTATGGCACTGCTGGAACGACTCAATGACCTGATCTGGGGGCTTCCCCTGCTTGTCCTGTTAATGGGAACACACATCTATTTTACAGTGAAGCTTCACTTTCCGCAGCGCAATCTGCTGTATGCACTGAAACTGTCACTGGGAAAAGCCGATAATGAAGGTTTGAACCTCTCCCCCTTCTCCGCGCTGGCAACCACACTGGCGGCCACTCTCGGCACCGGTAACATCATCGGCGTCTCCACCGCTGTAGCACTGGGCGGACCGGGGGCAATCTTCTGGTGCTGGATCACCGGTATCCTTGGCATGGCCACAGCCTACAGCGAATGCTATTTAAGCGTCCTGTTCCGCAGCCGAAATGAAGAAGGCGCTTATGTGGGCGGCCCGATGTATGTCCTGAAAAACGGTTTACATAATACAAAATTAGGGGGTCTTTATGCGATCTGCACACTGGCTGCTGCCTTTGGTGTAGGCTGCACCACCCAGGCAAATTCCGTGACCCAGGCGGCTTCCGCCTCCTTCGGCCTGTCCCCCCATCTGGTGGGAATCGTTCTTGCATTTCTCACCGGAACCGTAATCCTGGGCGGTGTCCGCAGCATAGCCGGCCTTTGCGAGCGCTCCGTACCCGCCATCAGCTTCATCTATCTGTTTGGCTGCGGCCTGCTCCTGATCCTCTATCGGCACGTCCTGCCTGATGCCTGCCTGCTGATCATAAAGGATGCTTTTTCTTTCGGCTCCCTGGCCGGCGGCATGGCTGGATCCGCCTTACAACATGCCGTGCGCTACGGCATTGCCAGAGGCTTGTTTACCAATGAGGCCGGAATCGGCACCTCTGCCATCGCCGCTGCCGCTTCCCATGCAAAAAATCCGCGCATCCAGGCATATGTATCCATGACCGCCGTATTCTGGGATACGGTTGTCATGTGTCTGATCACTGGGCTGGTGATTGTGTCCAACATGCTCTATGACCCCTCTTCCACAGCCGGCGTACCGGAAACCGGTCTTACTGCCGCCGCTTTTGCGCACCTGCCCTATGTGGGAGATGCATTTCTGACCATCTCCCTGGCTGCCTTTGCCGTGACCACCCTCATCGGCTGGTCCTATTTCGGAGAAAAAGCAACGGAATACCTTGTAGGAAAAAAAGGTATTCCGCTCTATAAGACCGCCTATATTGTAATGATCTATCTGGGCGCCATCATTCCCATGCGTCTCGTCTGGGAAAGCACTGACCTGATCAATGCCCTTATGGTACTCCCGAACGTACTGGCGCTGTACTGTCTCCGACGGCAGATCAGATCTTGAAATGAGCAGCAATTTCCTGCAAGGAGCGGCTGCTTCTCTCAAGGATGGACATCTTGCGCAGAATTTCCTCCGATCCCACGTTGGTCTTCTGCATCGCATCAGCCACACTGCGGACATCATCCACGATCTCCCTGTTGAGTTCACTGACCGTCTGAAGAGAAGCAAGCATCTCCTCCACAGAAGCTCCCATCAGTTCCGAGGCCGTTCCCAGATCGCTGGAAATACCGTCAAAAAATGTGGCGTCCTTCTGATACCGCTCTGCAGTATCGACCATCGTATGATAATCACGGATCACGTGCTCATTCATGAAATTCAAAAGCTTGGTGGAACTGCTTTTCAATTCCATAACTGACTCTACTACTTCCTCGATCACCTTCTGGATCTTATCTACTGTTGCCTGTGAATTCTCCGCCAGACTTCTGACTTCATCCGCAACCACTGCAAACCCTTTGCCCGCTTCGCCGGCTCTCGCCGCCTCGATGGCTGCGTTCAGCGCAATCAGATTCGTCTGTCCGGCAATGCCGCCGATCTCCTGTGATAAAGTCTTGATAACCTCTATCTTCTCCACTTCCTGCAGTGCACGCTCCAGTTCTTCTTCTGTACTGTGATAAATCAGGCTTGCCTGCTTCTTGGATTCCAGCGTATTCCGGTACAGTTCTTCCGCACGTATATTAATCTCCCTGGATGCATCCGCCGAATCCGAAGCTTTATTGGAAACATCAGTTACCGCCTCACCGATCTCATGGCTTGCATCACTGATGGACTGCGTCACATCCGCTGCTTCCGCCACCTGCCGGATCAATCCTTCCATAACCTGATCCATCTCGTCAATATTATTATTCAGATCCGCCATCTCGGCATAAGCTGCCGAAGCCGTCTCCGCTATGTTCGCCGCTTCTTCATTCGTACTCGTGATCGTATCTTTGACCTGCTGCTTAATACTCCTGGTGGCAAGGGTAACTTCTTCGATCTCGTCTTTAAATCCGGCCGCCACCCCCGCCTTGCCGTCTGCCCCGTTCTGCTCGCTGAAATTGCCCAGTGCAAACTGCTTCAACTCTGCCAGCGGCGAAAGCGCCTTGTGAAAAGCAGCTCCCACAATAAGATCAATCACTACTGTACCGATCACACCTACCACAAGACCTGTACCCGCAGCACTGCCTATACTCGCTTTGCCGGCGCTGACAGCACATACTACTGAACCGGCAGACAGGATCACAAATGCTGCCACGGAAACCGCCAGCAACAGTCTTCCTTTGATTGTTTTCATGAACCATCCTCCTGAATACCCAAATAATACCCTATTATACACGAAAGACAGAAACCCGTCTATATTTTACGTAAAAAATGCCGCCTCCGATAATATGCATAAAACCCGATACAGATCAGCGCCGAGAGCAGAGATCCCAATGGCGCCGCCCATCCCATAGGATAAAGCGTATCCGGATAAAAAACGCTTGCCAGCCAGGCCCCGGGAATCCGTACAAGCAGAATAGCCGTTATATTATGTACAAAGGAAACCATGGCCTTCTGGTCCCCGCAGAAATATCCGCTGAAGCAGAAATGCACCGCCGCAAACACACAGTCGAAAGCATATGCACGCAGATATTCACATCCCGCTGCCTGCACCGCGCCATCCCTGGTAAAGAGCCCCACCAGCGTATGGGGAAGAATCTGGCTGTATAAAGCGCACATACATCCCCAGCAGACTGTAACGGCAAGACCATAGTATAATGTTTTTCTCGCCCGTTCTGCCTTGTTTGCTCCCATATTCTGTGCCGTAATGGTAGAGATTGCTGAAAGAAACGCGGAAGGAACAAGAAACATAAATCCGATCAGCTTCTCCACGATCCCCACCGCCGCCGACACAATCAGTCCCCGGCTGTTTGCAATCACCGTGATCACGATAAAAGCAATCTGAATCAATCCGTCCTGCAGAGCAATGGGTGCTCCAACCTTAAGGATCTGAGCCGACACATTCCGGTCCGCCCGGACATCACTTTTTTTCAGTCGAAAAGCGGAATTTTGTCCCTGCATTACCAAAAGGGATACCGCCACGCTTACCGCCTGCCCGCTTACCGTTCCCAATGCCGCACCTGCCGCTCCCAGGCCGCACACACCGATCAGTATAAAGTCCAGCCCAATGTTGACCACGCAGGCTACCGCCGCAAAATACATGGGATGCTTCGAATCCCCCGCTCCACGGAAGATACTGCTGATCACATTGTACGCCGTAATAAACGGAATGCCTGCAAAACAGATTGCAAGATATATTTTCGTCTCCGGCACCGCCTCCGCAGGAGTTAACATAACTTTAGTAATTCCTGCCGTGCTTATAAGCAGAAGCACCGTTATCACCGCCGCAAACCCGGCAAAGAGTACAATGGACGTTCCAATGGTTCTGGATGTTTCCTGCTCATCCCCCGCTCCTACACTGCGCCCGATCCGTACCGTAGTCCCCATGGCAAATCCCATGATGATCAGCGTCAGCATATGCATCACTTGACTGCCCACAGATACCGCCGTTGTCGTCTCCGATCCGTTATACAGCCCTACCACAAACAAATCAGCCATCCCGTAGAAGGTCTGTAAAAAGCAGGATAATAAATACGGCATTGCAAAGAGGAGCAGGTTTTTTCCCACGCTCCCCTGTGTCAGATCATTCTTTTCCCTCATCTGTCTGTCCCTTCAAGTCACTTATCTGTTCTTTTAAAAAAAAATCCGTTCTTCCTGAAAACACTTCCTTCTCCATGACGTTACATGGAACAATCATTTCCATTATACACGAATGTACACCTGTCTTCAACCGTCTGTGTTCTCTTCTTCCCTATCCCAGCGCCACATCCAGTATCATCATGATCACAAACCCGGCCGCAACGCCTACTGTTCCGATATTACTGTGCTCTCCTGCCTGGGATTCCGGGATCAGTTCCTCCACTACCACATAGATCATCGCTCCTGCCGCAAATGCCAGCAGATAAGGAAGGGCCGGCACAATCTGTCCGGCCAGCAGTATCGTGACCGCTGCTGCCACAGGCTCCACAATTCCCGACAAAGCTCCATATACAAAAGACCTGAGTCTCGACATCCCTTCCCCGCGAAGAGGCATGGAAATGATCGCCCCTTCCGGGAAATTCTGAATGGCAATTCCCACCGCCAGCGCAAAGGCACCCGCCATCGTAATCCCGGTATTGCCAAGCAGCGCACCCGCAAAAGTCACTCCCACAGACATCCCTTCCGGTATGTTATGGAGCGTTACCGCAAGGACAAGCATGGTTGTTTTTTTTAAATTGGCTTCAACCCCTTCGGGCTGTGTGCTTTCAAGGTGAAGATGGGGAATCAGACTGTCCAGTGTAAGCAGAAATGCCATGCCTCCGAGAAATCCTGCCGTGGCCGGGATCCATGCAATTCCGCCCCGCTCTGCAGTCATATCAATCGCCGGAATCAAAAGGGACCATATCGAGGCCGCGATCATCACCCCTGACGCAAATCCCAAAAGCAGCTTCTCCACTTTCCCGTTCATTTCTCTTCTCATACAAAAAACCATTGCGGAACCGATCGTCGTCCCCGCAAACGGAATTAAAAGTCCCAGCGCAAGCTGCATATGACCACCTCAACCTTTCTTTTCTTCAACCCATGCCTTCACCATACAGGACACTTATTTTATCCTATGCAAAATGTACAAAAGTGAAACTTTTGCCTGCATTTTCTCATTTTACGGCACCCTTCCCGCAGCCTCACATATCTTATTACGATCCTATAAAAAGACAGGAGATCAGATAATGAAACAAAATTCCTATCCAAGCGCATACGCCAAGATCACCGGAAATGCCCAAAACCCGCTTTTGCACGGAATCGCCTACTTTTACCCCGTTCCTTTTGGCGGCGTGCTGATCGAAACAGAGGTATACGGCCTGCCCTATGAAGACATACCACCTTACAGCCAGTTTTACGGAATGCATATTCACGAAACAGGGAACTGCTCTCTGCCCTTCGACAAGACCGGAAACCACTACAATCCCGGTATGCTGCCTCATCCCAAACATGCCGGCGACCTGCTGCCCCTTCTCGGCAACGAAGGATATGCCTACAGTATCTTTTACACAGCCCGCTTCGAACTGCAAGAAATTCTGGGCCGCTCTCTGATCATCCACAGCGCGCCCGACGACTTCACCACACAGCCTTCCGGCAGCTCCGGTGTCAAAATCGGGTGCGGTGTCATTACCGAAAACATTCTGTACCCGCTGTCCTGACGTACCCGATCACTTATCATTCTGGTAAACAGCACTGACGTATCAACCGCTTATCATTCTGGTAAGCTGTCCTGACATACCAGCCTCTTATTATTCCGGTAAATGACACTGCCTGTCTTCTCCCGCTTTACCGCTCACACAGTCAGGCTGATATAGAGTGTTCCTCATAATATCATTTTCAATACTCCGCCGAATTATCCTTATAAAATCAAAGCTCTCGCTACAAGCCATAATACATCAACAGAAGATTGATTTTACAAATATGACTTTATAGTATATACTTTTGAATCATACGGTTCGGCGCGAGGGCATAGCAGCATGTAACTTCAGAGTAATGCCAGTAAACTGCTCCGCATTCCGGCAAATTAAACGTAGGATACTTCAAAACGGAGGCAAAAATGACTACTATGAAAACCATCGGCGATTCTTTCATGAGCGCTTTTTACGCAGTATACAACATTCTCTGGGGCGACCTGATCACAATACCCCTTCCCGGCGGAAGCACTCTCGGATTATCTCTGCTGGTACTGATCCTGATCCCATCCGGCATTTATTTTACCTTGCGGACAAGATTTCTGCCCTTCCGCATGTTTCCCGAGATGCTTCGGGTCACGGCAGAAAAGAGAAATGTCTCTCAGAAAGATGCTATCTCCGGTCTGCAGGCACTCATCGTCTCCACTGCCACCCGTGTCGGCATGGGAAATCTGGTAGGTGTGGTGGCAGCAATCTCCGCCGGCGGCGCAGGCGCTGTCTTCTGGATGTGGATTATTGCACTGCTCGGTTCTTCCACCGCTTTCATCGAAGGAACGCTGGCACAGCTTTATAAAGAAAAAGACCCCCTTTACGGCGGATACCGCGGCGGTCCTGCATATTATATCCATCATCTTTTCATCAAAAAAGGAAGCCCTCGCAAACGTTCCCTCATCGCTGTTCTTTTTGCACTCTCCGGCCTGATCTGCTGGTGCGGCATCAGCCAGGTGATCGGTAACTCCGTTTCCTCTGCATTTGAAAATGCGTTCCGCATCCCGCCGCTCTACACCACCATCATCCTTGTGGTGCTTTCAGCAGTCATTGTTCTGCGCAAAAATGCCACCGTAAAGGTTCTGGATATCCTTGTGCCGATCATGGCGGCATGTTACTTTGTGATGACCGTATTTATCATCATCAAAAACGCGGCTCTGCTTCCATCTGTTCTTCAGCAGATCTTTTCGGAAGCATTCGGTTTACGTCAGGCCGTGGCCGGCGGATTCGGCGCCGTTATCATGAACGGTGCAAAACGGGGACTCTTCTCCAATGAAGCCGGCTCCGGTTCCGCTCCCTGTGCCGCTGCTGCTGCTGATGTCAGCCATCCGGCCAAAGAGGGACTTTTGCAGGCATTGGGTGTCTTTATCGACACCATCGTAATCTGCAGTTGTTCCGCCATGATCATGCTGCTTGCCCCCTCCTCCATGACCGACGGTCTGATGGGGATGGATCTGCTGCAGGCTGCCATGGAACATCATCTGGGCGCTTTCGGTGTAATCTTTATCGCCGCTATCCTCTGGTTGTTCAGTTTTTCCACCTTTATCGGCATCCTGTTCTATGCGCGCTCCAACGTATCCTATCTTTTCGGAGACAACTGGCTGTCCCAGACACTTTACAAGATACTGGCCCTGATCATGCTTTTCATCGGCGGACTGGCCGCCTATACCTTCGTCTGGGATCTGGGTGATTTCGGCGTCGGCCTTATGACTATCTTTAACATGATCGCGCTGTTTCCGCTGGCACCGCAGGCAATTCGTTCCCTGAAAGATTATGAAAGCGGATTAAAGAAGAACTGAGATATTCAAATACGCAAGAGACACACGGCCTCTATACTGTCCGTAAACGGAAACATGTCCACAGGCGTTATTTCCTCCACCCGGTAATTTCCGGCTGTGCCTGCTTCCTGCACTTTCTTTCCCCTTTCCCGGCGCTTTCCGGCATCTGTTCCTGATGCGCCGGCATCATTTCTGCACCGCTTTCCGGTCAGATATTCCAGATCTCTGCACAGAGTCTCAGGATTACAGGAAATATACACAATCCTTTTGGGCCGCAGACAGAGCAGCGCATCCATAAATGCCTCCGTGCTGCCGCTTCTTGGAGGATCCATAAAGACCACATCTGCCTTTTCTCCGGCATCCGCAAACTGTACCATAAATTTTCCCGCGTCATTCTGGTAAAAGTCCACATTCTTTATCCCGTTAAGCTTCCCATTGACCACCGCATCCTTCACCGCAGCCTGATTCAACTCAACGCCGATCACTTTTCCGGCAGATCCCGCGGCAGCAAGCCCGATCGTCCCGATTCCGCAGTACGCATCAATTACCGTTTCCGATCCGGTCAAGGCAGCATATTCCAGCGCCTTGCCATAAAGCTTCTCCGTCTGTACTGCATTTACCTGATAAAAGGATTTTGGCGAAATGCGAAAAGTTCTGCCGCACAATCTGTCCTCTATATAACCTTTCCCGTAGAGCACCTGTTCCTTATCACCGAGAACCATGCTTGTTCTTTTATTATTTACATTTAAAACGATCGTCGTGATTTCGGGATGAAGTTTACATAACGCATTGACAAAATTTTTTCGGGAAGGAAGAATCGGGGAACTGAGCACCAGCACCACCATGATCTGCCCCGTTGTATGCCCGACACGGATCAGAACATGCCGCAGCAGGCCGTATCCCGTATCCTCGTTATATGTCTTGTACTTAAAAGATTTGGCCAGTTCCCTGATGGAAAGAATGATCTCATCCGCTTTACGGTCTTCCAGCAAGCACTGTTCTACCGGCACCACATGATGCGTACCTTCCTGATAAATTCCCGACACGATTCCCCGGCCTTTTTGGAAATCAAAAACGGCGTGCACCTTATTACGGTAATGTTCCGGGACATCCATTCCAATGATCTTGTTTATTTTTCCGTACTTTTCCAAAAGCTGCTCCACGGTCTTCTGTTTCTGCCTGAGCTGCTCTGCATATGGCATTCCAATATAGCGGCATCCTCCGCACTTATTGGCCACCGGGCAAGGCCTGTCCTTCCTGCCTTCGCCTCTGTTTCCTTCCATATCCCTGCTCCTGCCTGCATTTCTATTCATTTTCTCCCCTATCCCTTTCTCCCATGCAAATCCTCTATATATCTATCCTTGAGCAAAGAAATTTCCCATCCCATAAAAGGATATCCGCTCATCGCTCTTCTTCACCGCCATATAAAAAAGCCCTAAGACTTAATTTATCTCAGAGCTATTCTAACATATACTCAATCATTCAATCTAATCCCCATTCACATTGCAAACCTGCCTGCAATACTTCTTAAATAGAACGTTGAAAAATCTCTGCCTCACATCCGGTCTCTGTCACACAATCCCCAGCTTCACGCTCTCAATGCCTTTCACCAGATCTCTGGCAAGTACACTGTCCGCTTCATTAATGCGGATCGTAAATGCGTTCCTTCCGGCATCTCCGTTCCCGAAAAACTTATGCCACAGCCTCTGTTCCGGCCACTCCACAAAAAAAGAAATCCTGTTTGAAAGAAGCAGCTTCTCCAGCTTATCCTTGCTCTCTACACTGTACACTTTACAAAACGGAATTTCATGATTAAAAAACAATGCGTTAAAATTTATTGCCTCCACAATACCACCCCCATAAAACCAAGCTTCTGTCTTGCTGTGATCCGTCAGCCTTTGCTTTTAGCTTTATGTTAACTTGTGTGCTCATTATACACTACATATTGTAGGAAAATCAACATCTTTTGATATTTTCTACAAAATAACCAAATATTTATGTAAATCTTGTATATATTGTCTGCCTTATAGTTCAATATGCAATCTCAGTCCAGGGCCGTTTTGCCTTTTCCGTCCAGTATTCCCTGCGGGTCTCATGCTGCTCGTTGATCCATTCGGCTGCCTGTTCCACCCCCTCCGCAGTCAAAGGCACATCAATGGATTCCCTAAGATGTTCCGGCGTGCGCACCATGTTAAGCGGTTCCGGCCAGATCGTCACCCTGATCACATCCTCTTCGCCGCTTCTTACTTTCTTGAGCATGTACCGCATTCCTTCCATACTGCCGGAATACTCTTCCTTCTTAATATAATTGAGCGGATGAAATGTTTCCTTATCCAGCATCACATGACTCCTCCATTAGCCGACTCTGTATCAAAGCACCGCTGCCCGCCCCCAACAGCCTGAACGGGCCGATATACAACAAAACCCTCTAAATGCTGCTGCCAACATCTAAAGGGTTCTGCCTGATCGGAATGACAAGACTTGAACTTGCGACCTCTACTTCCCTAAAGTAGCGCTCTACCACCTGAGCCACATCCCGAAATACATATTGAAAACCACAAAACATAATCTACTATATCTATGATGATTTGTCAATATGTTTTTTTCACTTTCAATGATTCTTTTTAATTCTTTCAACTATTTTTCGACTGCTTCAACTACTTTTCAGCTATTTTATGTCAACTATTTTCCCTATCTTTTCACACACATTTTTTCTACAGGCCAGACATATGAATGCTTAGACTGCCGTGTCACGATCGCCCGGATGCATACCGCCTGCAAGACAATCTATTTAGCAATTACTACCGGTCCATAAAGCGTTCAAATTCATCCTGCGGGATGGGCCGGGAAAAATAATATCCCTGTTGGATCTGGCATCCGATCTCTTTCAGATAATCACTCTGTTCCAAGGTCTCCACGCCTTCACATAAAGACGTGATGCTTAACCTTTTTGCCATATCGACAACACAGGAAATAATGATCTTATCGCTTTCCTGCATCATATTTCCTTTTAAAAACACCTTGTCCAGCTTAATGATGTCAATAGGCAGTCTGCTCAACAGATTAAGTGACGAATAACCGGAGCCGAAATCATCCATAGAAACTTTCGTTCCAAGTTTATGTAAACCTTTAACCAACTCCAACGCCCGCTCCGTATTTTCCAGATAAATGCTTTCCGTCAATTCAAATTCAATAAGCCCGCAAGGAATCTGATATGTCTCAAAAAGTTCCTGCACATACTCTAAAATATGCATTTTATTAAGATGGATCCGCGAAACATTGAGTGAGACAGGAACCACTCTTTTACCCGCCGCAATCCTCTCTGACAAAAATTTAAACACTTCCCTGTAAACATAGTAGTCCACATCCACAACCTGCCCGCTTCGTTCGATCAGCGGAATAAACTGGTCAGGATAAATAAATGTTCCGTCCGGCCTCTGCCAGCGTACCAGAGCCTCTGCACCGATCAAGTGCAGCGACTCGGTCTCTATCTTCGGCTGATAATATACCTGAAACTCATAATTGGCGATTGCCCTGGGAACCCGTGAAGTGATCTCCACTTCCCGTTTGATTCCCTCCATCATACTGTTATCAAACAGAACGCAGCAGTCTTCTTCCATCTCTTTTGCCACTTTTCTGGCAAGATTCGCATTAGATACTGCCGTTTCCGCATCCAGGCTTCTGCTGTCCTTGTTAAGCATCGTAATACCCGTACAGAATTTGAGTCTGCTGTTCAGATATTTCTCCCGGAACTTCGTCTCCCTTTCCAGATTGAGCTTATGGATAAAATCACGAAATTCCTCATTAGATATATCCCCTCTTAAATAATTGGCGGCAACGAAATTATCTGAGTAAACCCGTGCACAACAGATCAATGTATCATTACCTGTGACCATTTCTTCCACGAAGTCTTTTAACAGTGCATCTCCAACCTGATAGCCGTAAGTATCATTTATATACTTAAAATACTTTATGTCCGTATAGATGACCGTGATCCTGTCCTCTCCGATCTGCTCTATGCCCTTTTCCAGCTTCTCCAAAAAAACTTCATAACTGTCCAGCCCTGTCAGTGAATCCTTCCTGACCGGCCGTTCTGCCGATGCCATCTCTTCCTTAATCTGTCCTGCCAGCGAATCAACCATATCTGTCTGTCCCCAATACCCTCTTCTTAATCCGTCTGCATACACCCCGCTGTCTGAGCCTCTCTTTCTCAGATGTACAGGGATGTTCCCCTCTTGCCACAATATCCCGATCTCTTAACGTAACGTTCAGCCTACACCTCACGTTACGTCTTTTCTTCATTCTACGATGATGCCTGCACTCTGTCAACCGCTCATACACTGAATCTGCTTTTTATGCTAATACCCATGTCAGAGCAATTTACTGCAATCAAGGCATATCCCCGGCTCTGACTCAAATTACCGCTTAAAAAATAAGTATATCAGCATGATTTTTAATCCCTATGCACTAACGGCGGCAGGCCAGCACTGCCAGCAGATACTCCCACATTCTCTGCACAGATGCAATATCAAAACTCTCCTTCGTGGTATGCACATCCGCCATATCCGGTCCGATCGAAACACAGTCAAGACCGTCTATTTTACTGACCAGAATCCCGCACTCTACACCTGCGTGGATGGCTTCCATCACAGGCTTCTTTCCGTACATTTTCTCATAGACGTCCGCAATGATCTCACGAAGCGGCGATTCTTTGCGGTATGCCCAGCCCGGATAAGCATTCCTGACTTCTGCCGCCGCTCCGGCCTCTTCCGCAATCTGAAGCATCCGCTTGCACAACAACTCCTTATCTTCATCTACAGAACTTCTGACAGCATAAGACAGCCTGAGTTCCTTTTGCTCCACTCTGACAATACCCAGGTTCAATGAGGTCTGAACCAGGCCCTCCAATTCACGACTCATGGCAATCACGCCATTGGGAAGTTCTTGCAGACAGGCCAACGCTTTCTTTGTGGTCTCAGCTGTATAGCAGGTCACCTGCCGTCTTTCGGCTTCTACCGGTGCACTGTCCTGACTCTCGTAATTCCACGACCCGAATTCCAGCGCAAATCCCGGATCTTTATCTCCAAGTTCTGCACGGACAGCATTTTCCTCTTCTCGCAAATATTCTTCTGCACTCTCCTCCTGTCCAGGCTTCAGCGCGATCACCGCCTCCGCCTCCTTGGGAATCGCATTATCTGCCATGCCGCCTGTCATCGTACACAGTCTCACGCCAAAACGATCTGATAATCCTAAAAGGATCCGTCCAAGCAGACGATTGGCATTGCCCCGTCCCTTATCGATCTCAATTCCGGAATGACCGCCCAGCAGGCCCTTGACCCTGATGCAATATAACACCGCTTCCTGATCAGCCGTGTCTTCTTCCTGCATTGGAATGTTCACGTCCACTCTGGCGCCTCCGGCACAGCTGGTAATGACAACCCCCTCTTCCTCCTGATCCAGATTGATCAGACGTTTTCCGCGCAGCATGGACAGATCAATCCCCAGCGCTCCCTCCATGCCTGTCTCCTCATTCACTGTCAGAATCACTTCCAGGCGGGGATGGCTGATCTCATCGGAAGCCAGAATTGCCAGCGCATAGGCTATGGCAATACCATCATCGCCTCCAAGGCTTGTCCCTTCTGCATGAATCCTGCCATTCTCCACGCACAGCCGCAGAGGATCCTTTGTCAGATCAATACTGCATCCCGGTTCGCTGACTGCAACCATATCCATATGTCCCTGCAAAATATAGGGTTCTTCATTCTCATAGCCTTCCGTTGCCTCTTTCACGATAATGATGTTCATCAAATCGTCCTGCACACATTCAAGTCCTCTGTCGTCGGCAAATTTCTTCAGGTAATCACTGATCTGCTTCACATTTCCGGATCCGTGCGGTATCCTGCTGATCTCTTCAAAATAATAAAATACGCTCTGCGGCGACAAACCTTCCAAAACCCTCATTATGTCTTCCTCCAAATTATGTTTTTCCGATGAGTTCCCGATATTGCACACTAATACCGGTGCATACAGGAACTGATACATATTTATCTTATTTTACCATGATTTTCATATTTTACACTATTTTTTCGGTGGAAATTCATAAATGAGTGTTTTAAAACCACTTTCCGCTGCTACCTCTTTTCCCATTTTATGCTTAACCGCCACGCAGGACGCTGTACCGCCGCCTCTGATGTAATAACTCTCTCATTGCGGCAGACACTGAGCAGAAGTCCGACCAGCGCCGCATAAGTCACGGCCGTACAGCCGCCGTAAGACACAAATGGAAGCTGCTGGCTGCTCACAGGATAATATCCGGTATTGATCAGGATTCCTTCCATGCAGTTAAACAGCAGTACCAAAAAACATGCCGCAGAAATGATAAAACCCAGTTGATTTTTCTGGCGTCTTACAATCTGAAATGCCCGCAGGATCACCGCCCCAAGCGCCAGGACCACCCCCAGGCCTGCAAGAAGCCCATATGTACAAATAATGCAGAACAGAATAAAAGGATTCATTGCAAATGAAGATGCCGGATTCCCGACCATCCTGTCACTTGCAAAGGGATTTGCAGCGGATGCCCCGATCAGTTTCACGCCTTCCCATTCCTGTCTGATCCACTGATATATATAGCCCGATTCGTTTGCATACCGCTCCGGATAAAGCCATCCAAGTATGCGCTGTACCTGAAATCCATAGCCCGCCCCGAACAGCATACTTCTGACCAGAACAAATCCCGCCGGAATCACGATCAGAATTCCTGCGCTTATGACTGTCGCAATCCTCCGGTCCACCGTATACCATTTTTTCCAGACAGCAATAAAAAGCAGTGCAGTGCACATCATATAAATGTTTAACGCAACATATAGCGTACCGGAAAGCTTCCATGCAAAAAACAGGAGCACGAACTGCATGATAATCCCCAGCCCCACTGCGCTGTACCCCCGTCCTCTCAGACGATACAAAACCGCCGCATAAACAGGAACATAAAGATAGGACAGCATAAACATAAGAGGCATCCCGCCCCACCTCGCCGAGTATATCCTGCATATGCATATAGCAATCGTAAGCAGCACTCCTATAAGATAAGCATATCGCCCAAGCAGCGTATAATCCAGAAAATACACGCCAGCCATCACACCAAAGGACAGCAGGACGACAGCGCACTGCCTCACAACATCCTCAAGGCAGAACCATGCAGTACTCTGTCTCACAATATCTTTCGAATAGAACCACATATCGTCCAGGACACACATAACTGCCAGACCTGCAAGACTGAACAACAGGAACATAGCAATCATTTTATAATCTGCCTGAGGGCGGTGTATCCTGTCCAGTTCCACACCCACTCCGACCGGATCTCCCATCTCACGCACTGCTTTGTCCACAGCCTCGTCATGGGAAAGACCGGATATTTCATAAGCTGATGCCTGATCCGTAATATGGTCAGCCAATTCTTTCGCAACATCCGTCCGTGCCCTGACACACCGGATCTGCTCTGTAACATTTTGAATAAACTTCTCCATCACACAATCACCTCCCAAAGAACATTGAGAACCGCGGTCTGATATTCCTGCCACTCTTCCTTCCTGGCTTTCAAATACTTTCTGCCCTCTTTGGTGATGCTGTAGTATTTGCGCTGTTTCCCGCTCACTTCACTCTCGTAAGAAGACAGATACCGCTTTCCTTCCAGAGAATGCAGCAACGGATAAAGCGTCCCCGCCTTCAACGTAAATACATTGTTCGATTTCTCCTGAAGCGACTCGATCATCTCATACCCGTACATATCCTTCTCTTCCAGAAGCCGCAGCAAAAGCATGGAAGTGCTTCCCGAAATCAAAGATTTGTCTATTGACATTTTGTTCCCTCCTTCATGAAATAACTTGAAAACCATTTCCTATCATATATAGATCATCTATACATTTTCATTATATATAGATGGTCTATATATGTCAACAGAAAGACACCTCTCTTGAGCTGCCGCCTCCTGCAACCGCCCGATCATTCATTCAACAGAGCCGGCACAAGCGAACATTTTGTGCAATATACACTCCCAATCTTCCATGAATACCTTTCGACATCTTAATCCTATACCACAAAAAAAGAGACACAGTCTCTCAACCATGTCTCTCAAAATCAATTTCATTTTCACAAAACTTTATAACGATGCCTCTAAAGCGTCTCAACACCTTTATTTCAGATTTGCCTTAGCCAACTCCGCCAATGTCGTAAATCCTGCTGCATCATTAACAGCCATCTCAGCCAGCATCTTTCTGTTCATATCCACGCCTGCATTTTTCAGACCGAACATAAATCTGCTGTAAGATAATCCGTTCATTCTTGCCGCAGCGTTGATACGGGCAATCCATAACTGTCTGAACTGACGCTTCTTCTCTTTTCTTCCTGCGTAAGAAGATGCCAGCGCTCTCATTACGGACTGTTTTGCAACTCTATACTGTTTGGATCTTGCGCCTCTGTAACCTTTCGCAAGCTTTAATACTCTGTTATGTTTCTTTTTAGCGTTTACACCGCCTTTGATTCTTGCCATGTCTTTTTCCTCCTTATGACCTGAAACTTCCTCTTATTCTGCTTTCCCGACACAAACACTTACCAGAGAATGCCATGCATCCCCTTGTATGAAATCCGGATTTTTACTGTACTGCCATAGTCTTTCTTTTCATACTTTTACAGATAAGGTAAGATCTTCTTCATATTCTTAACGTTGGTTGCATCTGTCATGGCAGGCTTCCTGAGATTTCTCTTATTCTTAGTTGTCTTCTTAGTTAAGATATGGCGTTTATAGGCTTTGCTTCTTTTCAATTTACCTGTTCCGGTTACTTTAAAACGTTTCGCAGCCGATCTGCTTGTCTTCATTTTGGGCATTTCAAAATTCCTCCTATATTATATTATTAATTTACGAGATATCAATCCAAGATATCAGTCTATTTCAACCGGGAAACTAACGTTTCTCAGCTAAAAACATAGTCATGCTCCGGCCTTCCACCTTCGGCGCCTTATCGACCACCGCAATATCGGCCAGCGCCTGGGCAATATCGTCCAGAATATGCTTGCTGTTATTCATATGCGCCATCTCGCGCCCGCGGAAACGAAGTGTGATCTTCACCCTGTCACCCTTGCTGATAAATTTCCGTGCAGCATTGATTTTCGTATTCAGATCGTTGGTGTCAATATTGGGAGACAACCGAATCTCCTTGATTTCAACGGTCTTCTGTTTCTTCTTAGCTTCCTTCTCTTTTCTGGTCTGTTCATACTTGAACTTACCGTAATCCACAATCTTACAGACAGGCGGCTTCGCTGTCGGAGCAATCTTAACAAGATCAACACCCGCTTCCTCTGCCAATCTCATAGCCTCTCTCACCGGCATAACGCCGAGCTGTTCACCGTTCTCCCCGATGACACGCACTTCCTTGTCTCTAATCTGTTCGTTAATGAATAAATCGCTAATGGTTCCGCCCTCCATACCCATAAAAAAATATATTTGCTTCGCAAATAACTTTGCGAGATCCGCTTCGCGGACTCGGATAAGTGTAGTAATTTCCTATACCATAAAAAAATGGATAGCATAGCTATCCACGAATCAGTCCATTTTCAAACTCTTAAACTCTGCCATTATGACAGAGAATGTTCTAAAAGTTCTGAATTATGAACACTTGCGAACCTAATTGTTGCAAGGTGAGAGTGGATACTCTGCTTGATTTTCTACAACAGTGAACCTGACAAATCTGACTGTTTCCACCAGGTTACTGCTGTAACCGTGCGTTCTCGCACATTTGTTACTGTAACACAGGTTTGTGCACCTGTCAACTGATTTTCAGGAAAATTTTGCACATCCATCAAAAACCCGGTAAAGTTTTTCATTCAGTTCCCGCACCACATCCCGGCTCAGCTTGTCAACTTCCCTGTCATATGTCACAACGCCGTTGATCTCTGTCTCAATATCGCTGACCTGGGTATAAATCGCCGCAGACAGACCACGCGCCACATTCGGAAAAATCTCCTTCTCCATTAATCTCCGGTATGCAGCCGTCAATGCTTCGGCGGAGTCATAATGTCTGTAGCCGAACTTCTTTCTGCTGAAAAGATGCCCCTTGACCGGATATGCATATCCGCCGTATTCCGACAGTGCCACCACCCGCTCTTCCTGAGGAGAAAACATAAGCCGCCGGTTATAGTTGTGAATGCTGTACATATCCCCGCCCTTCTGGTCAAACCATCCGCAGGCCTGATTGATCAGCCGTGTCCCATCCAGACTCCTGAGCTTATCCGTTATTTTTGCGGCATCAAACTGTCCCCAGCCCTCGTTAAAAGGCACCCATACGGCGATACAGGGATGCTGGTACAGATGTTTTACCATACCCGCCAGATCCCGGCAGTACTGCCTGCGCCCTTCCCGGTCCTCCCGTTTAAATCTCCGGTAATTGCTGTCAGACATTTCTCTGGCAATGCTGTCGGAAAAATTCGCAATGCCCGCCACAAACAGCATATTGTACGCTCCGCCCCCGTTGGGCATGTCCTGCCACACAAGCATTCCCAGCCTGTCACAATGATAATAAAACCGCTCCGTCTCCACCTTCACATGCTTGCGGATCGTGTTGTATCCCATTTCCTTCTGCTTATGAATATCATAAACCAGCGCCTCGTCACAAGGCGGTGTCATCAGGCTCTCCGGCCAGTAACCCTGATCCAGCAGACCGTTGAAAAAGTACGGTTCATTATTCAGGAAAAACCGTAAAACACCATTTTCATCTCTGCCGGTGGAAATTTTTCGCATTCCGAAATAAGAGGTTACCGTATCGTCGCCCAGCACAATCTTCACATCATAAAGAAACGGCTCTTCCGGCGACCAGGAACGAAAACCGTCCAGAGCAATCACGCAGTCCTTCCCCGGCACTGCCTGCGCCTGCGCCACGGTCCTGTCCCCTTCCATGATTGTTATATGCGCTGTCTGCCGGTATTTCGCTACCCCTTTACTGCCCGTTTCTGCCGCCGCTGCATCTCCCGTGCCGGCATAGGAATCCCTGTTCTCTCCCGCAGTCTTTATCCGCACTTTCACTGCACCTGCATCATAAAGCGGGGTAATCTTCACCCACTCAATATATTCTTCCGGCACGCTCTCCATCCACACAGTCTGCCAGATTCCACTCTGAGGCGTGTAAAACAGCGAACTGAGAATGCCCTTTTTCGAGAACTTCTGCTTCCCTCTCGCATGGGGACTGTGCTCCGTCTCGTCCGTAACACGAAGCGTCAATACATTTTCCTCCCGAAGTGCCTCAGTCACATCAAAAGAAAAGGGCAGGTAACCACCCTTATGTCCGCCAAGCAAAATACCGTTTAAGAACACCTCACACTCCTGATCCACTGCACCAAAGTGCAAAATTACACGTTTTCCGCGAAAACTCTCCGGTAATAGGAAAGTTTTACGGTAATGCAGATACATGCCGGGCTTCAAAATCTCCTCCACTCCGGACAATGCTGTCTCCGGTGAAAAGGGAACTACAATTTTCCTGTTATACTCATAAGCCTGTACTTCGTCAGATACACTGAAACAGCAGTCCCACTCCCCGTTCAGATTATAAAAACTGTCCCTCACAAGCGTCGGCCTCGGATATTCCTGCCATACATTCTCGCGATCCACTTCTTTTCCCCATCTGCTGGATAACTTTGTCATATTCTTTACCCGATCTTTCTATTATATATACTTCGGCCATGCCGCCGTATTCTTTTCTCCGATGGTCAACCATTCCAGCCCCGACGGCTTCTGCCCATAACTGTCCTGTCCTGTCCTGTCCTGTCCTGTCCTGTCCTGTCCTGTCCTGTCAATCATTATACACTGTCCTGTTGCGGCAGTGTCTGTTTCTAGTATATTCTTTGTTCCTACAAAAAGCAACGAATATCCGAAAAACATGCCGCCATCGGGATTTCAAAAGCAGTTCCCGAAGCAATTCCCGAAAAATGGAAAACTATATCTTTTCCACAGCGCCTGTGTTACAATATGAATAATTGTACACAATTTATCAAAAAGCTAATCATATCAGTGGATGGAACTCTCTACCGTCTCTTCCATGACCGGCAGCCAGCCTTCTGTTATGATATCCGTCAAACTTATTCGATCAAACTTATGGGGGACAAAGTATGAAACTGAATTACAAACAAACAATCCTGATCGGCCTGGCTTTTCTGTCTATCTCGGCTTTCTGGCAGATGTACGACAATATCATACCACTGATCTTAAAAAACTCTTTCGATCTGGGTGAGACAGTTACCGGCGTTATTATGGCTGCCGACAATGTTCTTGCATTATTTCTGCTGCCGTTTTTCGGCTCTCTGTCTGATAAAACGAATACAAAAATCGGGAAAAGAATGCCTTTTATCCTGACCGGAACCGGTCTGTCAGTCATTTTTCTGTTGCTGCTTCCCACCGCGGATCGTACCAGAAACCTTCCGTTTTTCATAACTGTCCTGTTCCTGGTTCTTCTGGCCATGGGGCTTTACCGCTCTCCTTCTGTAGCGCTGATGCCGGACCTGACCCCCAAGCCTTTGCGGAGCAAAGGAAATGCAGTGATCAATCTGATGGGTGCCGTGGGCGGCGTCTATTCTCTGATCATGATACGTTTGCTGGTTGGAAGCGGTGCCACACCGGACTATTTCCCGTTATTTCTTGCCATTGCCCTGTTGATGATTCTGTCAGTTATAATTCTCTTTTTTACGATAAAGGAAAACAAGAATCAGCCAGATAAGAATGCCGTGAAAAAGAAGAATGGTTCAAAGGATATGCAGATTTCAGCAGAATCAGATCTTACGGACAGCGGGAAAACCGCTTCATCCGGCTCTGCCCTGGCGCCTGATGTAAGACGAAGCCTTGTCTTCATGCTGCTCTCCATCGCACTCTGGTTTATTGCCTACAATGCGGTAACCACTGCATTCTCGCGCTATGCCACCCATGTGTGGGGCATGGAGAACGGCGGTTATGCCAACTGTCTGATGGTAGCCACAGTGGCCGCCATCATCAGCTATATTCCCATTGGCGCTATTTCCAGCCATATCGGAAGAAAGAAAACAATCCTGATCGGCGTAGTGTTACTGGCATTGTGCTATCTGTGCGCTGCTTTTTACAACAGCTATCATGTGACAATGAATATCTTCTTCGGTATCATCGGCTTCGCCTGGGCAGCGATCAATGTGAATTCCTTCCCTATGGTGGTGGAAATCGCCTCCTCCGGAGATGTGGGAAAATATACCGGATACTACTACACATTTTCCATGGCGGCACAGGTGGTCACCCCGATCCTGTCCGGCTATCTGCTGGAACATGTCTCCTATCGAACACTGTTCCCTTACTCGGTGTTCTTCTCTGTCATGGCTTTTCTGACTATGCTCATGGTAAAGCACGGGGATTCCAGACCGGTAAAGAAGGGCAGTATGCTGGAAAATTTTGATGTGGATGACTGATCTCATATAACCATATGAAACACCCCGCCGGAATCCCGGCGGGGCATTTCTATCATGTATTTCTATTACTTTACCGCGTCCCCAATATCATCGGTTTCGCATTAATCTTAAAGCTTACGGTCTTGCTTCCGCCATACACACCTGTACCGTGTATGGTCACTTTCGCAGTACCTTTCTTAATATTGTTGGAGTATCCTGTGATTTCAAAGCAGGATTTGTCTATCTCCACCCATTTTCCGCTCTCTTTCATCTCAACGGTAATATCCTCTTTGCCGGGTTTGATCTCATATCCCGTATAATACTGCGGCTCAACCTTGATTCTTGCAGAAGCAATGTTCTTGTCATTTGCGATGACTCTGAATTCCGCAGATACCTGGCCCGTATAGTTACTGCCCTTTGCCAAAGCTGTAACTTTGATCACGGAATCTACTGCCGGCGTTTCTGTGATTTCACTGCCGTCCGCATAAGTGTATGCCGTCTCCTTATCAATTGTGAAATCTGTCTTGTTTTTCAGTTTTTTACCGTTCAAGTCTGTAATTACAGGTATCACAGTGTTGTATTTTCTCGCATTCTTTACCAGAATATCGCCCGCAGTAATGCTGCCTGCCAGCTTACCCAGTTCCTGAGGTACGATGGTGAACGGAATATCCTTAATGGTTCCTTTATAGTTGCCTTTGCCTTTGATCGAAACGGTGGCTGCAGATCCGGCTGCTGTGTTTTTCCTGTATGACAGCGTATAGTCTATGCCCTGTTCCAGATACACAGGCGCTTCGTTTCCTTTGGTAAAGCGCGCCCTTACATTTTCATTCGTAAGCTTGCTGCCGCCTTTTGCATAAGGAATCTGATCTGTGATCTTATTTTCTTCTCCAAAGGTAAAGAGCCCGCCCTCGTTAGCCGCGATATCATAGGCTTTGATCTTAAAGGTCTTCTTCACTGTGCCTGTGTAACCATTCATACCGGTCACGGTCACAGTTGCTGTACCTACATCCGTATTCTTCTGATAAACTGCACGGTACAGCGGATATCCTTGTTCTGCTTCTACCCCGTCAATGATTTCTACCTCCGGCTCCTGCGGTGTTCCCGTATAAATAAGACCGGTATTCGGCACATCTTTCAGGGATACTTTATTTGCCTTCAAAGCAGTTCCCGTAATCTTGAAGGATACTGTCTTTTCACCGAAATATTTCTTGTTATTTCCTTTCACGGTGATGGTAGCCGTCTCACCGGCTTCCGTATGAACCGTGTCATAGATGACTTCGTAATCCCATTCCTTTTCAGGCTGGCTGTCATCTTTACCCACGAGTTGATTGTTACTACCGTGTTTCACGATCACTTCCGGCTTCTGCACTTTACCATGCTTTGTCTCCGTATCCCATGCATAAGGCTGTGCAGGAATCTTCTGAACAGACACTTTACTCATCAGAACAGCATCTGCCTTATCGCCCAGCAGCATCTGGATCGTCTTGCTTCCCGTGAAGTTCTTGCTGTCCGGATTGGACTGTAAGATTACACTGTAAGTTCCCGGTGTCTTGCCGTCCGTTTCCGGGTTCTGGTAAGCAACTGTATAATCAGTTTTCAGTTTCAACGCCTTGCCGTTATATTTCACAACCGGCTTTGGCTGTACCTGCTTCTTATTATCCGCTGCAACAATGCCGTACAGATCAGTGACCGCAAGGGTGTCGATATCCACCTTGTCTATGATAAATCTCTTCTCAAGGTACTGTGTATAATTACCTTTTCCTTTTATAGTGACCACTGCTTCACCTGCGTTGGTATTCTGCTTATAGGCCACAGTGTAATCCGTCTTTTCTTTCAGCAGTCTTCTGCCGTCGTATACCTGAATTACCGGTTTGACAGCCTTGCCTGTATAGGTGATATGATCCACATCGTCCACTGTTGTAAACATGGATGCATCTTCCCATTTCATCCAAAGCCCGTGAGGTACGTCTTCCAGTTTCTCCAGTGCTGCATGTGCCTTCTTAAGTTCCGACTCTATCCGGTTAACTTCTTCCTGCGTAGCATTCGGATCCGCCAGCACACGTTCTGCCGCTTTCAATGCTGTCTGGAATACATCCCAGCTTTCTTCCGTATAGTCATCCGGCTGCAGCTTTTGGTACTCTTTTACAAGCGCACTCAGTTTACCTGTATCTACACTGCCTTCCGGCACTTTCAAACCGTCATAGGCTGTTTGCAGCTCTGCCAGCGCCTGATCGATTTCAGTCTGAGTAACATCTTCTTTCTCCAGGACTGCTTTCGCTTTTTTCAATGCCTCCTGGAACGCTGTCCAGCTCTCATCTGTGTAATTACCCTGTTCTGTCAGACCGCTGCACAATTTAACCAGCGCATTCAACTTACCGGTATCCACACTGCCCTCCGGTACTTTCAAGCCATCGTAAGCCGCCTGCAGTTCTGCCAGTGCCTGATCAATCTCTTCCTGAGTTGCATCTGTTTTCGCCAGAACATCTTTCGCTTTTTTCAGTGCCTCCTGGAACGCTGTCCAGCTCTCATCTGTGTAATTGCCCTGTTCTGTCACTTCACTGCACTTTTCGATCAGCGCACTAAGTTTTCCGGTATCCACGCTGCCCGCCGGCACTTCCAGACCGTCATAAGCTGCCCGCAGCTGATCCATAGCGCTGTCGATCTCTTCCACCGTCACATCAGTTTTGCCGGCTGTGGTCTTCGCTGCTGCCAGTGCATCGGTAAATGTCTTCCAGCTCTCATTTGTGTAATTACCCTGTTCCATATTCTCACAGGTTGAAATAAACTTCTTTAACGCCTGCAGTTTTCTCGTGAGAAGCTCGTTCTTGTCATAGACAGAATCCTGATCCTTTGCCTCTCCTTTAACCAGAACCATGGCTGAAATCGGCGCTACCTGCACCTGTCCTTCTGCTGCTGTTACCGTTACGGAATCAAGTGTCTCGACACCTGCCTTCTGATCGTTAATACAGATATTCCAGGTTCCTTCCGCAACACCATAGTCGCTCTGATACAGATTGACCGTCTGCGGTGATGTCGCAGCATTAAAGATCACCACGATACCGTCAGAAATTTCGCCTGCAATCTGATCCTTGCCGCCGATCACAAACATGACAACATCTTTCGCAATCCACTTGTAATTCACATTTGCCTTTACAGCAGCCGCCGATGTGAGACGCAGTGCGGCGTGATTCTTTCTGAACTCGATCAGTCCCTTGTAATAATCTCTTACGTTTCTATATGCTTCCTTATTCAGATCATTCCACTTAATGCTGTTGACAGAATCCGGAAGGTTATAGCTGTTATGCTCCACGCCATTGCCGTCCACGCTCGGTTTTGACCTCAGAATCTCCTCACCCGCATGAATCAGCGGAATTCCCTCTGCCATCATATAGATTGCCGCGGCAAGATTATTCATCTTGATCCGCTCCGGTTCGGAAACATCTGCTCTGCTTACGCTGATTTTATCCCACAAAGTATAATTATCATGACAGGATGCATAGTTCACTGTCTGTGTAGGACTCTTACACCAGGAAGTCGCTGCCTTGAAACAATCCGCGATCGACTGTTCCAGACCGGATGCACCGGTTGCGAACCCGGTAGTTTTCAAATCAAAGTTACCACCCTTAATAGCATCCCTTATGGTATCACTAAAGAATGCAAAGTTCGGTGTTTTCGTGGAGTTTGCCTGAGTAGCCATGGTATAGCCATCCTTGCTGACTGCAGTGTCCATGGACCAGCCTTCTCCGTAAAATACTGCGTCAGGATGTTTCTGATGTACAGTATTCACTACCTCATTGATGGTCTCGGTATCCAGAAGACCCACCAGGTCAAACCGGAAACCGTCGATATGGTATTCATCCGCCCAGTAATTGACGGAATCCACGATATACTTTTTCACCATGGCACGCTCGGAAGCCGTGTCGTTGCCACAGCCGGAGCCGCTTGAATAACTGCCGTCCGCATTTGTTCTTGAGAAGTACTTCGGTACAAGCTTGTTAAAGCAGAATTCGTCAGCATCAAATACATGGTTATATACAACGTCCATAATGACATTGATATTATTATCATGAAGCGTCTTCACCATCTGCTTCATTTCTTTTACTCTCACCGCACCATTATAGGGATCGGTGGAATAAGAACCTTCCGGCGCATTATAGTTCTTCGGATCATATCCCCAGTTAAACTGCGGCTCATCCAGCTTCGTCTCATCTACTGTAGCATAGTCATAAATCGGCAGCAGATGAATATGGGTTACGCCCAAATCTGTCAGATAATCCAGTCCCGTTGTCTGTCCGGTGGCATTTGTGGTTCCTTTTTCCGTCAGTCCAAGGAATTTTCCTTTGTTAGCGTCCGAAATGCCTGAGGACTCATCAATGGAAAAATCTCTCACATGAAGCTCGTAAATAACGGAATCATTATAGCTCATGCCCTGATTCGGGCCGCTGTCATTGGCCCATCCGGCCGGGTCAGTGGAATCCAGGTCAATGACCATGGCACGATCTCCGTTTACGCCGGTGGTTCTGGCATAAGGATCACATGCTTCCGATTCCTTACCGTCCTGTACTGCTGTATAGGTATAATAGGTGCCGTTTAAGTCTCCCGTCTTTTCTGCAGACCAGACACCCTTTTCTCCCTTTGTCATTTCAATGGATTCGATCAGATCCTCTGTTCCTTTTGTTCCTGACTGATACAGATTGACCTTCACTGCTTCCGCCGTAGGCGCCCATACTTTAAAAGTCGTCTTTGCCTTACTCCAGGTTGCTCCCAGATCATCGCCGTCATAAGTGTACTGCGCTTCAAATTCCTCTGTGGAGTAGATCTTCGGCATTTCCACCGCATAATCATACCCCTCAAATCCGATGAAATACTCCTTCGCGATGGCCGGTGTCTGTGACAGATCTGCCCCAAGGCTCAGTGTATACTCCTTCTTGTTTGCGCTGACTTTCACTTCTGTCACCGGAATTTCTTTTCCGTCCGCACCTTTCAGCACAAATGCCTCATCCGGTTTTTCCACGACAGGCATACCGGTAACGACTTTGATCGTGTTGTTCTTCTTATTATAAGCTGCCGAAACTACCTTGGCTCCCAGAAGAACATCATCACCCAGCACTCTTCTGCCGGCAAATACACCGGAATCCACATAGTAGTCAACAGTGCCGGAAAGCACATCAGACAAATCAATTGTGCGGTCTGCATCTATATCTTTGTCCGCCCATTCATTTCCCTCTATGCTCTTACGTATAATATAATTTAATGCATCTGTCTTTCTGCCTTCCAGATTAAAAGTTGCCACTTTTTCTCCGTTCTCTCCATCGCTGTCAAATTCATGTCCGGCATCCTTCATACCTTTGCCCCATGCCCATACATTCCATCCGGCATAAGCACCGTCTGTTCTTGTATAATGCAGGCGCAGTGTAATCTCATTTTTGTCCTCCACGACCTTAGCCGTAAAGACAGCACTGAGATCGGGATCCTCTTTCGCCGTTGCTGTCAGTGTAATCTCATCACCGGTAAACGCCGCATTGACCGTGATTCTGCAGCCTGTCCCGTCAAGAGTCACGCCTTCTGCCGCATCCATGCTGTAGCTTACATCCATCAGCGTTTTGGTTCCGTCTTCCGCAACATGCGTAAGCTGATAAGGCAGTGCGGAAACTTTACCTGCCGCATCTGTTCCCTTCGCAATGGTAAGCTCCGGTGCCACCAGCGTGTCCACAAAACCGCCGGCCGTCAGGACTGCAGTACCGCCATCCGCCGCTGCAGGAACAGTAATCGTAATTTTGCTGTCAGCACTGACCGGATATGTCTTGTTATTGTCGTCGTACAGATCCTTATATGCTGTGATCCCGTTTCCATTTACCGGAATCTCGATCTCTTTTGCAGAAGATCCGATATTCATTGCTACGTAAACGGTATCGCCGTTATAACTCCGGGAAATCACATCATAGCCATCCGCATCCGAACCGGCTACTACACTTCTGTCGCCTTTTGCAAAAAGTTCTGAATACTGCTCACGGATGCCAAGCATCTTCTTATAATGAACGTATGTCTTGTTATTGTCTGTCGCCTGATTCCAGTCAAAATCATACCGGTTCGTCTGGTAAGGATAGTTGTTTGCTCCTGTCAGACCGATTTCTTCTCCGTAATAAACAACCGGCTGTCCCTTTGCCGTGATCTGCAAAGTTGCAGCGACCATAGCCGCACCGTCTTTATCACTGTAATCATCCCCGAGACTGAACTTGAATCCGTTCTCATCATGGCTGCTCAGGAACTGTCCTGTCAGGTAAACATTACTCAGTCTGGCATTCCTTGTCGCCAGATTCTGCTCTACGGAAGCTATATTTCCCTTTACAAAGTCCAGCGCCCAGTCATTGAAGTCAAAGTCCAGTAAGGAATCCATCTGCCCGCTTGCCAGCGTGCCGTCGCCATCCCAGTTCGAACCCGCGCCAAAATACTCGCCGATCATCTTGAATTCCGGATTCTTCTTAGTCAGTTCGTTTTTAAATGCCATCCATGTGGTGCTGTCCACATGCTTTACCGTATCCACACGGAAATAGTCAACACCCTTCTCCGCCCATGCTACCTGCCAGTCAATGAGCTGATTCCTGACTTCTTCGTTTTCCGTCAGGAAATCCGGCAGATTGGCCTGTTGTCCGCCATGCACCGCATCGTTCTCATCCACAGCGGTATCCCGCAGCATACCGGGGAAATTCTCTTCCGCGCCGTACCCCGCATGGTTTAACACCACGTCTACCATAATCTTCATGCCCCTTGCATGGGCTGCATCGATCAGAGCCTGGAACTCCGCATCCGTTCCCAGCGCAGGATTCAGTTTGGTAAAATCACTGGCCCAGTAACCGTGATAGGCCGCATTATAGGGTACATCTTCTTTACCCTCACCGTTCACCGTAACGCCTTTGATATTTTCCACGATCGGCGTAATCCAGATGGTGTTAACGCCCAGCTCGTCCAGGTAATCCAGCTTCTGTGTCACACCTGCAAAGTCGCCGCCATGGTATAGACCCGCGTTAGTGCCGTAAGTTTCACTGCCGTTTGCCGCATTGTTCCCGCTGTCACCATCGAAGAAACGGTCAGTCACCATGAAGTAGATCACCGCTTCATCCCAGTCAAAGTCAGCGTCACCGTCCGGTTTTGCCGCAACCACAACCGTAACTGTAGTATCGGCCTTTGACCCGTTATTTCCAACCACCGTAATCGGAAGGCTGTAGCTTCCCGGCACCGTGTCCTCCGTCACTGACAGGGAGATCTCCAACAGTTCCGGATCGATTGCAATCTTGTCGCTCATGCCCAGCGACGACGCGTCCACATAGGCCTCGGCTACAAGGTCTGCACCACTTTCTTCATTATCATTTACAATCAGCTTTAAAACGTTATTTTGTGTATAATCCATGGAAGGATGATACATGGAAGCCGTTACTTTCTGCACATCACCGAAAACAGGCTTTTTATCATAAATGCCCTTCCCATGAATATACCAGAGTTCTGCTCCCGTGCCGCCTGCAAGCTGGTAAGACCGATTATCATCCTGATTGTCCCAGCTGTCTTTCGTCGGTCTTCCGATGATTCCCAGACTCCTGTAGGGAACAGAAAAGTTCGTGGTCAGCCATGCAATACCGTTATCATCTGTGTCCTTGCTTTCATAAGTATAGAAATTGCTTGTAGGCGCATATTGGATGCCCAGCTCCCAGACATACAGATCCGGTGTGCTTACGTCCTGATCCGGTGCCTCAGGATTGTAATAGTGTATTGTATAGTTGTATGTAGTATCTCCGGGAACGTAGACCAGGCTGTTTGTATTTTTCACAGCACCAGTCGTCGGATCCTTCTCCTGCACATACAAAGGATTGGCAGGATCCGTGCGCCAATCACCATCCACAACAAACTTATACTGGTATTCCCCGTGAGCTAATTCTGTCTCATATGTGAAAACACCGTCACTGCCCTTCTGCATTTCATCGGAAGTGCCGCTCCAGTCATTCATCGTTCCGGCCAGATAAACTGATTTTGCGGAATCGTTCTTATATCGGAATATAACCGTACTGCCGTTCACTTCCGGGCCGCGTACTGCAGAAGAAATGACATTATATTTCCCATTTATTACATTATTTTCTTCCACACGTGTCCAGAGTTCATAGGTATCGCCGCTATCAAAATCTGCAGACAGAATGACCGCGTCTGCTGTCTGTGCCGTAGGATTTCCACCATTTTTTCCATTATTGATCAAATAGTTAACATCATTGCCTGCAGCAGCCTTGATGCTGACTGTATACCAGCCATCACCTTCCTTTGTCATATCCTTGCCCGGCCATTTTGTACCTGTTACGCCATCGCCCCAATAATGTATCGTAACCGCATCCCAATTCAGCGCATTATAAAAATGCAAAGTAATATCTACTTCGCCAACGCGTTCACCGGTCTCATCCTCAACCGGTTCATCCGGAATTTCTTCCCCCGGCTCTTCCTCATCGACAATGCCGTCTTCCTCGTCCAACGTCTCATCGTCTTCTTCTGTTCCGTCTTCCCCATCCGTGACAGTATCATCACCTTCGCTGCCCGAACCGTCAGGATCCGTTTCATCGTCAGCATCTCCGCTGCCGCCATTTCCGTCATCCGGTGTACTGCCGGAGTTATCCGGGTCTGTGCCGTCACCGCTGCCCGGTGTATTGTCGGAACCGTCTGACCCTGTGCCGTCACCGCTGCCCGGTGTACTGTCGGAGCCGTCTGACCCTGTACCATCTCCGCTGTCCGGTGCGCTGCCGGATCCATCCGATCCTGCATCATCGCCCGTGCTGCTATCTGTACCGCTGCCAGCCTCATTTCCTGAAGCCTCGTCTTCACCTGTACTGCTGTCACTGCTGCCCGGAGTTGTACCGTTGTCTCCGCCTGCAGCATCATTTCCGTCTATGTCGGGAGTTTCAACCGTATAGCCATTTTTACCCCCCCCCGCTTCATTTTCGGCTGCCAGGGCAGTCATTGTAAACCCTGGTGCAGTCGATACGCTTGAAACGACTATGGCAAAGGCCAGTAACCAGCTGAACATACTGGCTGCCATTCTGCGTTTCTTTCGAAAAAATTTCTTTTCTCTCTGCATCACTTTACCATCCTTTCTTCTTTTTTACATGTTTCGTTTTTCTGGGTTGTACATTCCCGTCTTATGATATGACACCACTTTAACATCTTGTTTGTTTTCCTACAATCCTATTTTTCGAAATTATACGAAAATTTTTTAGACTGTTTTTTGTGCACTTTGTACATTTAATTGGATTATATTAGTCTAATTTCCTACAAATATACTCTTATCCCCAAAAAAACAACAAAATGAGCAGAGCTCATTTGCGAGATCTGCTTCACAGACTCGAATAAGCGGAAGCTTTTCTTATGCCATAAACAAAACGAGCAAAGCTCGTTTTGAACATAGCTCGTTTACGGGATCTGCTTCGCGAGTTCAAAAAAGAGCACCATGTCCAGGCGCTCTTACAGATTGTCTTATATGTACCGAACTGCCCATTAACGCAGCCTCAGATTTTTTCTGTTATTCTATCTTGATCGTAGCAGCACTTGCCTCGTACTCCTCCATCCGGTCATAATCACTGGTCTGGGAATAAATGACCATATAGCTCTTATCCGCGTTAATGACATACTGAAGCTGAGTAATCTGAATATCCTCTACCTGATAATGACATAAAATGCGGAAAGCCGGATATCCGTCGATTCGTATGCTCTCAAAGCTGTCTATATTTAATGTGACCTCTTCGCCGTACAATTCACGGAGATTTTCCTGGGTCTGCTCTTTAAAAGTCTCCTCCGTCATAAGCTGCAGGGAAATATCCTGTTCGCCGGTAACGGAATAGATCGTGGAAGCATCGATGGGATATCTTCCGGTGACATACATTCCTTTCCGGTCCTCTGCTTCCTCAAAGCCTTCAGGCAGTTCAAAAGTACAGCCCTTCGTTCTCCGCCTGCTCTCCAGCACCGATGTATCCAGTTCATTTTCTTCCAGAAGCTGTGCCGTCAATTCTTTGCGTGTCTCTTCATCTATTTCCATCTGTGCCATGGCAGCACTTGTCTGTTCCGGCTTCAATAATTCGACCTGTCTGGTGGTATCTCCGTTTTGCGTCTCCTGTGCTTCCGCACTCGTATGTACCGCTTCTTTTCCGCCGCAGCCTGTCACCAGCGCTGCCAGACATATCATCAGGCACAACGCCGGAAAGTGTCTGTCCCGTATGCCATATAATCTTCTTTTCAATATAATCCTCCTGTCAAAACCGCAATAAGCATATAGTCAGAAGCACAGTATGACCTTTACTGAAAGTCATACTGCGCTCCCGAAATAAAAAACGAACAAGCTCGTTTCCGGGATTCGCTTTTTGAATCCAGATAAGCAAAAAGACACCTGTACTGAAAAAAACTATGCTTCCCTGAAAGTCGCACACTCTGTACCGGCACATGTGCATGCACCGCCGCCCTTGATGTCTACATGCTCCGCGTGGCATTTATAATTACTATTATACACACATTTGGTTGCTTCGCAATCAATACTGATCGTCCGACAGGGATGCTCCAGCGAGCTGGTGTATGATCCTTCCCTTTTCTGCGCAAAGCTTTCGCAACATGTGTCATTACAACAGTCTGCATGTTTGCCGCCTACCATGATATCACCCTTGCAGCAGCATTTTTCCTTATTGTAGGAACAATTCTCTACTCCACACTTCAACTCAGCCATAATAAACCTCCATTCATATCTGCACTCCGTTCCCCGGACAGATGACCCCGCGCCGCATTTTTCAAAACACACCGCCCGTCAAATGTCGCAATGACCGAAGCCGGATCTATTTTATGATACAAGGTTATTATTGACCTGCCACACTGATCTTATACAGATTAAACCAATATCGCTCCAACAGATAACTGCCTGTTTCCTCAGACAAAAGCCCTGCCTTTTCCCATTCCGCAACAATGTCATCCCGGCTGTTGAAGCTGCCGATAAACCAGACTCTTCTGCCTTCCTCACACCATGTCCTGATCTGTTCTGCCTGTTCTACAGTACCGTAAGGACGCAGGATCTTCTGAATCAAAGTCTCCGGTCTGCCGCACCAAAGATAACTTTCATTTTTATACACCTTGGCCGCTTCAGCGGACTCATAATCAATCGTTGAAAATGCTTTTCTTTCAGCCTTTTCATCCATATAATAAGAAGTTACCGCCTGAACCTGGTCAAAATTATACAGGACAATATCTTCAGGTTCAATGGCAGATAATGCCGCCGCAGTATCTTTCATGAGCAGCGCTTTATACTCCTCTTCTCCCATAAAAGCCCGATAGTCCCGAAGTCCGACCACAAGTACAAGTATGATAACCGCTCCAAATATAACTTTATGTAAACCAACCGTTTTGCCATTAAGTTTACATAACTTCAAGCAAGCCGACTTGCAATCAGGTTTACATAATTCAGTACAAACTGCTTCGTTTTCAGGGTTACATAACTCTGAACTATCAGATTCGGAATCATGTTTACATAACGCATACTTACTTTCTTTCTGAAAAAAAAGATCCAGCCCGATAGCAAAGCTCAACCAAAAGCATCCCATGGCCGAGAGCATATACCGGTAAACAAAAATCGGGCGTAAAAGAACAGATGCCGCAAAGCCGAACAGCACCAGTCCGCCCAGCACGCATGTCCCCGCAAGCATAAATCCGATCCTGTATATCAGTTCACCGTTTCCGTCCGGTACAGCTTTTTTTCTATTTTCTATCCTATAATAGCAGAGTTTTAGCGTGGGGTACAAAATAACAGACACATATGCCGCAAACAATACCACCGCCAGTACCGTACTCAAAATCTCACTGGTAAACGCCGGCTTCATCAGGAACTTCACACAACCGCCCAAAGACCGCCAGGTCAACGGCAGAATCCAGTAATTTTCCCGCACTGCCGTAATCTGGGCAAACAGAGCAAAAAGCCATGGGATGTATCCCAGAACAGAAACCGCCACCCACAAGAGCCACTCCTTGATCCTGCCCCGGTCTCTGACCAGAAAGACAGCCAGCACATAAAGATAGACCATGATCACTGCCACACATGCAAAATACTGCGTGTAGGCGGCTGCCAATCCGTAAAATACCAGGGCTGCTGCATGAATCCGTCCCATGCGTATCCGCTGCGTCCTCTTTACAGTATTTTCCCCGGCAGTGCCGCCGCTTTCCTCTGCCCCATTCTGAAAAAGCCCGCCACAGATTCCACAGGCTATATTTCTCCCCGCCGTGACTACCCCATAAGCGTGTAAAAAGGCTGCCGTCACGAACAGCAATGCAAAACTGTACATCCGCATCTCCACCGTATAACTGCTGAGCTGCGGCATGGCAATGGAGCAAAAGAAAAACAGCCCGCCCGCAAACATGCCAAATCTTTTTCGGATAAACGTAATGCAGTACAACAGCAAAATGAAATACGGCAGTACAGAAACCACCTTCGTGACCACAACCGGATCTGTCTGCGCCGATATCAGTTTACATAAGTCTACAAAAAATTTAACAATACAGTAATACAGCGGCGGATGAACATCCTGCGCCGTAAACGCAATTAAATCACCGTAGGAATGCTTTATCATCCCCACGGTGAACAATTCATCATACCAGATGTCATTGCCAAAACATAACATCAGGCTCTTTAACAGCATAATCACACTGATTCCCAGAAAGAAAAATCCAATGATATCTCTTCCCGATATTCTGAGTTTCCGATTCATTCTATTCCGTACTCCGCATTGCGCTTTCAGCTTCACTGCTGCCGCTTACTTCTGTGCCTGTGATTTTGCCTCTTCCTGTACTATCTCCTGCCGGATCTCTTTCGTCCTGATCTCCTTGCAGATCTGATCGATAAACTCCTGAAGCGGCTTCACGCCCTCGTCACCCGCATAACGGCTTCTGACAGACACTGTCTTATCCTCCGCCTCCTGCGCGCCTACCACAAGCATGTAGGGAACCTTGGCCAGTCTCGCCTCGCGGATCTTGAAACCGATCTTCTCGGAACGGTTGTCCGCCGTCACATCAATATTGTTTCTCGCCAGTTCTTTCCTGATCTCCTCCGCATACTCCTCATATTTCTCGGAAATCGGCAGGATACGAACCTGCTCCGGGCACAGCCATGTAGGGAACTTACCCGCATACTTTTCAATAAGCCATGCCAGCGTCCGCTCATAGCACCCCAGAGATGTTCTGTGAATAATGCAAGGACGTACCTTTTCACCGTTCTGATCGATAAAATACATATCAAACTGCTCGGCAAGCAGCGCATCCCACTGAATCGTGATCATCGTGTCTTCCTTGCCGTAAACATTTTTCGCATTAATATCCACCTTCGGACCGTAGAATGCAGCCTCGCCCACATCCTCCACAAAAGGAAGATCCAGTTCCGTCAGAATATTGCGGATATGAGCCTCTGTTTCATTCCAGACTTCCGGTTCACCGATGTATTTCTCCGGATTTTCAGGATCCCATTTGGACAGATGCCAGGTAATGTCACCCAGCAGCCCTAAGGTTGACATAACATATTTTGCAAGAGCAATACAGCCCTTGAATTCCTCCACCATCTGATCCGGTCTCACCACCAGATGTCCCTCAGAGATCGTAAACTGACGCACACGAGTCAAGCCGTGCATCTCACCAGAATCCTCATTTCTGAAAAGTGTGGAAGTCTCGCCGTAACGAATCGGCAGATCCCTGTAGGAATGCTGCGTATTTTTATAACAATAATACTGGAACGGGCAGGTCATGGGCCTGAGGGCAAACACTTCTTTATCTTTTTCCTCGTCTCCAAGAACAAACATACCATCCTTATAGTGATCCCAATGTCCCGACATCTTATACAGATCGCTTTTTGCCATAAGCGGCGTTTTCGTTCTGACGTAACCCCACTCCTTGTCTTCCAGATCCTCGATCCAGCGCTGCAGCTTCATGACCATCTTCGTGCCTTTGGGCAAGAGAAGCGGCAGCCCCTGACCAATCACATCCACCGTGGTGAAAAGTTCCATCTCACGTCCCAGCTTATTGTGGTCGCGCCGTTTGATGTCCTCCAAATGTTCCAGATAGGCTTCCAGTTCCTCTTTTTTCTGAAAAGCTGTACCGTAAATACGCTGTAACTGTGCTTTATTGGAATCCCCGCGCCAGTATGCCATGGAAGAGGAAATCAGCTTATAAGCCTTAATGTTCTTTGTGCTCATCAAATGCGGTCCTGCACATAAATCTACAAACCCGCCCTGATCATAGAAAGAAATCTCCGCATCCTCCGGAAGATCACGGATCAGTTCCACCTTGTAAGGCTCACCCTTTTCCTCCATTAATTTAATCGCTTCTTCTCTGGGAAGGCTGAACCGCTCAAGCTTGTGTCCCTCTTTGATGATCTTCTTCATCTCTGCTTCCAGCTTATCCAGGTCTTCTCTGGAAAACGGCGCAGCGTCGAAGTCATAATAAAAGCCCTCCTCAATGGCCGGTCCGATAGTCACCTTTGCATCCGGAAAAAGTCTTTTTACCGCTTCCGCCAGCACATGGGATGCTGTATGACGGATCACTTTAAGGCCCTCGGGGTCATTGGCTGTCAAGATGCTCAAGCTGCAGTCCCTGTCAACAATCGTCCTCAGATCCTCCACTTTTCCGTCCACTTCACCGGCACATGCCACACGTGCAAGTCCCTCGGAAATATCTGCGGCAATGTCATAAATACTCATCGCCTGCGCGTACTCTTTCACAGAGCCGTCTTTTAATGTTATCTTCATATTTTCCTCCGTTCTGAAACATTTTCCGCCAAATCATCTCTTCTCTGATCTGACTTCATTTTCTTAAATATTTTCATTTACTTATTATCTTTATTTACTTAATTTCTTTCTTGTCCTTAATACCTTCGTTTACTTAATTTCTTTCTTTTCTTTAATACCTTCTTTTACTTAGTTTCTTTCTTTTCTTGATATCTTCATTTACTTAATATTTTTCTTTTCTTGATATCTTTCTTTCCTTAAGTATCCTTCTTTTCTTACATATCTTTCTTTTCAGCAATCCCCGGCTTCATCGCAGTCACTATAGCTTTCAGTGTTGCCATTATCGCTGCCGTTATGACAGCCGTTTCCGGTATTATTGCTCCCTATGTTGATGCTGATTCCACGCGTCAGGGGTGCTGTCAGAAATCCGATACAAATTCCCGCAAACAGGCAGATCAAGCCGATCAGACAGAAATCAAATTTGTTAAGAGTAAGTTCACCACGCATAAGGTCAGTTGTCTTTTCTTTCAGCTGTGCTGTTGTCTCTTTCCATTCTGTTGTCATAAAGAACCCTCCTTTTCCTTTAAAAAAAGTAATTTGCTTCGCAAATAACTTTGCGAGATTCGCTTCGCGAACTCGGATAAGCGGTGGAATTTCCTACACCGTAAAAAAGCAATTTGCTTCGCAAATAACTTTGCGAGATCGCTTCGCGAACTCGAATAAGCGGTGGAATTTCCTATATCGATTAGGGTGTCAAAAGGTACTCTGTCAACTTTGCATAGGCAGATTGCACAAAT
>CAJUJP010000030.1:0-15952 GCA_910586615.1 uncultured Lachnospiraceae bacterium
CTTACCAAAAAAGAGGTATTTTTTTCCAAAGACACAAACTATTTTACACTACCATAACAGATCCTGAGATACCCTCATATTTTGCTTTTTTGTTCTGTAACAGGCACGACAGACAGACTACTGTGCGGCCTTTTTTGCATAGGAAGTGTCTACCAGGTCGGCGTAGGGTACGCGTTCGTCCAGTTCGCCGGCTTCTTCAAGAATGTTCTGCAGAAGGTTGAAACTGTCTTCTTCAAAAATGAGGTCGCTCTTCCATGTGTCCTGCGAAGCATAACGGTCAACGATCGTAGTGATGGTGTCCAGATCCGTCTCTTCAAACTGCGGTGCGATGACCTTGGCAATCTCGGCGGAAGAGTGGGTCTGCACATAATCCATGCCCTTTTGCAGTGCATTGGTAAAGGACTGTATAATCTCAGGATTGGATGCAATATAACTCTTCTTTGCGGAAAAAGCAGTATAAGGCACATAACCGGAATCTTCTCCGAGGGAGGCCACCACGTAGCCGTCGCCTTTGCTCTCCAGAGATGTGGCATGAGGCTCGAATTCGACAGTGTACGCTGTTTACTACTCCAATTCTTTCAAAAAATTAAAACCGCTTATCTGATGTGTTTCACGGTCAATCTCAATGCTCTTAATGGTGCTCTTCCAGAAGGCCTGTTTATGGGGTTTATCCAGTTTGGCGTACATTTCCTGCCAGTCACCGCTAAAGGCGGACAGAAGGCTGTCATAGGCGCTCAAGGACAGCTGTTTGTCAGCACCTTTACATTCTTTCAGCTTTGATTCTAAAAGTTCATACTGTTCATCATAATATGCTTCACTGATCCGTCCCTTCTGAAACAGAATATTGAGTCGGTCAAGCTCTCTGCGCAGGACATCCGGCTTTTGCTTGTTCTGCGGTTTCCTGGTCTTCATCTGAACCCGTGCAAGCTCTTCTTCCAGACGGGCGGTAACATGCGTGAGCATGTATTCCTCGATTTTATATTCTGTGAGATGGACGCCGCTGTGGCGGCCGAATTTATTTCCGCAGCGGTATTTGATGTAAATACTTTCCCCGCCGCTCTTTAATTTTTGCTTCTTCCGGTACCCGGTGAAGTTGTTGCCGCACCAGGGGCATTTGATTAGGGAAGAAAAGATATATGGATTATTGGTGTCGGCAGAATATGTATGGACGGAGCGGATCTGCCGGAATTTCTGAAATTCTGCGTATGTAATATAAGGCTCGCAGTAATCGTAGTTTTCCTTGTCCTTGCCGGCGTATGTCTCGTTCTTAAAAAGGCGGTCCACCTTATTGTGGGAAGGCGCACGGTCTCCGTATTTGGACTCAAGATACCGGAGTGTGCTCCGGATCGAATAACAGGACCGGTAATGGTCATAAGCATCGTCCACGATGTCTGATACAGATTCGTCTTTTACAAGCCGATTATCAATGACCTTATAGCCATAACAGGCGCATCTTCCGCTGGTAACTTCTCCGATCGAGCGTTTGTAATCTAGGACAGCCCTGATACGCTCAGAAGTACGGTCACATTCAGCCTGGTTGACGGACAGCATAATATTGATGACCATCTGGCCGTTAGCAGTGGAAGAGTCATAATTCTCGTAAATGGTTTTCCAGTAGCAGTTGTGGGCCTGCAGGATCTCCTCAGTGATATTGTAGTCTTTGATATTACGGAACCAACGATCCAGCTTAGTGACAAGGATCATGTCGATTTTGTTACGTTTGACGTCTTCCAGTAAGCGCAGCAATTCTTTCCGGTTTTTCATGGACTTGCGGGCAGAGATCCCTTCGTCAGCATAGCAGTCTACAATGGTATAGCCGTTGTTCTGGGCGTATTCCGTGAGAGCTTTACGCTGGGCCGGCAGTGAGAGGCCGTTTAAGTGCTGTTCTTCGGTACTGACACGGATATAGATGGCACATCGTTTGATTTTGGACATGGCGTAAGCCTCCTTTTAGATATTTTACTGGATGTAAGATGTTTTCATACCGGGAAGATCTGGAACTTCAACGGTAAATCCGCATTCTTTTTCTTCACAGGGATAGAAACAAGCGGGATAAGTTAATTTCATGGAAGAATCCGCCTATGGTGCTGCAGCACCGGGCTTTACAGCCCGGCCTGCTTCAAAATGTCTGTATTTTGGAAAGAAGAGCTTCCTGCAATACCTGTGAAAAGTTTATTCCCATAGAAACGGCGCGGTCATTCAGCCATGACGGTATGGTTAAAGTCTTTTTTACCGCCTTTGTGTCCTTATACTGGTTAATGTCGCACGATACAAGGGAGGAAAATCCGTCAGCCGCGTGAATGGAAGAAATATCGGAGGGAGAAGCAATATTATCTCCATGTTCTAACAATGACAAAAGATATCCGGTAAGTGCTTCTTGTGCCATTTCCATAGCTTCAGGAATGGTGGAACCGTAGGTATTGCATCCTTTCAGATCGGGAAATTCCACCCAGTAGGATTCATCTTCCTTGTGGAAGATGGCGGGATATACAAATAACATAAAAAACCTCCTTTTTACTTTTTTGAAAGGCGGAGCTATTTCAGCCCCGCATCCTTCAAAATTTGATGTAGCAGACCGGTAGGAACATCTTTTCCATGCACGGGAACTGAAACGGTCATACCCTCTTTTCTGAAAATATGGTGGCTTCCGTTGATTCTGTCAAGTTGCCAGCCATTTTTCTTTAAGAGTTTAATAAGATCCCTGTCTTTCATGTTCCACCTCCTTACAGAAATAGCATAACACGTATTGTACGTATTGTAAAGAGGCTAAGCATATAGAAAAAAAGAAACCACAGAAGACAGCTTCTGCAGTTTCTTTTTATATGCATTTCGATGGACGAAACACATTCCCTTTTACGGTATCTATACTAACATATCCGTGTAATTATAAGAAGTGCGAAGTGGCGTGCAAAAGAGTTAGAAACATCTTTTACATGGTTCGTATCCTTGCCCTTTTAATTCGTCAACAGACTGATTGGACGTTGCGTAGTTATGTGGAGCGATTGTGGCGACAGAAGAGCATGTTGGATGATGAATTTTCATTGTGTTTGTATTTAAGACATAAGTAGCGGTAGTTTCCTGCTGTTCTGCATTATCATAGGTGTTAAAGTTATCACTGTTGCCATCTCCGGGGGCGGACTGAGATACAGAAAGCGATGAATCAGACGATTGTGTGCTGGCATCGGCAGTAGTATTATCAGCAATTGTGATATCTGGCGCAGGTTCTTCAACTGGATCGGGCTGTGAAGCGGACTCAGCGGGGATATCTGCAACAGTTTCGGAATCGGGCTGAATTTCTTCGGAATCAGCCTGAGATACAGTATAGGTAATAGAATCACCACTATTTATGATATCTCCGATGCCAACGTCTATTCTTCCGGAGTCATCAAGCTGTCCATAGGTGGCAACTATCGATGAGCAGCCTGCAAATACTAGTCCGGTTCCATCATCACAGACAACGGTAAACCAGGTATTATCTAAACCTTCAACATAAGTGCAGAGATCAGAATATTCTTCCTCATTCATGTTTTCTAATTCATTTTTGGGAATTTCAATATAAGCGCGCTCGCCAATCGTATCAGTTCCAAAACCGTTTGTTACGTCTGCAAAATGGACAGGATAGCCGAGAATGCTATTCAGATCAGCGGAATTACTCTCAGGCTCAGTTGATTCAGGCGCTTCTGCAGCTTCCGGAGTTTCAGACAAGGGTTCTGCTTCATCAGCAACTGTAGTAGTTTCAGCCTCGGACAATGATGATGAGGTTTCCTCAGAAGATCCGCAAGCGGTTAAGAGAAATGTGCAGGACAATAGCGCAAAGATTAGTCTTTTCATCATTAATAATTCTCCTTTGTAATTTTTATTTAGATTAAAAGTAAATGCTCGTCAAAAATAATATAGTACAAAAATAGTCATAGTACAACATAATTTACTATATTTGCAAAATAAAGCGCATAAAAACATAATTTCCAAAAATTACCAATTAAAAAATAATAAATGTAGTATATAATCAACTTAAAAGGTATGTACTATTTACTACATATCATGTTGAAATATAATATAAAAAAATATAAAATTACATGTCTAGGGCGTGTGGGAATTTTGTGGAAGTGTATTAAGGGAACTATTAAACAAGTAAGTTGAAAGAATGAGAGGGTATGCATATGGAGTACAAAAGACTAATAATGGTTATGATTAGAGCAATTAAAGAGGACGATGTTATATTTTTGCAATATATATACACGATAATTAAGAAGCATGTTGAAGCTGCAGGTATCGCTATTAATTGGGAAAAACCTGGTGAATAGCAGGAAAAGAGAGAAGAATCAAGGTTCTTCTCTCTTTTCAAGGTATCCTCTGATTACGTCATCAGCATATCCCTCAATGACTTTTTTAGAACGCGGATCGAGGCGTTCATATTTCAAGAGTAATTCTTTCACTAGTGTATAAATGGAATTATCACACTTTATGTCTTCCAGTACATTGGAGATGGCAGCAGCCGTCTCATCTTCCGGGGGAAGTTCCTGAAACATATCGCCATCACCAGCGCGAAGCCAAAGTTCGTTAACTTTAAATTCGCGGCAGATATCAGAAACAGTCCGATCCGATGGATTTTTTGCGCCAGTTTCTACTTGGGCTATAAAATTTCTCGATAATCCAATCTTTGATGAAAATTCATCTTGTGTTAAATCCAAAACCTTTCTTAAGATCTTAACTCGTTCGTTCATATAATTTACCTCCGCAAATTCATCATATCAACAAAAAGTCCCTAAGTCAACAATAAGTTATTGACAATGCGCCCCTGGGGGACTATAATATGTTCACAAGTAAACAGAATAAGGAGGTGTAAGGCATGAAAGACGGTTACGACTGGGTTAATTCTGGCAATGATCAGCCTCATAATGATGGCAGCGGGTATATACTGCCAATCATTGTAAGTCTGGCAACAACAATCATTTTTAATTATTTAGCAGGCCTGTTATAAGAAACAATTTTCTGGCGCGTGACCAGATGGAGCAGAAAGAAGTTTTAGAGAGGGAAAAGCCTTAACTTAACAGAGGGAAGGCCTAAGTAAATGACATTGCTTAACGGAGGGAAGGCTTAAGTAAATGACATTGGGAGGTGAACGGAACATGTATAAACAAAAAAAGTGGAAGAATACAGAACTTGAGAAGAAAACGCATTTATTATGTAGGACAAACAAGAAGGAAAACAATGATGTAGAGATAATTATAAGCGGAGATGGTGCAGAGGATATAGCAGCAGAACTCAGGTTAACGCTTCAAAAGGTTAGGCGAAAACGAGAGTTAAGCTACTATATAGCAATAAGAAAATAAAGTTACTTAAGGCTAGATATGAATTTACCGATTTTGGCTTGAAGATTTCTGCATTCGATAGATGAAGCATTTATATCATCAAGAGTTTCACTGTCATAGGACTTATCAGAAGAACAAATTTTAAAAAATTCAAGTGCATTAGTAAGAGCATGATGTACTGTCGACAGTTCTTCCAGAGTTAGACCGTAACAGACTTTATCTTCAATGGTACAACACGTATCTCTGGTGACTGATTCAACTTCTTCATAGTCTATTTCACATTCTTCGTCTGGATTAATAGCGTAGAATGAAAGACTTGTTAAAAACTCATCATCACCAGAGAGTTCAGTGATATTGGCAAAAAACATACCATCATTGATGATTTCCATGGTGCGGTCCATTATGTCGAATAAATGATAAACAGCCATAAAAAAACTCTCCTTTCATAAATACTCAGCTCAAGAATGAACCTGTAAGGAGATTGTACCACATTAATAAGAAACAGCACAAGGAAAGAGGTGAATGAGGTGTTAAAAACTAAAGAACAAGAAATTAAGAGCATTGCGGAAAAAGCGGTACAGATGAAGCCACAGAGCATCCGTACACTGATATTCGCGGCGGACATTCTGCTGGCGCGTGACCAGATGGAGCAGAAAGAAGTTGAAACGGATGCCATGGCTGGAACATAAGGCAAGTTGTACAACCAGTAGCACATAAAATTTAACGGAGGTGAACATATATGCAGGAAAAGCAATTTGATATGGAAGTCACTGACGAGAGAGCAGATTACATGAAACGGCAGCTGCTCAGGCTGTACGCGGATCAGTTAGGGATGGACGTAGTGAGCGTGACCGTTACACCTAAGCCCAGAAAAGAGGGAACCGCGTGAGCGGTCCCATGGAGGACAAGCCTATGGCATACATAGCATTTATAGCGATCCTGTTCGGGGCGGCCGGGATCGCCGGAGGGATCGAGGCAGAGAACACGGCCGGGACCATAGCCGCGGCGGCGATCCATGTCGGCGGGATCATTGCAATGTATGCGGCGGCTCGGAAGGAACAGAAGGAAGGAGGTGCAGATATGCAGGAAGAATACGGACTGCAGGTCATAGCAGAGGGCAGTTTTACGGATGAGGGCTATAGCATCAGGACAGTCACGATCCGTTTAAACGGTGCCGCAATGGATGGCTACATCATGTCTGGCAAGTGGAATATCGGAGATGTATATGAGACAAGCGCGGAGTATAAAGAGTACATCCGTAAAAAGGAATTAGCCCGTAAAGAGTGGGAAAAGAAAATACTCGGTATGCTCGGCATTGAGGAGGAGGCAGGATGTTCAATCACGAGGGCATTAAGCGAGATATTCACGGTGGTGCAGGTCCGGCAGGACAAGCCTGATGCACAGGGGGATGAGCCATGCTGACAGCGGAGCAGATCAGGGAGAAGATATTCCGCAGTGCGGAGGAGTTTAACCGGTACTACTGGCAGAAACAGTGGAGCCGGGCAAAACATGCATATGACAGAGCAAGCATGATGGCGGTATTCATGGAACTGCCAGAGACAGACATGGCCGCCCTTTTCGGAAACCGTGCCTACAGGGATGATGACAGCGGGCCGGCAGAGAAGGGGCTGTTTGACGAAGAGCTTGTAATCCGTGCCTACGATGAATGCATCAGGAATAACCAGACATATGAAGTAAAGCCTTATCCGGGGAATCCTGCCACAACGCAGGATTACTGTTCCGATGTCTGGACAAGGAAGGGCGCGGCACACTCGCCCTATGAGGTATACAGGAGAGCATGAGTTGCACCGGTGCAACAGGAAGGAGGAACTGTATGAAGTTATATGAACTACTGAAGATGGTACAGGGGGATGTCAGGATATATGAGTGGATACCGGGGGCGGATATCCTGAGATTGTCAGAGCCTTGTATCAGGGATTTATATGCAGGGAGCGTGGATACAGTGCCGGAAAAGCTCCTGCAGCGGGAACTCCGTTTTATACATGGAGCGCTGGTGGATAGTGAAATGGGGATGGTAAATATCTTGCTGAAGGAAGAACAGCAGGAAGGAGGCACCGCATGACATTAAAAGACCTGCAGGACGTGCTGTGCGGGAGGGTGATGCTGTACGAAGATACACCGGAACTGGGATTTTTAAATCAGGACCTGTACTGCGGAATGAGCCAGGAAATGCCGGACGGGATGCTGGACAGGGAAGTCCTTCTCGTGTCACCGGCTGCCAGGTGCGGGACGGGTGCGGCGATCGACATACAGCTTAAACCGGAGCGTAAAAAAGTGCATAGAAAAAGCCCCGCATAGCGGAGCAGTTTCCGGTCCCTGGTGGAACCATCAGCCTATAAACAGGATACCACCAGGGGCCGCAGAAGTCAAGAAAAACCGTGATTTTCTGCGGCTTTCACAAACAATTAAGGTATTAAAGTTAGCGATAACGTGGAAGTAATATTACAAGAGTAAGAAGGTGGTATCAATTTACAGGAAAAAGACATATGACACAGGTGTCATACGGATCATAGAAAAATGCTATCCGGGGAACTATGGAGCGCCGGGGCAGAAGAGGGAGACGAAAAAGAAGAAGACGCCGGAGGACATGGCGAAACAGAATTACAGGAACCGGTGCCGGAAAGTGCAGATCCTGATCCTTTTCAACTTCCGCCCCGGGGACTGGCACCTGGTCCTGAAGTATGCAAAGGACAAGAGGCCGGGGAGCTATGAGGAGGCCGTGAAGCAGAGACAGGATTTTATAGGGAAAGTCAGAAAGGCATATAAAAAGGGCGGGATTTCTTTTAAGTGGATCGCCGTCACGGAGCGGGGAAAGCAAAGACAGGTGCTCCACCACCACCTGATCATAGAGGACATTGACGTCGGCGGGATCAGGACCGCGAAGCTGGTGAAAGAGCTATGGAGATACGGCGGGCATTTCTTTTCATCGCTGTATGAGGACGGGGAGTATGAAGACCTGGCGGAATATATCGTCAAGGCGGAGACAAAAGAGGAGTGCGGCTGGTGCACATATTCCAGGAGCCGGGGAAACCTGGTGATGCCGGAGCCGAAGGTGGAGACCATATATCACCGGCGATGGCGTAATCCGCCCGTGGCGCCAAAGGGCTGGTACGTGGTGGAGGATTCAGTCTGGAACGGCAAAAACCCTGTGACAGGCTGTCCGGTGCAGCACTACACCCTGAAAAAACTGGTACCGACCGGGAAAGGGGATGACAGCGGATGAACGTGAACATCTACATAGAGACATCATTCAAAGGCCCGGCGATAAAACGGGCAGTCGGCGCGTGGATCGTGGAGTACATAGGGCGGGACGGCACACCGAACACCAGGGGCGGCCTGATCTACACTGACCGGACCAGCGAAAATGACCTGGCGCTGTGCCTCATAGAAAAGGCATTTTCGATCCTGACAAAAACCTGCTGCGCCGTAGTATTTACTGAATGCGGGCACGTTTTGCGGACCATGCAGAACCACTGGCTTGCCCGGTGGCGGAAAAACGGCTGGATCAACGGCAAAGGGAAGCTGATCCGCAATGCCGGGGCATGGAACCGCTGCGCGGACCTGTTTGACCACCATATGACCGAGTGGACAGACCAGTGGCATACATACAGGCAGGAGATGCAGCGCAGGATCAGGAAGGAACTGGACCTGGAACACGCATTTGAGTATGAGGAGATCGTGGTGGAGGAGTGGAACACACCAAAAAGAAGGAAGGAGAGGGACTATGTTTGAAAAATTCGGGGAATTTGATTCCGCAGAGGAAATCAACGCAAAAGCGGCCAAACTGCTGGCAGAGGGTGACATGGACGGGATCCGTGACCTTGCGGCCGAAAACGGGCTGATGCCGGAGGATGCAGAAGACTATATGGGCGGGGCGTTCCCGCAGCTGGCGACGCCGGTCATGGCGGCAGAGGGGAAACTGATGGCGGAGGGGAAAGCACTGGACCTGGGAGGGATCCTTGAGACGTGGAGGATGCTCATACTGGAACTGTGTGCAGGCGACAGGCAGATGTGCACCGCAGTGCGTAAAAGAGGTAAAAACCTGAAAGACTGCATCGCCATGCTTGTAAAGTTTTCTTTTGAGAACAAGGTGCGCGTGAGTGACGCCATTGTTGACGCAGTGGAGGTGTCCCGCAATGGAAAGACGGAACCCATGCGGAAACCGCTGTACCTGGGCGTGCCCAACAATGCGCAGGCAAAGCAGCTCATCCGGGATTACTACCTGAAGTAAGGAGGTGCAGGACATGCTGGCATACAAGGCATTTAACAAAGACATGCAGGCAGTGCTTGGAAAAGGCGTTTTCCAGTTTGAACCGGGAAAAACATATACGGAGACAGGATGCCGGTGCGCCCGTAACGGCTTCCACTGTGCAGAGGACCCCCTGGACACACTGTCATACTACACAGGCATGGACAGTAGGTTTTTTGTCGTGAAAGCGGGAGGCGACATCAACCAGGACGGCAGGGGGACGCGGATTGCCTGCACGGAACTGACCCTGGTAAAAGAACTTACCCGCGCCCAGCTGGCCGCCCACGGGTGCATGTACATGCAGAAGTACCCGGAGCGGAAGACAGAAAGCAGCCATATCTGCCGGGAGACGGGGCAGTGCCGGCGGAAAGATGATTTTGTCATCGTCCGGGGGAAGTCGCCGCAGGCAGCAGGCGTACAGGGCGCATGGCTGTTCCTGGTAAAGGAAAAAAGAGGATCCGCCAGCATAGACGGGATCTGGACGGTATACATCGACGGGGAAGAATGCCGGCCGGACACGTGGTATGGGATCCGGGGAGGGAAGATATGCATAAAAACGAATTAAGGAATCTGAAGCGGATCAACGCCACGCCCAAGATGTGCAGGATGGCAGAGAACAACCATAAGGAAATGACGTACCGGCGTAAATGGAGCCCGAATGACAAAAAAGTATTCCAGACGGAGTATGACCTGATGCTGCGCTGCCAGACAAGGGGAAGCCTGCTGATGGTAAGTGTCTTCCTGCCGGAAGAAATAGAGAGGGGAAGCATCCAGCCGGTATATGAGGTTTACTGTAACCCTGAGGGGAATGAATACATCACAAGGATCCTTAGGGAAGGGAAGGAAACGGGATGGTCCGGGGCGATGTTTGAAAACCTGCCCCATGTTGAGGAACGGATGAGAAAAACATTCCCGCTGGAAGGTGCGGATGGCAGGATCTGGCAGAACCAGGGCGGGCGGGACACAATACAGCAGTTCCTGGGGACAAAGGAAAAAGGCTTCCGGGGGCTGTCCGAATGGCAGCGCAGGGCAAGGGATATAAAGACCGAAGAAAAGGAGCGTGCAGAACAGGCGCCATGGGATGCAGACATGGCGCTGGTGCCGGAGATGTTCCCGTCCTTTTATGCATGGATGCAGAAAGAAGCGGCGGGGCAGTATTTCATGTTTTACCATTATGACAAAAAAGGGACGGATGAGGGGTACTGTTCCCACTGCGGCAGGTTTGTGCCGGCCAGCGCCCCGCGCCATAACAAAAAGGGCATCTGCAGCCGCTGCGGAGTAAATGTCACGTTTAAGGCGGCGGGGAAGATAAAGTCGCTGAGAACGGAACCTTACAAAGGGAAGGCAGTGCAGAGGATCCGCGGCGGGATTGTCATCAGGACTTTCATACAGTGGCAGAAGTACTGGCTGTGTGATTACAGACACCCGAAAGTCTGGACGGATGAGACTGCAAGGACTCTGATCATGGATGACGGCAGCGTCCGCAGGTACGTATACGGAATGTATAAGAATAAACGCGGCAGGTTTGTGCCGGACAAGGATATGTATTTATTCAGATATACAAGCTATTATGATGCACTTATGGAAAAGATGTACAGGAAAAACTTCCCGGCCCTCAAAAAGACAGCGTTAAAAAACAGCACGGCAGACCTGTGGGATGATATGCCTGCATCAGTGGAAGCATACCTGGTCATGGAAAAGAAGTACCCGGTAATTGAGAAGCTTGTGCGGATCGGAATGTTCCGGCTTGCAAGGGAACTGATGGAAAACAGCGGCGCCATGGATGCTTTAAAAAACAAGGAGACGGAGCTTTCAAAGATCCTGCGGATCGACAAGGCAAGGTTCAGGCGGCTGCGGGCGGCAGACGGCGGCAGGCGGCATCTGGAATGGTACCAGTACGAAAAGCTGAATGACACCATATGGCCGGATGATGTGATAGGGGACATGGCGGAGAACGGCCTCAGCCCGGCGTCATTCAGGTTCCTGCCGGATTCCGTCCTGGCAGGCACAAGCCCGGTGAAGATGAGGAACTACCTTAAAAAACAGTCCGCCATGGCAGGCTCCTGCATGAAGAATATGCAAAGCACATGGGCAGACTATATCAACATGGCACAAAGGGCAAAGATGGATACCGGGAATGAGCAGGTCTGGAAGCCAAAGGACCTGAAGTATGCACATGACGCGCTGGTGATGTTCCTGCAGATGGGGGACGCGGAAAAAGAAGCCCTGAAGCTGGAAAAGAGATGGAAGAAAGTTAACGGAAAGCTGCCGAAGCTGCAGAAATATGAATATGAGGACGAAAATTTTTCGATCCTTGCGCCCAAAAATATCCTTGACATCGTAAAAGAAGGACGGATCCTGCAGCACTGCGTGCACACATGCGATTTTTATTTTGACCGGATCGAGAAGGACGAATCCTACCTGTTCTTCCTGCGCCGGGCACAGCATCCGGATATGCCGTGGTATACGCTGGAAGTGGAGCCGAACGGGAACATCCGCCAGAAGCGGACTACCGGCGACAACCAGAACAGCGACTTTGAGGAGGCGGTAAAGTTCCTGAAGAAGTGGCAGGAGGAATTTGTAAAGCGGATGACGGCGGAGGAAAAGAAACTCGGAAAGAAAGCAGACCAGGCGCGGATCGCGGAGTACGCAAAACTGCGCCAGGACGGAAACAGGGTATGGAAAGGGAAACTTGCCGGCAAGCTGCTGGCGGACGTGCTGGAAGCAGATTTCATGGCAGCAGGCATCTGACAGCCGGGAATACCGGCGGAAAGGGAAATATATGGAGTCACTGACAGGGGAAGTGCTGGACTTAAAAGAGACAAGGAACGAATTCGGATCATACAGGGATTTCAAGGCAAGGTTTGATGACAGCTTAAACAGGCAGGCGGAGGCCTTCGTCCTGACGGGATACCTGATCAAGAGGGCAAGGGACACGGATGTCTTAAAGGAGTCAGGCTACAGGGATTACAATGAGTTTGCCGCGGCGGAATACGGGCTGGACAAGTCACAGGTATCCAGGTACATCAGGATCAATGACCACTTCTCGGAAGGCGGGTATTCCGAAAGGCTGATGGAGCAGTATAAAAATTTCGGGTATACAAAGCTGTCGATCATGCTCACGCTTCCGGAAGCGGTCAATGAGAAGCTGACCGCTGGTTACAGCAAGGCGGAGATCAATGAGATCAAGGCGGAGATCGATGAGGAAAACAGGCGCACGGACATAGAGGTGCTGCTGGAAGAAAAGGACTGCCGGCAGCAGGAGTACGGGGTCTTCGGGCGCGTGCTCTACCAGATCGGGCTGGACAGCCCGGCCGCCTATCTCGGCCTGCACGGGGCAGTGCAGGAGGGGGAAGAGGAGGCCGGAAGCCGGAAGCGCATGACCGCCGGGGTAATGGATGTGCTGGCGCCGGCCGGGGAGAGCATCATAAGCGTGCGCATAGCCGGTGAACCGAAAAGGATGCTGAGCATACAGGGCGAAGGCGTATGCCCGTCAGTCATAGACATGCGTGCAGGCACTGAGGATACATGCACATGGGATGAGTTCCTGTCCGCCATAAAAGCGCTGTGCATGTCGCCGGATGGGAAGGAAAGCTTCCGACTGCTTTATGGAAAAGACTATCCGGAGGAAAAACCTGCACTGGTACAGCCGGACGGGAGTGAGGGACAGGAGCAGAAAAAGCCCCGGCGCGTGGCCGTATCCAGGCCGGAAGAAACCCGCAAAGACGGGGACGGCGGACAGCATACGCAGACTGAGGCTTCCAAAGAGCCGCCAGTGGACGGGGAACAGAAAGAAGAGGAACAGGAACATGATGAAAATACAGAAGTTGCACCGGTGCAACCGGATATCAACCGCCAGGGCCCGGCGCAGGAAGGTGGCAGAGATACTGCACCGGCTGTGCACGACACAGATGCGCCTGAACCCGCAGACACTTCACCTGGAACCGCTGCAGGAGACAGAGGCCCAGAGGCAGGTCTGGCAGATGATGCAGGCCCTATGGAGGCGCCGCCGGCAGCAGGCATGACAGGGCAGATGGGTATCACATGGTATCCGGAGGCCATGCCGGAGCAGGACGGCCGCCCGGACATCCTTGGAGGCTTTTTCATTGCTTTAAGGGACAGCCTGGATAAAGTCTACATACTGGCCGAGCGGGGAGATTACCAGGGAGCCGAGGAGATGCTGGAACCCGTCCGCGGGACGATCAGGAAGATCAGGGACGTGGACCAGGGGCGGAAGGGGTAGGATATGGCAAAAGGACACAGATGTACCAGAAAGCTGCAGTTCAGCCAGAAGACCCGCCGCCTGATCCATGAGCGTGACCATGGGGAATGCATCTTCTGCGCCATGGGCTACCACATGGAATACATATCCGGACGGATCCCGGAAAAGGATATCATGCATTTCATCCCCAGGTCACAGATGGGCCTGGGGATCGAGGAGAACGGAGCCCTTGGGTGCCGGGAGCATCATGAACTGCTGGACAACGGCAATAAAGGGCTCCGGCCGGAAATGCTGGAACGTTTTGAGGCGTACCTTAAGTCATTTTACCCTGATTGGAGCAAGGACAAGCTGGTGTACAGAAAATATGATTTTTAATGGAGGGCGATGATGGGTCGGAAAAAAAGCACTTTTGAGGAATTTAACAATGCTGCCATCCAGGAAGGCGTCACATACGCGGAGGCACAGATGCGCGAGACGAAAGGGAAGATTGGGAGGATCCGGGCACCGAGGACGGAAGACGGTGAGACGGTCTACATGAAGGTGTCGGCACGGAGAACGCAGGACATACTGGGGAGGTCAAAAGAGGAGGTAAACGATGGGAAAATACAGACCTGAGATAATCAAAGGGAAAGTGCATGATACAGGCTGGCCGATCGACGGACACACACTTCTCTTATCCTCATGGGACTATGATAACCACGAGGACTGGCATATGTATGGCTGGCCGGAGGAGGCTGACCGTGCGGTGATGGAGACTATGTATATCACAGAGACGGCAGCAGGCATGTGCCTGTATGATACGTTGAAGGAGTTTGAGGCGGAATGGGAGGAGTGGGAGCCGGAAGGGAGCTTCTGCATCCCCAGAGACAAAGTCGAGATCATCAAAGTTATCCAGGAGGAAAGCATTTAGTATTTATTCCGGCGGCAATGCAGATACTATGCAGCATAAATCATTCTGATCCTGAAAGGAGATAAAAGCTTTATGAAGAACGCAGGTGTAGCCCGCAGACTCGATGATGTAGGAAGGATCGTTATACCAAGGGAGATCAGGAAGATGCTTGGGATAAAAAGCGGCGATCCCATTGAATTCTTTCTGCGCGGGAATGAAATAGTACTGAAAAAATATGGCGTATCAGCCGGAATGGAAAGACTCGTGGAAAGGTTCAACGATGAGTTTTCACATGTTGAAAACAGCATGGACAGGGAAACTGCTGATAAGATCCGGCAGCATATCAGAGCTCTGCAGGAACTGTTGGGCGATATAGAGGAGGGAAAATGAGATTGATTGATGCAGATTCGCTGATTGCGAATATGGATAAAGGAATGCAGGGAACGGCAAGGGAATATCTAAAATTTTATCAGATGGCAGTAAATGATGAGCCTACCTCCTATGACGTGGATAAGGTTGCGGAGCGGTTAGAAGTAAACTCAATGTTTGCACAGGAAGGTGATGAGGCATTTGTTATGCTTGATGATGCGGTTGAAATCGTAAAATCCGGCGGCATTGAATGAAAGAGAGGCTAGGTTACGGAACTTTTGAAAGGAGATACCAATGGAAAAACTGACAACATGTGAAGAATTAGTGATGAAGACTATATGGGATGCCAGCGAAGAACTGGGCATGATGGAGATCGTGCAGAGAGTAAATGATAAATACTGTAAAGAGTGGAAGCCGCAGACCGTATCAACGTTTTTGGCGCGTCTGGTGCAGAAAGGATATCTGCAGTCATACCGGAAGGGGAGAGTATTCTTCTATCAGGTACTTGTTCCGCTGGAAGAGTACAGAGGGCAGCAGGCGGAGGAGTTTGTGAAGTTCTGGCATTTTGATAAGGCAGATGAGTTTCTGCGTACACTGATGATGTCCAGGACACTGAGCAGGAGTGAAATTGATCATATCAGAAGATTGGTGGTGGAAGGATGAAAAAATATGAACTGACAGGGGAGACAAAGATTTGGTGTGGGCACACTATGCACCGGATCAGGGCAGTGGACACATTTGGGAATGTCAAAGCAGGTAGGCTTGGCGGATACGTGGAAAAAGAGGGCAACTTATCGCAGGATGGAGATGCGTGGGTATACGACGATGCACAGGTATACGGCGATGCACGGGTATTCGGCAATGCACGGGTATTCGGCAATGCACAGGTA
>CAJUJP010000030.1:16052-54835 GCA_910586615.1 uncultured Lachnospiraceae bacterium
TACGGCGATGCACGGGTATTCGGCGATGCACAGGTATACGGCAATGCAGATGTATTCGGCAATGCACGGGTATTCGGCAATGCACAGGTATACGGCGATGCACGGGTATTCGGCGATGCACAGGTATACGGCAATGCAGATGTATACGGCGATGCACGGGTATGCGGCAATGCACAGGTATGCAGTCCACTTCACCTGCTGGTGATAGGTCCGTGTGGCAGCCGGAATGAATTTACCACGTTCTTTAGAAACAGGAAGCGGGAGATATCAGTCAAATGCGGATGCTTCCATGGAAATATCGACGAATTTCTTTCCAGGGTATCAGAAACGCATGGGGATAACAAACATGCTTTAGTATATCGTGCGGCAGCAGAAGCTGCAAAGGTACATATTGACCTAACGGAAGACGGTAACTCTCAACAGTAGTATTTGTTCAAGTATATCACGGCAATAAACAGGCGGGGACTGAATCAGGCCAGCGGGCAGCAGTCCTTGCCGGAAAGGAGCAGAAGAATGGACAACAAAGAAAAAGCTGTCAGGAAAGCCCAACAGCTTGCGAATGCAATTTACACAGAGAAGGAATTGAATGTAGAAATAAGCTATGACATTTGCGCATCAAAAGCAGATACAAGTAAGGCACAGATGATAGAAAATGAGTATAGGCACAACAGTAAATTCCGCGCATATGTAGATAAATACTGTATTGCGAACGGAGTCACGGTAGAGCAGGCGCTTAAACATGAACTTGTGCGTCAGGTATTTTTGATGCACACAGAGGTATGACAGGGCAGAAAATATTCTGTAGGGAATAATGATATTCCATATGGAATAATTTGCCGGAAATCTGAAAGGAGAAAATAGATTGAACAGGCGTCAGAGGAAAAAGCGGTTTAAGAAGATATATGGTATGAATCCGTATCAGTATGAAAACTGGTTAAAGGACCATTGGAAGGAGATCATGGTCGCAGCGATAGCAAGTACATCGGAAATAATTAAAACTGGATTCAACCAACTAGGCAAGGAAGTGGAAGAAGCTGTGCAGACGATCCGTAATGGTATAGATGAAATAACAGAGGAAATACGGGAAGCGGCGAGATACATCGCAGCATGTGATTTGCAGAAAGGAGAAGAAGATAATGGAAATGATGGAATTGATCCTTAAAATGCTGGGTATGGGTTGTTTGATTGTCTTGGCAGCTATTGGGCTTGTAATATTAGTAGCATGTTTTTTTGTAATCGTAAAATCGCTATTCTTAAAAAAATAGGTTTTTATTGAATGGAGGTGATGACGGGTGACAAAGAAGGAATTAGGGCAATTATTAGATCTTAGAAAAGAAATTGAAGAACTGGATGTTAAGATAGAACGGATGCAGAAGCAGAGAGTGGGAAAAACCATAGATAAAGTACACGCATCCATGAAGGAGTATCCATATGTATACACCACCAAAACCATTGTAGGAGTAGATAACAAAGACAAGAAGAAGCGCAGAGAATTGACAGCAAGCGAGATCCTTCTGCTGAAGCGGCGGCAGCAGGCGGTAGAGGCTGAGTTTAGAATATCACAGTACATAAAGGGTATAAAGGATAGCAGGATCCGGAGAATTATAAGTTTGAAGTACGAAGAGGGCCTTTCATGGGAAAAAGTGGCGGATGTGTTGAAGTGTGACCGGACATATCCAAGAAAACTACTCGATAAGTATTTACAAGAACATAAAAAATAAAAGATTCCCACAATTCCCGTTTTAGATGTGGTATAGTGCTATTAGGTGAAAATTTACCTTGGGGAAAAAATCCTTATTCGTACAGGGAATAAAAAAGATGGCCGGATTTTGCATGTGCAAGTGTGCTATTATAGTAGCATGATATAGTGAAGTAAGGGAAAAAGAGCGAAAGCATCAGGGAAATCTGGTGCTTTTATTGTTTACAGGGAAAGGCGAAGGGATGAAATTAATTGAATATAGGGGAGCACTCCTGTCAGGGTAAGTTCCTGACCTCCCCACATTACCGATCAGGGCGTTGCGAAAGGCAGCGCCTTTTTAGATGCAAAAATCCTGCCCGTCAGATGACAGTAGCAAAAGAAAGGTGAATATTGAGCTTTCCGATTTGAAATCGGGAAACTTTAATCATGTATGAGGATTATTAGGGGTCATATAGATATGGGAACAAGCTATCAGAAGGAGGAAAAGTATCATGTTGATAGAAACGAGGAAAATTAACAAAAGAGAAGTCAATGTTGTGACAAGCCTTGATGTGGCGGAAACATTTGAGAAAGAGCATTATCATGTTATGGAGGATATTCGGGAGATACAGTCTAAAATAAGTACCACCGAATTTTCGGGGCTATTTTATGAAGAGGAATACAAGGCAGCTAATGGCAAGAAGAATCCGGTGTATTATATGAACAGGGATGGCTTTACACTTCTCGCCATGGGTTATACAGGACAGAAAGCCATGAGATTCAAACTGGCATATATCAACCAGTTCAACCAGATGGAGGAACTTCTTAAAGGAAAACTAATAGAGCGGGAAAAGGGCATAGCGGTTCACCAGTCACTTACGAAGGCAATCCAACAGTCAGGAGAGAACGAACGCACTCACGGACACGCGTATTCTCTTTACACAGATTTGATTTATAAAGTGGTGTTCGGGAAAAATGCCAAGCAGTTACGGGAAGAATACGGCATAACCAGACAGGACAATCTGCGGGATTCATTTGCGCAGGAGGAGCTTGCGAAAGTCCAATCGGTTGAAATGGTTGTAAGTGGTCTGGTGGACTGTGGTTGGGGCTATGACGATGTGAAAGACTTTATAGCAAACGGAACAAGAAAGCTGATCGTAGGATAGCGTTTTATCCGTTTCAAACGTAGAAAGTATAGGCGGCAGCAGTCCTATAAGGTAAAGAAATGTATCTTGTAAATGATTTTACTTTAACTATACGTCGTTTTATGGTAGAATATCCCATAACTTGACAAACAATGAAGGAGGATTAGGGAGATGGCAATGATAAACTGTCCGGAATGCGGAAGAGAGATATCAAATAAGGCTGCGAGTTGTCCGAACTGCGGTGCTGTGGTAAAAAGGAAATTTTGTCAACACTGCGGAGAAATGATTGATAATGACTGCGTAGTGTGCCCGAAATGCGGAAAACAGGTGGGCGAAATTGGCGGGAAGGAGAAGAACATCATAATCAACAATTCTTCCAGTGCATCAGCCGCGGCGTCTGCTAGCGCTAGCGCAGTGATGACACCTGTTGTACAGGGCAGGGCGAGGAACAAATGGGTTGCACTATGCTTGTGTATCGTCACGATTTGCGGACATAAATTTTATGAAGGAAAGATAGGCATGGGTATTTTATACTTCTTTACTGGTGGACTATTCTTCATCGGGTGGATTATGGATATCATCACCCTTGCAATGAAACCAAACCCGTATTACGTGTAAGGAAAATACTGACAAGAAGGACAGTGAAATTCAGCCGTCCTTCTTGTCAGTATTTCTATGATTAAAAATTTTCTTGACGTGTTGCTAGAAACATGATAAATTGTTACTAGTAACATGGAGGGAGGGAAGAACGATTTCACAAAAAAGCAGAGCAGATTATTTCAGAGAACGCAGGAAGAAAACAAGTGCTTTTTATGCAGAGGTAGATACCGAAAAGTTAGAAAAACTTGAGGGAAAACTTTCTGAACAAAAGAAAAGTAAGAAAAAATGGCTTGATGAAAAAATCGAAGAGGAACTAAACGAATAGAGCGTCGTCCGACTAGCAATCAAACCAACGCTCTATCAGCCACACACCAAAAAGGAGTATGCATACATAGTGTATATCTTTTTGGTGTGGTTGTCAAACATCGAAAGGAGATATTATATGCAAGATTTAGAACAAACATTAGATAGCCGAGAAGTAGCGGAAATGCTAGAAAAAACACATTCTGGATTGCTTAAAGATATGCGGAGGTATATAGAGCAATTTGGAGAAGTCAAAATTGACTTTACCGATTTTTTCAGAGAATCAACATACAAAACAAGGCAAAACAAAGCGCTTCCCTGTTACCTCATAACACGCAAAGGTTGCGAATTTATAGCCAATAAGCTTACAGGAACAAAGGGAACTGCCTTCACCGCCCGCTACATAAACCGTTTTCACGAAATGGAATCCATCATTTCTTCCCAGAGTCCTGCAGTTGCACCGGTGCAACTGGAAAAGATGGAGCAGATTGAGAAGGAATATGCCGATCTGAAGAAAGAAATCAGAGGGATCAAGTCAGATCTGAAGCGGATCGGCAGGAGCGGAGGCTTGCAGACGGTTGCATATAGTGGATGTGGGCAGCATAAAGACTGGATCATAAAGATGCTTAGTGTCATTAACGAGTCAGAGGATGAAGCATTTCTTAGCTATATGTATACGTTTTTCAAAAGGCATCTGGAAAGAAAGAATAATTTTAGGTGGATGGCATGATTTGCATTCGCAGATGTGGTATTCAGAAGCATTTATAAAAAAATAAAAGATTCCCACAATTCCCGTTTTAGATGCGGTATAGTGATAGTAGGTGAAAATTTGTGGAATTGTCCCCTTAAATTAAACCTGAATGGAAGAGGGTATCTCAAAAGTCATGAAATGACTGTGAGATGCCCTCTTTTTCAGCGAAAAAAAGGAGAGGGAATGGGAAATATACAGAAAAAGATCAACAGGATCCTGATGGCTCTAAGGCGGCGGGGCATTGTATACAAGATAAATACGCAGCAATTCTATTCTGAAAAGCAGGATAGAATATGCACAAAGCTGATCCTCTGGGAAGAGCACCCTCAGAGGGATGGGAAGGTATTTTATAGCAAGGTTGAGATGCTGAAGTATCTGGCGGAGCGTTGGAAGGAAGTGAGAGAGGATGGAAAAGGCCAAAGAGGAGAGGATTGCGGAACTCGCCCGGAGGATGAGCGAGAGGCAGAAGGCTTTTAGCGATTATTACATTGAAACCCTGAATCAGACAGAAGCCGCAAAACGGGCTGGATATTCTGAAAAAACTGCCAGATCCATAGGAAGTGAAAACCTGACAAAACCAAACATAAAAGAATATATAGATCTGAGGCTTGCCCAGATGGAGGAGGCGAGGGTGGCAAGTGCTTCAGAGGTGCTTGAATACCTCACAAGGGTGATGAGGGGAGAGGAGAAAGATCAGTTTGATATGGATGCTTCCCTTCAGGACAGGACGAAGGCGGCGGAGCTTCTGGGGAAGAGATACCGGTTGTTTATCGACAAGCAGGAGATAGAGGCAACGATTGATCCGGTCACCATTATCAACGATATTCCACGGAAAACGGATGGAGATTAGGCTCAGTGAACTGATAGCGCCTCAATTTTATGATATTCATTGGGACATTCTGGAAGGGAAACACACACACTACAAACTGTATGGAGGCAGAGGGTCCACTAAATCCTCATTTGTAAGCAGTGAGATCATCATGGGAATGATGGAGGATCCGGATGCAAACGCCGCATGTTTCAGAAAAGTGGGAAACACTCTTGCTGAGAGCGTTTTTGAGCAGCTTCTATGGGCAATAGATGCGTTAGGGGTGAGCCACTTATGGAAGATTACGCTTTCCCCATTAAGGCTGACATATAAGCCAACAGGGCAGAGAATAGTGTTCCGTGGGTGTGACGATCCGAATAAAGCAAAATCAATTAAGCTCAGGAGGGGCTATTTCAAATATATCTGGTATGAGGAGCGTGCAGAATTTGAGGGAGATGATGATGAGAGAAAGATCAATCAATCCCTCATGCGTGGCGGTGATAAGTATGTGGTATTTTACACATGGAACCCGCCAAAAAGCCTCAATTCATGGGTGAATCAGGATGTACTTCAGGTGCGTGATGATACCCTGTGCAACCACTCCACCTATTTGACGGTGCCAAGGCATTGGTTGGGAGAGCAGTTCTACATAGAGGCAGAGGAACTCAAAAAGCGAAAGAGACTTGCATACCGGCATGAGTATCTGGGAGAGGCAATAGGAACCGGAGGCAAGGTATTTGATAATGTGGTCATTCGGGAGATCACTGATGCGGAGATAGCGATATTTGACAAGCTGAAGCAAGGCCTTGATTTCGGTTTTGCGGCGGATCCGTTGGCATTTGAGAGGATGCATCTGAACAGGAAGCAGAGGAGGCTCTATATCTTTGCTGAACTGTACCAGGTGAACCTCAAAACGCGGAAGGCTGTGGAGGAGATCAAGAAGCTGAATCCGGAAAATAAGATTATCACAGCAGACAGTGAGGAGCCACGATCTATTGCATCATTCAACGAACTGGGCCTGAGGGTGTACCCGGCAAAGAAGGGTCCTGGATCAGTAGATTTCGGGGTGGCGTATTTGTCGGATGATCTGGATGAAATCATCATTGATCCGGTGAGGTGTCCCAATGCGGCAAGGGAGTTTTCCTCCTACGAACTGGAAAGAGATAAAAACGGGAATTTCAAGGGATCATATCCGGACAAAGACAACCACAGCATTGATGCAGTGCGTTATGCGTTGGAGGATGAGATGATAAACAAGAAGGCGAAGATCAGGAACAAGGCAAAGAGAGGCCTGAGGTAAGGAGGCATGATTTGTTTAGATTTACATACCCGGCAGAAAAATTTGACGAAAAGAAGCTGGATAAAAGCATTATACTCACGCTCGTAAAAAAGCATGAGGGGATGACCGGCAGACTTCAGAAGAATAAACAGTATTATGATGGCCGCCATGCGATTGAGCAAAAGAAGAGGGGAGACGATTCCGCACCCAATAACAGAGTGGTGTGCAATCATGCAAAGGACATATCAGATACGGCAACGGGATATTTTATGGGAAATCCTGTGACATACTCAAACAGCGGGAATCAGGAAATTGAACCTCTTTTGAAGGCATTTGATGATGCGAATGTGGATGATGTAGATGCGGATATCGCCATGGACATGAGTATTTATGGGGTGGGATATGAATATGTGTATGTGAAAAAGGGGGAATCCGCACCGATTTCAAAGAGCATATCACCACTATCCACCTTCATTATTGTTGATGATACGATTGAGGAAAATGAGCTCTGCGGGGTGTACTACTACAAGCAGAAGAACTCAGTGGATAACAGTTACAACTATGTGGCCACGGTGAGCACCGCTAAATATACCTATACGCTGAACATAAATGACAGCGGTGCGGATGTTTCCAGTATAGCGACGGAAACACCGGAGCAGCATTTTTTTGGAGAGCCGCAGATCATAGAATACCTGAACAATAAAGAGGCTATCGGGGATTTTGAGCAGCAGATCCCTTTGATAGATGCATACAATGTCCTGATGAGTGACCGCATCAATGATAAAGAGCAATTCATTGATGCGGTTCTCGTTCTGTATGGGGCACTGCTGGGAGATGATGAGGAAGAAGTATCCGAAGCGCAGAAGCAGCTTAGGAAAGAGAAACTGCTGGAACTGCCGGAAAGTGCAAGGGCAGAGTACCTCATCCGGCAGATGGATGAGAGTGGGGCGGAAATACTCAGGAAAGCCATAAAAGAAGATATTTATAATTTCAGTCATGTTCCCAACTTCATGGATGAGAATTTTGCAGGAAATGTGAGCGGTGTGGCCATGGAATATAAGCTTCTGGGACTTGAAATGATCACAAAGGTGAAGGAGCGGCAGTACAAGAAGGGGCTGAGAAAGCGGATCCGGCTGTACTGCAATTTTCTGAAGATGAAGGCCGTGCTGATGGAGGCGGGCTCCATCATGTCGACTTTCAGCCGGGCATTGCCGAAGAACATTCAGGAACTTGCCCAGATCGTGGCAAATCTTAAAAACGATGTATCGGCCAGGACACTCCTGAAACTTCTGCCGTTTGTGGAAGATCCGGATTATGAGATTAAGGAGATTGAAAAACAGAAGGCTGAAGAGGTGAAAAGGCAGCAGGAACTTTTTGGAATGGGAGCCAATACGCCGCCTGGTTTTGAAGCTGATGAAGAGCCGGCAGCAGACACAGAGGATCAGGAAGAGGACGAAGAGAAAGCTGGCGGTCAGGAAAAAGAGGATCCGAAGAAAGAAAAGACGGCAGCAGGCGGCAAGGAGTAATCTGAATGGGATATTGGGAAAACCGGCAGGCTCAGGCCATGTATGAGAACATGAAGAGCGCTGAGGAGGTATCAAAAGAGCTTGCGGATATATATGCAAAGGCATCCAGACACCTCAGTTATGAGATGGATGGTATCTATGAGAAATTCAGGGATAAGCATGGCCTGACAGACAAGGAGGCAACGGCGCTTCTGAATACCTTGAGAAATAAGAATGATATAGCAGAGTTAAGACAGGCGTTGGAGGGAATGGGGAAGACGGATCCAAGGTATGCGGATATTCTGGCAAAGTTGGAAAGCCAGGCATACGGAGCCCGCATTGAGAGATTAGAGCAGCTTCAGGATGAAATTGACCGGGTAATGAAGGAGACGTATAAGCAGGAAAAGAAAGTCACAACCTCACACTATAAGGATCTGGCGGAGAACTCATATTACCATGAGATATATAATGTGCAGAGGCGTGTTGGCTTTCAATTCAGTTTTTCAGCGGTGGATCCCAAAAAGATAGATCTTCTTCTGAGATCCACATGGAGCGGTGCCAACTACTCGGCAAGAATATGGAAAAACACTCAGGGCTTGGCGGATGATGTGAAGGAGCAGCTTATCATTGGGCTTCTGACCGGAAAACGTGAGGAGGAGATGTCAAAAGAGATTGCCGATAAGTACGCGACGGGAGCATTTGAAGCCCGAAGGCTTGTAAGGACAGAAAGTAATTTTGTAAACGGGCAGATGCAGCTTGCGGCCTATGAGGAGTGTGACGCAGAGCAATATGAGTTTGTGGCCACACTGGATCTCCTGACTTCTGAAGCGTGTAGGGAACTGGACGGCAAGGTGTTTCCGGTAAAAGACGCAAAGCCAGGAGTAAATATGAATCCTATGCACCCGTTTTGCAGATCCACAACGATCATACATCTGGGAGGGGATGTGGTGCCGGGGCTGAAACGCCGTGCAAGGGATCCGGAAACCGGTGAGAATAAGCTTGTACCCGCCTCCATGAATTACAAGGAGTGGTACAAGCAGAACATATCAAATAATCCAAAGGCTCAGGCTGCGGAAAAGGCTCTGAAGAATAAAGGCACAGATGCGGCTCTGTATGAGAAATACAAAAGAATTTACGGAAGCAACGAGGTGGGAAAAGACCTTGAAGCATTTCAGTATCTGAAGTATACTGATGTTAAGAAATGGGAGAGCTTAAAGACAGGAAAGCAACAGGCTATCAACAGTCTGAGTGAAAAGAAAATAGCCAGCCTCAACGGTATGCTGGGTAATCAGGAAACAAGATTATGGTATAAGCACATGGATGAACATATACCGGATATATTAGATAAAACAAAATCATTAGAGGAGCAGGCGCGAAGAGCGCATGAACTCAGAAATCAATATAGAACCCAGGCACGAGATTTGATGATAGATCAGAATGAACGGCGAAGACTAGATGCGGATCATAAAAATCTCACATTTGAGCAACTCATGGAGCGCAAGAAAGCCAGGTATGGATTAACCGGAGATGATGCGTACAAGGACATTATCAGGAGTAGTACAACGACCAATAAAATGTATGATAAAAAGGCAGGTTTGTAACAATGAAAGCGTTTCAGATAAGTGGAGATGAAAACAGAATATATTTTCAAAATTTGCTGAGGCGGCCAGGAGAGGATGAACTTCAGGAAGTTATAAAAATCTTGATAACAGCAGGCGGGCAGTTGGGAGAGAAAAATGAAGCTGCTGATGTGGATATGTATATGGGAAATCTGAATGGAACTGAATTCAGACTGCTGTATACAGGAGAAGAGGCAATCATCTGTACAGATAGTAAAGAAAGCGCAGGAGAGATTCTGAAAATATTTGAGTAGTTAGAATGCTAAGTTGAGCTATGCAGGAATGCATAGCTCTTTTTGTATGCAAAAATGAGAAAGGCGGTGATCTCTTATCTCCCGCGTCGAGGGTTAGAGGCGGGCCCGGTGCTGCCAAGGGCTGAAAATAAGAGGCAGGCAAAACCAATCATATGAATCCGTGGGGTCCTAAGGGAAAATGCGGGGGCATTAAAGGAGGAAAAAGACCATGAAATGCATGAACAATCATTATGAAACGGGCAGGATCTTCAGGAGGGCAAGGTGTGTAATGCCCATGAATTTACAGTTTTTCGCTGAAACAGAAGGAGAAGCAGGCGGTGGGGCCGGAGGAACCTCAGGAAATGCGGCAGGCGGAGAGGGCGGAAATACCGGAGGAGATCCGGCAGCAGGCGGCGCAGAAGGACAGGTAAGTTTTGATGATTTTCTGAAGGATCCGAAGAATCAGGCAGAATTTGACCGCCGTGTTGGAAAGGCTCTGGAAACGAGCCGGAGCAAAATGCAGACTGAAATTGATGCCAGGATCCAGGAGGCGAGGACTGAAGCTGAGAAACTGGCAAAGATGAATGCTGAGCAGAAAGCGGAATATGAGAAGGAGAAGAGGGAGAAGGAACTGGCCGACAGAGAGGCGAGCATCACGAAGAGGGAACTGGCAGCAGCGGCAAAGGAGCAGCTTGCTGAGAAGGGGCTTCCTTTATCCCTTGCGGATGTGCTGAATTATTCCACTGCAGAGGCGTGCAGCGCATCCATTGATGCCGTTGGAAAGGCATTTCAGGAGGCAGTTGAGAAGGCCGTGGAAGAGCGGCTCTCAGGCGGGAAACCGCCGAAAAAGGCAGACGATAAGGCGGCATATACCATGGATCAGATCAAGGCAATGAGCACGGATGAGATCAATAAGAACTGGGATGCCGTGCAGGTGGCTATGAAAGCCGGAAAATAAGAAAATAGAGGAGGAAAAGTAAAATGTCTGTAATTAATTTTATTCCTACCATTTGGAGTGCCAGACTTCTGGCCCATTTGGATAAAAAGCACGTTTACGCCGCCCTGGTCAATAGAGACTATGAGGGCGAGATCAAGAACTATGGTGACACCGTGAAGATTAACCAGATCGGTGATATCAACATTAAGGACTATACGAAGGGAAAGGACATTGATGATCCTGAGGATCTGAGCGGCGAGCAGACGATCCTCACCATTGATCAGGCAAAATATTTCAATTTTGCTATTGATGATGTGGATAAGGCTCAGGTAAATCCAAAGCTGATGGATGCGGCAATGCAGAGGGCGGCATACGGGATGAATGATGTAACGGATCTCTTCCTGGCAAACCTGATGTATCTGGCGGCGCAGAACAACAGCACCAACTTAGGCTCCGATACTTCCGCCGTAGTTCCCACGAAAAATGATGCTTATGATTATCTGGTGGACCTCTCCACGGATCTGACGGAGAAGGATGTGCCCACGGAAGGAAGATGGGTGGTGGTTCCGGCATGGTATCATGGCCTTCTGCTGAAGGACAACCGCTTCGTGGGCAACGGCACGGACTACAACAAGGCCCTTATTGAAGGCGGTGAGGTAGGTGTGGCCGGAGGCTTCAGAGTATGGCTCTCCAATAATGTGCCCAACACGGAAGGGGCAAAGTACAAGATCCTTGCCGGTACAAACGCCGCTTCCTCTTATGCTGAACAGATCCTTGAAACCAAGGCATACAGCCCGGAGAAGAGGTTTGCTGATGCAGTAAAAGGAATCCATGTATATGGCGGTAAGGTAGTACAGCCGAAATGCTTATCTGTACTGACTGCAAGCAAGAACTGAGAGAAGGAGGAGCGGCCGATATGTTTATCTTAAACAAAAAAAACGGCATTGTGCAGGAATGCCACAACAATGATGCCATTAAGGCGTGCAAGAAGGATTCAGATAATTATGCCGTGTCTGAGAGGCGTGAGGATCTGGAACAGCAATGCGCTGAGGATCCCAAAAAGGAGCCTGAAAAAGAAGAAACGGACAATTCCTCACCCGATACCACAAAAGCCGATTCTGGTGCCGCTGAGAGCGCTCAGAACAGTAAAAATGAGGAAGGGGAAGGGCAGCAGGCAGCAGGAGAAAGTGCCGGCGAGATGACTGAGGCAGCCCTTCAGGCAATGAACGTTGAAACGCTCAGGAAAGTGGCAAAAAGTAAAGGGATTCAGGGATATGGAAACATGAACAAGGAAACCTTGATTGCCATGATCCTGAACCATTGACCAGAGAGGAGACGGGAGCGTGACTGATCTGGAAATGATCAAAAAGATAACGGGGGAGAGTGATGAGGAGTTGCTCTCCCTCCTGCTTGTAATGGCAGAGGAAAAGGTGCTATCACTGGCATGGCGCACAAAGATGATCTATCCCCTGAAGCCTGCGGCGAGAGATTGGGCAGTGGTGGCATACAACCGCCTGGGGATGCAAGGAGAAACAAGCAGGAGTGAGGGCGGGATTTCTTCAGCCTTTGCGGAGATTCCCAAAGAAATTGAGGAGACCATAAAACGGTACCGGTTAGGGAGGGTGCGTGGCCATGCGTATGAGAAGAAGCCTGATGAAGCAGTACCACCTCAGGAAGAGGAATGTCAGGAAGGATAATGAGGGCGGAACCGTTGTTGAATATGCGGATGCCGTGGAGATCCGGGCAACGATCTGGCCGGCAAGAGGGCGCGTGCAGGCGGAAATGTACGGGGAAAGGCTTTCCTATATCAAAAACATGGAATATGGCGGTCCGGAGGAAATGACGGAAGGTGACGGCATATGTGTATTTGCCGGCCCGAATGACCCGCCTGATTACAAGATTATATCCATCAAAAGGGAATACAGCCCAAATGTGATGGAACTGGAAAGGCTGTGATTTTATGGCAGTGAATGGCGTGCAGAACCTCATGAGAAAATTAAATGAATTGGGATCCGTGGAGTCGGCAATGTATAAATCTGTGAAAAAGCAGACGGAAGTGGTGAGAGGCGCGGCGGTGAGGCTCTGCCCGGTATATGCAGGCCCGTGGAAGTTTGTAGCAAGGGGAGAACTGAAGCGGAGCATATACACTGAGGTAGAGCAGAATGCAGATGCCACAATCGGATGTGTGTATACTAATGCCGCTCACGCTCCGTTTGTAGAATTTGGCACCGGTCCGATAGGACAGTCAAATCATGTAGGCATATCTCCAAATGTTCCGGTGTCGTACACTCAGGAAGCATGGGTGTGGATGGATGATGAGGGAGATTTTCATACTACAAAAGGGCAGCCGGCACAGCCGTTTATGTACCCGGCACTGAAGAGTATGGAGAAACATGTTGTAAATGCGATCAAAAGCGATCTGAGGGCAGAGATCAAGAAAGCAGGTGGATAAACATGATCAACGTAAAAGACCAGGTATATGCTTCCATCAAAGACATAACCGAAAATGTGAGTGACGGTTATCCGAAAGATTGGGAGAGCCTTCCGGCGATCCAGTACACTGAGGAAGACAATTCCGTGTTTGAGTGGGTGGAGGGGAAAGAGAGTAAGGCACACCTCATGTATAAAGTGGATATCTGGAACAATGGAAGCACTTCTGAGACAGCCATGAAAGTGGACAAAAATATATCCGTTCTGGGACTGAGAAGAGTAGCGTGCAGTGATGTTGCAGATCCGTCCGGACGGAAACACAAGGTTATGCGCTACGAGGGAATTATTGATGTAGATACCGAGATGGTGTATCAGAATTGAGAAGGAGGATAAAAGAAGAATGTTAGCAAATGGAACGACTCTGAGCTACAAAAAGAAGGGCAGCAGTGAAGATTATAAAATCCTGACCGGAATCAAAGAGATCCCGGAACTGGGTGATGATCCTGAAAAGGTGGAAAATACCGGTCTGGCCGATCCGCAGAAACAGTATGAGTACGGCATTGGAGATGCAGGTGACCTTACATATAAATTCAAGTATGAGAACACCTCAGAGAATTCACCGTACAGAGTTATGAGGCAGGCGGGAGCAAGTAAGGAGGTGCTCTCCTTCTGTGAAACGCTGCCGGATGGCACCAGGTATGAGTATGATGCACAGGTGGCCGTGAAACGGTCTGGCGGCGGCGTGAATGGTGTTATGGAATGGAATCTCAACATGGCGCTTCAGAGTGGGATTACTGTAACGGATCCGGAGTAAACAATAATATTTCAAGGAGGATAAGATCATGGGATTTTTTGGAAAGAATGAAGAAAGTGCAATGGCGGCAGCAGTAGAGGCAGCAAACGTGGAGGAGAAGGATCAGACGGTGGAAAAGGAGCATGAAGGGGATAAGGTTGTGGAGATGCCTAAGAGAAAACCCTTTGCATTGTGGGAGGTAGGAGGGCAGAGCTACAAGCTGAAGCTGAAAACGCCCGCCATTGTGGAGCTTGAAACCAAGTATAAAACTAACCTGATGAACATTATGGGAACCGGACAGGGCGGAATGCCTGCTCTTTCCGTGATGCTTGATGTAGCTCAAGCCGCAATGAAAGACTGGCATCATGGGATCACCAAAAGCGAAGTGCAGACCCTTTTTGAAAAGTATGTAAATGAAGGCGGATCTCAGTTGTCGTTCTATATGTCTGTGTATATGGAGATCTTTGCGGTAAGCGGTTTTTTTACCGTAAATATGAGCAATCAGATGCAGGAGGCAATGACGGAAGCCAAGGAGACGCTGTAAGCGGGAGTGAAACAGTAACAGATCTGATATGGGGGCTATACCCGGTCTTTTTAGATGCGGGGTATAGTCCTCAATTGTTTTGGGATCTGAGCATTGGAGAGGTCAATGATATCCTGGAAAGCTATGCCAGAAGGAAAGAGAGAAAGCAGAAGCAAAGGGAGGCAGAGTTAAAGGATGAGATCATGATACTCTTCATTCAGGCTCTTCAGATGGGCAATGTGATGGGGCGGATATTGGATAAAGACATAGAAATCCGGACACCCGAAGAATATTACCCGTATTTTTTTGCACCCGAAAACAAAACAGAAACATATTTCACCGAGCAGGAAGGGGACAAGACAAAGCTGAGCCGTGAGATGGAACTCCACAAGGCAAGAATGGATGATTTCATTTTCCGGCATAACATGGCCTTCCAGGAACGGCAGGTCAATGAGCGAGGTGAGAACAGTGGAGGGAATGACACTGGAAAGACTCCAAGTGATCATAGAGGCCCAGACAAAGGCATTTCACGAGGAGTTGCAAAAAGTACAGAAACAGACGCAGAAAACGACTGATATTGTACAAAAACAAACTGAAAAGATAAAAAGTGCATTCGGGAAGATTGGCAAGGCGGTTGGTATCGCACTGTCCGTAATCGCGATTATCAGCTTCGGAAAGAGTTGCATTGAGTTGGGAAGTGCGCTGGAAGAGGTGCAGAACGTGGTGGATGTCACCTTCGGAGCGATGTCGGCAACCATAAACCATTTTGCAAGAGATGCCCTGGAAGAGTTCGGGTTATCTGAAACAAGCGCGAAAAAGTATACCTCTACTTTGGGGGCAATGCTGAAAAGTATGGGGTTTACAACAGATGCGGCGGCGGAGATGTCTATGGAAATGACCGGGCTCTCGGCGGATATGGCTTCTTTCTATAATCTTGATACGGATGTGGCGTTTGAAAAGATCCGATCAGGGATAAGTGGAGAAACGGAGCCTCTGAAGCAGTTGGGCATCAATCTGTCTGTGGTCAATTTGGAGGCATATGCACTTAGTCAGGGCATGACGAAAGCATATAGTTCCATGTCTCAGCAGGAGCAGGCGCTTCTCAGGTACAACTATCTCCTGTCCGTGACGGCGGATGCACAAGGAGACTTTGCACGAACTTCTGACGGATGGGCCAATCAGGTGAGGGTACTTACGGAGAGGTTCAATGCGCTGAAAGCGGCAATCGGGCGAGGACTTATAGCGGTTTTGACGCCGGTGATCAGGGTTCTCAACAACCTTCTGGCCAAGATTTTGACGGTAACGGATGCCTTCAGCAATATGATTGCAAAAATTACCGGAAAAAATAAGAAGACCGCTACGACAGTGAAGGATATTGGAGGAGCTGCCGACGGGGCGGCGGATTCCATAGGTGCAGTAGGAAGTGCAACGGATAAGGCCGGAAAAGCGGCAAATAAAGCCAAGAAAGAATATGGCGGCCTTCTTTCCATGGATGAGATTCATTCATTAACAAAGCCAAGTGACGGCGGGGCAGGAGAAGCGGAAGGCGCAGGAGGCGGTGGCGGAGCAGGCGGCCTGGATGAAAGCATTGTGGATGCCGCCAATGAGACAGAAGACACTTTAAATCCAGCATTGGAAAAGTTACTCAACAGGCTGAAAGAACTGAAAGACCTTTTTGTGGACGGTTTCAAGGCGGGGTTGGGTGATGTTACTCTTGAGCCGCTAAAGGAGGCAATTAAAGGAATCCAGAAGAGCCTGACTGAGATATTTACGGATTCTAACGTGTTGCAGGCAGCAAACCATTTCCTCGATACGTTTGCATATGCATTAGGGCAGTGTGCCGGTGCGGTGACAAGCATAGGAATTACACTGGCAACCAATTTGCTGGGCGGGCTGAATAAATATCTGGATCAGAACAAGGACTGGATCAAACAGCATCTGGTGACTATGTTTGATGTGGGTTCGGAAATTGTAGCGATTTTTGGAGATGCCGCACAGGCAATAGCCAATATTTTTTCTGTATTCGGAGGGGAAAATGGGCAGCAGGCAACCGCTTACATCATAGGGATCGTAGCCAATGCGGTAATGGGAGTGCATGAACTGGCCATGAAGTTGGGCAGGGATGTTCTGGATCTGCTGACAAGGCCATTCGTAGATAACCAAGGGAAATTCAAAGAGGCAATTGATGGCACTCTGGGAGTGGTATCTGACGTTCTGGGAGAGATCAAAAGAGTAGTTGATGATACCGTCAAGAAAGCCAACGAGGTGTATGATCAGCATGTTGCTCCTATGTTTGATACTCTGGCAGAGGGATTCAGTTATATAACAGCGGTTCTGCTGGATGCGTATAATGCCTATATCCTGCCGGTGGTGGACGGTCTTGCAAAGAAAATAGGACCGTTAGTAGATCAGCACATACAGCCTGCAATAGATAAGGTATTGGAGCTTATCGGGAAGTGCGCGGATGCGGTGACTGAGATATGGCAGCAAACACTTCAGCCCTTTCTTGAGTGGTTCATCATGAACATAGCACCGTACATAGCAGAGGCTCTGGACGTAGTTGGGAATGCATTTTTTACGGTAGTACAAGTTGTTGCTGATGCAATCGGAAACGTAATTGACGCGTTGGGCGGGCTGTTAGATTTTATAGTCGGTGTGTTTACTGGTGATTGGAATCGGGCATGGGAAGGAATAAAAGTTTTCTTTGCGGAAATCTGGGAGGCTATAAAAGGGCTTGTATGGCTTATATGGGAAGCTATCAAGGTAATTATTTCAGCAGCAATTGACGCAGTTGCAGCGGTGATCAACGCAGTGCTATGTTCCATCAAATCAGTGTTTGAAACAATATGGAATGACATTAAAACGCTGATCAGTACCGTGTGGAATGTCATTAAGACTACGATCAGCACAATAATAAACATCATAAGCACCATTATCAGCACAGTGTTGAATGCGATAAAAACAACGTTCAACACAATTTTAAATGCCATAAAGACTACAGTAACCACAATCTTCAACGCAATCAAAAGCACGATCAGCACCATTATGAGTGTGATCAGTACCATGATCAGTACAGTGCTGGGTACGATAAAGACTACATTCAGTACAATATGGAATTCCATTAAAACAACAGTTACCACAGTAATTAATGGAATCAAGAGTACGATCACCACTGTAATGAGCACAATACAGACCGGAATCAGCAATACACTGAACACGATAAAAACAGCATGGAGCAGTGTATGGAATAGTATGAAAACCACAGTCGTGGATATATTTAACGGTATTTGGAGTGCGATTAAAGGAGTGATTAATTCCATTATAGGCGGAATAGAGAAGATGGCTAATGGCGTGATCAATGGCATAAACGGGATGATTAATGCACTCAATAAACTGAGCTTCGATGTGCCGGACTGGGTGCCGGAGATTGGCGGGAAAACCTTCGGATTCAACATAGAAACCATAGGGAGTATATCCATACCAAGACTTGCCAGAGGTGGCGTAATAGATAAGGCAACCATCGCCATGGTAGGTGAGGCGGGACGGGAGGCAGTGGTGCCTCTGGAAAACAATACAGGCTGGATGGATAAAATAGCCGCGAAGATTGGAGAAATCGTTTCTGTGAACTTAATGGCTATCGTTGAGGATATGGGCAGCGGAAATGAGTGGCAGACAATTCACACTACAGTGAAGCTTGATACAAAAACACTTGTAGAGCAGGAGGATAAATTCAGGAGAAGAAAGGGCTATAAAATGGCTGAGGCATAAAGGAGGGAAGCTATGGCGGCAAAATTTAATAATATTTTGAGTGTCGGCGGAGTAACCCTCCCCGATCCTTCAAAGATGCACATAGAGGATTATGATATTTCGGAGAGTGAAAGGAATGCCAATGGCAAAATGATTTCTCAGCTTATCCGGGAGGATGTCCACAAGATAATATGTGAGTGGGCAGTATTGAGACCAGGTGAATATATGATTATAAGAAGAGCAATTAAAAAGAAGTTTGGACTGAGAGTGAATTTTTTTATTCCCGAACAGGATGCAAGCGGAACGCTTGATATGTATGCCGGTGATAGAAAAACGCCAATTTATACTTACGAGAACGGCTTGCCGGTATACAAAGGTTTTGCCATGAATTTTATTGAAATGTAGGTGATGCGATGCAATATGTGAGCACTGAGTATAGAAAGGCAATAAAGCAGCCGAACCGGAATAAATCATATATGAGGATCAGCCTGGGCCTGATTAATCATATGGCGCAAAATAGTGCACAAGTGCAAGGCGAGGAATTTACATATTTTTCCGATCTTGTGAAACCGATAAGTGCTGAGAAAGTAGATAAGGTGTATGCAACATTTGAGAGAAGTTTTTCCAAGGTAGACCAAAGCATGTATTTTCTGCCGAGATACGGTGCTGGAAACACGTATTATAACGCGGGTATTGTTACAAGTGGGCTTTGCAGTCAGGGGAATGCACCGGTGGTAATAATCCGGTTTAACACAGAGGATCCGCTGGACATTAAAGGTTTGACGCTGGAATTCGGGGATGCCTATCCGGTGAGGTTTTCGGTAGAAACAGATGAAGGAATCAACGAATACGAGAATGCGGGAAATACATTTCAGACAGAAGATACCTTTAATAACACAACGTTCATGAAAATAACTGCAGTTGAGATGGTGAATGGAGTGGGCAGACTGAGGATCCACAATATAATATTCGGCATCGGGCTCACGTTTGATGATAAGAAAATTGTGAGTGCAGAAATGAAGAGTTGCATTTCTCCAATTTCCGAAAGCCTGCCAAGCATCGATTTTAATGTCACAATAGAAAATATGGATCGTTATTATAATGTGGATAATGAGGACAGTGCCATCAACTATATGGAAACCGGCCAGAAGATGGAAGTTGATTTCGGATATACTTTAAATGACGGGTACGTAGAATGGGTGAAGGGCGGCACGCTCTTCTTGCGGGAATGGAGCTCTGATGACAAACGGGCAAAGTTTGGCGCTGTGGATATATTTGAGTACATGCAGGATGAGTATAAAAAGGGAGAATACAAGCCTGAAGGAATCACATTGTATGATCTGGCCGTGGATGTGCTTGATGATGCGGGAATCCAGCCGGAACAATACTGGGTGGATCCATACTTGAAAAAGGTGACAGTTTTCAATCCGCTGCCTATGGTGAAGCATAAGGAATGTCTTCAGCTTATTGCGAATGCAGGAAGATGCGTGGTAATGCAAAACAGAGATGGAATCATCATGCTGAAAGCATCGTTTGAGCCTGAGAAAGAGGTGACAGCAAATCAGATAGCGGAATATGGAAATGTAGAATGTCTTTTGCAGAATCAGCCGTATGCAGAGTATGCGGCATATGAAAAAGAGTATGCAAGAGTTGACATGCAGCAGTATTTCATGCCGAGAGACCGGAATTATATTAAGGTAGGCTATGTGAGCAGATCCATAAGTAATAAAGACGGGTATTTTGATGAAAATCCGGTAATTACAATTTCTATGGAAAGTGCATATACGTTTCATAACTTAACACTTCTTTTCGAAAGTATACAGCCGGTGGAGTTCCTGATCACAACGTATAACAACGGTGAGAAGAGGAAGAGCTTCAGGAGCAAAGGAATAGCAGAAAAGACGGTGGTATATTATGACTTCATAGACACGGACAAAATAGAAATAGAATTTACCAGGGCAAAACCGTATAACAGACTGCATTTAAAGCAGATTGTTTTTGGGAATGAGACAGATTACGAAATAACATATGATGATCTGATGTCAACGCCATATGGAACAAAGCTGGAAAAGGTGAAAGAACTAAGAGTAGTGCGGACGATTTACACCAGAGGTACAGAATTGAAGGATCTGACAAGCAGTGAAATCATGTTAGAACCTGGGCAGCAGGAAGAACTTGAGATAGAGTTTGGAAACGCTGTGCATGATCTGAGAGCAGTGTGTCTGATCGATGACGTAGAGCAGGACTTTGGAGTAATAATTTCTGAAAGAAAAACTTATTGGTGCAGAGTGAAAATCACGAAGCCGCCGAGCATTGAAACCGGGGCAGTACTGATCATCCGGGGATACGAGTACAATATCAGCATGGCAATGGAGACTACAAAGCTGAATAATGCAGGAAGTATACAAACATGGAATAATCCGCTTATTAGCTCTCAGGATGATGCCAGGAGAATGGTAAAGTGGGTTGGTGAGTATTATAAGGGTGCAAATCAGTACGAACTGAAATACAGAGGGGATCCGATTCTCGATTATAATGATCTCACTTATTTGGAAAGCAGATATGTGAATGATCTTCTGGTAAGGCTGGAAGAGGTGGGGTTAAGTTATACCGGGGCCTTGAGTGGCACTCTTGTTGCAAGGAGGAAGATATAATAATGGGATGGAGGACACCAAAAACGGATTGGAATGTCCGGATGGATGAACAGGGACGGTATGCAGGAGATTACTTCGGCATAGATGATTATAATAGAATAAAAAACAATATACAGTTTATTCATAATCTGTCCGTGAAAATGTATGAGGATTTTGAAATTACGGATATGGGAACTGATAAGGGCTATGCTGATTATCCATATGCCGATGAAATCAACATAATAGAAAACAACCTTGAAACGATGGCAGAAAATACGTTCCGCAAGAATTATGGAATGAAGCAGATCTATGCTGATAATGGAAAATTTATAGGCCATGAAGAATTAAACAGGATAGAAAGCGTTTTACTGGATATGTATAACAGGCTGATGGGCCAGTATAATGGCAGAAGGATGCTTACATTTATGTTCGGAAGCAGGGAGGCGGTATAAATGGCATTTGAATTATTAAGGACGGATTATGTAGATGCAGTATTTGAAGGGCTGCGCCGGTATATGCTTGGTGACAACGGGGACGGAACGGTGTCATTTATCGATGTCACAAACTATACTGTGCGGGAAGGGGCATTCTTTGGTGCAAAGGATGCAAATACGATAAATACTGCGGTTAATGCAATTCTGGCGGCCCTGAACAATGGTACAAATTTATATGACGTGTTCACCATCTTTTTTGAGACACAAAAGACATTGTTCGAGGAAGAAAGTGACGCTAAGCAGGAAGGGTTTGAACAGTATATCACTGAGTTGCGGACATACATGGACGGTAAATGGGATGAGTTGAAAGATGAGTATACCGGGGATATTCAGTACTTCAAGGATGTACAGGAAAATGCCTTCAACGTGTGGTTTCAGATGGTAAGAGACCAGCTCACAAATGATGTTGCGGGACATCTGCAGACCCAGATTGGTAATCTGACTGAACTTCAGACAGATAACAATAGTAATCTTGTTGATGCAGTTAATGAGGTGAGGGGATCTGCAGTGGAGAACACTGCTGACATATCTAAGGCAGTCAAGGAATTAAATACGGTAAAGACAAATGCAGCAGCTAATTCTTCAGCAATTGGAAAATTAAGCGATCTTCGAACATCTGCCAAGGGAAATCTGGTTGCTGCAGTAAATGAGGTCAAGGATTCATCGGGAGTGACAGGTGTCAAAGGTAATAAAGAGGGTACATATAGAAAAGGGAATGTAAATCTAACACCTGCCAATATCGGAGCATTGCCGGATGCTACCGTTCCGGTTAACAAAGGCGGTACAGGGCAGACGACGGCCGCCAACGCAGCAAATTTCTTCATAAACAGTCTATCTGTCGGGTCAGATGCTCCAAAAGACAATGACTACTTTATTTCGCAGTATGTAAATGGCGGGACTGCGACAACTACATTCCACAGGAGGCCGATGTCAAGGCTGTGGCAGTATGTATTAAGTAATATTCGTAATACGGAGTTAACGGCAACATATGACAGTGATAACGATAAGATCGTTGATAAATATCTTATGGCTAACAAAGGAATAATCCTTTGTGAAAAGGGGGAATTTACAAACGATACAATTAAATTACCACTTGGATTAAATCATACATATCTTTTGATTACAAGAGAAATAACCGTAAGTACATATAAAGTATACGGGTACAGAGCCAGAATGTATGCGACACCTGCAATAAATTATAACGAGATAAATATAAATGGTGGAATGAATGAAGAAACTGCAATGCCTGCAGTCCCTTCAGCAGCAAATTTGTGCGCAAGTGCAAATGCGGGGGTGACACTTGGAACCTTCAATAAAAAGGCTCTGAATGATCTTGGTGGAGATCCGGCCTATGGAATCACTCTAAAAGCAACAAGCACCTATAGGGTATTATATGAATTGTATAGCATTGAAGGTGGTACGTATGCTTATGTACCGCTGTGGCATAGTTCTGGTTCGGGCAATTTTTATATTAACAGGATAAGGTATAACTAGAGCAGACGACAGGAGAGATGGTAAATGGACATTAAATTTAATGATTCCGGCAAAGCATATAAAATAACATCATACAGAATAACAAACCAAAATCTGGCAATCGTAAAAGGCGACAATCTGCCACAGGGGAATAATAGTGGCTTCCAGCTTTTACAGGATGGGCGTATCATAGTAGATTGTTCTGATTACACAGTTAAGTATAATGTTTTAACTGAGATTGAAAACGTCTTAATGTATTCAAAGAGTGAAGATTATATTGAAACTGAAGATAATCCAGCGCATCGGTATTGCAACACCCCAAAACCGGAAGATTTCAATGAGGATGTTGATCCACTCACAAATGAGGAACTGACCGAGTGTGTGGCGGATTTAATGTATGAATCAAGCCTTAGGCAACTTGGGTTATAGGAAGGGGTGAAGAAGAATGCCGTATAAAATCATGAAAAATTTGATTCGAAATGAATCAAAAAGCAAGGAAGAACTGTTGAATATGGCGGACGTGTATTATGCCGCTGGCCGGTTGGCAGAGGAACAATATATGGAACTGGTAGCAGAACTTCAAAAAACAGACAATTAAATAAAACGAACAAAAGCCGTTGCGGAAAGTGCAGCGGCTTTTGTGCTATAGGAAAGGAAAGAAGAAACTATGATACTGACTTATATACAGGCACACTGGGTAGAATGGATGTTTGCGGCGGCGCTTGGCCTGCTGGGATACGTCCAGAGCCGTGCAGGAAGGCAGATCAGGGAAGAAAAAAGGAAGAATGACGCGCTGATGTTAGGGGTGCAGAGCCTCCTGCGGGAAAGCATCGTGGCAAATTATAATAAGTACCAGGACAGGGAGTGCTGCCCGATCTACGCAAAAGAATCTGTCAAAAAAGTATATGAGGCATACCATGGCCTGGGCGGGAATGATGTGGCCACCAAGCTTTACCGCACGCTGCTGGATATGCCGGAGGAGCCGAGGGAGGAGGGAGAAAAGTGAAAATAGCAATAGCGGCTGCGGTAATCGTGGTGGCAGCCATTTCTGTTATGGGAGCGCTGCTTATCATGGCTGGACTCAATGGGCTGGCGGGGGAGGGTGGTAATATTGGGTGAGCGTCCGAGACGGTACCATACATATACCAAGAAAATGATGACCCGGATCATAAACGCGGCGCTGCTGGACATGCAGTTTCCGTTCCTGCTTGCCTTCCTGGGAAGGGAGCAGATCGCAGAGACGCTGGGCGGGCTGATCGTGACGGAGATCATAGGGGTGTTCCTGGTCTACTGTGCGAAATCATTTTTTGAGACAAAAGAAGAACAGCGTGTACGGCTGGAAGAGCAATATATGTACAACGGAACTGAAAACTATGACGTGGTTGCACCGGTGCAACCGGAAAGAGAGGAAATTTTATGACAATGACAGCATTTTTGGTCATCCTGACAGTATGTGCGGCGGTGACGTCACTGCTCAGTGAAGCAGTTAAAAAGTTTTTGGACGAACAGAAGATATCGTATGCGTCAAACATCATCGTCCTGGTTATGGCGCTGATCGTGGGATGCGGGACGACGGCGCTCTACTATGTGAACTGCCAGGTGCCGTTCAATGCCCTGAACAGTGTATACCTTGCCCTGATGGGCATTGCGAACTGGATCGGGGCGATGGTGGGCTATGACAAGGTCAGGCAGGCACTTTTACAGATTAAGGAAAAGAACGGCAATGACTAAGAGGCAGATGTTTGTACTGGTCTGCATTCTGCTCTTCTTTCCATTGGGAATCAGGTGGTTATATAAAGAGCCGGTGCAGCAGGCATCAGAGTATGGGTCGGTCCGGGAGCAGATAAAGATGGAAAGTCTGATTCAGTAAATAAACGGGAGGTATATATCATGGCAACAACAGCACAGGTTCAGTCGTTTATACGCCAGATCGCACCGCTGGCGGTGGCAGAATACCGGAAGGGGAAGAAAATTCTTCCTTCCGTCTGCATCGCCCAGGCATGTTGTGAGTCGGCGTATGGGACAAGCCCTAAGATGGCAAGGGCAAATGCTGTATTCGGAATCAAGGTTGGAAAATCGAAATATCACTTCGGTTCCGCGTGGAAGGATAAGGCATACTCCACGAGGACAAAGGAATGCTACGATGGGAAGACATATAAAAATATTACGGATATGTTCCGGGCGTATGACAGCATTGCAGACAGCGTGACAGATTACTATGATATGCTCTGCTGTTGCAGCAGGTATAAAGCGGCAGTAGGTGCAGGAGATTACAGATCAGCCATTACGGCAATCAAAAATGGCGGGTATGCAACGGATCCGAAATACATCGATACAATATGCAGCATTATCAGCAAATATCATCTTGAGCAGTATGACGGGGAGAAGGCCGTAAACACAGAAGACCAGTATCCTATCCTGAAAAAAGGCAGTAGGGGAGAGTATGTAAAGAAGCTGCAGCAGAGACTCTGCAGTCTGGGGTATGCAGTCGCCTGTGACGGGATCTTCGGGGATAAGACGCTGGCAGCAGTCAAAGAGTTCCAAGTCATGACCGGACTGGTCGTGGATGGTATCGTTGGCAATGCTACATGGCGCGCTCTGGCAACATAATATATTTAGGAATCCATCCAGCAAAAAAAGGAGTAGTAAACAGCGCACACTACAGTGAACTGCGCCTGACCGCCCGAAAAAGCGGCTGCGGTGGAACCGAAGTCTATGCTCTGGTCAATGGCGAGATCGTTTGCGGGATCGATGCCGTTCTTTTTCAGAATATATTCAAAGACCATCTCCGGCATACCGCCGGCTCTGCCGCCCAGTACATCTTTACCCACCAGCATATCCCAGCTGAAATTGTCGATCGGTTCTCTGGAAACCAGGAAATTGCCGGCGCGCTGGGTCAGCTGGGCGAAATTCACAGCGTAGTCGGAGGCACCTTCTTTATAAGTATAGATTGTGCTTTCACTGCCCATGAAACCGATGTCAGCCTCTCCTGTTAACAGAGCGGTCATGGTTTTGTCAGCGCCGAAGCCGGTGACCAGTGTCAGGTCAATGCCTTCCTCAGCGAAGTATCCTTCTTCTATGGCGACATACATAGGTGCATAGAAAATGGAATGAGCAACCTCATTCAACACTACGGGAGTCTTTTTGGAGGCAGATGTACTGCCGCCGTCATCGCCTGCCTGTTTGCCGCAGCCGCAGAGGGCGGCGGTGAGGGTGATCGTAACAAGAAACAGACTCAATATTCTTTTCATCATTCTTTACAAATCCTGTAAGCGCATTTATTATAGGGTATGCGGAAAATGGAAGATGGTTACAGGGGACGGTTATTCAGCTTTTTGCAGGGATGTTCATTAACATTTGCAGAGTATCGTCTATATCATTTATATACCATGCACCGGTTGCTCCCATAAATGCGCTGATTTCTTTTTTCGGTCACATCATATCGAGGTGACACCATGGAAGCATACGATAAAGCCGGGTGCACATGGTTGCCAGCCAGCCGCAGAAGTGCAATAATAGAAATATCAAATCAGTATCAAAAAAGCTATGGAACGCTGTATTTAAGCGCTCCATAGCCTGTATACAGCGGATAACGGGAATCGAACCCGCCTCTCCAGCTTGGGAAGCTGGCGTTCTACCGATGAACTATATCCGCATGAAATCAGTATAACAGTAAATGATGAAAAAGAAAAGAAAAAAGTGAAAAAATTCCTCAGAAAATCTTTATTTAAAAGTAAAACAGGGACAAAACCGGAACCAGAAGAAGGAAATTCAAATAAAAACCAGAGTAGAAACAGAATAACAAATACAAAAGTGTGGACAGAAAAATGATGTGGATGATGTTGGTTTTATTATATGGCGTATTGAAGGGCGTCAGAGAGATTGTGAAGAAAAAAGCATTGGAGAAAAACTCTACCATAGAGGTATTGTTTGTCTATACTTTACTTTCTTTCCTGATTGTTTTGCCGGAGATGAAGGAAGCTATGGGAATGGAACCGCGTTATTATTTCTATATCGGATTGAAATCTTTCGTTATTTTTCTGGCATGGATGTTCAGTTTTAAGGCTATCAAAAGAATGCCGATCAGCCTTTACGGAGTGCTGGATCTGTCCAGGGTGTTGTTTGCCACGCTTCTGGGAGTGTTTGTGCTGCAGGAAGTGCTGGGTGTTCGCCAGCTGGCGGGTTTGTGTTTTGTCTCGGCGGGACTGCTTCTGCTTAAGTACAGGCCGAAACGTCTGCGGGATGGCACGACGGCAGAGCAGCCTGTGGAGAAAGGATACGTAGTGATGGCCTTTGCCTCCTGTATGCTCAATGCGGTTTCGGGGCTGCTGGACAAGCTGCTGATGAAAGAAATAAGCAGCATCCAGCTTCAGTTCTGGTACATGCTTTTTCTGGTGTTGATGTATCTTCTGTTTATTCTTATGAGCAGAACACCGGTGAAGATCGGCAGCGCAGTTCGGAACAAATGGATCTGGCTTTTGAGTCTGTTGTTTGTCATTGCCGACCGGGCGCTCTTCATCGCCAATGGTATGCCCGGAAGCCGGATTACGGTGATGACACTTTTGAAACAGGCCGGATGTGTGGTGACGATCCTGGCAGGGCGGTTTCTGTTCAAGGAAAAGAATACTACCCATAAGATGGTCTGCGCCCTGATTATCATAGCCGGCATTGTGGCAGCGGCCTGCTGAGATTTTCAGAATCCGTTGATGCCTGATTCTGTGCTTTCTGTGAAAAAACTTGTAGGAGGATCGAAAGTTATGGTATACTGAACAAAAGTTTATGCAACAGGGGGTAACATATGACAACAGACTTGAATGACAGAGTGATCAATGAAGGCCGGGCTACCAATATTATGGCACTTGCCTGCCATATTGTTCTGGCGGTGATTCTTGAACTTGCATACCTGCTGGAAGTGACGAAGGGGGCAAGAAGTATTTCGTATTATATTGTTTTTTCTTTGCTTGCGTTAGGGCCGGTGGTTATTGAGTGGATCGTATTTAAGCGGCAGGAAGACAATCCGAGACTGAAATACTTCATCGGTGTATGTTATTCGATATTTTACATATTTGTTGTGTTTACGACGGTAAGCGTAATTGCTTTTACATTTATCATTCCGATCTATATGGTATTGATATTATATTCTGATATTAAGCTGTGCATTGGCGTATCCGGGACCGGATTTCTTGTCAATGTGATTTTCCTGATCTATCAGGCCATGAACGGTAATCTGAATAAAGCAGATATGGCTACTTATGAGATCCGCGTTATGCTGCTTTTAATCATGGCGATTTTTATCTGCCTTGCATCGAAGACTTTAGAGCTGGTGAACCAGTCAAAATTAAGGGAACTGGATAAGGAGAAAGAGAATGTATCCCATTTGCTGAACAATGTGATGGCAATCTCCGGGCAGATGTCTGAGGGAATCGTTGAAGTGACAGATTATATGAAAAATCTGGGCAGTGCGGTATCCGAGACCAGGGATGCCATGCAGGAAGTTTCAGCAGGCACGGATGAGACAGCGGAATCCATCCAGAACCAGCTTGGAAAAACGGAGGAGATTCAGAATCATATCGGACAGATGACGCAGCTGGTTGAGAACATCGCCGGCAGTATGGGCCAGGCAAAAGCCAATGTCAGCAGCGGTAAGGACAATATAGATATATTGATGGCACAGATGAAGACCTCCGAAAGAGTTGGCAAGGAGGCGGTGGAAGACATGAAGGCGCTGGAAGAATATACTGCCAACATGCAGACGATCATCGATCTGATTACCAGCGTGGCCAGCCAGACCAGCCTTCTTGCGCTCAACGCAAGCATTGAGGCGGCCCGTGCAGGAGAGGCGGGCCGGGGCTTTGAGGTGGTGGCAACGGAGATTTCCGTACTGGCCAACCAGACACAGCAGGCCACTGTCAATATTACCGAGGTGATACAGAATGTATCGTCAAAGCTGAATATCGCGGTAGGAGCGGTGGGGCAGCTGATGGACAGCAGCAGAAAACAGGGTGAATCGGCAATGCAGGCGGCGGCAAGCTTTGAGAAGATTGCAGACAGTACCAGCCAGGTGGATGAACAAAGAAACATGTTGGAGGATGCAGTGGCACAGCTTGCGGAGGCAAACGGCGGTATTGTGGAGAGCATCCAGACGATTTCTGCAATTATGGAAGAGGTATCGGCACACTCCCATGAGACATACAGTGTAAGTGAGAAAAACACGGATATCGTGCAAAAGGTCGGAACGCTGGTGGAAGAACTGAATGAACAGGCACAGCAGCTCCATGCAGAGGCGTAGGCAGAAGGAATGATAACGTGTTTCGACTGTGATGTCCGCGTGAATGCAGAAGTCTTCAGTGCAGTATAGATTGAAAAATGATGCTGATGCACTGATTTTTCAACTATAAAAAACCGTGTTTATCGGTGAAACAGATGAAAATATGGTCTAACCGGCCGGCGGATATTATAGCAGTAACAGATAAAACAGAACTATGAAACAGATTTTTAAAGAAAGAAGGGGACAAAGAACATGGGAATTATGACAAGATTTAAGGACATTATGGCGGCTAATGTGAACGCACTTTTGGATAAGGCAGAAGATCCGGAGAAGATGATTGATCAGTATCTGCGAAATCTGGAATCCGATTTTGCGAAAGTAAAAGCGGAGACGGCTTCGATCATGGCGGAGGAGAAGAGTGCTAAGAGGAAATTAAGCGAGTGCGACGAGGAGATCGCCAGAATGGGCGAATATGCGAAGAAAGCAGTAGCCGCAGGTAATGACAGTGATGCCCGCCAGTTCCTTACAAAGAAAAATGAACTGACCCAGAAACGGGAAGTGCTTGCCAAGAGTTATGAACTGGCACAGGCCAATGCCGAGAAGATGCGTCAGATGCACGATAAGCTTGAGGGCGACATTTCCGAGATGAAGAGCAAGCGTGATATGCTCAAGGCGAAAGCGAAGGTGGCACAGACCCAGCGGAAGATTAACGAGATGGGTGCCGGATTGGAGAGTGCCGGTAACAATGCGGCGGCTTTTGACAGAATGGAAGAAAAAGTCAATAAGATGCTGGATGAAGCAGATGCCATCGGTGAGTTGAACAAATCTGCTTCCGGTAATGATATTGATGATCTGGCAAGCAAATATGATACGGCAGATACAGGATCCGATGTAGATGACGAACTGGCGGCACTTAAGGCGGAGATGGGGCTGTAAGTTGAAAGTTCAGAGGCATATATAGTAAATGACATAACAAATTTTTGCTTCCGGTTTCTGCCAAAGCCATGTACGGGAGCTTTTGCGGAACCGAAAACGAAAATTTTAATATCGTTAACTTATAGAAGGATTAACTATAGAAGGCAATAAAGATTAAATTTTTGGAAAGTATAGAGAGGAAGACAATGGGGCTTTTTAAAAATCAGTTTTCTAATTTGGTAGAGTGGAATGAGAACAGTGACGGTGTACTGTTCTACAAATGGCAGAATCAGGAGATCAAGAAGGGATCCCGGCTGGTGATTCGTCCGGGGCAGGATGCGATTTTTCTGTACAACGGCAGAGTGGAAGGTATTTTTGAGGATGACGGCGATTACGACATTGAGTCGGATATCATACCTTTTCTGACTACATTAAAAAGCTTTAAGTTTGGATTTAACACACCGCTCCGTGCGGAAGTACTGTTTATCAATACAAAGGAGCTTCTCGTAAAGTGGGGCACCAAAAATGCCATCAATCTGCAGGCACCGGGGCTTCCGGGGGGGATGCCGGTTCGCGCGTTCGGTACTTTTAACTGCCGGATCGTGGAGCACGATGTGGTGATCGAGAAACTGGCGGGAATCCGTCAGAGATATACGGTAGAGGATGTGAAGGGACGAATCATTTCCAGCCTGGATCAGTTGTTGATGAGCTGGATCAGCAAAGAGGGCAGGGATATGTTCAACCTGCAGGCTGATGCCAGAAATATTGCGAAGGGTATTGAGTCCGATCTGGATATGGATATGCGCAAGCTGGGGATCGGAATTTCCGATTTCAAGATCGAGAGCTTTTCCTATCCGGAAGAGATTAAGAAGATGCAGGAAAAAGCAGCCGCACATTCCATGGTGGGCGATATGAATAAGTATGCGCAGATGTCGGCGGCTGACGGGATGGCGAAGGGCAGCCGCGGCGGCAGCGGTCTTGCCTCTGATATGGTTGGCCTGCAGATGGGCATGGCCATGGGACAGCAGATGGTCAATCAGATGAACATGGGCGGCGGAAACGGTCAGATGAATCAGGGCGGCAGTATGCAGTCCGGCGGTACGGGACCGAAGTTCTGCCCTAACTGCGGGACACCCACTACAGGATCCAAGTTCTGCGGCAACTGCGGGAATCAGTTACTGCCATAATGTGAAGGAAAACTCTAAGTTCGAATGATATACAGGGAACAAAAATGAAAATGCCAATGGAATGAGAGTTTCTCATAGTTGGCATTTTTGTTGGCTGTTACGCGGTTGCATGGCAGTGAGGAGCCGGAAGCGGATATGCCTTGATCGCATGTCATCGCAAATTTGATATTTGCGTCGCCCCGTCGCGTAAACGCTCCGGCATGGGGATTAGTATGCCAGGACAGGAAAGGAATGGAAAGAAAAAATGAGTATATACGATACCTTAAATGACAGACAGAAGCAGGCGGTCATGCAGACCGAAGGGCCGGTGCTTATTCTGGCAGGAGCCGGATCGGGGAAGACACGTGTGCTTACTCACAGGGTTGCATACCTGATCGACCAGGAAGGTGTAAATCCTTATCAGATCATGGCAATCACCTTTACCAATAAGGCGGCGGGGGAGATGCGTGAGCGTGTGGATCAGATCGTTGGCTTCGGTTCAGAACAGATCTGGGTGTCAACCTTCCATTCCACCTGTGTCAGAATTTTGCGCAGATATATTGACAGAATCGGTTATGATAATAATTTTACGATTTATGATACAGATGACCAGAAAGGCATTATGAAGGAAGTCTGTAAGAAACTGCAGATTGATACGAAGATGCTGAAAGAGAGAGCCATTATGAGTGCCATTTCTTCTGCAAAGGATGAACTGATTGATCCGCTGCAGTATGAGATGCAGAACGGGTATGATTATAACGGAAGCAGGATTGCGAAAGCGTACAAAGAGTATCAGGCCGTCTTACATAAAAACAATGCATTGGATTTTGACGATCTGATTATGAAGACCGTGGAGCTTTTTAAGGCGGATCCGCAGGTACTGAATAACTATCAGGACCGTTTCCGCTATATTATGGTAGACGAGTATCAGGATACAAACACGGCACAGTTCGAGCTGATCCGGCTTCTGGCAGATAAATACCGGAATCTGTGTGTAGTGGGCGATGATGATCAGTCCATTTATAAATTCCGCGGTGCCAACATTCGTAATATTCTTGATTTTGAAAAGGTTTATCCCGAAGCGTGTGTGATCAAGCTGGAACAGAATTATCGTTCCACGCAGATCGTGCTGGATGCAGCCAATGCCGTGATCAAAAATAATCAGGGACGTAAGGATAAGGCATTGTGGACGGAGAAAAAAGAGGGCAGCCGTATTCATCTCAGACAGTTTGATACTGCCTATGAGGAAGCGGAATATATCGCGGGCGACGTGGCAAAGAAGAACCGCGAGGGGATTGCAGAGTACGGCGGCTGTGCGGTACTGTACCGTACCAATGCCCAGGCCCGTCTGCTGGAAGAAAAGTTTATTATGGAAGGAATTCCCTATGATGTCATCGGCGGTACGAACTTTTATGCACGGCGGGAGATCAAAGATATTCTGGCCTATCTTAAGACCATTGACAACGGCCGGGATGATGTGGCTGTAAAGCGTATCATTAATGTTCCCAGACGGGGCATCGGAACGACGACCATTGTGCGGGTGCAGGAGTATGCGGACAGCAGACAGATCAGCTTTTATGATGCACTGCGGGAGGCGGATCAGATTATGACCATTGGCAGAAGTGCTTCCAAGTTAAAGCCTTTTGTCACCATGATTCAGACTTTTCGCAGCAAGCTGGAATTTTACAGTCTGGAGGAGCTGGTGCGTGATATTCTGGAAACGACCAGTTATGTGAAAGAATTGGAAGAATCGGAGGAAGAAGACGCGGCAGACCGTATTGAAAATATTGACGAGTTGATCAGTAAAGTAGTTGCATATGAAGAAACCCATGACGAGCCGTCCTTGAGCGAATTTTTGGAAGAGGTTGCACTGGTGGCGGATATCGACCGGGTTGGAGAGAGCGATAACAGAGTACTGTTGATGACACTGCATTCCGCCAAGGGACTGGAATTTCCGCATGTTTATCTGGCAGGACTGGAAGATGGCATTTTTCCCAGCTATATGACGATCATGTCCGATGATCCTGCGGAGATTGAAGAAGAACGGCGGCTGGCTTATGTGGGAATTACCCGGGCAAAAGACGATCTTACCATTACATATGCAAAGCAGCGGATGATCAGAGGAGAGACACAGTATAATCCGGTGAGCCGTTTTGTGTGGGAGATTCCGCCCCTGTTGATGGACAATAAACCGCCGGCATCTAAGCGGGCAGACGTTCAGGAATACGACGAGGATTCCAGGGAAAAGGGATTTTTCCGGGCAAAGCCCTTTGGCGGTGGATCCTGTTCCGGGCAGCAGAACGGGTCTTTCAGGCGCGATGCTTCTTCTTTCAGACGGGTAGACGGGGAGACAGAAAGGGCGGAAATTTCCCGGACGGAAAACAATGTTCAGGATGCGCCATTCAGGAGAATATCCGACACCGTGTTTGATAAACCGGTTCGCCGGGAGGGAGACAGAACGGCACAACAGTCTTCCGCTCCGGCATTCGGGAAAACATTTCAGCCAACGGCACAGGCGAAGCCTAAGGCTGTTGTGCGGCCAAAACGCACCGCTGTGGAAAACCAGCCCTATATCACGAGAGCCACACAGGGCGTGGGAGCGGTGACTCTGGAACCGGCGGGGAATACAAATCTGGAATACGGTACAGGAGACAGGGTGCGGCATATGCGTTACGGTGAAGGCACCGTGATGAAAATAGAAGCCGGTCCCAGAGACTCCCAGGTGACGGTGGTGTTTGATGAAGTAGGACAGAAGATTATGTATGCGGGGTTTGCGAAGCTGAAAAAAGTTTGATGAACCAAAGAAGAAAATGGACAGTGCCGGCAGGAAGAAGCCCAAGCGGCTGAAGGAAGCCTTTTGAAAGGGAAAGAAAAATGCCTTTGACTTCAGTGATGAAATTGCAATTACACAACCAGATCGAGCGGGTGCTTCATGTGAAGGGGAATTATCAGGGCGGCATCCTGGAGATGGCTGTGGTGATCGATTGTTCCTATGAAAAAGAGGAATTGAAGCAGCTCTGTGCGGATATCATTGCCTTATGCAAGAAACAGAGTGAGATTTTTCGTAACATTCGGCTGAACATGGTTTTGTGGGGCAGTGACGGAATCACCTCGGAAACGGCAGCTTCTGCTTATGTGCAGACGGGGACTTATTTTGACGGTTATGAAGAGCAGAAAGATGTCTCGTGTATGCAAGCTGAGGAAATCATGGAATATCTCAAAAAATTTCATGCCAGAAGCAAGCTGATTCTCCTGTTGACACCGGATTCAGCCAGGCTTGCTAAGATTACCGATCCAGACAGGATGGGGCAGGCAATGAATCCTTTTTTAAAACATAAGCTGATCATCGTTTATCCTGAAAAGATCGAGGCGGGAGCCGGACTTTACAGAAGTATCCTGTCTTGAGCAGGTAACGGGACAGGAGAGATAAAATGTGATTCGTTGCGAATCTTTAATGCTTTTTGAAATATTTCGGGCTTATGTTTTTTTTAAATCTTTTTATAAAAATATTATAGTAAAACGAATCGGAAAGTGGTATATTATAAATAAAAATGCTTCAGATTTTCGGATAAGGGAAAAGAAAGAGAGGGTCATGCTATGAGCAAGAAAGAGATTATAAATAAATTGGACGATATACTGGAGAATGCCGGTATGAACGAGATCCTGCACAGGAAGAAAGTGGAAGAGAAGAAGAGCAATACGCTGCTTTGGGTGTTTGCGGTGATCGGGGCTGTAGTTGCTGTGGCGGCTATCGCATATGCTGTGTACCGTTATCTGACACCGGATTATCTGGATGACTTCGAGGACGATTTTGACGATGACTTTGATGACGACTTCTTCGAGGATGAAGATGATGACGACATCGCTGATTTTGCAGAGGATGAGTGAGACAGTCTTGTGCTGCATCAGGTGCGTGATCCATATGTTCAGTGTGCTATCACAGACGGCTGTTTAGTCTGAATGATTTTTATGCAATATATGTTATGTAAACTACAAGCGGGATGTACGCAATGCATCCCGCTTTTTCTGGAATATAAAAGACGAATCAGTACGGGCAGGTGTTACAGGTAATATTTTGTCATGAGGCAGTGACAGACATAGCCTGGCCGGTTGTGCGGCCTGTATGTACATTGCCCGTGAAATAAAAAGAAAGAGCGGATAGAGAACAGAATGAAAAAAGGTCAGATTATTGAAGGAATCGTGAAGAGGGTTGATTTTCCGAATAAAGGAATCGTGGAAACGGAGGATGGCGTCTGCGTTGTTAAAAATGCGCTGCCGGGACAGAAAGTACAGTGTGCGGTTAACAAAGTGCGCAAGGGTAAAGCAGAAGGCAGATTGCTGGCTGTGCTTGCTCCTTCTGAATCGGAGTGCGGCAGTCCATGTCCCCATTTTGGAATCTGCGGGGGATGTACTTATCTCTCTCTGCCCTATGAAGAGCAGTTAAAAATTAAAGAAATGCAGGTAAAAAAACTGTTGGACGGTGTGCTTGACCGCCAGAGTGCATGGCAGTTTGAGGGGATCAAAGCCAGCCCGGAATGCTTCGGATACCGCAATAAGATGGAGTTTTCCTTTGGAGATGAGGTTAAAGACGGCCCGCTTGCGCTGGGGATGCACCGAAGAGGCAGCTTTTATGACATTGTGTCTGTGATGGACTGCCGGATTGTGGATGAAGATTACAGAAGTATTTTGCGGTGCGTGAGGGACTATTTTGCGGGACTGCAGGAACAGGGTGTGGATATTCGTTTTTATCACCGGCTGAGGCACATCGGTTATCTGCGCCATCTGCTTGTGAGAAAAGCGTCCCGAACGGGAGAAATCCTGATTGCTCTTGTGACTACGACTCAGGAACCCGGCGGGATTAAATGTGACGAAGCGGGGCAGGATATACCAAAAACTGATATGCCGGAACAGGAGATACTGGATGGCCTGAAAGATGTACTGCTGTCGCTGCCTCTTGGGGGTAAGATTGTGGGGATTCTGCATACCCGAAACGATGCGGTGGCTGATGTGGTGCAGAGCGATGAGACAAGGATACTCTACGGACAGGACTTTTTCTATGAGGAACTGCTGGGCCTTAAATTTAAAATCTCGCAATTTTCCTTTTTCCAGACAAACAGCCGTGGCGCAGAGGTGCTGTATGAGACCGCAAGGGAGTATATTGCCGGGTTTGTGAGGTCGAATGGGAAGATAGTTTATGACCTCTACAGCGGCACGGGAACAATTGCCCAGTTAATGGCGCCGGTGGCAAAGAAGGTGATCGGTGTGGAGATCGTGGAGGAGGCAGTAGAAGCCGCGCGGAAAAATGCAGAATTAAACGGTTTACATAACTGTGAATTTATTGCCGGGGATGTTTTAAAAGTGCTGGATGGAATTGAGGAAAAGCCGGATATCATCATTCTGGATCCACCCAGGGACGGCATACATCCGAAGGCTTTGGACAAGATCATCCGGTATGGCGTGGAACATATTCTGTATATTTCCTGCAAACCCACGAGCCTGGCAAGAGATCTGGGGGTGTTTCAGGAGAGAGGATATGAGGTGGAACGGGCAGTGGCGGTGGATCAGTTCCCTTGGACGGCGAATGTGGAAAGTATCGTGTTGCTCTCAAAACTTAAATCAAATAAGTTGAAGCATATTAATATGGAATTAGAGATGGATGAATGAGATTTGACCGATGCGGAGGGCAAAGCAACCTGTGAGGAAATTAAGAATTATATTTTGAAATAAAGTGGATTGAAAGTCAGCAGCTTGTATATTGCACAGGTAAAGCAGAGATGTGGGATTATTGAGAGGGAAAATTATAACCTGCCGAAATTGGAAAATTCCAGACAGCCGAAATGCTCACCAGAGAAAGAAGTTGCTATAAGGGATGCATTGGAATATTTTCGTATGATTTAAAAAATTTGGCAAATGAATTGAAGGAGATGGTAATTGGTTATAGTCTCACTATTTAGTACAAGAATAAAAACAATTGAACAAACAAAAGTGCAACGGGTGTTGCACAATTTAGAAGAGAGGTATAGGAGTGAAAACTAAAGAAAATGTAGGGGAAAAATCAAACATCATCATGTATACAACAGAAGATGGTCTGACAAAAATTGAAACGACTTTTGACGAAGATACTGTATGGTTATCCATTGACCAGATGGCTGAATTATTTCAAAGAGACAAATCGACAATTTCAAGGCATATAAAAAATATTTTTTCTGAAGGTGAATTAGTGAGAGAGTCAGTTGTTGCAAATTTTGCAACAACTGCGGCGGATGGAAAAACCTATCAAGTTGACTATTATAATTTGGATGTCGTTATTTCTGTGGGTTATCGTGTGAAATCCAAACGTGGCACGCAGTTCAGAATTTGGGCGACTAATATACTGAAAGAATATATGCGAAAAGGTTTTGCATTGGATGATGAACGATTGAAAAATCTGGGTGGCGGTGGTTACTTTAAAGAATTACTTGAACGGATTAGAGACATTCGCGCATCTGAAAAAGTATTTTATAGGCAAGTCCTGGAAATTTATGCTACGAGTATTGATTATGACCCAAAGGCGGAAATATCTATTCTTTTTTTTAAAAAAGTGCAAAACAAAATTCATTATGCTATTCATGGTCAAACGGCGGCAGAGGTAATTTACACAAGAGCGGATGCTGAAAAAGAGTTTATGGGCCTTACAACATTTGCTGGAAATCAGCCAACATTGAAAGAGGCTGTTGTTGCAAAAAATTATTTGGATGAAAAAGAACTTCGTGCTATGGGACAACTTGTGTCTGGATATTTAGATTTTGCAGAGCGCCAGGCAGAACGTGAACAGGTAATGACCATGAAAGATTGGGCGGAACATTTGGATCGTATACTTACAATGAGTGGAGAACAGTTGTTACAGGGCAATGGCAGTATTTCTCATAAGCAAGCTGTTGAAAAGGCAGCAGATGAATATAAAAAGTATAAAGCAAGAACTATCAGTGATGTAGAAGAAGATTATTTGAATTCTATAAAAATGTTGGAACAAAAAACAGACAAGAAACAAAAAGATATGTAATTCGGTTTGGACAAAGGTAGTCACGTTGAAAGTATCGTGTTGCTTTCCAAACTTAAATCAAATAAGTTGAAGCATATTAATATGGAATTAGAGATGAATGAGATTTGACCGATGCGGAGGGCAAAGCAACCTGTGAGGAAATTAAGAATTATGCGAATAGAAATGACGGTTTGAATAAAACTGAAAAGAAAGTGGTTTCTTTGCTGATCGAAGATTCGAAATATACTTCTGACAAATTGGCTGCAAAGATAGGTGTGACAAAAAGAACCATAGAACGAACATTTGTCTCTTTGCAGAATAAAAAGGTTATTGAAAGAATTGGTTCAAAGCGTGATGGAAGTTGGATTGTTATTAGATAAGTTATTGTAAAAAACGGCGGTGATATTAGGTAGTGTAAAATAGTTTGTGTCTTTGGAAAAAAATACCTCTTTTTTGGTAAGA
>CAJUJP010000031.1 GCA_910586615.1 uncultured Lachnospiraceae bacterium
CCGCCCTCTCACGGCGGAAACAGGGGTTCGATTCCCCTACGAGCTGTTGACTGTTATAAACAGCCCAACCCTGAAGAATGCTGGAAACCTTGAAATTAAGCGGTTTGTAGCATTTTTTATTTTGTCCAAAACAGATTTTTATAACATGAAAAGTTCCGCAACCAAATCTTAAAACGTTTGTATGAGCTTTGCAGAACGTTACAGGGGTATTTAAATTAAATTCTTTAAAAATCATAAATCCAATTACATGTTGTACATAAATGAAAAATGATATTGAACCGTAGATAGATAAATGATATATTATTTGCATGGGAAACCAGAGAGCCAAAGGCGGCTGCCTTCTGATCAATGATCGGAGGGGCTAACCCTCCAGACGAAAGAGAGGAGGGCGTTGCCAATGATTACATATTCTGATTTTTTTCAGTTTTGTATATTCATTGTTGCCCTTGTGAGTCTTTGTTATAAGATTTTCAGGGATAAACGAAAATAGCCGCCAACTACCGCAAATAGTTGACGGCTAAGCTGTAAAGTTTAGTCACAAACTTTGAGGGTAGCCGCTTCTCTGGCTTTCCCTTTTATGTATATAATATAACATATATAAAAGTTCGAAACAAGAGTCGATCTTTTTAATTTGGTATCTTGTATTTCGGGAGTTAAAAGCGAGAATATGCAAATTTTTCCTAAACATATGCAAAGAGTGCTACAAACCTCGCAGAACGTTACAGGGGTATTTAAATTAAATTCTTTAAAAATTATAAATCCAATTACATGTTGTGCATAAATGAAAAATGATATTGAACCGTAGATAGATAAATGATATATTATTTGCATGGGAAACCAGAGAGCCAAAGGCGGCTGCCTTCTGATCAATGATCGGAGGGGCTAACCCTCCAGACGAAAGAGAGGAGGGCGTTGCCAATGATTACATATTCTGATTTTTTTCAGTTTTGTATATTCATTGTTGCCCTTGTGAGTCTTTGTTATAAGATTTTCAGGGATAAACGAAAATAGCCGCCAACTACCGCAAATAGTTGACGGCTAAGCTGTAAAGTTTAGTCACAAACTTTGAGGGTAGCCGCTTCTCTGGCTTTCCCTTTTATGTATATAATATAACATATATAAAAGTTCGAAACAAGAGTCGATCTTTTTAATTTGGTATCTGGTATTTCGGGGGTTAAAAGCGAGAATATGCAAATTTTTCCTTGCAAACATATGCAAAGAGTGCTACAATACTGATGTATTAAGAATAAAGACTACGATAAAGAGTGGACTTGCGAGTCCACTTTTTTGATGCGCAGGCCCGCATAAGGAAGTCTGGTATAGAAAATTTATCTGTACATTCGGGTTCGCGGAGTGGATCCCGTTTTCAGGAGGTGTACATGTCAAAACGAGAGAACTATGAGACAAAGACAGAGCAGCTGCTCATACCCATTGCCGGGAAATACGGCGTTGAGATCTATGATGTGGAATATGTCAAAGAGGGCGGCGAATGGTATCTGCGCGCCTATATTGATAAGCCTGAGGGGGTAGCAATTCTGGACTGCGAGAATGTCAGCCGGGAGCTTTCGGACGCGCTGGATGCAGAGGACTTCATTCCCGATGCCTATATTCTGGAAGTCAGCAGTCCCGGATTGGGGAGAACGTTAAAGAAAGACAGACATCTGGAAAAGAGTCTGGGTGCCGAGGTGGAGATCCGGACTTATAAGCCGGTGGACGGCCGGAAAGAGTTTACAGGCGTGCTTCACGCCTATGACGGGGATACGATAACGATTGAAGAACCGCGGCCGGATACCGGGGAGACTGATGCTGACAAAGCGGCAGAGCCGGGAACAGAGCGTGTTCTGAACAGGAAAGAGATCGCATTGATCCGGCTGACCTTTGATTTTTAAGAGAGCAGAGGAGAACGGACCGGTTGGAACATGGTAAATAAAATATTGTGTCTAAACAGGGACTTTGAATATCAGAAAGAAACATAGGAGGATAACGGAAAATGAATAAGGAATTGATGGAGGCGCTGGATATTCTGGAGAAAGAGAAGGAAATCAGCAAAGAGACGCTTTTTGAGGCGATCGAGAATTCTCTGATTACGGCCTGCAAGAACCATTTCGGAAAGGCGGATAATGTTAAAGTTGAAATCGACAGGGATACCTGTGATTTCCTCTGCTATGCGGAGAAAGAAGTCGTTGAGGAGGTGGAGGATGACGTGCTGCAGATTTCCCTGGAAGACGCTCAGGAGATCTCCAAGAAGGCTCAGCTTGGCGATATGCTCCATGTGGAGATAAAATCCAAGGAATTCGGGCGTATCGCGACGCAGAATGCCAAGAACGTGATCCTGCAGAAGATCCGCGAGGAAGAGAGAAGCGTTATCTACAACCAGTATTACGAAAAAGAAAAGGATGTGGTGACAGGCATCGTACAGCGTTATATCGGAAGAAATATTTCCATCAATCTGGGCAAGGCGGATGCGATCCTGAACGAGAGCGAGCAGGTCAGGGGCGAGAATTTCAGACCTACCGAGAGAATTAAGGTATATATTCTTGAAGTGAAGAATACACCTAAAGGACCAAGGATTCTGGTGAGCCGTACACATCCGGAACTGGTGAAGAGATTGTTTGAATCGGAAGTGACAGAGATCAAGGACGGTACGGTGGAGATCATGAGCATAGCCAGAGAGGCGGGAAGCAGGACGAAACTGGCGGTGCGTTCCAACAATCCAAATGTGGATGCAGTAGGTGCATGTGTCGGCATCAACGGTGCCAGGGTTAATTCCATTGTGGATGAATTGTGCGGTGAGAAGATTGATATTGTGAACTGGGATGAAAACCCCGGCAATCTGATTCAGAATGCACTGTCGCCGGCCAAGATCGTAGCGGTATTCGCTGATCCCGATGAGAAGACAGCGAAGGTGGTAGTGCCCGATTATCAGTTGTCCCTTGCCATTGGTAAGGAAGGGCAGAATGCGAGACTGGCGGCCAGGCTGACGGGTTATAAGATAGATATCAAGAGTGAGACCCAGGCCAAAGATGCACCGGGCTTCCGATATGAAGATTACGTCTATGACGACGAAGAGTATGATGAGGAAGAGTACGGCGAGGAAGGCTACGACGGGGAAGCTTATGACGAAGAGGGCTACGACGAATCCTATGATGATGCGGAATACGAAGAAGGCGGCAGCGATGAAGCTTCTGAGGCACCGGATTTAGAAGAGAGCGGATTTGAGGATGAAGAGCAGGACAGCGAAGCGTGACGAAGGTCTTCGTGTCAGCCTGCCGGCAGGAAACCGGATGGTGCATCAAAGACTGCGGCAGAGGCGGAGATGTTATGCAGCATACGGTCAGGCCGGAACTGATTTTTCTACAGGAGAATCCGGAACGATAGAAAGGATATAGCGATGGCAAAAAAAATTCCCATGCGCCAGTGTGTTGGCTGTGGCGAGATGAAAAGTAAGAAAGATATGATGCGTGTCCTGCGCAGCGAACAGGGAACTATCGTTCTGGATATGACCGGAAGGAAAAACGGCAGGGGTGCTTATCTGTGCATGGACCGGGAGTGTCTGGTCAAGGCCAGGAAGAACAAAGGATTGGAGCGTTCTTTTAAGATGAGTATCCCGCAGGAAATATATGAGAATCTGGAAAAGGAGTTTGAGGAGGGTGAGCATGCAGGGCAGACCGAATAGAGATCGGGTGTTATCTATGCTTGGGTTAGCCACCCGCTCCGGAAATGTTGTCAGCGGCGGATTTGCGACAGAGGAAGCAGTTAAGAGAGGAAAAGCATATCTGGTTATCATAGCTGAGGATGCTTCGGGTAACACCAGAAAGAAATATAGCAATATGTGTGAGTTCTATGAAGTGCCGTATCAGTACTACAGTGTGAAGGATGTACTGGGGCACGCGATCGGCAAGGAAGAGAGATCCTGTCTTGCTGTGACTGATGAGGGATTTGCAAATTCGATACGGAAACATTTAGTAGATTCGAAAGTTGGAGGTAGTGAGCATGGCGAAAATGAAAGTACATGAGCTGGCGAAAGAGCTTGATAAGCAGAGCAAGGAGCTGATCGCTTTTTTACAGGATAAAGGATATGAAGTGAAAGTTGCCCAGAGTTCCATAGAGGATGAGGCGATTGAACTGGTGCGCAGGCAGTTTGGCAAAAGTACGAAAACGGCAGGTGCGGCGGTGAAGGAAAGCACCGGGGCGCCGGCAGCAGCAAAAGAGAAGCCTGAGCGGGACGTCCCGAAAGATCAGGCTGTGAAAGCGGCAAAAGAAGAAACCAGAATGGCGGCGAAAGAGGGGATCAGGACAGACGTGAAGACAGAGAGTAAAGAACCGGTTACAACAGAAGTCAAAGAGGAAACTAAGCCCGCAGCCAGACCGGAAACCAGAGAAGATGCAAAGGCGGCAAATCCGGCAGCGAAGCAGGAGAACAGACCGGCCAGAGGGGAATCCGGAAGAGGTGAACGGGGGAAAAATGATCAGCCCAGACGGAAGAACAACATGATTATCGTGAGTAATCCTCATAACTCCAAGATGCAGGGACAGCGTTCTTCCCAGAACAACGGTGGTAACGGCGGTAATCGTAATAATGACAGACGGCAGCCCGGCAACGGCGCCCGTCCGGTACAGACGCAGAATGTGCCTCATAAGATCATTCGTCCGACCCAGAAGCCTATCCCGGTAACGGCAGAGCCTTATGAAGTTCGTCAGAGGCAGCAGCAGGAACGGAGAATGGAGCAGAGGCAGCAGGAGAAGCGGGAGCGTGAAAATGCCGCTCTGCAGGCGGCTGCCAGGGCACAGCAGGAAAAACAGGCTCAGCAAGGAGCACAAGGACAGGAGAGAACCGGCAGTGCAGGAGAAAATCGCAGACCTGAAGGCCAGAACAGGCCGCCTTATAACAACAATCAGAACGATCGCCGGGGCCGCGGCCCTGGTGCGGGTCCTAACCGCGGCGGTAACAATCAGGAACGCCCTCAGAGAAGCAATGGCGGACAGGACAATAGATTTAAAAAGAATAACAATCAGAAGGACTTTATCCCCGAGACGCCTGTCAAGGACGTGGAGAAGCACAGGGATGATGAAAAACGCCGTGCAAATCAGGACAGAGACAAACGTTCGAAGAAAGATCTGATTTACGAAGAGGATGATACGGCAGCAAAGAGCCGCAATAAGGCAGGACGATTCATCAAGCCTGAGAAGAAAGCGGCCGAGGTTGCGGAAGAACAGATCAAGGTTATCACTGTACCAGATTCCCTGACCATCAAGGAACTGGCAGACAAGATGAAGATACAGCCTTCTGTGATCATCAAGAAACTGTTCCTGCAGGGACAGATTGTGACGCTGAATTCGGAGATCAGCTTTGAGGACGCGGAGAACATTGCGATCGAGTATGAGATCATCTGTGAAAAAGAAGTGAAGGTGGATGTGATCGAAGAACTGCTCAAGGAGGATGAGGAAGACGAGGCATCTCTGGTGAGCAGACCGCCTGTCATCTGCGTTATGGGTCATGTAGATCATGGTAAGACGTCTCTGCTTGACGCGATCCGTAAGACGAATGTGACGGATAAGGAAGCGGGAGGCATCACGCAGGCAATTGGCGCTTACACGGTCACAGCCAACGGACAGAGCATTACATTCCTGGATACACCGGGACATGAGGCTTTTACGGCCATGCGTATGCGTGGGGCAAATTCCACGGATATTGCGGTGCTGGTAGTAGCGGCGGATGACGGCGTTATGCCTCAGACCGTGGAGGCGATCAACCATGCCAAGGCAGCGGGAATTGAAATCATCGTTGCGGTAAATAAAATTGATAAGCCTAATGCGAACATTGACCGTGTGAAACAGGAAATGACAGAATATGAACTGATTCCGGTAGACTGGGGCGGATCCACAGAGTTTGTTCCGGTATCCGCAAAATCCGGTGATGGAATCGAGAATCTGCTTGAGACCATACTTTTGACAGCGGAAATCCTTGAACTGAGGGCAAATCCCAACAGAAATGCAAGAGGTCTGGTTATCGAGGCAGAGCTTGACAAGGGACGCGGGCCTGTGGCAACCGTGCTGGTACAGAAAGGTACGCTGCATGTGGGTGATTTTATTTCCGCGGGAGCAAGCCATGGTAAAGTAAGAGCCATGATCGATGATAAGGGCAGAAGAGTGAAGGAAGCGGTTCCTTCCACGCCGGTGGAGATTCTGGGTCTGTCAGACGTGCCCAGCGCGGGTGAAGTATTTATTGTGCATGAAAATGATAAGAGCGCGAAATCTTATGCAGAAACTTATATGGCACAGCATAAAGAGGAGATGCTTGCAGATACTAAGACAAGAATGTCCCTGGATGATCTGTTCAATCAGATCCAGGAGGGCAATCTGAAAGAATTGAACCTGATCGTCAAAGCAGATGTACAGGGTAGTGTGGAGGCCGTAAAACAGAGCCTGATGAAGCTGTCCAACGAAGAAGTAGTTGTAAAATGTATTCACGGCGGCGTAGGCGCTATCAACGAATCAGATGTATCCCTTGCTTCGGCATCCTCGGCGATCATCATAGGATTTAATGTAAGGCCGGATTCCACTGCCAAAGCTGTGGCAGAGCGCGAAGGCGTGGATGTGAGACTGTATAAGGTCATCTATCAGGCGATCGAAGATATCGAGGCAGCCATGAAGGGTATGCTGGATCCGATCTTTGAGGAGAAGGTACTCGGTCATGCGGAAGTGCGCCAGATCTTTAAAGCATCTGCAATCGGTAATATTGCCGGTTCCTATGTACTGGACGGCGAGTTTAGAAGAGGCTGCAAGATCCGTATTACGAGAGAAGGCGAGCAGATCTATGAGGGTGAACTTGCTTCCCTGAAGCGTTTCAAGGATGATGTAAAGGAAGTGAAAGCCGGATTTGAGTGCGGTCTTGTATTTGACGGCTTTGATAAGATGCAGGAACTGGATATCGTTGAGGCGTATACTATGGTGGAAGTACCCAGATAGTGTTTGATATCATGTGATATTTTATTTTTGCAATGACCGGTTTTACGGGACGCGTCAGGTTTTCTGCCGGACATTGAAGATGTATTGTGCTTTGCGGCAGGTACTTGACTTTTCCGGAAAGTATGATTTGTGCATAAAAAGATTACTGCCGGATTCGTGCGGAAAGGATGTTACAGCTTGGCCAGCAGCTTTGCGGTAACAAAGAGGTTATATGGAAAATGCGAAAAAACAGTGTTAAGAATACCCGTATCAACGGAGAAGTGCAGCGTGTGCTGGCAGAGATCATCCGGGGTGAGATCAAGGATCCCAGAATTGCCCCGATGACCTCTGTGGTATCCGTGGAGGTGGCGCCGGATCTCAAGACGTGTAAGGCATGGATCAGCGTACTTGGAGACGAGAAGGCACAGGCGGATACATTGGCCGGACTTAAGAGTGCGGAAGGATATATCCGCAATCAACTGGCCCGGACTGTCAACCTGCGCAATACTCCCCAGATCACTTTTATCATGGATCAGTCGATTGCCTATGGCGTGAATATGTCGAAACTGATAGACGATGTGATAGAAAAGAGCGGACGGGCGGATAACGAAGAAGAGAAGTAAGATTTAAAATATGTATGCATAGCCTGCGTTATTTCAAAGTAAGTTAGGGTACGCAGCATACAGACTTGAACCAATGGCTTGAAATGGAGAAGTAAATGAGAATAATAGATGAAGTGAAAGATGCAAAAACAATTGCGATCGGCGGACATATCAGACCGGATGGTGACTGTGTCGGTTCCGTGATGGGGTTGTATCTCTATCTGAAAAAGGAACTGCCCGGGGCGGAAATTGATGTATATCTGGATAAACCCGAAGACATTTTCGACTGTATCAGCCGCATTGAAGAAATTAAATCTGAATTTAATACAGAAAAAACGTATGATGTTTTTGTGGCGCTGGATACCGGAGACGACCGGCTGGGAGGTGCAGAAGACATCTACCGGAAGGCGCATAAGAAAATCAATATCGACCATCATATCAGTAATCCGGGATGTGGAGATTTGAGCATAGTCGAGCCGGAGCGCAGTTCTACGGCGGAATTGCTCTATGATCTGATGGATCCGTCGATGGTGGATGAAGAGATCGCCGTGGCGATTTACATAGGAATTGTACATGATACCGGAGTGTTGAGATATTCCAATACATCACCGCGTACACTTCAAATCGTAGCAGAGTTGATTAAATTTGGATTTGATTTTTCAAAAATCATCCAGGAGACTTTTTTTGAGAAGACATATCGGCAGACACAGATTATGGGACGGGCGATTTTGGAGAGTGTCCGTTTCATGGGGGACAAATGTATCGTCAGTGTAGTTTCACGGCGCATGATGGAATTTTACCGGGTCACATCTGCAGATCTGGATGGTATTGTGAACCAGCTTCTGGCAGTCAAAGGTGTGGAATGTGCCATTTTCATGTATGAGACAGGAACGCTGGAATATAAGGTGAGTATGCGTTCGAATGGCAGAGTAAATGTTTCCGCCGTGGCAGTAAAGTTCGGCGGCGGCGGACATGTACGTGCTGCAGGATGCACAATGAACGGTACCTGTCATGATAATATCAACAACTTATCCGTAGAGATCGCGGAGCAGCTGAAGGATGCATGAAAAACATGATAAAGAAAAGCTCTATGGCGGAGTAAATTCGTGTGTATTGCAGTATCCGGTGTTGTGCGGTCGTTGTTATGTAATCACTATTATATAATTACTGTTATACAATCACTGTTATGTAATCACTATTATGAAATAGAGAATCAATAACGTGAAATAATGTGAGCGATAATAGAGTGATAACAAAGCGATAACAATGAATAGCGGAGAATAATATTTTAAAGAGGATATCATGTATAACGGGATCATGAACGTATATAAGGAGGCCGGCTTCACATCTCATGATGTGGTTGCCAGACTCCGTGGCATTTGTAAAATGAAGAAAATCGGACATACAGGAACACTCGACCCTGAGGCGGTCGGCGTGCTTCCTGTATGTTTCGGTTCAGGCACAAAACTGTGTGATATGCTTACAGATTGGGACAAGGAGTATACCGCCACATTGCGGCTGGGGGTGGTTACTGATACCCAGGATATGACAGGACAGGTGTTATTCCAGTGTGCCAGAGAGGAACTGGAAGCTTTGACCGGGGAGCAGGTGCGCAGTGCGATCCTGAGATATCAGGGGGATTATGACCAGATTCCGCCCATGTATTCTGCCTTAAAGGTGGACGGAAAGAAGCTGTACGAACTGGCACGGGCAGGAAAAGAAGTGGAGCGTAAGCCGAGAAAGGTGCAGATCAGGGAGATAGAAATCCGGGAGATGAAGCTTCCCCTTGTAAAAATGCGGGTGGTGTGCTCCAAAGGAACTTATATCAGAACACTCTGCCATGATATCGGACAGGATCTTGGCTGCGGCGGTGCCATGGAGACACTGGTGCGGAGCCGGGTGGGAATTTTCAGGATCGAAGATGCGTTGACGCTTGGAGATTTGGAGAGACTGCGTGATGATGGGAAAATATCGAACGTTATCATACCGCCGGATGCTGTTTTCGAAAATGACAGGGCTGTGACCGTGAACGAGCCGGGCTGTAAAATGGTACAAAACGGCAATTTTCTTAGTTTACAGCATCTGACAAAGCAGGTGTCTTTTGCGGACGGGGAAGAAGTCAGGGTTTATGACGGCACAGGCAGGTTTTATGGAATCTATGCCTTTCGGGAGCAGGCCGGGCAGTTGAAGCCGGTGAAGATGTTTCTGGCATAATAGTGTGAGAAGAACTTCTAACACTCGCAGCAAAGGCTGCTTCGTGAAGAAGTTCTAAGTCTCACACCAGAGAATGCCTGAAATACGGCATTCTCCGCACGGGTTTGTGTCGCTGTGAAGCAGCGACATGGAGATTAGAGTGAAAAGAACTTCTAAAGCTCAGCAGCAGAACTGTGACATGACGGCTGGCATGTCGTGAAAAGCGCGGCATATGGAATATACTGCGCAGAGAAATCAGGCAGTAAATCGACAACAGAAGGATACAGGTACAGGACAAAGATGGAGATTATAGAGCAGACCACAGATTTCCGGCTGCAGAAGCGCAGCGCGGTTGCCCTCGGAAAATTTGACGGTGTTCATCTGGGGCACAGAGAGTTGATCCGCCGGGTGACGGAGCAGAAGCAGGCAGGACTTCTGGCTGTTGTGTTTACTTTTGATACTTCAGCGGCAGCCTTTTTCGGCGGTGAGGAGAAAGAACTGACTACGAAGGCTGAAAAAAGGCGTATTTTTGAAGAGATGGGCGTGGATGTGCTCATTGAGTTTCCGCTGAATCGCGAGACCGCGGCCACCGAGCCGGAAGAATTTGTACACAGGTATCTTGCAGGGCAGATGCAGGCCGCATATATCTGTGCAGGATCGGATCTGTCTTTCGGAAGGCGCGGTGCGGGAAATTATGCGCTTCTGGAAAAATATGCAAAGCAGTATGACTATGTCGTAGAGTTGATTTCCAAGGTTCAGATAGACGGGGAAGATGTGAGTTCCACGCGGGTGCGGGAAGCGGTGCGCCGGGGTGAAATGGAACTGGTTACCCGGATGCTGGGAACACCCTACAGCGCCGCCGGGCGGGTAGAACATGGAAAGCGGCTGGGACGCACCATGGGTATGCCTACAGCAAATGTGCTTCCGGAGGCGGACAAACTCCTGCCGCCTAACGGTGTCTACTATTCAGAAGTGATTGCGGGCGGCAGGACATACAAGGGGATCAGCAATGTGGGGTGTAAGCCCACGGTAAGTGAAGAACAGATTATGGGGATTGAGACCTATATCTATGATTTCGGAGGAGATCTTTACGACAGGGAGATCAGCGTAAGGCTGCTGGCTTTTCGCAGGCCGGAAATGAGGTTTGACAGCGTGGAGAGCCTGAAGGCGCAGCTTGAAGCGGATTTTGCGGCCGGGAGAGACTATAAAGGAAGCTCGCTGTAATGTTTTTTGGCAATGGGCCTTTTCACTTTTTTGCGCTTTATTTGTGTAATGGCCTTTTTCGTACAAAGGGCTTGTCAGCCCGGTTTATTTCCGATAAAATAGAATCGTGTAGATTTGCGCGGGGAATCAGTACATACGAAGGGAATCGTAAATGACATGGATCTATCGATAATTCTATCTATGGCGGGCGGTCTTGGACTGTTCTTATACGGTATGCGCATTATGAGCGACAGTATCGAGAAAGTCGCCGGTGCAAGGTTAAGAGGAATACTGGAACGATTGACGACCAACCGGTTCACGGGAATCCTGGTGGGTATCTTTTTTACGGCGGTGATACAGTCTTCGTCGGCGTGTACGGTTATGGTGGTCAGCTTTGTTAACTCAGGGCTTATGAATCTGACTCAGGCGGCGGGGGTGATCTTCGGTGCCAACATCGGTACCACGGTGACAGCGCTTCTGGTTTCCTTTAAATTGGAGAAGGCAGCGCCGGTCATTCTTCTGCTGGGTGTGCTGACGGTCATGTTCTGTAAGAAACAGAAGATTTCCCGCTGGGGAGAAGTCATCATCGGCTTCGGTGTTCTGTTTATGGGACTGGGTACCATGTCCGCCGCCATGTCAGGCATGAAAGATTCGCCTGCGGTCTTACATATGTTTGCATCTCTGCAGACTCCCATTCTTGCGGTGATTCTGGGCGCTGTGCTGACGGCCGTGATCCAGAGCTCTTCGGTTACCGTCAGTATTATGGTCCTGCTGGCCAATCAGGGGCTGATGAGCATGGACATAGGCATGTATATCATTCTGGGCTGTAATATCGGTGCCTGTACGTCGGCGGTGCTGGCTTCCTTAAACGGAAAGAAAGACGCCAAGCGGGCGGCAGCCATTCATTTGATCTTTAATATCATAGGTACGGTGATCGTCTATATTATTTTCCTGTTCGGGGTACAGCAGATCGTGGATGTACTCATATCTGTGACGGGAAATAATCTGGGACGGGTCGTGGCCTACGCGCATATCCTGATCAAAGTATTCCAGGTTATCATAATGATGCCTTTTATCAAGGGCATTGTAAAGCTGACTTATATGGTTGTGCCGGGCGATGATAAGAAAGTGGGCTACAGGGACAGCTATCAGTTGAAGTATATCGGCGAAAAGGCGGTATTCAATCCGGCTACGGCAGTGGTGGAAGCGATCAAGGAACTGGATCGTATGGCGTCTCTTGCCGACGAGAACCTGAACCGGGCCATGAATGTTCTGATCACACTGGAACCGGAAGACATAGACGAAGTCCGGGAAGTGGAGAAGAACATAGATTTCCTGAGTCATGCGATTACCAACTATCTGGTCAAGATCAACCAGACCACGCTGCCCATCGAAGACTTGAAAAATATCGGTGCGCTTTTCCATGTGGTCAATGATATCGAACGGATCGGTGATCATGCCGAGAATATTGCGGATGCCGCTCAGCGAAGGATCGAGACGGGCGTCACTTTTTCGAAGGATGCACAGCGTGAGCTGGGCGAGATGATGAACATGGTCAATACCATTCTGCGGTTTTCTTTTGAAATGTTTGTCAAGAGCACGGAAGAGCATGTGGAGGATATCCAGCATCTGGAAGAAGCCATCGACGAGAAAGAGAAGGAACTGCAGCAGAAGCATATCGAAAGATTGTCCAATAACGAGTGCACTCCCGAAGCGGGCGCACTTTTCTCGGATATTGTGTCCGGTCTGGAGCGTGTGGCGGATCATGCCGTTAATATTGCGTTCTCAAACAGCTACGGGGAAGGGAATGCGTAAGCAATACGGCCTGACCAGATTGGTCACTGGAAATGAATAAACAGTAAGCGGCTTTGTTCCCCTTGCATTATGTCAGGTGCATAGTGCAAGGGGATTTTAATTAGCCATTTGACAAAATAATCGGGACTTGCTATAATGACCTCGGAAATGTTACAAAAGTGTTACGAATTGTAACAAATTATAGCGTACAGCAAATTCTTAACCGCAAGATGCTGTGCTGAGAGGACTGAATTAAGAATGAAAAGACGAGAAATTTTATGTCTTCTGGCAGGATGTATTTTATTTTTATCACCGATGCAGGCAAGAGCGGCAACGTTGCCGGATCTGCTGGGGATCGGTTCCATCAATGTGACAGAGGATGTACAGGAAGATACAGAAGCGTCAGAAGAAGATACAAATGAGAGCAGTGCTTCGGCCGCTGACACCGACGGAGAAGCCGGAAGTGCCGGTAATGTTTCGGACAATGGAGTGGAAGGTGGCAGCAAAGGTCAGACCGGGGATGATTCATCAAAAGACAGAAGCATAAGCGACAACGGCGTGGAAGGAAGCGAAGGAGAAGAAGATGCTTCCGAAGATCAGACGGAGGCGGAGACCGGAACGGATGCCGGTAAGAAAGAGAGCGACGCATCCTTGCAGGATATTCTGGGCGGCACCATAGGTTCCAGCGCGATTCTCGAATTCACGAAGACAGAGCAGGAATACGCCGAGGCTTATGAGAAGGCAAAGAATGCAAACTGGGGATATACCAATCTGGGTATCGCCAATGTGGATAATAATCTGAATATCCGTGCCGTTGCGGCGGAGGACGGCAAACTTGTGGGCAAGCTTCCCAAGGATGCGGCCTGCGAGGTACTGGACAGCGACGATACATGGGCACATATCAAATCCGGTAAAGTAGAAGGCTATGTCAGCCTTGAATATCTGCTGACAGGCATACCGGCCAAGCGCAGAGCCGAAGAACTGGCGGCTACGATGGCGCGTGTCACTGCGGACGGACTCAAGGTGCGTGCGGAAGCCAATACCGAGTCAGAGGTGGTTACACAGGTACCGATGGGCGAGGAGCTTGAAGTGGTTTCGGTGGAGGGCGACTGGGTCAAGGTATATCTGGATGCCGATGAAGTGTTTGTCTCCGCAGATTATGTAGAAGTCAGCTCGGAGCTTGGCACTGCCATCACCATGACGGAGCTTTTCTATGGACAGGGTGTGTCTGATGTGCGGGTAGACGTTTGCCAGTATGCAAAAGAATTTCTGGGCAATCCTTATGTATGGGGCGGCACCAGTCTGACAAAGGGAGCGGATTGTTCTGGATTTGTGCTGAGCGTCTTTAAGAAATATGGTGTGAGCCTGCCTCATTCTTCCGTGGCACAGTCGAAGCTTGGCACTACAATTAAGGTGTCGGAGGCAAAACCGGGTGATCTGATCTTCTACGGAAATGGAAAATCGATCAATCACGTGGCAATCTATATCGGCAGCGGACAGGTTATCCACGCCAGCAATCCGAAGACAGGAATCAGGATTTCCAACACCTCTTACCGGTCGCCGGTCAAGGCAGTCAGAATCCTGCATGACTGATTGAATTTATTAAAAAAGCAGCAAAAAGATGAGTTGAAGTGAAAAGTTTATTTCCAGCAAAAAGGTGATAGAAATATTTGGGTTTGAGACTTGCCAAGAAACCTTCTATATGTTAGAATAACCAAGTATGAATTTCAGCCGGCACCCGGAGGCGGGATACTCCGACCCTATCTTAGTGCATGGCGGTTGCAGAGGATCACCGGTATGGGAATGATCCCTGACAGGAAAGGAGAAAATATGATTTCTAAGGAAAAGAAAACAGCGATTATCAACGAGTATGCAAGAACACCCGGCGACACAGGTTCACCGGAAGTACAGGTAGCAGTCCTTACGGCAAGAATCCAGGAGCTGACAGAGCACCTGAAAGAGAACCCGAAGGATCATCATTCCAGAAGAGGACTTCTGAAGATGGTTGGTCAGAGACGTGGTCTGCTTGCATATCTGAAAGCTAAGGATATCGAGAGATATCGTGCTCTGATCGAGAGACTTGGTCTGAGAAAATAATGCGAGACGGAAGACGGGGGTATGGCCGGAGAAGATCCGGCTTTGCCCGTCTTTTTCTTTTTTTCATGGAATAGGAAATTCCTACGCTTATCCGAGTCCGCGAAGCGGATTTCGCGAGGAATAGAATTTAGAAGGTTACACGGGCGGAAGAAGTATCCGAGACCACAAATATTCGTATAAAACAGATCCCGTTGATTTTGTGCGGATATTTGTAGTTTCGGCATCTTCTGCCTTAAACAAAATATAAAACGTTTCCCTGTCATTTGCAAATGGCACAGAAGCCGGCTGGTGAGAAGGAAACAGGAGAAAAAGGAGAGAAGATCATGTACAAGAGTTACACAATGGAACTTGCCGGACGGACCCTTAAAGTAGATATAGGCAGAGTCGGCAAACAGGCTAACGGATGCGCGTTTATGCAGTACGGGGAGACCACAGTGCTTTCTACGGCAACGGCATCAGAGAAGCCGAGGGAGGGAATTGATTTCTTCCCCTGCAGCGTGGAGTATGAAGAGAAATTATATTCTGTAGGAAAGATTCCCGGAGGATTCAACAAGAGAGAGGGTAAGGCATCCGAGAATGCAGTGCTGACAAGCCGTGTGATCGACAGACCTATGAGACCTTTGTTTCCGAAGGATTATCGTAATGATGTCACACTGAACAATATGGTAATGAGTGTGGATCCCGAATGCCGTCCTGAGCTGGTGGCAATGCTTGGCACAGCGATCGCTACCTGTATTTCAGATATTCCTTTCGACGGGCCCTGTGCGATGACGCAGATGGGTCTGGTGGATGGTGAACTGATCGTGAATCCGTCTCAGGAAAAATGGGACAAAGGCGATCTGAAGATGACTGTGGCATCTACAGCGCAGAAGGTTATGATGATCGAGGCAGGTGCAAATGAAGTGCCGGAAGCCAAGGTGCTTGAGGCGATTTATAAAGCACATGAGATCAACCAGACGATCATAGAGTTTATCAATAAGATTGTGGCAGAGGTCGGCAAGCCAAAGCATACGTATGAGAGCTGCGCGATCCCGGCACAGATGTTTGAAGATATGAAGAAGGTCGTTACACCGGAAGAGATGGAGACGGCAGTCTTTACCGATGAGAAGCAGGTTCGTGAAGAGAACATCCGCAATGTCACAGCTAAACTGGAAGAGGCTTTTGCAGAGAACGAAGAGTATCTGGCAGTTTTAGGTGAGGCTGTATATCAGTACCAGAAGAAGACTGTGCGCAAGATGATCCTGAAAGACCATAAGCGTCCGGACGGCCGTGCCCTTGACCAGATCAGACCGCTGGCGGCTGAGGTTGACATCATCCCCAGAGTCCATGGTTCTGCCATGTTTACCCGTGGGCAGACACAGATCTGTAATGTATGTACCCTGGCTCCGTTGTCAGAGGTTCAGAGAGTGGACGGACTGGATGAGAATATTACATGCAAGAGATATATGCACCACTATAACTTCCCGTCTTATTCCGTAGGTGAGACAAAGGTAAGCCGGGGACCGGGACGTAGAGAGATCGGACACGGGGCACTGGCTGAGAGAGCGCTGATACCGGTACTTCCTTCTGAGGAGGAGTTCCCTTACGCGATCCGTACCGTATCCGAGACATTTGAGTCCAACGGTTCTACGTCCATGGCATCCACATGTGCATCCTGTATGTCTCTGATGGCAGCAGGTGTGCCGATCAAGAAGATGGTGGCTGGTATTTCCTGTGGTCTTGTGACTGGCGATACGGATGATGATTTCGTGCTTTTGACAGATATTCAGGGTCTGGAAGACTTCTTTGGAGATATGGACTTTAAGGTGACGGGTACTCATGACGGTATCACGGCGATCCAGATGGATATCAAGATCCATGGTCTGACAAAGCCTATAGTGGAAGGCGCTATTGCAAGATGCCGTGAAGCGAGAGAGTTTATCATGGCAAATTGTATGGTTCCGGCAATTGCGGCTCCACGTAAAGAAGTAGGACCTTATGCGCCGAAGATCATTTCTATCCAGATCGATCCTGAGAAGATTGGTGATGTAGTAGGCCAGCGTGGCAAGACAATCAATGAGATCATTGCACGTACCGGCGTGAAGATTGATATCACGGATGACGGACAGGTATCTGTATGCGGTACGGACAAGGCCATGATGGACAAGGCTGTGGAGATGATCAAGACCATAACGATTGATTTCGAAGAGGGCCAGATTTTTAAGGGAACTGTAGTCAGCATCAAGGAATTCGGTGCCTTCATCGAGTTTGCACCGGGCAAAGAGGGCATGGTGCATATTTCCAAGATTGCGAAGGAGAGAATCAACCATGTGGAAGATGTACTCACCCTTGGCGATAAGGTGACTGTGGTATGCCTGGGCAAAGATAAGATGGGCAGAATCAGTTTCTCCATGAAGGATGTGGCACAGGTTTAGGAGCTTCCTTGACAGCAGACTGAGAAGTAGAATATAATATTACTGAAATTTTGAACAACTGTAGTGAGATTGATTTCCTTATTTTCTCAATGAGTAAGGAGTAGCAGGACAGGATAAGAGGGAATATGAAGAAACCAACATTATTAATTGTCGATGATGTAGATATCAACAGAGAAATCTTATGTGAAATGTTCCATGAGTACAACACGATCCAGGCTACCAACGGTAAAGAGGCGATTGAAATCATAGAGGCCAATCTGGATGTGATATCCGTTGTGCTTCTGGATATTGTGATGCCCGTTATGGATGGTGTAAGCGTTCTGGAAGAGATGAAGAAGCAGAAGTGGATCGACAGCATCCCTGTGCTTTTGATTACCGGTGAGGCGACGACCCAGATCGAGCGCAAGGCGTACCGTTTGGGTGCCAGTGATATTATTAAGAAACCTTTTGATGCTTTTATCGTTAAGCAGCGTACCAAGAACGTGATCGAGCTGTATTATAATAAGCGCCATCTGGAAGATATGGTGGCGCTGCAGACCAAGGTGCTGCGCAAGCAGGCGGAGGAACTGCAGAGTATCAACGACCGTATTATTGATGTCATGAGCAGCGTGGTAGAGTTCCGTAGTCTGGAGTCCGGCGATCACGTAAAGCGTGTGAAGACTTTTACCAATATTCTGGCAAAGTATGTGGCACAGCAGTATCCTGAGTATCATCTGGACGCGTATGCCATCAATATGATCACTTCCGCGGCGGCACTGCATGACGTGGGTAAGATCGTCATTCCCGATGCTATTTTGTTAAAGCCGGGAAGGCTCACAAAGGAAGAATTTGATATCATGAAATCCCACACGACCAGAGGATGCGAGATCATTGACATGCTGGCGGATATTCAACAGGGTGAGTACGGTAAGGTCAGCTATGAGATCTGCCGCCATCATCATGAGCGTTATGACGGAAGAGGCTATCCTGATGCACTTGCGGGAGAAGATATTCCGATCTCTGCACAGATTGTATCCGTGGCGGATGTATATGATGCGCTTGTCAATGAGCGGTGTTACAAGGCTGCTTTTACGACAGAGGAAGCTTATCATATGATCACCAATGGCGAGTGCGGTACATTCTCACCGAAGCTGATGGAATGCCTGAAGCTGGCAAAAGAAGAATTTGAAGCGGTGGTACATGGTACACAGGAAGAAAAAAAGGAAGACAGAAGTGAAATAATGCTGTAAGCAGATGCCGTGAAGCCTGGGAGATAAAATCAGGTTTCACGGCATTTTTTCGGCTGGAATCACGTTGATTCGCTGGCCTTCTCTTCACAGTATTTACAGCGGTAGATTTCCTTTTCCTCATCTGCAAGAACGAAAATGTGGGGAAGCTCCTGCTCTATGGATGTGATACAGCGGGGGTTCCGGCATTTGATGATGTTTTTGATCTCCTTTGGCAGAACAAGTTCCTTTTTATCTACGATCTCGCCGTCCTTGATCACATTTACGGTGATGTTGTGGTCAATGAAGGCCAGCACATCCAGATCCAGCGTGTTGATATCACATTCTACTTTCAAAATGTCTTTTTTGCCCATTTTATTGCTGCGGGCATTCTTGATGATCGCGACGGTGCAGTCCAGTTTGTCCAGCTGCAGGTGGCGGTAGATGGAGAGACTTTTACCTGCCGCGATATGGTCTAATACGAATCCTTCTTCGATTTTTCCTACATTTAACATATGTATAGGCTCCTTTCGCTGTGTTATGAAAAGCTTTACTTTTTTGTGGCGTAATATTCGTTGTACTAGGGCACTTGAATTTCCAGCAGAGTGAGAATAAGCGCCATCCTGACGTAGACACCGTACTGAGCCTGCTTAAAGTATACTGCCCTTGGATCGTCGTCTACTTCCACGGAAATCTCGTTGACACGGGGAAGCGGATGCAGCACAAGCATGTCTTCTTTGGCCAGGGCCATTTTTTCTTTGTTCAGGATATAAAAGTCTTTCAGGCGGACATAGTCTTCTTCGTTGAAGAAACGTTCCCGCTGTACTCTGGTCATGTACAGAAGATCCAACTGCGGCATACAGTCTTCGAGACGGATCACTTCCTGGTAGGAGATGCCCTTTTCGGTAAGCATATCCGTGATGTAGTCAGGGACGCGCAGTTCCGGCGGTGAGATGAAAAGAAAATGAATGTCCCGGTAGCGGATCAGCGCATTGATCAGTGAATGTACGGTCCTGCCAAATTTTAGGTCGCCGCACAGACCGATGGTGAAGCTGCCAAGCCGTCCCTTCAGGGCACGGATGGTAAGCAGATCGGTGAGTGTCTGGGTGGGATGCTGGTGTCCACCGTCACCTGCATTGATCACCGGGATACCGGAGCGTCCGGCAGCTACCATGGGGGCGCCTTCTTTGGGATGCCGCATGGCACAGATATCGGCATAGCAGGAAATGATACGAATGGTATCGGATACGCTTTCGCCCTTGGAAGCAGAAGAGGAGCCGGCATCCGAAAAGCCGAGGACCTGGCCGCCCAGATTCAGCATGGCGGCTTCGAAGCTCAGTCTGGTCCGTGTACTGGGTTCATAAAAGCATGTGGCGAGCTTTTTTCCATCACATGCATGTGCGTATTTAGCCGGATTGGCGGCAATATCATCGGACAGGTCGAAGAGTCTGTCCAATTCCTCCACAGTGAAGTCAAGCGGGTTCATTAAATGTCTCATATTGTTCTCCATTTCTGCGCTGCTTTTGTCTCAACTATGTTGAGACGTCGCATGAAACGAGTTTGTGGCAAGCAACGCGCAGACACAAATCTCGCGATTGAAAATTTTAATTTTCAATCTTTTCCTCCCTATGTTAAAGTGGTTCTGTTTCAGCGCGTATCAGCCTCTTTTGGGGAGTGTGCGCCTTTGACTCAAAAAAATAGAAGAGAAGGATTCTCTTCTATTTGAGTAATTCGTTATGATTGGAAAGATAAAAGATCTTCCACCGGTTTACGCCGGGGTGCAGCAGGTGTCTCATCCGGGTATCCAACAGGAATCAAAGCTATCAGTTCCCTGTCCTCCGGAAGCTGAAGCATGGATGAAACGGTGTCCTGATCGAAAAGTCCCAGAATAACGGAACCAAGCCCCTGCTCATGGGCAGCCAGACAGAAAGTCTGTGAAGCCACGCCGGCATCGTACATCTGCCAGCCGTCACCGCGGGGGGTGCTGAAAGAACCGTCACGTTCAAAACCGCTGCGGTTCTTAAGGACAGTTACAGCAATCAAAACAGGTGCGGCGGAAATGATTGCACCGTTTCCGGGATAAATGGAAGTTCCTTCCTGTGCGATCTTCTCTTTCAGTCCGCCTTCAATTGCAATATAACGGGTGATCTGTGTATGCTTCCAGCTGGGAGCATAGGAAGCTGTCTCGACGATCTGAGCGATCAGTTCATGGGAAACAGGATCGGCTTTAAACTTGCGGATGCTTCTGCGTCCTAAGATACATTCCTTCGCGGTCATGCGTTAACCCTCCTTATTATGTATTTTAAACAGTCCGTATACCTATATTTTGTATATCATATCATAAAGGAAGAGGGGTTTCAACAGTTTTTATATTGTGGAAAAGGTTGGGGTATGTTATAGTGTTACTGTTCAGACAGGATCTGACAGCTTTTGCCGGGTCTGTGAAAATGCACTGTAAGTAAGCAAAAACAGCGCTACCCTGTTGCGATAGACGCTCCGGAATGGAGAGCAGACTTGTACCTGCGGCTCAGATTTGCAGGTACGGAAAGGTATGGTTATTAATATGGAAGATTTGAAAAAAGATACAGCATCCCCGGCTGACGGACAGAATGTGAACATGCAGCAGACAAAGGGAGAGAACGAGGGCAGAGGAGAAGGACAGGAGAAGACGGAGCATGTGGAGCGGAAGCGCTGGCTGTTTTTGGGACTGCCCTTTACTTTTACGAAATATACGGTTACAGACGAAGTCATCACGATCAATGAAGGACTGTTGAATACAAAAGAAAACGATTGTTATTTATATAAAGTACAGGATGTGGAACTGCAGACCAGCTTTGTGGAGCGTATTTTCGGGCTGGGTACGGTAGCATGTTATACGGGGGATAACACCCATCCACAATTGTTTCTGACCCACATCAAACATGCCAGGGAGATCAAGAATTTTATTCTGAAGGCATCTGAGGAAGCGCGCAGGAGACGCCGCACGCTGAACACCCTGAATATTGATGCGGCGGATCTGGATGAGATTGATGACTGAAACATAAATCAATTGTCACGGCGGGGTCATTCGTTTTCCATCAGAAGACGTTCGAACAGAAGCCCGGTAAGGAACCAGCAAGGGGCATAATCCAGTCGGATTACTTTTGCCAGATTCCATTTGGAGCGTTCATAGTTCCAGGGACACAGGCCGCGTCTGCGGAGCCAGAGCCCGGTTGCGAATTCTCCGGTAAAGATGATGCCGGTGTAGACCAGACCGCGGAACAGGATGCTGCGGTGCTGTATGAGCCGGCTGAGCGGGGCCAGCAGGGCGGCGAGTCCGTATATGGGAAACATCCATATGGACGTGATGCCGGGCAGACGCATATCTCTTCTGCGAAAGGCGTGGAAGGCAGTGAAGGTGATTTCAAGAAACCATCCCAGCAGTCCGCAGTGAATATAATTGTGAATGAATTTTTTCATAAAAATGTCAGTTCCTTTCGTGATCCGGAGGATGGATCGTTATTGTTAGGTTACCCGGATTAATGTGGCGCTATACAGACAATGTGAAAGCGGGACAGGGCATTTTGCGTCAGAAGTGTTGTAAAGTGTTGTCATAGGAAAACATGGGCGTACAGGAAATCGGAAAGCCCGTCGGGCAGAACTGCATTGACCGTACCAGTCGAAGAGGCGGTACCGGAAAGGGCGGATGACAGGTGAGAGAAGAGGTGTGTACATGAATTACAGGGAGGCAATGGAATATATGGACGGGCTGCAGCAGTATGGCAGCGTGATGGGGCTTTCGACCATGCGTGAACTATGTGCCCGTCTGGATGATCCGCAGGACCGGCTTAAGTTCGTACACATCGCCGGAACCAATGGTAAGGGATCTGTGCTGGCCTATGTGTCCAACGTGCTGCAGACGGCAGGATACCGGGTGGGCAGTTATCTGTCGCCCACTTTAAAAGAATACCGGGAAAGGTTTCAGGTGGGCGGTAAGATGATCACCCAGTCCGGGCTGTGTAAATACCTGGAGCCGGTCAGGGAGGCAGCGGAAGCCATGGCGGCGGAAGGGCTGCCACATCCCACGCCTTTTGAGGTGGAGACAGCTGTGGCATTTCTTTATTTTGCAGATAAACAGTGTGATATCGTGGTGCTGGAATGTGGTCTGGGCGGTGCGCTGGATGCTACCAATGTGATTCACAATACGCTGGCGGCGGTTTTTACATCGATCAGCATGGATCATATGGATATTCTGGGTAACAGTTTGGAGCAGATTGCGGCAGCAAAGGCAGGAATTATAAAAAACAAGTGTTATGTGATATCCGCCAGACAGACGCCGGAAGTGATGAAGGTGTTGAGACAGGCGGCTCTTTTGCGAAAGGCAAAGTTTTATACGGCGGATGTGACCAGAACAAAGAACGTCAGGTATGGTGTGACCAAGCAGCATTTCAGCTATGACCGGTATAAAAATATGGAGATCACGATGACGGGGCAGTTCCAGATCGAGAATGCGGTGGTGGCTTTGGAGGTGCTTGCGGCTCTGGGGAGAGAGGGATATTCTGTTCCGGAGGATAAGCTGCGGCTGGGGCTTTTACAGACGAAATGGCGGGGACGGTTTGATGTGATCGGCACGAAGCCTCTTTTTATTGCAGACGGGGCACATAATGCGGATGCTTCGGAAAAGTTTGCCCGAAGTGTCAGCTTTTATTTTACAAATAAGAGAATCATCTATATAATGGGAATGTTGAAAGATAAAGAATACGATCAGGTGATACGTAATACTTATGAACTGGCGGAGCATGTTATTACGGTGACGCCGCCCCTGAAGGAACGGGCGCTGCATGCCTATGATCTGGCGCAGGCCGTGGGGCAGTACCACAACAGTGTGACGGTGGCGGACAGCGTGCAGGAGGCTGTGGAGATGGCATATCTTCTGGCCGGGAAGGATAAGGACTGCGTGATCATCGCTTTCGGCTCACTCTCATATCTGGGAGAGCTGATGGACGTGGTAGAACATAGAGATACGATCAGGAGAGACTCTCATGGCAGATCAGAAGAAAATTGAAGAAGCAGTGCGGATGCTGCTGGAAGGCATCGGCGAGGATGTGACGAGGGAGGGACTTGTGGATACGCCCAACAGGATTGCGCGGATGTACGAGGAAATCTTTAAGGGCATGGAAGAAGACCCGGCACAGCATCTTTGTAAGACCTTTGCGGTGGACAGCAATGAGATCGTGGTGGAAAAGGATATTACGTTCTACTCCACCTGTGAGCACCATATGATGCCTTTTTATGGAAAGGCCCATATTGCATATATTCCTGACGGCAGAGTGGTTGGAATCAGTAAGCTGGCCCGCACCGTGGAGGTATATGCCCGGAGGCTGCAGATCCAGGAGCAGATGACGACACAGGTGGCGGACGCTGTCATGGAGCATTTGAGACCTCAGGGTGTCATGGTGATGGTGGAGGCCGAGCACATGTGCATGACGATGCGCGGTGTGTCGAAACCCGGCAGCAGAACGGTGACCATGGCGGCCAGAGGATGCTTCCGGGATGATCCGCAGCTGCAGCAGTACTTTTTTGAAATGATCAGAAGATAATGACAAGAGATTAGATACGGAAAGAGGGTTTGATATTGAGAATAGGTAACAGGGATTATGAAATCAGCGGACATACTTATGTGATGGGGATCCTGAATGTGACCCCGGATTCTTTTTCGGACGGGGGAAAATATACTTCCATTGACCGGGCTTTATACCGTGTGGAAGAGATGCTGCATGAGGGGATGGATCTGCTGGACATTGGCGGCGAATCTACCAGGCCGGGGCATACAATGGTTTCGGAAGAAGAGGAGATTGAGCGTGTAGCACCTGTTATTGAAAAAGTTAAATGCAGATTTGACATACCGGTTTCTCTGGATACATATAAGGCGAAGGTGGCACGGGCGGGTATTTCTGCGGGAGCCGACCTGATCAATGACATCTGGGGATTGAAATATGATGCGGAGTTGGCGGGGGTGATTGCCGGTGCGGATCTTCCCTGCTGCCTGATGCATAATCGTAAAGAAGCGGTTTATGAGAATTATATGGAAGAGGTTCTCATGGATTTGCGGGAGAGCCTTAAGTGTGCACACAAAGCGGGCATACGCGGCGACAGGATTATTCTGGATCCGGGAGTGGGCTTCGGCAAGACTTATGAGCACAATCTGGAAGTGATTGACCGTCTGGAAATGCTGCAATCGCTGGGCTGTCCGATTCTGCTTGGCACAAGCCGCAAGTCGGTGGTAGGGCTGACGCTTGACCTGCCTGCATCGGAGCGGGTAGAGGGCACCATAGTAACAACTGTTTATGGGGTTCTGAAAGGAGCCATGTTTGTACGGGTTCATGATGTGAAGGAGAATGTGCGTGCCATTCGGATGGCGGAGGCAATCCGGGACGGATACCGGAAAGAAAACAGGTAATCATATAAATGACGTGGAACAGGGCAGTGCCAGAGCAGTGTTATAGAAGAAATAGAAATACAGGAGTTATGAAATGGATCAGATTATCATAGAGAATTTGCGGATATATGCAAACCACGGCGTATATCGGGAAGAGAATGAAAAGGGACAGAATTTTTATATCAATGCCATTCTGGAAACAAATACGAGAAAAGCAGGAACGTTGGACGATTTAGACCTCTCCACCAATTACGGAGAGGTCTGTATGTTTTTAAACAGCTTCTTGAAAGAACATACTTATAAACTGATTGAGACGGCGGCGGAAAAGGCAGCGGAAGCAGTTCTTTTCAGATTTCCGCTTGTAAGGAGACTGACTCTGGAAGTGCGCAAACCTGAGGCGCCGGTTCCTTTACCCTTTGAGTCGGTGTCGGTAAAAATCGTGAGGGGATGGCACAAGGCGTATCTTTCCTGCGGGTCCAATATGGGCGATCGGAAAATGCATCTTGACGGGGCAGTGGAAGCTGTCAGAAATGACAGAAAATGCCGGATCCTGCGAGTTTCAGACTGGCTGGCGACAGAGCCTTACGGGGGAGTCGCAAAGGGAGAATTTCTGAACGGGGCAATAGAAATGGAAACTTTGTATACGCCGGAGGAACTTTTGGAGAAACTGCACGAGATCGAGCGTATTCACGGGAGAGAACGCAAGGTGCGCTGGGATTCTAGGACACTGGATCTCGACATTCTGCTGTATGAGGACTGCGTTATGTGCACAGAGAACCTGACCATTCCCCACGTTGATATGCAGAACCGTTATTTTGTCCTTGAACCCCTCAGACAGATTGCATCCTATGAGCGGCATCCTGTACTGGGAAAGAGCATCGGACAGATGTATGAGGCGCTTATGGAGAGAGAACAGCCAGCTGAATCGGGACAGGAAGAGAAGCCGGCCGAAGCAGGACAGACGGAACGACCAGCCGAGTCGGGACAGTCAGAGAAGCCGGCCGAAGCAGGACAGGCGGAACGACCGGCCGAGTCGGGACAGGAAGAGAAGCCGGCCGAAGCAGGACAGGCGGAACGACCGGCTGAATCGGGACAGGAAGAGAAGGAAGCCGAGCCAGGACAGAAAGAACAGCCGGCTGAGCGGAAGGAGCAAGTTGATTTGGAAATACAGGCAAGAAAACTTACTTTAGAGGAGGCGCGCAGAATCTATGAGACATATGCGAAGACAGATTTTCCACCGGAGGAGATCAAACCCTTCTCTGTGATTGCCGGTGTTTGGGAACAGGGCGGATATCATGCTTACGGGTTTTATGAAAAGAACGCGGAAAAAGCCACGGAAAACATGGATAAAGAGAGTGCGGCGAAACCTTCGGATAAAGTGTCTGAGCCGGTACTGTGTGCCTATGCCTTTCTGGTGGCAGACAAAGAAAAACATGTGTTATTATTAGACTATTTTGCGGTTATAAAACAAAAGAGGGGAACGGGTTGTGGTTCTGCCGCACTGTCACTTCTGCGGAAGACATGCGGGGATTGGAATGGGCTTGTGATTGAGGTAGAAGATGATGAGCTCTTATCGATTGATGAGGGTACAAGAACAATGCGGAAACGCAGGATTTCTTTTTATACTGCCGCGGGATGCCGGATGACCGGCACGAGAAGCCGGGTGTGGGGTGTAGACTACCGCCTTATGATTATGCCGCTTTCAGACGAACTGGCTGAAAATGATATGGGAGAAAAAGTGACTTCCCTCTATAAATGCCTGTATGATGAAAAAACCCTCCGGCAGCATTTTGCGATTACAGCCGGAGGATGATTGATGAAAAATTCTCTGTTTCTAGTCCAGTTCTTTTAAAGCCGCCTGCATTCCGGCGTCGAAGGTGGTCACATTGACGGGGCCGAAGGTACTTGTCTTGTAGACGGGTGTCGGTTCTCTGAAGGTGTTGAAGTATACATACTGGGAGGTGATATTGATATTCTGATAAATACCCTCCCTCACCACTTCCTGTGCACGTCCGTCCACCATCATTCTTTTCAGGGCGGGGGCAGTCTTGGAATTAGTCTGATAATATATGTAATTCCCGTATACGTTAAATAAGTCGATCCGTTCGTTGGTCAACACTTCCACTACTTCACCGGCAAGCGAATAGCGGCACAGCCTGTAGTTATTTGGCACATCCATATAATACACATAGCCGTCCTGATAGATGGGATTCCAGATATTGCCTTCCCAGAGCACGCGGGCCGTGTCGTTGGAGGTGTTCAGTGCGTAGAGATAATGGTCTGTATCCGTTCCGTTGTAATAGATCGTCCCATCCACGTAACAGTTGGGATTGATGATTCCATCAGGATTGATGGTCTGTTTTTCTTTCTTGTTTATCTTAATCTTTTCCAGAGATACCGCATTCTTCGGGTCCAGCTTCTGATAATAGAGATAATTGCCGCATAACTGCATGGAGACTACATGACACCGGTCCATGCCTGTGGCGGATTTACCGTTTTTCTTGCTGCGGTATATGCCGTAGGAGCCGCGGACAGAGCCAAGATCGGAGCCGCCTGACTGGTTAGCCATGGAGTAGAACACAAAATCGCCGCCGGCATTGATATTCGAACAGGAGCCGCCGTGGAGTTTCTTTATATCGGTTTCGTCTGGATTCATGGAGTAGAGTGAGTAACCGTCATAAGCGTTTGCAAAAAAAACGCGCTCGTCCGATTCACAGAAATAGCCGCCATTGTTCAGATTGCCGGCCGTGTTGCCAGCGAGGTTGTCATCATTCAAAGGAATACGGTTCGACAGAAGGATGAGGACAAATAATAAAATCATAACAACAGTTGTTATTGAAAGTATAAGAATATTTTTCTGCTTGGTTGACATAATTTCCTCCGATATACGGCGCGGCGCAGTCGTCAAAGCAGTGCAGTCCGGCGGTGCGCGCAGCCCGATTTGTTATTTTATATGAGTTATTATAGCCTTAATCCTTCTTGCTATCAAGAGTGTTTTGGGGTAAGATGTTAGCGTAAGAAGTACTTCTGCACTTACAAAGCGAGTCATATTCACAGCACGGGCTGCTTTGCCAGGAAGTACGAAAGCTTACGCCTAAGAACACCCGGATGATAAAGGACAGGACGGGAAGAAAGGATAAAACAGGATGGATCTATTGGAATTAAGGGGCAGACTGGATGAGATCGACGAGAAGATCGTGCGTCTTTATGAAGAGCGCATGGAGATCTGTTCCATGGTGGCTGATTATAAGATCGAGACAGGGAAGAAAGTACTGGATAAGACAAGAGAAGAAGAGAAACTGCGGAAGGTGCGTGCCTTGACGCAGAATGAATTTAATGCCCACGGCATAGAGGAACTTTTTCAGCAGATCATGTCCATGAGCCGCAAACTGCAGTATAACAAACTGGCGGAGACGGGTGTTTACGGCAGGCTGCCTTTTATCGGCGTGGATCAGCTTGACGCGGATCGGGCAAGAGTGGTGTTCCAGGGGGCGGAAGGGGCATATTCCCAGATGGCGATGATGAAATATTTCGGGGAGGATGTGGATTGTTTTCATGTGGATGCCTTCCGGGATGCCATGTGTGCCATTGAGGAAGGAAGTGCAGACTATGCAGTGCTTCCGATTGAAAATTCGACGGCAGGCATTGTCAACGAGATTTATGATCTGCTGGTGGAATTCGAGAATTACATTGTGGGGGAACAGATCATCAAAATAGAGCATTGTCTGTTAGGACTGCCGGGAACAGATCTTGAACAGATCAGGACGGTCTACTCCCATCCTCAGTCATTGATGCAGAGCGCCAGATATCTGAATGCTCATGAGAACTGGCAGCAGGTGAGTATGCAGAACAACGCCTTTGCGGCGCGCAAGGTCAGCGGGGACATGGACAGGAGTCAGGCGGCTATTGCCAGCGAGCAGGCGGCGAGAATATACGGACTGGATATTCTGGAACGGGGCGTGAACCAGTCCGACACCAATTCTACCAGATTTATTATTGTGACCAATCAGAAGGTTTTTCTGAAAAATGCGGGGAAGATCAGTCTTTGCCTGGAGGTACCCCATGAGAGTGGATCGCTGTACAGGATTTTGTCTCATTTTATATATAACGGGCTTAATATGACGAAGATCGAGAGCCGTCCGATTGAGGGACGAAACTGGGAATACAGGTTTTTTATCGACTTTGAGGGCAATCTGGGAGAAAGTGCGGTGAAGAACGCGCTGAGAGGATTGCGGGAAGAGGCAAGAAATATGAAGGTTCTTGGAAATTACTAAGGATCCATGACAGGGGGCAGTGACCTGAACCGGTGCCAGAAATATTGATTATATATATTGCAGTAGAATGGAGGATTGCTATGAGAGTGGAGGAATTGATCGTTTATAAGGAACTGGAAGGCAGACAGATTTTTGACGATATGGTGTGGCTCATGGATCATTACCGTTCCGGGGACGGCAGGGCGCGTCCGCTGTTCTATCAGTGTATGCACGGTCTGCTGGAACGGGGGGCCATGCATGGCTTTTCCGGAAATCTGTGGCATTGCTACCTGGCGGAACTTCTGGTAAATAATGTGAACAGCTACAGCATGGCCTGTGAGATCAGAGGGGAAGTGGACGGCAGCATCAATCAGCTTGCCTTGCATGACATCGCTATTTTTAAGGAAGTCTATGATTTTGACTTTTCAGAGATGACGGATGTATTGAAAGCGCCTGAATTCGGTACGGTGATCGATTATGAAAGTCCGGTTCGGAGCAGCAAGGTGTACAGTACAAAGATCCGGGACCGCATCGGCCGACTGGCGGAGCAGTTTGCGTCCTGTGACAGTGCGCTTGAGATGAAGGCCATACTGACAGAATTTTACCGGGAGTACGGTGTGGGGAAATTTGGTTTACATAAAGCGTTTCGGGTGGTACATACCGATGAGGGTGCCCTGATTGATCCGATCCGCAATATTTCCCATGTGCAGCTGGATGACCTGATCGGTTATGAACTGCCAAAGAAGAAGCTGATCGAGAATACGGAGGCTTTTGTTGCGGGCAGAAAAGCGAACAACTGCCTGCTGTTCGGCGATGCGGGGACAGGCAAGTCCACCAGCATTAAAGCCATTGCCAACGATTATTATGACAAAGGGCTGCGCATCATCGAGGTCTACAAGCATCAGCTTGAGGATCTGAACGATGTGATCGCCCAGGTGAAGAACAGGAATTACAAGTTCATTATTTATATGGATGATTTAAGTTTCGAGGAATTTGAGACAGAATATAAATATCTGAAGGCGGTGATCGAGGGAGGTCTGGAGAAGAAGCCTAACAATGTGCTGATCTACGCCACTTCCAACAGACGCCATCTGATCCGGGAAAACTACGAGGACAAAGAAGGCAGGCGGGAGGACATGCATGCCAGTGATACCGTGCAGGAGAAGCTGTCTCTGGTCTATCGGTTCGGTGTTACGATCTTTTTCTGCGGGCCGGATAAAAAGCAGTATGAGGAGATCGTGAAAGGGCTGGCGGCAAGGTACGGGATTACGATGGAAGAGGAGAAGCTGCTGGCGGCGGCAGGAAAGTGGGAACTGGCCCACGGCGGACTGTCCGGCAGGACGGCACAGCAGTTTATTGATTATCTCCGGGGCAGAATGGCGTAAGCAGGAAACTTCGAATGTGCCGGAAACGTGAGAAAAAAGTACATTACGAATGTCCGGAGGCAGACAGGATAAGTTAACAATATGGTTTAAGGGGAAAGGCAGAATGAAGACATTTGCGGCGATTGATGTTGGCTCTTATGAGCTGGGGATGAAGATTTTTGAGATTTCTTCTAAGAACGGAATCCGGGAGATCGACCATATCAGGCATCGGATCGATCTGGGGACGGATACATTTGCTACGGGAAAAATCAGCAATGAGCGGGTGGATGAACTGTGCAGGGTGCTGCGTGAGTATGAAGGGATCATGAAAGGCTATAAGGTGGACGACTATAAGGCTTACGGCACCAGCGCCATCCGGGAGACGGAGAACACGATGATCGTGCTGGACCAGATTGCCCAGCGGACGGGAATTACCATAGAGGTGCTGAGCAATTCCGAGCAGCGTTTTCTGGATTATAAATCCATCGCTTCCGGCGGGGATGCTTTTAACAAAATCATTGAAAAAGGAACTGCCATCGTGGATATCGGCGGCGGCAGCATACAGGTATCACTCTTTGACAAAGACACGCTGGTAACTACACAGAATATGAGATTAGGTGTGCTGCGTCTGCAGGATCAGCTTGGAAGGCTGAACATACGTCCGGAGCAGAACGAGAGTATGCTGGACGAGATGGTCAGCGCCCAGTTGTCCGTGTTTAAGAAACTGTATTTAAAAGACAGGGTGATCGAGAACATCATCGTGGTGGATGATTACATTTCCGCCGTGGTGGGAAAAAATGTGGCCGGCCTGGAACACACCAGCGTGGAAGCGGCGGCAATGGACAAATTTCTGGAACGCATCCGTGTCAAATCCGTACAGGAAGTTTCACGCATTCTGGGTATGCCGGAGGAAAATGTACCGCTCCTGTTCATATCCGGCGTGCTGATCAACCGGATCGTAAAGATGATGGATGCAAAACTGATCTGGGCGCCGGGTGTGAGCCTGTGCGACGGCATCGCATATGAATACGGTGAAAAGAATAAACTAATCAGGGAACGGCATGATTTTGAGCAGGATATTATCGCCTGTGCCCAGAATATCAGTAAGCGGTATATGGGCAGCAGGCGCAGAAGCGAGACGCTGGAACAGATTGCCCTGACCATCTATGACAGTATGAAAAAGGTGCACGGGCTGGGGAAACGTGAGAGGCTTCTTCTGCGCATCGCCACACTGCTGCATGACTGCGGCAAGTATATCAGTCTGGTGAATCTGGGAGAATGTTCCTATAATATTATCATGTCCACGGAGATTATAGGCCTGTCCCATGTGGAGCGGGAGATCGTTGCCAATGTGGTGAAGTATAACCATATCGAATTTGACTATTACGAGGCTATGGGTAAGGACAGCGCTCTGGACAGAAAAAATTATCTGACCATTGCCAAGCTGACGGCGATTCTTAAGGTTGCCAACGGGCTGGACAGGAGTCATAAGCAGAAATTTAAAAATGTCAGGACAACACTCAGGGATGAGCAGCTTATCATCACGGTGGATGCATCTTTGGACGTTACGCTGGAAAAGGGACTGTTTCAGCGCCGGGCCGCTTTTTTTGAAGAGGTATTCAGCGTGCGGCCGGTGATCAGGCAGAAAGGATAGCAGGCAGACCGGAAGAAAGCGGGCATTCACTGCACGGATTTAAGATTCCCCGGGACGGAATCACGGGGATTAGCACGAAATGCGAAAATATGCGCGGAAATGAGGATCAAGATGGACTTTTCTAAAGTGGAATATTATACCAACAGAGAGCTGAGCTGGCTGCTTTTTGACAAGCGGGTGCTGGGCGAAGCGAAGGATAAGAAGAATCCGCTTTTTGAGCGGTTGAAATTCTTAAGTATCACGGCATCCAATCTGGATGAATTTTTCATGGTGAGAGTGGCATCCTTAAAAGATATGGTCAATGCCGGGTACAGGAAAAAGGATATCGCGGGCATGACGGCGGCAGAACAGCTTGCCAGAGTGAATGAGGAGACACATAAGCTGGTGGAGCAGCAGTACAGCGTCTACAACCGTTCGCTGACACCCCAGCTTCTTGAGAACGGGCTGCAGATCATCCGGCATCATGAGGATCTGACCAAAGAAGACGCCGCCTATGTGGACCGGTATTTTGCGGACAACATTTATCCGGTGCTGACGCCGATGGCGGTGGACTCTTCCAGACCGTTTCCGCTGATCAGGAATAAATCCCTGAATCTGGGGGCATTGATGAAAAAGAAGAACGGCGAGGGAGAGATGGAATTTGCCACCGTGCAGGTGCCCAGCGTGCTGTCACGGATCGTACCCATTCCCGGAGAGGTGCAGCGGAAGGTGATTCTGCTGGAAGAGGTGATCGAGCGCAACATCCATAAGCTGTTCCTCAACTATGATATTGTGTGCAGTTACCCTTTCCGTATTATGCGTAATGCAGATCTGACCATTGAGGAGGACGAGGCGGAGGATCTTCTGCAGGAAATAGAGCGCCAGCTGAAAAAGAGACAGTGGGGTCAGGTCATCCGACTGGAAGTGGAAGAGGGTATTGATAACAGGCTGCTCAAACTGATCCGGGATGAACTTGAGATTGAGCAGGAGGATATCTATGCCATCAGCGGCCCGCTGGATCTTACCTTTCTCATGAAAATGTACGGGCTGGACGGGTTTGACCATCTGAAAGAACAGCGTTATTTGAAGCCTCAGCCGGTGCCGGAACTGGCTGAGGAGACGGATGTGTTTTCAAAGATCCGGGAGGGTGATATTCTGATGCATCATCCCTACCAGACCTTTGAGCCGGTGGTGAACTTTATCAGGCAGGCGGCCAAAGACCCTGATGTGCTGGCTATCAAACAGACACTTTACCGCGTCAGCGGCAACTCACCCATCGTTGCGGCTCTGGAACAGGCGGCGGACAACGGGAAGCAGGTATCCGTTCTGGTGGAATTGAAGGCACGTTTTGATGAAGAGAACAATATCGTCTGGGCGAAGAAACTTGAGAAAGCCGGTTGTCACGTTATTTACGGACTGGTGGGACTGAAAACCCACAGCAAGATTACGCTTGTGGTCCGCAGAGAAGAAAACGGAATACGCAGGTACGTCCATCTTGGAACGGGAAATTATAATGATTCCACGGCGAAGCTGTACACGGACATCGGACTTTTCACCTGCTCCGAATCCATCGGGGAAGACGCCACTGCCGTGTTTAACATGCTCTCCGGCTACTCCGAACCAAGGAGCTGGAACAAGCTGTCTCTGGCACCGCTGTGGTTGAAAGACAGATTTCTGCATCTCATAGACAGGGAGAAAGCTTATGCAGAACAGGGAAGGACAGCGCATATGATTGCCAAGATGAATTCTCTGTGCGATAAAGATATCATCGAGGCACTCTACGCGGCCAGCGCCTCAGGCGTGAAGATTGAATTGATCATCCGCGGGATCTGCTGCCTGAAAACAGGGATTCCAGGAGTGAGCGAGAATATCACGGTCCGCTCCATTGTGGGGAACTATCTGGAACATGCACGGATCTTCTATTTTGAGAATGACGGCAAGCCGGAATATTACTGTGCCAGTGCAGACTGGATGCCCCGTAATCTGGAACGCCGGGTGGAGATCCTTTTCCCGGTGGAAAAACCGCAGCTTCAGGAAAAGCTGCGCCATATACTGGACTGCCAGCTAAAGGATACGGTGAAAGCATCTGTTCTGCAGCCTGACGGCAGCTATGAGAAGGCAGGAAAGCGGGGACGGGAGGAGTTCAATGCCCAGCTTACCTTCTGCCTTGAGGCAAGGGAAAATGCCCGGGCTGAGAAAAATACGGGTAATAAACGGATCTTCATTCCTGAGATGCATCACGGAGAGTCATAAGGATCAAACAAAAAGGCCGGACGGGAAACGGGCATATAAAAGCAGCTTGCAGAGACTGCCGGAAAGATGTATGGGCAGTGGGGCAGCAGGAATCAGATTCAGAAAAGGAATAGGGCAGATATGAAAATATATTTAGCATCAGCGTCACCCAGAAGAAAGGAACTCTTAAAGCAGGTCGGAATTTCCTTTAAGACCATGCCAAGCACGGTGGAAGAAAAGATCACAAAGACGGAACCTGATCGGGTGGTGGAGGAATTATCCTACCAGAAGGCGGTGGATGTCTGCGGCAGGCTGACCGGGGAGGGCATGGAAGATTTCGTTGTAATCGGAGCCGATACGGTGGTTGCCTGCTGGGGTGAGATTTTGGGAAAACCGAAGGACAAAGAGGATGCGGCGGAAATGCTCCGCAGACTGCAGGGAGGCAGCCACCAGGTCTATACAGGTGTGACACTGGCCTGGAAATATAAGGATATGTCCGCCATGTACGCTACTTTCAGTGAATGTACGGACGTGACCATGTACTCTATGACCGAAGAGGAGATCAAACGTTACGTAGACAGTGGAGAACCCATGGACAAGGCCGGCGCCTATGCCATACAGGGACTGTGCGCGGCTCACATACAGGGGATCTGCGGAGATTATAATAATGTGGTGGGTCTTCCGGTGGGCAGAGTCTGCCAGGAACTGAAACGCAGAGGACTGGTGGAGTAAGGAAGCCTTAAGGGGATTCGAAGAGACAAAAGATATACAGATAACAGAAGAACAGGAGACAGGGAAACGATATGATCAAGCTGATCGCAACAGACATAGACGGAACATTAGTCAAAGAATCCACGCCGGAGATTTATCCGGAGATGCTGGAACTGATACGCCGGTGGACAGACGGCGGCGGGTATTTCTGCGTAGCCAGCGGACGTCAGTATTACAGTATCCGCCATATGTTTGAAGAGGTATCCGACCGGATCATTTATGTGGCGGAAAACGGAGCCCACGTGCGTTATAAAGAGCAGGATATTCTGGTGCAGAAGATGCGCAGGGACTATGTGGAGCAGATCATGGCACAGCTTCGGGAATTTTATGAGGAGTGTGACGTGGTGGTGTCCGCTTCCTCAGGCAGCCTTCTGGAAAGCGAAAACGAGAAATTTCTGCGTTTTTTTGCGGAAGGATATCACAATAAGTATCGCGTCGTGAAAGATGTGCTGGCCGAAAAAGAAGATATTTTGAAAATTGCAGTCTACAGAGAGGGCAGCATCCGCAGTCTGGGCGAAAAGATTCTGATCCCCGCGTGGCAGGATAAAGTAATGACCTGTATGGCAGGCGAAGAGTGGGTGGATTTCATGGATGCCTCCGTAGACAAGGGAAATGCCCTGAAAGTGGTTCAGAAACATCTGGGGGTGACAGCGGCCCAGACCATGGCTTTTGGTGATAATGATAACGATATCGGAATGCTTACGGCGGCAGGCATCAGCTATGCGGTGGAAAATGCCCGCGACAGCGTCAAAATCCATGCCGGGGCGGTTTGTCCTTCTTATGAAGAAAAAGGAGTCTATCAAGTTATTTCACGGCTGATGGAAGGTGAAAATTAGAAGAAAGGAGAGAGACTATGTTCGACGAAAAAGTATTACAGTGTTTTCTGGAAAAGCAGTCCCAGCTCTATCCGGAGCCGGTGGCGGAGACGCAGGAGGAAGCGGAAAATTTTCTGGAAGAATGCCTGGCGGTGGTAGTGAATTCCGTGAAAGAAGTGTGGGAATTTTTTGAGGAAGAAGGGGTTGATCTGGAAGGTGCCGATGAAGAGGGCATTCTGGATGCCGATGAAGTGTTCGATGTCGGGGACGGAAGATACCTGATCGTGGAAGGATAAGAAAAATTCAGGGCCGTATATGGCAGTACGATAGCAGTACGGATGTATGCGGAGGCGTCATAACAGCTTCCGCATACATTCGGCAAGTCCGTCTTTGTCATGATCCAGTTCCGTGATCACGTCAGCGGCGCGTTTGACCTTTTCCGATGCGTTTAACATGGCAATGCCGGTGCCGGCAGCCTCTAACATGGAGATATCGTTGTCGGCATCTCCGGCCGCATAGGCATCAGAGAGAGGTACGCCGAAATAATCGCAGACAAAACGAACCGCACTGCCTTTGCCGGCATCGTGGCGGAAGAGTTCCAGATATATGCTGCTGGAATAGATGGTCTGGATCTTACCCTGTGCCCATCCGGAGATACCCTTGCGGAAAGCTTCCAGCTTTTCGAAGTCATGGAGACTGATGGCCAGCATTTTGTATGGCTCTCTGGTCAATGCTGCTGTCAGATCCGGGGAGATGACCAGAGGCAGGTGAATTTTTCTGCGGTAAAAATTTATTTCCTCGTCGTCGGCGGGAGATACTATGGCATCGTCCAGATAAGTCTGGATATGTATGCCGAATTTTTCTGCCTGTTCCTGCAGATAGGATACATAGGGCAAGGGAAGCCTTTTTTCCATAATCGTGCATGCGCTGTCACAGTCGTAAACCTGTGTGCCGTTGCTGCAGATGAGAAGAATGCCGGGCTGGGTGAGTCCGGCATCATTTTTTACTTCCAGCATACTGTCCCTGGGCCGCCCGGAAGAGAAGATCAGCTTATTGCCGGCGGCCAGAAACTCGTCAAGAAATGCCTTTGTTCCCGGAGACACCCGGCTGTCGCTGTTCAGTAAAGTTCCGTCAAGGTCTGTGAATAAGAGCTTCATAATATCCGTTCCTGTTCCTGTGTTTTCTTAAACTGTATCTGATGGTGCGGCAGGTGCGCTTCCTGTGGAATGCCGTATTTCAGCCTTGATCCGGTCGAGAAATTCTTCCGGCACGAACAGCCTGCCGTAGCCGGTGCCCAGATCCAGACCGGGCTTATTTGTGCCGTGAAAGTCAGAGCCGCCGCTTAAAAGCAGGTCATATCGTTTTGCCAGTCTGAGCATGTCCCTTTCGTCCTGGTTTGTGTAAGTGCTGTACAATACCTCGATGCCCATAAGTCCGGCTTCTTTTAAAGAAGAAACCAGATTGTCCAGCCGCTCTTTTCCCATGTGGTACAGGGGAGGATGGGCAAGTACGGGTATGCCGCCTGCGCTGAGAATCAGTTCCACGGCTGCGGCGGGAGTCACTTTTTCCCGGGGGACAAAATATTTTGTATGATCGCCCAGATACCGGTCAAAAGCCTCCTGACGGCTTCTGACACAGCCTTCTTCGAGTAGAAAGGCGGCATAGTGGGCCCTGGTGATTACGGCATCAGGATTTCTTTCCTGAAGCTTTTCAAAACTGATATCAATGCCAGCTTCCTGCAGGTTGCGGCACATCCTGATATTCCGGTTTGTGCGGGAATCCACGAAAGCCTGCAGCCTGTCGCAGAAGGCAGGAGAGTCGTAGGCAATGTAAAGCCCTACGATGTGCACATCCTGACTTTCATACTTTGTGGAAAATTCTATGCCCGGAATGACTTCCACGGAAGGCTGTCCGGCTTCAGACAGTTCCTTTCCGCGGGCTATGGCCTCTGCCAGACCGTCTATGGTGTCATGGTCGGTCAGCGCCAGCGCCCGAAGTCCCCTGGCGGCAGCATAATCTACCAGCTTTGCGGGACTGAAGCTTCCGTCGGATTTGTTTGAGTGCGTGTGAAGGTCTATTGCTTTCATGATTCACTCCATTTCAGTGTTTCTCAGGTCAGTCGTCCTCTTCCTCGCTGGCGGTACTTGTATAGACAGTACGCTTTCTGGCCATCTCATCGCTTTCCAGATATTCATCGTATGTGGTGATCTTGTCGATCAGTGTGCCGTCCGGCAGAATCTCCATGATCCGGTTGGCAGTGGTCTGCACTACCTGATGATCGTGGCAGGAGAACAGTTCCACACCTTTGAACTTTTTCATGCCTTCGTTCAGAGCGGTGATGGATTCCATGTCCAGATGGTTGGTAGGCTCGTCGAAAAGCAGACAGTTGGAGCCGCTGATCATCATTTTGGACAAAAGGCAGCGTACCTTCTCACCACCGGATAAAATCTTGACCTTCTTCACGCCGTCTTCGCCCGCAAAGAGCATACGTCCCAGGAAACCGCGCACGTAGGTCACATCCTTGACCGGAGAGTAGCCCATGAGCCATTCCGTGATCGTGTAATCATTGTCAAATTCGGCAGTGTTGTCCTTGGGGAAGTATGCCTGGGAAGTGGTAACGCCCCATTTGTATGTGCCCTCATCCGGTTCCATTTCTCCCATGAGGATTTTGAACAAAGTAGTCTTTGCCAGTTCATTTCCACCTACGAAAGCGATCTTATCGTCGTGTCCCACGATAAAGGAAATGTTGTCCAGTATTTTTTCACCGCCTACGGTCTTGCTGAGTCCTTCCACGGTGAGAACTTCATTGCCGATCTCACGTTCCGGACGGAAATCAATGTAAGGATATTTTCTGCTGGAAGGGCGGATATCGTCCAGTTCGATCTTTTCCAGGGCACGTTTTCTTGAGGTTGCCTGTTTGGATTTGCTGGCGTTGGCGGAGAAACGGGAGATAAACTCCTGCAGCTCCTTGATCTGCTCTTCCTTCTTCTTGTTGGCTTCCTTGCGCTGCTTGATGATCAGCTGGCTGGATTCGTACCAGAAATCGTAGTTTCCGGCAAAAAGCTGAATCTTGCCGTAGTCGATGTCTGCGATATGGGTGCAGACCTTGTTAAGAAAATAACGGTCATGGGAGACTACGATCACCGTGTTGTCAAAATTGATCAGGAACTCTTCCAGCCATGCGATAGCGTCCAGATCCAGATGGTTGGTAGGCTCGTCCAGAAGCAGGATGTCCGGGTTGCCGAACAGCGCTTTGGCTAGCAGTACTTTCACCTTCTCGCTGCCGTTTAAGTCTGCCATCGTGCTGTAGTGCAGTTCCGTGCCCACACCCAGCCCGTTTAAGAGCATGGCGGCGTTTGACTCCGCATCCCAGCCGTCCATCTCGGCAAATTCCGCTTCCAGTTCACTGGCACGTATGCCGTCCTCATCGGAAAAGTCTTCCTTGGCGTAGATCGCATCCTTTTCCTTCATGATCTGATAGAGCCGCTCATTACCCATGATTACCGTGTCCATGACAGGATAAGCGTCATATTTAAAGTGATCCTGTTCCAGAACGGAGAGCCGCTGTCCGGGCGTGATGGAGACATCGCCGTTGGTTGTTTCCAGAGCGCCGGAGAGAATCTTCAGAAAAGTAGATTTGCCCGCGCCGTTGGCCCCGATCAGACCGTAGCAGTTTCCTTCCGTGAATTTAATGTTAACGTCTTCAAAGAGTGCTTTTTTTCCTACTCGTAATGTCACATTATTTGCCTGAATCATGTTTAAAACCTCATTTTCTCTGCATTCTATATTCATTCTGTTAAAAGTTACCTATATCATTATACACAAAAGACAGGGGTTTTCAACAAAAACACTTGCAGTTTTGCGGGATACAGCTATAATTCGGTATAGGGTCAGGATTTCTGTTTCGACAGTATCATGGACAGGCTTGCGATATGCAAGGGGATTAGCGTGCTTGTCTATGGATTATGAGATTCCGCAGAGCGGAATCATTGGGATTAGATTGAAAAATAAGCCGGAGGACCTTGGCTTTCAGATGGCAATTTGAGTAGGAGCCGGAGTGATGTGCTGATTCTGACCGGGAAGAAAAGCATTTTTTCGGAATATTTTGGAATTTCTGACGGCATTCCGGTAAACTGCTCTGATATGGGGGAAAATGATAGTGAAAATGATAAAACGGACGGCGAAACTTTTTTTGGGTTCCGGGCTTGTGTATCTGGCGGCGGTTATGCCGCGTATGTTGAACTGCCCGGATATGGATCTTTTCCGGAAAAAGTATTTTGCCCACAGAGGACTTCACGATAATGCGGGAGAGGCACCGGAGAATTCCATGGAAGCCTTTCGGCGGGCTGTGGAGGCCGGCTACGGTATAGAACTGGATGTCCATGTGACAAAAGACGGTATTCCGGTGATCTTTCATGATTTTAAACTGGACCGCATGTGCGGCGTGCCGGGAGAACTGGAAAAGCATACATATGCGGAACTGCAGCGTTATACCCTGGCGGATTCCGGGGAACGCATACCGAAGCTGGAAGATTTTCTTCGTATGGTTGACGGCAGAGTGCCGCTGATCGTAGAGATCAAAGGAGAAAAGGCGGATGTATCCTTCTGCGGAGTGATCGACAGAATGCTGCGAGGCTACGAGGGCGCTTATTGCATTGAGTCCTTTAACCCCATGGTATTGTGGTGGTTTCGAAGACATCACAATGATGTGGCAAGAGGCCAGCTTGCATCCAATTTCCGGATGGACGGCGGATACCGTAACATTCTTTACTTTTTCATGACGCATCTGATGCTTAACTTTTTCACGAAACCGGATTTTATTGCATATAATCACGAGTTTAGGGAAGAACCCGGCAGACGGATCTGCAAGCGGCTCTTTGGCAGGCCGTCGGCGGCATGGACCGTTCGGAGCCGGAGAGAGCTTGATAAGCTGCGGGGGGAATTTGATGTGTTTATTTTTGAGGGATTTCTGCCTTGAGAGTGGGTTGAAAAATTTTTGATCTCTCAATTTTGTATTTAAGCCACGATTGAAAAAACAAAAAAAATCAGTGCTAAATTTTCAAATATATGGTAAAATACTTAAAGAGCACAAAGGGGTGCGCCATCAAATGTCATAAATATTAGTATTTATGGCGTTTTGCAGTTTCTGTTTACAGGAGACTGCAGACAGGAAGTATAGCTTAAAGGAAAAGAGAGGGCAAAAACTATGGCGAAATGGGTGTACTTATTTGAGGAAGGCAATGCTGACATGCGTAATCTTCTCGGCGGCAAGGGTGCGAACCTTGCGGAGATGACGAATCTGGGTCTGCCGATTCCACAGGGGTTTACGGTCACGACAGAAGCCTGTACAGACTATTATAACAGCGGCAGACAGATCACCGATGAGATCAAAGAGCAGATCTTTACGGCACTTGCAGGTCTGGAAGAGAAACAGGGAAAGAAATTCGGAGATACCGAGAATCCGCTTCTCGTATCGGTACGTTCCGGCGCAAGGGCTTCCATGCCGGGCATGATGGACACAATTCTTAATCTCGGACTGAATGATGTTGCAGTGGAAGGCTTTGCGAAGAAGACAGGCAATCCGAGATTCGCGTATGATTCCTATAGAAGATTTATTCAGATGTTTTCCGATGTGGTTATGGAGATTCCGAAGTCTTATTTTGAGCGGATTCTGGACGAGATCAAAGAGGCGAAAGGCGTTAAGTTTGACACTGATCTGACTGCAGAGGATCTGAAAGAGATTATCGTTAAATTTAAGAATATCTATAAAGATAACAAAGGCGAGGAATTCCCGCAGGAGCCTAAGGTACAGCTGATGGAGGCCGTGAAAGCGGTATTCCGCTCCTGGGATAATGAGAGAGCCATCGTATACAGAAGAATGAATGATATTCCCGGCGACTGGGGTACGGCGGTCAACGTGCAGGCCATGGTATTCGGTAATATGGGCGATACCTCAGGCACCGGCGTTGCCTTTACCAGAAATCCTTCCACCGGTGCAAAGGGCATCTATGGTGAATACCTGATCAATGCACAGGGCGAAGACGTGGTGGCAGGTATCCGTACACCGCAGCCGATCACCAAACTGGAAGAAGATCTTCCTGAGTGTTTCAAACAGTTCATGGAGATCGCTAATAAATTAGAGAACCATTACCGTGATATGCAGGATATGGAGTTTACCATCGAGGACGGAAAGCTGTTCTTCTTGCAGACCCGTAACGGTAAAAGAACCGCACCGGCGGCAATTCAGATTGCATGTGATCTGGTGGACGAAGGTATGATCACGCCTGAGGAGGCAGTGCTTCGTATTGAGGCCAAATCTCTCGACCAGCTGTTGCATCCGACCTTTGATCCCGCAGCTTTGAAGGCAGGACAGGTGATTGGACAGGCACTTCCCGCATCTCCCGGTGCAGCGGCAGGTAAAGTATACTTTACCGCGCAGGAGGCAAAAGAAGCTCATGAAAAAGGAGAGAGAGTTATTCTGGTTCGTCTTGAGACCTCTCCCGAAGATATCGAAGGAATGCATGCGGCAGAAGGTATTCTGACAGTGCGCGGCGGTATGACATCCCATGCAGCAGTTGTAGCACGTGGTATGGGTACGGCTTGTGTATCCGGATGCGGCGAGATTGCGATCAATGAGCATGATAAAGTATTTGAACTGGGCGGAGAAGAATTCCATGAAGGAGATTATATTTCTCTGGACGGCTCCACCGGTAAGATTTATAAAGGCGATATTAAGACTGTAGAAGCATCCGTCAGCGGTAACTTTGGCCGCATCATGGAGTGGGCGGACAAGTACCGTAAACTTCAGGTGCGTACCAATGCAGATACACCTGCAGATGCAGCGAATGCAGTAAAATACGGCGCAGAAGGTATCGGCCTTTGCCGTACCGAGCATATGTTCTTTGAGCCTGACAGGATTCCGAAGATCCGTCAGATGATCCTGGCAAGAACAGTAGAGCAGAGAGAGAAAGCGCTGAATGCTCTGATTCCTTTCCAGAAGGGAGATTTCAAAGCGCTATATGAAGTAATGGAGGGAAGACCGGTTACCATCCGTTTCCTGGATCCGCCGCTTCATGAGTTTGTACCGACAGACCAGAATGATATTGATGATCTGGCCGTGGAGATGATGATGACTGCTGAAGAAGTACAGGAAATCTGTGATTCCCTGCATGAGTTCAACCCGATGATGGGCCACCGCGGATGCCGTCTGGCAGTTACCTATCCTGAGATTGCAAAGATGCAGACGAGAGCCGTTATGGAAGCAGCCATCGAAGTGAAGAATGAAAAAGGCTTTGATATCGTGCCTGAAATCATGATTCCGCTCGTAGGCGAGAAGAAAGAGCTTAAGTTCGTCAAGGATGTTGTGGTAGAAACGGCAGAACAGGTGAAGAAAGAAAAGAATTCCGATATCAAGTACCATGTGGGAACGATGATCGAGATTCCGAGAGCGGCGCTTCTGGCAAACGAGATTGCCGAGGAAGCAGAGTTCTTCTCTTTCGGCACAAACGATTTAACACAGATGACCTTCGGGTTCTCCCGTGATGATGCGGGCAAGTTCCTGAGTGATTACTATAAGAACAAGATCTATGAGTCAGATCCCTTCGCAAGACTGGATCAGAGCGGCGTAGGCCAGCTGGTACAGATGGCGGCAGAGAAAGGCCGTGCGACCAGGCCGGACATCAAGCTCGGTATCTGCGGCGAACACGGCGGCGATCCTTCGTCTGTGGAGTTTTGCCATAAGGTTGGACTGACGTATGTGTCCTGTTCACCGTTCAGAGTGCCGATCGCGAGATTGGCGGCAGCGCAGGCGGCTATTAACGAAAAGAGGAATTAGACAACCATATATTTACTTCTGTACCTTAACGGTGTCGAGAGAGAATGTAAGGGCATTTATGGCTGAACGTCCAGAGTACACAAAGGCTAACAGATTTAAGGATATTGTGGTAAAAGTCTATATATAAGTTCTGCAAGGGAAAGCATATTGCTTTCCCTTGTTTGATGTTTGGGAATAGACCCTATTTTGGGTTTGTTCCCTATTTTTATTCAATATCTTTAATGAAGGGAGGGAAGCATACCACAAGAAAAAGCAGAAAGCGGAACGAACCGCATAAGGACTGAAAAGCAAGGGCGCATTGTGGAAATGTGCATAACAGGCTATGGAATCATGGATAACTCTATTCACAG